>JBHHZE010000024.1:0-50016 GCA_046757925.1 Gemmatimonadales bacterium
TCGGTGCCGGAGTCGTAACCAAAATACTGGAATAGAGCCACCTACAGTCGGCTCGCAATCGACTAACTGGAAAGGGCAATGGCCGGACAAATCAGAATCAGACTGAAGGCGTACGATCACGTTGTGCTCGATCGGGCAGCAGCGGATATCGTACGCACAGTGGAGAAAAGCGGTGCGCATGCGTCCGGTCCGATCCCGTTGCCGACAAAAACAAAGCGGTGGACTGTGTTGCGCAGCCCGCACGTCGACAAGAAGAGCCGTGAACAGTTCGAGATGAAGACTCACAAGAGGTTGATCGAGATCAATGATTCTCGACCGCAAACGGTTGACGCGTTGACGAAGTTGGACTTGCCAGCTGGTGTCGATGTCGAGATAAAGGTTGAGTAGCGATGAACGCAATTGTCGGTCGAAAACTGGGAATGACGCGCTTGTTCGAGGATGATGGACGGGTGATTCCGGTTACGGTTATCGAGGCCGGTCCTTGTCCCGTGGTACAGATACAGGTTCGTCCTGACGGCAGTAAGGCGGCTCAACTGGGCTTCGATACGAAAAAACAGCAACGCGCCACAAGAGCGATGGTGGGTCACGTCAGGGCGGCTGGCTTGGAAGAGACGCCCGCAGTGCTGAGGAGTTTTCCGGTGCCGGACGAGGCGGAGCCGAGTGTCGGTGATGTGATCACCGTTGGCATTTTCGAAGCGGGAGACCGTGTCAAGGTTGCGGGGACTACCAAAGGTCGGGGGTTTCAGGGGGTGGTCAAACGCTATGGTTTTCGGGGTGGTCCGGCGTCGCATGGGAGTACGAGGTACCGGAACCCCGGAAGCATGGGTGCGGGGACGGACCCGTCTCGCGTGATCAAGGGAAAGAAGTTGCCGGGCCACATGGGTGCGGTACGGCATACGGAGTCGGGTCTGTCGGTGGTTCGTGTCGATGCAGATCAGAATCTGCTCTTTGTAAAAGGAGCTGTACCAGGCCCCGTTAGGGGAATAGTAGTGGTACAGAAGCAAGGCGGAAGAGGGCGTTATGCTTGAGGTGCCCCACTATTCCAGTTCAGCCAAACGTAAGGGCAAGTTCTCGCTGCCGCGTGAATTTGACGGAACCGTCAATAAGGCCGTGATGTACCAGGCGATTCGTGCGTTTCGTAACAACCAGCGTCAGGGTAATGCGTCGACGAAGACCAGGAGTGACGTCTCCGGTGGCCGTCGCAAACCATGGCGCCAGAAAGGTACAGGCCGTGCCCGACAGGGTACCATTCGGGCTGCTCAATGGAGGGGGGGCGGTATCGTATTTGGTCCGCATCCGCGGAGCTACCGCACCGACCTTCCGCGGAAAGTTCGGCGGCTGGCTCGCCAATCGGCACTGAACCAACGAGCTGTAGAGGGTGCGCTTTACGTGATCGAAGCCTTGGCTTTCGACGGACCGAAGACAAAACGTATGGTGGAGTTGTTGGACAAGTTGTCATTGACCGGCAAGAAGGTCATGGTTCTCACGGACGGCACCAAGCCCGAGGTGTGTCTCTCTGCACGTAATCTTCGTTCTGTTGAGGTAAGGCGGTATTCCGGTGCGGCGACCTACGACATACTCTGGTCAGATGTGTTGTTGGTTGAAGAGAAAGCTTTGAAGGGCGAGCCAGCGGGCCGGAAGGCGAGGTCGAAGTCCACCAGGAAGCAGACCAAGTCGGGTAACATGGAGCATGGTGGCGACGATGCGTGATGTGTCCCGCGCCGTAATTCGGCCGTTGTTGACGGAAAAATCGTCGGCCGCATATGCGGCTCGCAAGGAATATGCGTTCGAGGCAGATCCCCGGGCGACCAAACCCCAGATAAAGGAGGCCATAGAACATCTCTTCGACGTACGTGTTGAGAGTGTACGAACGCTGCAGCAGAGGGCGAAGCGGCGTACGCAGGGTCGTACGCAGGGCCGACGTCCACGCTGGAAGAAGGCGTACGTGACTCTACGCGAAGGTGACTCGATAGAGGTGTTCGAGGGTTAGAGCCGATGGGTGTAAGGAAGTTTCAACCGATAAGTCCCGGATCGCGTGGCAGGTCGGTATCCGACTTTGCCGAGGTGACTCAATCTCGTCCAGCGAAGTCGTTGATCGGCCCACTCAAGAAGTCTGGCGGCCGCAACAATAAGGGACATGTGAGCGCAAGGCACCGTGGTGGCGGACACAAACGGCGCTACAGGATGGTCGATTTCAAACGTTCGAAGCACGGGGTACCTGCACGGGTGGCTTCGGTCGAGTACGATCCAAATCGTACGGCGCGCATCGCCCTACTGTTCTACGCGGATGGTGACAAGCGATATATCCTGCACCCCCAGGGTCTCAAGATTGACGATACTGTGGTGTCTGGGCCAGGGAGCGATATCCGAACGGGTAATGCCCTGCCGCTGGCCGAGATACCACTGGGGACGACAGTGCATTGCGTAGAGCTCAAGCAGGGCAAGGGCGGGCAGTTGTGTCGATCGGCTGGTGCGGGCGCGCAGGTGGTGGCAAAGGAAGGGCACTATGTGGCGCTGAAACTTCGCAGTGGCGAGGTTCGCCTGGTCCGGGCTGAATGTACTGCTACGATCGGCGAAGTTGGGAATGCAGAGCATGAGTTGCTGAACGTCGGCAAGGCCGGAAAGACGCGCTGGCGCGGCCGTAGACCGAAGGTGAGGGGCGTAGCGATGAATCCGGTTGACCACCCGCTGGGTGGGGGCGAAGGCAGGAGCGCGGGGGGTCGGCCGGCGGTAACTCCTTGGGGTAAGCCCGAGGGGAAGAAGACTCGAGACAAGAAAAAGGCCAGTACCAAACTGATCGTTCGAGGTCGCAAGCGCGGCAAGTCTACCAAGTAAGGCGGAGTTGGCATGGCGAGAAGTGTCAAAAAGGGTCCCTATGTGGAGGACTCACTGTTGAGAAAGCTCGCGGCTCTTCAGGAGCGCAACGAGAAGCGGGTTCTGAAGACGTGGTCGCGTGCCTCGACGATTACGCCTGATTTTGTCGGGCACACAATTGCGGTCCACAACGGCAACAAGTTCATTCCGGTTTATATCACCGAGAACATGGTGGGGCACAAGTTGGGTGAATTCGCCCCGACACGGCTTTTCCGCGGTCATAGCGGGAAACTCGCGGCGGATAAGAAAGTCGGCAGCAGGTAACAGGTAAGTAGAAATGGCACCAAGAGCAATTCAGCGTCATATACGGCAGTCGCCGCGGAAGATGCGTCTCGTTGTGGATACGATCCGTGGGAGGGACGTGAACGAGGCTTACGCCCTGCTGAAGTTCTCGAAAAAAGGAGCGGCAACGCAGGTCGAGAAGGTACTTCGGTCCGCGGTAGCCAATGCGGAGCAAGATGCGTTGCGAAACGACGCGTCCTTCGATGTCGATCGCTTCTTTGTAGAGTATGCAGTGGTCAACGAGGGGCCGACGTTGTGGCGCTTCCGCGCCGCGGCGCAGGGACGTGCTGCTCCGATACGCAAGCGGACGAGCCACGTGGAGATCCGGATAGCCGAGAGAGAGGAAGAATAGTGGGGCAGAAGACACATCCTTACGGATTCCGCCTTGGGATAGTGAAACCGTGGCGATCGCGTTGGTACGCGGACAGTGATTTCCCGGCATTGCTCAAGGAAGATGAACTGATCAGACAGTATCTGGGTTCTCGTCTCGCCCATGCGGCAATTTCCGATGTTCACATCGAGCGTAGGCCTGGGAAGGTAACAGTGACGATTTTTACGGGACGGCCGGGAGTGGTTATCGGGAAACGTGGAGCTGAAGTCGATAAGCTGCGGGATGAATTGGCCCAGCTGACCGCGAAGGAGGTCGGCATAAACGTTGAGGAAATCAAACGTCCTGAACTCGAAGCCCAGTTGGTGGCGAACAATGTTGCACACCAGCTTCGGCAGCGCGTTTCATATCGACGGGCGATGAAGCGGGCGGTGCAGAATGCGATGCGGATGGGAGCGAAGGGCATAAAGATCAAGTGTGGTGGTCGCTTAGGGGGTGGCGAGATAGCGCGGACCCAGAGTTTCCACGAGGGCAGAGTACCGCTACATACATTGAGGGCGAACGTGAGTTATGCAACAACTGCGGCCAAGACGACATATGGTACGGTCGGTGTCAAGGTGTGGATCTTCAAAGGCGAAGTAGTTGAGGATTCACGCGGGCGCACGTACAGCTCGGGAGCTTAGATATGCTTGCGCCAAAGCGTGTGAAGTACAGAAAGCAGATGAAGGGCCGTAGCCGCGGGTACGCGTCCCGGGGCAACCGAGTATCGTTTGGTAAATTTGGCATGATGTCGCTGAATGTGGCGTGGATCACGAACAGGCAGATCGAGGCAGCGCGGGTTGCCTTGACACGGGCTATGAAACGCGGTGGGAAGGTTTGGATCCGGATATTCCCAGATAAGCCGCTGACCAAGAAACCGGCTGAAACACGAATGGGTAAGGGGAAAGGTAATCCAGAGCAATGGGTGGCGGTCGTCAAGCGCGGGCGGATCATGTTCGAGGTGGATGGCGTACCCGAAGAATTGGCTCGGAAGGCACTTCGACTCGCTGCAGCGAAACTTCCTGTCAAGACGCAGTTCGTGTTGCGCGAGGGTAAGTAAGCTATGGTCTTGAAAGACATCGAGCAGAAGTCGATAGATGCCTCCCAAATACGGGAACTAGAGACGATTGAAGTCCGGGAGGCACTGGCGCGTCTGGAGGAGGCGAGGTTTAGACTGAAGTTTCGATCTGCGACTGAGCCGATCGACAACCCACTGCAGTTCCGAGTGCTGCGCCGTAACATAGCACGGTTTCGCACTGTGCTTCGAGAGAGGATGGAAGGATGACCGACCACGTTACCGCTCGTGCGCGGCGGAAGGTACGGACTGGAACGGTGGTGAGCGATAAGATGGACAAGACTGTCGTGGTTTCACTGACTCGCCAGTTTCCGCATCCGCTCTATGGAAAGCAGTTGACTCGCACGAAGAAGGTGACTGCTCACGACGATCGGGGTGCCAAGACGGGTGATACAGTGCGCATTGTCGAGACGAGACCGCTCTCTAAGACCAAGCGGTGGAGGGTCGTCGAGATACTGGTCCGTGCGGAGTAGGGGGTAGATAGGTGGTCCAACAAGAAACCATACTCAAAGTGGCCGATAACTCCGGCGCGCGCCGTGCCCTCGTGATCCGTGTACTGGGGGGCAGCCGCAGGCGATATGCGGGCTTGGGTGACGTAGTGGTTGTCACCATCAAGGATGCGTTGCCTGCGGGTCAAGTGAAAAAGGGAGATGTGGTTAAAGCGGTGATAGTACGAACGGCGAAGGAGACACGGCGTAAGGACGGTAGTTATATCCGATTCGATGACAACGCTGCGGTGCTGATCAACGATCAGCGTGAACCGCGGGCTACGCGGATATTTGGACCGGTCGGGCGCGAGCTCCGTGAGAAGAGGTTCATGAAGATCGTATCCTTGGCTCCGGAGGTTCTTTGAAATGAGACCGCTAGTCTATAGGAAGTCGCGCGGCAAGAAGAGGCATGAGGCCCCGTTTCGTCACAAGATGCATATCACCAAGGGCGATCGGGTGAAGGTGGTTCGAGGAGAGGATGCCGGTGCGGAAGGCGTAGTTCTTCGAGTTCACCGTAAGACCGGTAGAGTCGTCGTGGAGGGAGTGAATGTCGTGACGAAGCACCAGAAGGCCAAAGCCGATGTGGAGGGCGGCATAATCAAGTTTCCGGCACCAATCCACGCTTCGAACGTGATGCTGTTGGACCCGCAAACCAGTGAGCCCACACGCGTGCGCAGGCAGAAAGACAAGGATGGGACAGTTGAACGGCTGAGCGTGAAGTCCGGCCAGCCGATTGCGAGAAACGGATAGCGTTATGGCCGATAAGAAGTCTGCAGAATCGAAAGATCGAAACGGCTCCGAGCCGGTTGCTCCTCGGCCCCGGCTTCAGCAGTACTATGTCAGTACCGTGAGGCCAAAGCTGATGCAGGAGTTTGGGATCTCGAACGTGCATCAAACCCCGAGACTGACGAAGATTGTGTTAAATGTTGGACTGGGCGAGGCGCCGAAGACTCCGAAATTGTTGGACGCGGCTGTCGAGGAGCTGGCCGCGATCACGGGTCAGCGTCCGATCGTGACCCGGGCGAAGAAGGCTATCTCCAATTTTTCGCTGCGTGCGGGCATGCCCATAGGAGCGGCTGTGACGCTGCGGGGCGCCCGGATGTGGGAGTTTTTCGACAGGTTCGTGAGCCTGACCGTGCCCCGCATTCGTGACTTTCGCGGCTTGTCTCCCAATTCTTTTGATGGTCGGGGAAACTACTCGGTAGGGATACGAGAGCAGATGGTCTTCCCCGAGGTGGACTACGACAAGGTGGAGAAGATCCACGGAATGGATATCACGTTCGTCACGACCTCTGGCCGTGATGACATGGGACTGGCGCTGCTAGGGGCTCTGGGAATGCCGTTCCGCGGTGAGACACCAGTCCGGATAGGGTAAGGAGCTTAAGTCCATGGCAAAGAAGTGTCTGGTGGAGAAGGCAAAGCGCAAGCCGCGCTTCAAGGTGCGCGGATACAATCGTTGTCAGCGCTGCGGCCGTGCACGTGCGTTTTTGCGGAAGTTCGGCTTGTGCCGCATATGTTTTAGGGAACTAGCTCTTCGGGGAGAGATCCCTGGAGTGCGCAAAGCCAGTTGGTGAAAGGATCGGGTCCGACCACATGAGCATGACAGATCCAGTGGCCGATATGTTGACTCGCATCCGGAATGCGTGTCGGGCAGGTCATCGTAGGGTCGATGTACCGCTGTCAAGTTTCAAGACAGAGATCGCCCGCCTGCTTCGGGATAACCACTACATTCGTGACTACAAGGTACTCGATGACGGCCTGCACGGCTTGCTCCGCATTTACCTCAAGTATCACGAAGATGCACCGGTGATTCGGGAGGTCCGGCGAGTTTCGAAGCCTGGACTTCGCAGATATGTAAAAGTGCGTGAGATACCACGTGTCAAGAACGGGTTGGGGATGGCCATTCTTTCCACACCACGTGGCTTAATGAGTGACCGCGACGCACGCCGTGCTCGAGTGGGCGGCGAGGTCGTGGCGGTAGTCTGGTAGGGGGTGCGATGTCAAGAATCGGTAAGATGCCAATCACCATCCCAAACGGCGTGACCGTCCAGATCGAAGGGCAGACCGTCATTGTCAAAGGGCCAAAGGGTGAACTTTCTCGCGCGGTGGCCCCGGACATGATGCTGAAACTTGACGGCGACCAACTGACTGTCGAGCGGCCCTCTGACAACCAGCAACACCGATCGTTACATGGCCTCACGAGGAGTTTGTTGAACAACATGGTCGTTGGGGTGAGCAGCGGGTTCTCGAAGCGGCTGGAAATACACGGGGTCGGCTATAAAGCGGAGACGACGTCTTCTGGCGTGCGTCTGCACGTGGGGTATTCCCACGCGATCGACTACAGATCACCTGCCGGTATTGATATCTCTGTCGAAAACAACGGGGTTAAGGTGGAAGGGATCGATAAAGAAATGGTTGGCCAGGTGGCTGCCGAGTTGCGTCTGGTGCGCCCACCGGAGCCGTACAAGGGCAAAGGCATTCGGTATCTCGGTGAACAGGTACGTCGTAAGGCGGGAAAATCGGGAGCTAAGGCATGAGGCTCGTACGTAGACCACGCACGCGCCAAGCGAGACGGTACCGCAGGCATGTGAGGTTGAGAAAGACCGTGAAGGGCAGGCCGGAACGGCCGCGATTGGTAGTGTACCGTTCGCTCAGGTACACGTACGCTCAGCTGATTGACGATACCAAGGGACACACGCTTGTGGGATTGTCCGATCGGTCGGGCGAACCGGCCAAGGACAAAGGCACTAAGGTCGGCCGAGCCTACGCGGTTGGAGAGTTGCTGGCAAAGAAGGCAAAGGCTCTAGGGGTTACACGGGTAGTCTTCGATCGTGGTGGCCATCCTTTTCACGGCCGTGTGAAGGCAGTGGCAGACGGTGCCCGTAACGGTGGATTGGAGTTCTAGAGATATGGCGCGAGAGAGTCAACGGGGGCCGCGGCGCGATCAAGGAGAGCGTGAGTCGGAGTTGATAGAGAACGTGATTTCCATCAATCGAGTGGCGAAGGTGGTAAAGGGGGGACGGAGGTTCTCGTTCAACGCATTGGTAGCTGTGGGTGACGGTTCCGGGACCGTCGGAGTGGGAATGGGTAAGGCCAACGAGGTTTCAGAAACTGTGCGCAAGGCTGTCGAGGCCGCCAGGCGAAACATGCAGCCTGTACCTCGGTCCGGTACGACGATTCCACATGAGATAGTTGGGACGCACGGTGCGGGTAGAGTTCTACTCAAGCCGGCGTCTTCGGGGACGGGCGTGATTGCGGGAGGGCCGGTACGCGCCGTGCTCGAGTGTGCCGGGATCAGCGACATACTCACCAAGTCTCTGGGATCTTCCAACGCACTCAACATGGTTTGGGCTACGGTGGATGGGCTGAGAAACATTGTTACCGCACAACAAGTTGCGAAAGAGCGTGGCGTCGATGTCGCAGAAATCGACTATCGACCACGCCAGCCGGAGAGAGAAGATGCCTAGGGCCAAGTCCACGGCGAAGAAGGTCGCTGGCAAGACGACTAAGAAGACGACCAAGAAGGCGACGAAGAGAACTAGGAAAACAACCAAGAAGACCGCCAAAAAGACTTCGGTGACGTCGGCACGCAAGAAGGCGACTTCCAAGCCTAAGGCTTCGTCCATGCTGAGAGTACGTCAGGTAAAGTCTGGTGTCGGCCAGGCCCGCACCATGCGACGCACGCTCGTTGCTCTTGGAATAACGCATCATCAAGCCGAGGTTGTGGTGAAAGACAATCCCTCGGTCAGAGGCATGTTGCGAAAGGTAAGTCACCTCATAACCATCAAGGCCGAGGCAACCAATGTCTGATTTACCCACGTTGGGTCTACATAACTTGCCAGAGCCGAAGGGTGCGAACCGGCCGTCGAAACGTAAGGGACGGGGAGTGGGCTCTGGGCTGGGCAAAACCGCCGGACGTGGGCAAAAGGGCCAGCGATCTCGGGCGTCCGGCAATGTGCGCCCCGGATTCGAGGGTGGTCAAATGCCCCTGATCAGGCGAGTACCGAAGCGGGGGTTCACCAATCCGTTCCGAGTGGCCAATCAGGTTGTGAACTTGCGGGACCTGGAACAACTATCTGCGAATGAGATAACACCCGAGCTCCTCGTGTCCTGTGGACTGGCGGCCCGCGCCGATGGTTCCATCAAGATTCTCGGCACCGGGGAGGTGACGCGTGCCTATGTCGTAAAAGGTTGCAAGGCTTCGCGTGCGGCGCGTGAGAAGGTCGAACGGGCGGGTGGCCGGATCGAAGGCTGAACATGACAGGACCACGAATCCCCAATTTGTTTGCCGTACCGGAACTCAAGGAGAAGCTTCTCTTTACCCTTCTCTGCCTCGCGATCTATAGGGGCGGGGCCCATATCGCCACCCCTGGAGTCGATGTCCAGGTCTTGGCCGATTTCGTGCGCAATCAAGGGGCTCAAACTCTGTTTGGTGTGTACGACATGTTCGTCGGAGGGGGGCTTTCTAGGGCAACTGTGCTAGCATTGGGCATCATGCCCTACATATCTGCGTCGATCATGTTCCAGTTGGGTGGTGCCGTATTTCCTACCATCGACAAGATGCAGAAAGAGGAGGAAGGTCGGAAGAAGATCACCCAGTGGACGCGATACGTCACAGTGGTTCTATCGTTCGGTCAGGCGTATGGGTTCGCTCTCTTTGCGGAACAACAGGGTGCAGTCGCAAGTCCCGGTTTCGGATTTAGGATGATGACGGTGATGACACTCACGACCGGGGCCGTGTTCGTGATGTGGCTTGGCGAGCAGATCACCGAGAGAGGAATCGGCAACGGCATGAGCTTGCTGATTTTCTTCTCTATTATGCAGGGAATGTGGCCCGGCATGTTTCGGACTCTGGACTACCTGCGGACAGATGTAATCAATCTGCCAAAGTTGATCTTGCTGATCGGCGTGATGGTGGCGATCGTAGCAGGCGTTATCGCTGTCACGGTCGCGGCGCGCCGGATTCCGATCCAGATACCACGAAAAGTCATGGGGCGCGGTCGCATTCGTGAAGGCCAGAAAACCTTTATTCCGATCCGGATCAACTCGGCAGGAGTGATGCCGATTATTTTTGCCCAGTCGCTAATAATCGTTCCAGGCACCATCGCAACGTTCAGTAACTCACCATGGCTCAGGGCCATGTCCGATGCGTTCAGGCCAGGTACAGGGGTATACTATATCAGCTACGCACTGCTCATCATATTCTTCACTTACTTCTACACGTCGATCATCTTCAACCCCATCGATATAGCCGAGAATCTCAAGAAGCAGGGTGGCTTCATTCCGGGCGTGAAACCCGGTGCGGCTACGGCGGATTACATTGATGGGGTGCTGTCCCGAGTTACTCTGCCGGGGTCGTTTTTCCTCACGGCCGTTGCGCTGCTGCCGTTCTTCATATTCAAGCGCTTTAACGTCCCGTTCTTCTTTGGCGGCACAGCATTGCTCATTGTCGTGGGAGTGGCTCTCGATACCTGGGTTCAGGTCCAACAACATGCACAACTGAGACACTACGACGACTTCATGAAGCACGGCCGAGTAAAATTCCGGGGCCGACGGAGATACATGTAGCGCACAGCGTGAACACCAGGAATAGGTATGAACATAATCCTCCTCGGCGCTCCCGGCTCAGGTAAGGGCACTCAGGGAGCGCTACTTGCGTCGAGAGTCGGCATTCCAAAGGTTGCAACGGGCGACCTTCTTCGGACAGCAGTGCGGCGAGAGTCGGTACTCGGTACGCAAGCTCGATCCTTCATGGATGCAGGTCTGCTGGTACCCGATGAGATCATCATGGGCCTCATTAGTGAGGTGCTCGCATCTCCTGAGGCCAGGGGCGGGGTCATAATGGACGGTTTCCCCCGTACCGTGGCGCAGGCGGTAGCAGTGGACTCCCTGCTGTCGGCACGCGATTCGAAAATCGACAAGGTATTGACCTTCGAGGTGCCAGAGAATGAGTTGGTCGACCGCTTGGTGAAGCGCAGTGCCCAAGAGGGCCGGACCGACGACACACCGGCTGCCATTCGAAGACGACTGGAAGTGTACCGGGAGCAAACTGAGCCGCTCGTGGCGTTCTACAGGGAACGAGGCGTTCTCGAAGAACTGGATGGGGTGGGATCGGTCGAAGCGATTGCCGAACGTACGGCGAAAGCGTTGGGGTATGATAACCATTAAGTCCGCACGGGAAATAGAAGCCATGGCGGTCGCGGGGGATATCCTGGCCAGAACGCTAGATAGGATAGTTGACCATGCGGTGCCTGGAGTCAGTACCGAAGATCTCGACGATATGGCGGAGGAGTTCATCCGTAGCCACCCTGGCGCAACCCCCTCATTCAAAGGACTCTATGGCTTTCCGAAGTCGCTCTGCACATCCATCAATGACGAAATCGTCCACGGAATACCCTCTAAGAAACGCGTTCTGTCAGACGGCGACATCTTGAGCATCGACTGCGGCGTCTGCCTGGACGGACTGCATGCTGACTCGGCTATCACGTTGCCGGTGGGCGAAATCGACCACGATGCCGAGGAGTTGCTGCGGGTGACGCGGGAGGCCCTGGACGCCGGAGTGAAGGCAGCGGTGCTGGGCAACCATGTGGGGGACATCGGTCACGCAGTTCAGGTTGTTGCCGAAGCTTCCGGTTACAGCGTAGTGCGAGATCTAGTGGGCCATGGCATCGGTGCAAAGTTCCACGAGGAACCGCAGGTGCCGAATTTCGGGAGACCGAAAAGAGGACCCCGGCTTGCTGTCGGGATGACCCTCGCAATCGAGCCGATGGTCAATAGTGGTGGATTCCGGACGCGAACCTTGGATGACGAGTGGACTATAGTCACCGCCGACGGCTCGCTATCCGCCCACTTTGAGCATACCGTGGCAGTCGCTCCCGGAGGTCCGAGGCTTCTTACGGTCAGCAAAGCCACGGCTTCGGCCTAGCCCACCACTTTCCCCGAGAGGCTATTCAGCCACATCTCGCAGCCGGTGCAACAACCAGTCGTGTACTGTGGGATTGCCCGCCACGATCGAACCGGCACGGACCACATCAGGATCGTTCTCTACGTTGGTGACGACTCCACCCGCTTCCCTGACCAGAAGTGCACCGGCCGCAACATCCCATGGCGCCAATGACAGTTCCCAGAAGCCGTCGAATCTTCCACTGGCTACGTCCACTAGATCGAGTGCCGCCGCCCCGGCCCTGCGGACGCCGCTGGTGCCCGCAAGGATTATCGAGAACTGTCGCAGGTATCGCGCTAGGAGCGCCGGAGCCTTGAAGGGAAATCCGGTGCCTATGAGCGCATTTTGGATCTCGAACGTGTCGGAAACGTGGATCCGGTCGTGGTTACACCAGGCTCCACCTCCGGCGGTGGCGTGGTATATTCTGTCTCTTGCCACATCGGTCACAACCCCAACACACAATCGGCCAGCGACAACGGCCGCCACGCTCACCGCGTAAGTTGGATAACCGTGCAGAAAGTTCGTCGTGCCGTCCAAGGGATCAACGACCCAGGTGAGCTGCGCAGTATCTTGCCCGGGTGACAACTCCTCACCCAACACCACTGACGTGGGATACGCATCCAACAGAGTGTCAGCAATGATCCGCTCGGCGTCGCGATCTATCTGGGTGACGAAGTCGCTAGTTCCCTTGACTCCCCACGCCGAGGCATCGGGAGGGTTGTCTACCGACCGGATATAGTCAGCCGCCCGCCTTGATGCCAGTAGCGCATGTTGTAGTAGATCCTTATGTTCTGGCACATCGATTTCCTTATCTCGTACCTATAGGTCGATTGCATGGCACGTGTTTTCTCAGGCATACAGCCCTCTGGCGAACTACACCTCGGCAACTACCTGGGGGCGGTACGCAACTGGGTGGAGATGCAGCACCAAGATGACTGCTATTTTTGCGTCGTTGACTACCACGCCATAACTCAGCCATACGAAACTAAAGAACTTGCGCGACGTACACTAGACATGGCGATCGGTCTCTTGGCTGCGGGAATCGATCCCGATCGAGCCGTATTATTCGTGCAGTCCCACGTCTCGGAGCACACGGACTTGGCTTGGGTGTTCAATACCGTTATTCCGATCGGCGAACTCGAGCGCATGACACAGTTCAAGGACAAGTCCAGGCGCCAGGAAAGCATCTTGGCGGGTCTGTTGAATTACCCGGTGCTTCAGGCGGCCGACGTCCTACTATATAAGGCGGAGGTCATACCGGTGGGTGAGGATCAGGCCCAGCACGTAGAGCTCATCAGGGAGATTGCTCGAAAATGGAACGCCCGGTTCGGCGCGGGGTTCTTTCCGGAGCCGCGGGCCCGGATCACCGGAGCACGTCGCATCATAGGGCTGGATGGACAAGCCAAAATGTCTAAGAGCCTTGGGAATACGATCGGCATCTTAGAGCGGCCCGAGGCCGTTTGGCAACGGCTGCGTCCCGCGAAGACGGACCCGGCACGGGTCAAGAGAACCGACCCCGGTACTCCCGAGGTGTGTAATATCTACGCGCTACACCAACATTTTTCACCCGCCGCCGTCGTGGAGGATGTGGCCACCAAGTGTCGAGCGGCGGGCTGGGGATGTCTGGATTGTAAGCGCGTCCTGGCAGACAATATATCTGATACGTTCGCTCCGTTGAGAGAGAGGGCTGCGGAACTCGAGTCGGATCTGGATCGGGTGACAGGCATCCTTCGTGACGGAGCAGAGCGAGCTAGGACTGTGGCGCGGGACACCATGTCCGGAGTGCGCGATCGCATGGGATTTCTTGCTCGGAGTGTCACGGGTGACACCTGAGCACCGCGGCGCAGCCACTCGAGATCTTGCACGCAGAGGGCGTTTTCTCGATGTTTTCTGCAGTGTCGCCATGAGGTGGCATATCGGCAAGTCTGGTAGCACAAGGTGCGACATATGGGACGCTGTTCGGCCGTGCAATGGCCTGCAGACTTCAGGCACGCAATCCGGATAGGTCGAGATTGCGCAATACCGTCACCCTAGATACCGGTCACTGAGAGATGGAAAATATCATCAAGGCGGCAGTCGAACGCGGAGCTTCCGACCTACACATCAAGGCCGGAGACGTGTTTCGGGCGCGAATCGACGGGCAGCTCCAGCCACTCACGAAGCAGCGTCTTACGCCCGAGCAGACTAAGTCCATTGCCCTCAAGCTCATCCCAATTGCACGAGACCGCGAGGGAATTGACGAAATCAAAGATTACGACTGTTCGTGGGGAGCGCCTGGTATCGGCCGATTCCGGGTGAATATACTCCGTCAACGATCGTCCTTCATGATTGTGATGAGAGTAATACCATTCGAAGTCCCCACGTTTGAGAAGTTGGAACTCCCTCGTGTGCTTGGGACCATAGCCGAGTCGGAGCGCGGCATGGTATTGGTGACCGGCGTAACCGGGAGTGGCAAGAGTTCCACGATGGCGGCGATGATCAACCACATCAACACCACGATGAACAAGCACATTGTGACACTCGAGAATCCTATAGAGTTTCTTCATCGCGATATCAATTCGTCTGTGACTCAACGTGAAATCGGGCCTGACACTGCTGACTTCACTACCGGTCTGCGCGCAGCCCTCCGTCAGGATCCTGATGTGGTTCTCATTGGTGAGTTGCGGGATGCGGAGACTATGGACACCGGCATGAAGGCGGCGGAAACGGGCCACCTTCTGATCTCGACTCTCCATACGCCCGACGCCATCACGACCATCGCCCGGATGGTGGCCATGTTTCCGCCGGAAGAACAGGATGTTGCACGAGTGCGATTGGCAGAATCGCTGCAGGCCGTGATATCCCAGAGGCTTCTTCCTCGGTGCGACGATAAGGGAAGATGTCCGGCGCTCGAAATCATGATCTGCACGTCTACCATCCGCGATCTCATCAAAGATCGCAATCGGGTTGGCGAGATTCATGATTTGATCGCTGAGGGACGGGACCAGTATGGAATGCAGACCTTCGATCAACATTTGATGGATCTCGTTGAGGGAGAGGTGGTCACGTTCGAAACCGCCAAGGCAGCAGCCAGCAATCCGGCTGACTTCGAACTCAAGCTCCGGACGTTCCGGCGCCGGTCACGCACTGCGACTACCAAGGAGACGAGCGCAGTGGCGACCGACGGGGATCAGATGCCGGAGGGGTTTGCGAACGGCATGGAAATGATCCCATGAGCGGTGGTCCGACCGGCTTACTAGTTCCCATCACCACCCCTTTCGACTCCGCCACGGGCCAGGTGGATCCGGTTGACCTGAGGCAGAATGTACGAGCGCTCTTGGGCTTTGGAGTAGACGGCGTCCTAGTAGCGGGATCGACGGGGGAAGCACCTCTGCTGGATGAGGACGAGTACAGACAGATCATTGCGTGGTTGCGCGACATCGTGCCGCCCGATAGGTGGCTCATCGCTGGTGCTGGCAGGGAGTCGACTCGTGCCACCATTCGAGCGTGCCACGCCTGCGGGGACGAAGGTGGAGACGCAGTGTTGGTGAGGCCGCCGGCATACTATGGCACGGGCCTGACACAGGAGGCTCTGGCGGACCATTTTCGCAAGGTGGCCGACGAATCTCCGGTGCCGGTGCTGTTGTACAACATTCCGAGATACACTCACCTATCGCTGAGTGATTCGCTCTTCGCGCAACTCGCCGAACATCCAAACATCGTCGGCGCAAAGGACTCGTCTGGCGACCTCAAGAATTTCGCCGCGTATCGCGAGGCCGTACCCGGGTGGACTCATCTGGTTGGGTCGGGAGCGCTCTACTACGCGGCCTTGGAATTGGGAGCTTCGGGTGCCATAGCGGCGACAGGCTGCTTTGCTGCGGCCGTAACGCGTGAAATCGGAGTCGCCTTCGCGGCGGGTGACAAGCGGAGGGCGGGATCCCTGCAGGAAACGGTAGCTCCGCTGCACCGAGCGATAGTATTGGAACTGGGTGTGCCGGGTGTAAAGGCGGCGGTCGATGCGGTTGGGCTGGCGGGGGGACGGGTAAGATCGCCGCTGCTGGACCTTGGCGAACGCGCGCGATCCCAAGTGTCGGACCTGCTCGCAACGGCAGGATTGTCGGTCAATTAGCGCCCGCCCAGCCCCTGTTCGGTTGACGGCTTTTTCCTAACGACCTACCTTTCGGCAGAGGATGCCCTGGGCCACCGGGGCCTTTTTTGTGGCTATCTCGATGAGGCGTCGCGCACATGTTTGGTCCAAGCCGCAAATGCTTAGTAGTGGTAGGCGCTCAGTGGGGCGATGAGGGTAAGGGCAAGATTGTAGACGTGCTCTCCGAGAGCGCCGACCTCGTGATTCGCTACCAAGGGGGAGCGAACGCCGGCCACACGGTGGTGTGCGACGACACGGAGTTCGTGCTGCATCAGATTCCGACTGGAGTCCTGCAACCAAATACCGGCTGTGTGATCGGGAATGGAGTTGTTCTGGATCCCGGGACGTTTATTGCGGAGTTGGAACAGATCGAGGATCGCGGCATCGATTTGAGCGACAGGCTCGTTGTCTCCGATAGGGCGCACCTTGTACTTCCCTATCACATATTGATGGACCGTGCTTGCGAACGCATGCAGAAGATCGGTACGACGGGCAGAGGAATCGGCCCGAGCTACGAAGACAAGTTTGGACGGCGTGGGATCAGGACGGGCGACCTTCGGAATTTGCGGCGTGCGACGGAGTTGGTGCTGGACGGAGTAGAGCGTACGAACCGGCTCTTACAACTCATGGAGTCCGCCGAGCGTGCCGATCCGACAGAGCACACCGAACTGCTAGAGCGAGTCGCGCCGCGACTAATGCCACTCGTGGCCGACACCGGTTTGATCGCCTATGAATCTCTAGTTGCCGGTAGGCATGTGCTACTCGAGGGTGCTCAAGGTTCGCTGCTGGATGTGGATCACGGGACGTACCCTTATGTAACATCTTCTAACACGACGGCTGGCAGTGCCGCAGTCGGAGTCGGGATCGGACCGACAATGATCGATGCCGTGCTGGGTGTTGTTAAGGCGTACAGCACACGGGTCGGTAATGGACCGCTTCCGACGGAGCTCACCGGTGACACCGGCGGCTGGTTACGCGAGCTCGGTGGTGAATACGGTGCAACCACGGGCCGCGCTCGCAGGTGTGGCTGGTTCGATGCCGTAATTGTGCGCTACGCTGCCAGAGTCAATGGTCTCACGAACTTGGCGATAACCAAGCTCGATGTGCTGGATACCATCCCACGCATTCCCGTGTGTATTGGATATAGGGTTGCCGGTGACGTGATCCGTGAGGTTCCCGCGGACATCGAGACTCTCAACCGTGTCGATCCTGTCTATGAAGAGCTCGAGGGATGGCTGGAGCAAACCAGCGACGTGCGCAGTTTCGAGGACCTCCCAACCAATGCTGTAGCGTACATCAAGTACCTTGAAGAGCAGCTGGGGGTGCCGGTGTCCTACGTGAGCGTTGGTACCCGGAGGGAGCAGATCATTGCCGTAGCCCAGCCCTAGTCGGGTTTTAGAACATCTTGCGCAGGCGGGACGCTATGCCCTGGACCCTCGATCGCTCACGGCCAGCGTCCCTGTCGTACGAGTAGTAGCTGTAATACTGATCGTTGCGTCGGCGAACGCCGTTCAACACGACTCCGGCCACCCGGGCGTGGACACGACGCAACTGGGCGAGGGCCCGCTGCGCGGCACCCTCTTCAGTATCACCGCTGCGAAAGACCAATATCGTTGCATCGGCTGCTGACGCTACGACTGCTGCATCGGTAACCGGGAGCGTCGGGGGGGTGTCGATCACTATGTATTCGTATTCCCGGCGAGCTTCGGAGATCAGATGCTGCATGGCTTCGGATCCAAGAAGTTCCGACGGATTCGGAGGAGTGGGCCCACTCGGCAACACGTCCAATTTGGGCAAGATTTTCGAGCGGACGGCTTCGCGCAACGAGGCTCTCTGGATCAGTATATCTGTGAGACCGGGCTGGTCCACGAGGCGGAATGCGCGGTGCACCAGAGGTCGGCGCAGATCTGCGTCGACTAGCAGCACGCGGCTACCGCCTTGGGCCAGGGTCACGGCGAGATTGACAGTCGCGGTCGACTTACCTTCGCCCGGTCCGGGACTTGTTACCGAGATGAACTGTACCGGACGTTCTGCGGCAACGAACGTCACGTTCGTGCGAAGTGCGCGAAAGGCCTCCGCCGATGGGTCGTCGGGGCTGAGCTCCGAGAGAACGACAACGCGCTTGCCGGAACCGTTGCGCGCTCCGGAAGAGAGTTTCGACTCGTAGGGAATCAGTCCCAGGACCGGCACTCCCACCGTGCGCTCGACATCCGCCGCAGTCTTGATGGTCTGGTCGAGGTACTCCAGGAAAAACGCGCCGGCGAGACCCAACAGCAGGCCCACCATGAAACCCAGCATCACTTTCTGCCGCAGGTCGGTTCCGATCTGACTCGGAGGGGTCGCCGCATCCAAGATGTTGACGTAGGCAGCGATCGTAGCCGCCTGCATTTGGGCCTGTTCGTATTCGCTCAACAAGTAGCTGTAGGTATCGTGGAGTATGTCGCGCTCTATTTCCAACTGGGCAACACGGGTTTCTTTTCCGGGGAAGGTGCCGAGCTGATCTCGCAGCGTGGCGATCTCGCGCGCCAGGACTTCGCGGTTGTTCTTCAGGCTCTCGAGTTGAGCTATCACCGCATGTTGAAGTGCGGCCTGGCCGCTCCTTATGCGTTGTCTGATGGCGTCTACTTGGGGGTTGCTCGCTCTGAGCCCTAGCGCCCCCGCCGTCAGTGACCGCTCTTCCTCGTATAGTTTCAAGAGGTTCTCGATTTGAAATACCACGGCCGTGTTCTCGGTGGTGCCTTCCAGAGCGGCCAGCCGATTGAGCTTCTCTACTCCGATGGTGTCCCCAGTGCCCAGGGCGTCCTCGAGTGTGGAGATCTGGATCAAGATCGATTGTCGTTGCTGTTCCAGGCCCTGTATCGCCGCCACTATCGACTGTTCTTCTGCCGTCAAGTCTGTTATCTGGTTGCCTTCCTTGAATCTCTGTAATTCGTTCAGTTTTCCCTGGAGATCGCGATCGGCTCTGGCTTTTTGCACCTCAATGTATCTGAGCCGCTGAGCTGCGACTTCGCGGGCTCTCTCCGCACCATCATTGCGAAGATGTATTGCCACTTGGTTCAAGACATGCGGTACCAGAGTTGGATCCGACCCTTCGAACGTGATGTCCACCGCGTTGGTCTCTGTGCGGACCGAGTACGATATGCCGGCGCTCACCCATGCGGCGGCTTCTTCGGGGCTCACAATCCGGAATTCCAGACCGGCTTCCGGAACGGGAGCGGGAACCACAAACGAGAAACCGGGTCCCCTCAGCGTCGCATTCAATGCAACGCTCTCGAGGACCGAATCGGTCGATGCCACTCTCAGTTCAACGGTACCCGGCACCGGGCCGTTCGTAAGCCGGTACTCCCCCGTTGGTGCCAGGGAATCTACCTGGATGGCATGAAGGACGTCGCCACGGTGCACGGACGGATCTACCATCTCGAGTTGGAGATCGAGTGTGCGGGTTACCCTGAGCGCCAGTTTTTGCGTAGTGAGGACCAGGACCTCCGATAAAATGGGGTCGGTCCGCAACGCTATTTCATTTACATCGATATCATTCGTGGGGAACATGTTCTTGGGAGAAGAGATGCGCACGGTCAGCATCGACCGGTACACACTAATGGCATCTCTACCCGAAAAATAGGCCACTCCGCCAAGGAATGCCGCTAGGAGGGCGACCAGCTTCCAGTGTCGTAGGACAACCGCAATGAGGTCCTTGATGTGAACCTCACGCGTCGTGACGCCCTGAGGCCTGCCAGCTGGGGCGACGTCAGCGCCGGGCGGACCCGGATGCATCATGGCCAAGCCCAATGCTCCGCCGGGCGATGCTCACAGGCGAGCCCCGGCCAGACCAGGTGACCCGGCTGGGGCGGCCGGGCCGGCACGCGCCGGTGACCAAAGGAGTTGCTGGGGCCGTAATCGCTTGTCAAATATATGCCTTAGGGTCGCAGTGCCCACTTCGTCAAAGCAGCCTCCCGGCGTGAATTTGCATCAACCGAAAGCGGTCTAGTAATCTAATCTCCCAGTACCGACTTTGGGTTCCAGTAGGCAGAGCCCAAGCCGGTGCACCGATGTCGGCCCTATATTAAGAAACCTAGGGGATATTCACAAGTCGTGTTATTCCAACCTGTTACGGAGGCTGGCCTTTGGCGTCCAGTAAGATGCCGCTGGGTGAGGTTCTAAGGCGGGATCGGGTGGCTGGCGTGTCCGAGGCACGCGAGGGAACCTGCGTGGTGTCCGAGCGGGCGTTTCGCTTGCTGGCTTGGGCGGCGGGCTCTATACTTCGGCACTTCGGAAGTCTCCTCCGCAAACCATGTTACGACGATAAGGAGCGATGGCAGACACATCGCTGATGGACAGAATAGTGTCCCTCGCGAAGCGGCGAGGTTTCGTTTTCCAGTCGTCGGAGATCTACGGTGGCGTGGGCTCAGTCTGGGATTACGGGCCGCTCGGCGTGGAGTTGAAAAACAATCTCAAGCGGCGTTGGTGGCGCTCGATGGTGCATCAACGGGACGACATCGAAGGTCTGGACGCTGCCATACTCATGCACCCCAAGGTCTGGGAAGCCTCGGGCCATGTCTCGGGCTTTACAGATCCGTTGGTCGACTGCAAGACGTGCAAGAATCGGTTCCGGGCTGATGATGAGAGGATCAAAGGTGAGCCCGGCCATCCGGACGCGCAGTGTCCCGTTTGTGGCAACCGCGGTACGCTCACTGCCCCGCGTATGTTCAACCTGATGTTCAAGACGTTCATGGGTCCCGTCGAAGAGGGAGCATCCGTCGTCTACCTTCGGCCCGAAACCGCGCAGGGCATCTACGTGAACTACATGAACGTCGTTCAATCTTCCCGCAAGAAGCCTCCGTTCGGAATTGCGCAGATAGGGAAGGCGTTTCGCAACGAGATCACTCCCGGCAACTTCATATTTCGAACGCGAGAATTCGAGCAGATGGAAATGCAGTTCTTCGTAAGACCGGGTGACGACGAGAAGTGGTTTGAAGAATGGCGGGAACTCCGGATGGATTGGCATGTAGCACTCGGCGTCAATGACCGAAAGTTGCGATTTCATGAGCATACCGATGACGAACTCGCTCATTACGCCAAGAGCGCCTTTGACATCGAATACGAGTTCCCATTTGGCTGGCAGGAGGTAGAGGGAATACACAACCGGACCGACTTCGATCTTCGCAGACACCAGGAGTGTTCAGGGAAGAAACTCGAGTACGTGGATACCGTTAGTAAGGAACGATTCGTCCCGTACGTGATCGAGACTTCGTTGGGTGTCGACAGGCTTGCGCTGGTCACCATGGTCGACGCCTATAGGGAGGAAGAGGTCAACGATGAGAGGAGAGTGGTTCTGGGCCTCGATCCCGCCATTGCTCCCATCAAAGCTGGCGTGTTCCCGTTGGTCAAGAAGGACGGTATGCCTGAATTCGCTAAGAGAATTCACGACGACCTCCGCAATCGCTTCCCGGTCTTCTACGATGACGGTGGTTCCATAGGCCGTCGGTACCGCCGGCAGGACGAGGCCGGTACGCCATTTGCTGTTACCGTGGATGGACAGAGTATGGCCGATCAGACAGTTACGGTGCGTGAGCGCGACACCCTCGCCCAGGAGCGCGTGGCGGCGGATCGTCTCGGGGCTCATCTAGCGGAGCGTCTGGGATTGTGACCGCCGCCGAACTCGTTGCAGTGGGTGAGCGTATGCACCAGGCCCTTGGCCGTGAATACTACATGACCGGCTCCGGCCTCAAGGGCGACCCCGAGTTCCAGAAAATATATGATCGCTTCCGAGTGCTTCAGCAAGATGAAGCGCTGGCTGCCGCACACGAAAGCGGCTCGCGTGAGCTGCTTGCGTGGGTCATAGATACGCGAATCGGTAGAAAGCTCGCGCCGCTGGAGGAGCGACAGCTGATGTGGGAGCAGAATGCCGTGGTCAAAGCTGCCGATCGTGAGGTGGGTTACCTGCGCGCCCCCATTGAGATCTCCAACTCGCCGGATCGGTCATTCCGAATCGCACTCGATACCGCACGCATGAAAATGGGGTCGGCTGCCCTCGACGGTCTTCGTCGTGACGCGCTCGAGCTCGAACATCGCGAGATAGAGGGGCTGGGGTACGACGACTATGTGGCGGCGCGAGCAGCACTGTCCGGGGTCGATCTCGACTCCCTGGGCGGGAGTGCCGAGAGATTCTTGGATGAGACGGCGGATATGTATGTGGATTCGCTGGGGCAGCTGGTTCATCGGCGATTGGGTCTTCATATCACGCAACTGGTTCGATCAGATGCCGCATGGACGTTTCGTGCCAACGAATATGACAGGGCCTTCATGGCGGATTGTCTGGTGCAAACAGCCGCAATGCAGATGGCGGATATGGGTCTCGACGTTACGCAGGGCGGGCGTATCAGGTTTGATACAGAGGAGCGTGAGGGCAAGCAACCCCGTGCATTCTGTGTTCCCGTGCAGGTGCCGCACGAAGTCTATTTAGTCCTGCGTCCACGCGGTGGTCACAGCGATTTTCGCACCTTCTGGCACGAGTTGGGTCACTCCATGCACTTCTCGTCCCCCGCGAACGATCTGCCGTTCGAGGCCCGTTGGCTGGGCGACAACTCCGTCACGGAGGGTTTTGCCATGTTGTGGGATCACCTGACCGTCAACGGGTTATGGCTCAGGCACTACACTACTCTGAGCGAAGGCGAGATCCGGCAACTTTCCTTCGAGTTGGGCGTCAACGAACTGTACATGGTCCGGCGCTACGCGGCGAAGCTCATCTACGAACTGTCGTTGCATCGTAGCGACTTCACCGGGATGGGCGCGGAATACGCCGAACGACTATCGGATGCTACGCGGTTCCGATACTCTGAAGACGAGTGCCTGGCGGACGTGGATCCCGGGTTTTATGCGGCGCGGTATCTAAGGGCCTGGCAACTCGAAGCGGCTCTGGCGCACCTTCTCACCGAAGAATATGACGAAGATTGGTTTCGGAATCCCAAGGCCGGCGAGTTTGTGCATGCACTGATGTCGCGCGGCCAGGCCGACTTGGCGCATGACTTGGCTCTCGAGGTGACTGGCAAGCCTCTGGCCTTCGACACTCTAGTCGCTCGGTTGGAGCCGTTGCTGCATTAACTCGCATTCTCCGCCATTGAGACAAAGGGGTAGCTAGTGGCTAATCGGCAAGAGGCGTTCTCGTCACGCTGGCTAATGATGCTTGCGATGTTGGGCATGGCGGTCGGTACGGGGAACATTTGGAGGTTTCCCCGAATCGCGGCACAGAACGGCGGCGGAGAGTTCGTGGTTGCCTGGGCGGTGTTTCTGTTCCTGTGGTCGATACCGCTGATCCTCGTCGAGTTCGGGATGGGGCGCAAGACCCGCAGCGGACCGGTTGCCGCATTCGTGCACCTCATGGGACCTCGTTGGGCATGGATGGGTGCGTTCGTGGCGTTCGTGGCTTCGGCGATCATGTTCTACTACTCGGTGGTGGCCGGCTGGACCGTACGATACGTGGTCGCATCGGTGACGGGCGAGTTGTCGGGAGGGGGCGATCCAGCCGCGTTCTGGAACAGTTACACCACGTCGTGGTGGCCCGTGCTTACACACGCTGTTGCCATAGGACTGGGAGTGTACGTCGTTGCGCGCGGTGTGGGGGCGATCGAGAAGGTCGCGAAGATTCTAATGCCTGCACTGCTTGTGCTCGTAGTTGTACTGACCGTGCGGGCACTGACACTCCCCGACGCGTCGGGGGGACTGTCGTACCTGTTCACGGTAGATTGGGAGGGTCTCAAGGACTCCAATATCTGGGTACAGGCACTCACACAAAATGCATGGGATACTGGGGCCGGCTGGGGGCTCGTGCTCTGCTACGCGGCGTACCTGAGAAGCCGAGAGGACACGGCGCTCAACGCCTTCATACTCCCGACAGCCAATAACACAGTCTCTCTCTTGGCCGGGATCATGGTGATCTGTACGGTCTTCTCGGTCGTGCCACAACTTGTCGCCAGCTTCGCCAACGACCCCGAGGTGCTGAGGAGTTTCCCCGAGCTTGCGAGTGCGGTGGGAAGTGGTCAGGCGCTCACGCCAGATCTGATACAGCAAACGATCTTCGCCTCGGGCAATGAAGGACTAACCTTCATCTGGATGCCTCACCTCTTTGCCAGTGTACCATTTGGGCAATTCTTCATGGTGTTGTTCTTTCTGTCATTGACGTTCGCCGCCTTTACGAGCCTAGTGGCGATGATTGAACTGGCGACACGCGTGCTGCGCGATGCCGGCATGGAGCATCGACGTGCGATCAGGATTGTCGGAATTGGAGGCTTCCTGTTGGGACTCCCATCCGCGATTTCCCTACAAGTATTGCACAACCAGGATTGGGTTTGGGGAATCGCCCTGATGCTTTCCGGGCTATTCTTCGCGATCGCCGTTATTGTTCATGGAATCAGGCGGTTTAGGCGGGAACAGCTCAACCACGCGGACTCAGACATTCGGATTGGTCGGTGGTGGGATGTCGTAGTTGGTCTCGTCGTACCGGTGGAGGCGCTGATCCTATTGGGCTGGTGGCTGTACCAGGCCAAACAAGGCGATCCCAGCGGATGGCTCGAACCGTTTGGAGTCGAGAATGTTGGAACGATTCTCCTACAATGGGGAGCCGTGTTGGCGGTGCTGCTCGCGGCGAATCGGTGGCTGAGTGGCACCGCGCGGAAACCGTCTTGGTTGGAGTTCTCGGTGAATGAGACTAGAAACGAAAACTAGCTTGGGCGTAGCCGAGGTCCTGGAACTCGGCAAACGTTTCTTCGCCGAACGCATGCCACATCACAGCGCGTTCCTGGAACGCGAGGAGCCCGGCTTCATCACGCTGCGCGGGCAGGGTGGGGAAGAGATATCACTGGCAGCGTCCGACCTGGACCCCGGCGCCTACGTCAGCGCGTCATCGATGTTCTATGGACAAGCCATCGCCCGTTTCTTCTCGACGTTGCCAAGATTGGAAGAGACATCGTGACGGCGGAGTCCCCCATGCCACTGCGTGTCTGGATCGAAGATGTTTGGGACCACGTGCTGCTGTCGGTGTCACCCAGCTGGACAGTGGCCGAGGTCAAGCAGGAAGCCCTACGAACCGCCATTGGAGCGGAGTGCGATCCGGCGAACTACCAGGTGAAGTTCCACGGTGCGCTGATTCTGAACGAAAATGCGAGACTCGGTGAGCTCGACGTCGGCGACTCAGCTTCGTTCACCGTGCTAACGGCGCGGCGACGGCCGGTTCACTAGTAGTCGACGTTAGGCTCCGCACATCGATGGCGGTCCGGATCTATTACCACCCGTCTTCCCGGGAACACCATACTCCACCCGGACATCCTGAATGCCCCGCCCGTCTAGATGCCGTTCTGAACGCTCTGAGATCACACGAGCTCCCCGATGTGGTTGAGTGGGGCGAGCCGCAGCCCGCGGATCCTGGCCTGCTTCGCAAGGTCCACGCTGCCGCGTACCTCGAGGGCCTCAAAGCCCGCGCACAACGCGGTGGGGGAAGGCTCGACGCGGACACTATCGTGAGCGAAGGAAGTTATGAGGCGGCAATATATGCGGCCGGCTCAGCGGTAGCTGCGGCCGATTGCGCGTTGTCCGGCACCAATAGCTTCGCGGCGGTCAGGCCTCCGGGGCATCATGCTACCGCCGTGCGCGCAATGGGGTTTTGCCTCATCAACAACGTCGCAGTCGCTGCCAGGTGGGCTATCGAGGACCGTGGGCTCGACCGGGTTCTCATCATCGACTGGGACGTGCATCACGGGAACGGCACTCAGGCACTGGTCGAACACGAGCCGCGTGTCCGGTATGTGTCTCTCCACCAATGGCCGCTGTATCCCGGAACCGGCAGGGCGGAGGAACGTGGCGTCGGCAACATCACCAATGTGCCACTGCCGCCGGGACTACCGCGCGAGACCTATACAAACGCCTTGATCGAGGGAGTGAGCCAGGCGGTGGATACCTGGGTTCCGCAACTGATCTTGATCTCCGCTGGATTCGATGCAATGGCCGGAGATCCCCTTGGAGGATTCACTCTCGAGCCTGCCGATTACGCGCAATGGGTCGAGCGCTGGCGGGAGCTGGGTGCGCCTGTAGCCTCTGTCTTGGAAGGCGGCTATCTACCGGACAGACTGGCTGCGGGAGCGGTGGCGCATGTCGGGGCGCTTGCTTGACGACCAGTCGACTCTAACTTCCAGGCCATGGCGTCGCAGCTGTCGGTCGCGGATCTGCTGGCCATAGTCCAGCCCTGGTCAGAAATCGAAGAACCCATACACAGACGACTCGCACAAATCTCCGATGCCGAAGGGGGCGAAGAAACTCTTTGGGTGGGATGTGGATCTGGGCGATCTGTTCTGTGGTGGTGTGAGCGGTTCAGAACCCACACGGAGGGCACGGATCCTGACCCAGTGGCCATAGATCTTGCCGAGCGAACCGCGCGTGACGCCGGTCTAGCGAACCTCGCCACTTTCCAGGTGGCCGATCCCACGAACCTACCTCACGAAGACGAGGTTTTCGATGCTACCATGGTGCATATGCTCCACCTGCCGGGTGCGGATGCGCAGTCGGTGCTGCGCGAAGCCCGCCGGGTGACCAGACCGATGGGAACGGTAATGGCTCTAGTGCCATCGTGGCTCAGGACGCCCACCGACATCGAGACGGCTCGAGTGGATTCCCTGGGAATTGCCGCGCTGCTTACCGTTGAGTGGAAAGGGTTGTTGCGCAACGCCGGTGTGGTGGAGATATCTGTCGAAGAAGCGCGCCCCGACGGATCGTGGCTGGCACACCGCGTTCCGACTCTGATCATGAGGGGCTGGCGTGTGGCTGGCTGGCTGGGGGTGAGAACGGTATTGGGCCGCAACATGCGGACGCTGCGGCGTTCGGTACGAAATCGCTCTTTGAGCCTCTTCGTCATGAAGGGGAGCACTTGGCCGCACAACTAGTTGACCCGGGGAACTCCGGTACGTGATTCCCACCACCTGCGTGGTTGCCTTACCGATTCCGGCCGACAAGCCCTACCGATACTCGGTTCCGGCATCCATCGCCGACCGCGTGGTACCGGGCGCTCGAGTGGTAGTACCGGTCCGCTCCCGGCAGATGATCGGAGTGGTGCTGGAACTCGGCCATGGCTCCGAGGACGGTCTAAAGGCCGTCTTGCTGGCGCCCGATAGCGGACCCCTACTTTCTTCCGGGCTCTTGGAACTGGGTCGCTGGCTCGCCGGATACTACTTGACGCCGATTGGGCTGACATTGAGAGCAATGATGCCATCCGCCCTGTGGGGGCGTTCCAGGTTGATCGCTCGTATACGCAACCCTGATGCTGCCCCCGGAGGAGCCAGTCGCGAAGTCGTACACGTCCTACAGCGCTCGGGGGGAAGGCTCGGAGCGACGCAGCTTTCGCGTAGACTTGGACGGCCGGCCTGGGATTCCCTGCAGCGGCTGGTGAGGGTCGGTGCGGTGAGTTTGGAGACCGAGCCACTTGACCTCGGCCCCCCCAAACTCACAGAGCGGGTTCTCGTGCTAACCGAACGGCTGCCCTCTCTCGTTGAGCGTGCGCGAGTGTTCGGGCGAGCCCGGCGTCAGCGAGCCGCGTACGAAACCGTCGAAGCCATGGGCGGAGAAGTGTCGGTCAGCCATTTGAGATCCCAGGCCGGCTTCTCCACCGCAGTCCTCAACGGCGTTGTCGAGCGAGGCGTCGCTCGCATAGAAGAGCGCTCACCCAGGGACGACGCGCTACAGCGAGTCGTCTCCGTGCCTCATGCGACGCCCACCGAGACGCAGTCGGAGGCCATCGCCGAGATCAGAAATGTCTCCCCGGGGAAGAGTGCGATGCTGTTTGGCGTCACGGGAAGCGGGAAGACGCTAGTCTACCTGGAGGCGTTACGATCTGACGTGGCAGAGGGGGCGGGGGCGATAATCCTGGTTCCCGAGATCGCCCTGACTCCGCAGACAATCGCCCGAGTCTATGGGGCGCTCGGAGACACAGTGGTTGTGTTGCACAGCAGGTTGTCGGACCGCGAGCGAGCTGATGCCTGGCGTGCTTTGGCCGCGGGCGACCGGCGTGTGGCAGTTGGAACCCGCTCGGCCGTCTTTGCGCCCGTACACAAGCTTGGTGCCATCGTCGTAGACGAGGAGCACGATACCAGTTACAAGAACGGTGAGGCTCCGAGGTACCACGCGCGAGACGTGGCAGCACGACGCGCGACTATCGAGGGCGCTCGCCTGATCCTCGCTAGTGCCACGCCGTCGCTCGAGACGTGGGCCAGGTCATCGATAGCGGTGGTATCGTTGCCTGAGAGGATTGCCGCCCAGCCGATGCCGCGCGTGTCTCTGTTGGATTTGCGCTCGGAGCCCCGCACGGAGGAAAGTGGTGTGATCCCCTGGACATTGGTACTGGATCGCGCAGTCGAAGAGGAACTGGGTGCAGGCAATCAGATAATCCTGCTGCTCAACCGCAGGGGATACGCCAGTTTCCTGCAGTGCCCCGGTTGTGGCTCGGTGAAGGAATGTACACAATGCAGCATCTCGCTGACCGTCCATCGCACGCCAGCCGAATTGCGGTGTCACTATTGTGGGTACCGCGAGGCGATCCCGCCGGTGTGCGAGGAATGTGGGCACTCCACGCCAACGGGCAGGGGTATTGGCACGCAGTCGTTGGAACAGTGGCTCGCCGAACGGTTCCCCGCCGCACGCCTGGCGCGCATGGATGCCGACACGACTTCCAGCAAGTGGTCGCATGGACGGATCTTGGATGCAGTAGCCCGCAGGGATGTCGACATCCTCTTTGGCACTCAAATGATTGCCAAGGGCTTGGATTTCCCCAAGGTCACGCTAGTGGGGGTGATAGACTCTGATATGGCGTTGCACCTACCCGATTTCCGCTCGGCCGAGCGGACTTTCCAGTTGGTTGCGCAGGTCGCAGGGCGCGCCGGTCGGGGGCCTCGCGGCGGTCGCGTGTTGGTACAGACGCGCAACCCTGGGCATTACGCTCTGACCGCGGCCGCCGCGCACGATTTCATCGGCTTCTCGGAGCGGGAGTTGGAGGTTCGTCGCTCTCCCCCATATCCGCCCCATGTTGGCCTGGTAAACGTGGTTGTGAACGGTATCGACGAGGTGGCGGTCGCCGAGGCCGCCGTTGGAATATGCCAATGGTTGCGCGGACTGGTTGCGGCCAAGGCCGATTCGAGAGTCGATGTCATGGGCCCGGCTCCGGCACCGCTCCAGAGGATCAAGCGTCGTTGGCGGTGGCACATCATGTTGCGAGGGGAAGACCGCGGGTTGCTGGATCGGGTGACGCGGTATGCGGCCCGGCATGCACCGTTTGCAAGAGGAGGGACCGTCCGAGTGGCCTTCGACCGCGACCCGGTATCAGTTCTCTGATCCGGCTTGAGTCACAATATCTCAACCGGTACCTTCAAGGCGCCGTCCTCCACAGTCGATTAGAATTGTGGGGGTCACCTTGCCATTTGCCGAATGGATCTGGTTGAAAACTCATGACAGTGCCCAGGCCACAGACCAGCGTTTCCCGGCACCCACAGTACGGGCTGGGGTGGAGCGCAGTCGCGAAAGCGATCGCCGCCGCCGTTCCACCGAACGAGATCGATGGAGTCTGGCTGTTCCCACCGGTGCGGAAAGAAGAGCGGGAGTGGGGTGTTGCAGTGGTGTCCTGCTGCGCGGAGACTGAACGGCGGCGCATCTTCACGGGTAGCTACATGATGATAGTACGGGGTCGAGAGAGGGGTCAGGAGCGAATCACTGTAGAGGAAGTGGGTGAGGGACCGACCGCAGTGATTCAAGAGGTGATAAGAGGGGTGCAGGAGAGAGCCGGGGAAACCGATTCTCCCGTGGAGATATCACCTGACTTATGGTATGGAGCTGAGGATGACGAATCCGCCACCTAGCGTCGACGGCGATGCACTGCTCGAGATCTTCCGCCGTTATCTCAGGGATCACAACCTCCCCGTAACTCATCAACGGGTGGCGATAGCCGAAGCGGTCTTCTTTGCGAAATCACATCTTTCGGTCGGCGATTTGGAGGCTCTGCTGAGTTCGGGAGCGATCCGCATCGGTCGGGCCACCATCTATAGGACGCTGGAACTGATGCTCGAGGCCGGACTGATCCGAGAGCACGATTTCGATGAGGGATTCAAGCGCTATGAAGCCGTGACGGCCAAGGGGCATCATGAGCACCTCATCTGCATGGACTGCGGAAGAGTCGTCGAGTTCTCGAGCGAACGGTTGGAGAGAATGAAGGTCCTGATCGCCGAGGAGTACGGTTTTCGGCACCACCACCATCGACTCGAGATCTACGGTGTGTGCCGGGAGTGCCAGGGGAAGGACGCACGGTTACTGAGAATTGGCGCGATCCGAGATGAGGAGACCGGTCGTGATTGACGCGGAGATGTTCGTACCGAGTGAGGCGTTTCTAACCAAGGGTGTGGGACGGCACAAAGAAAAGTTGACCAGCTTTGAAATGGCACTACGCGAAGCACGTATAGCTCAGCACAACCTTGTTCGTATCAGCTCGATATGGCCGCCACACTGCCGCATGGTGACCAGGCGGAGTGGTCTCAACCGGTTGAAACCCGGTCAGGTCGTGTTTTCCGTGGTCGCCGAAGCGGCTACAAATGAGCCCTCACGGCGTGCAACGGCATCGATCGGATTGGCAGTGCCGGCCGATCCCAAACACTACGGCTACATCTCCGAGCACCACGGTTTCGGGATCGGCAAGCGCGAGTCAGGCGACTATGCCGAAGATCTGGCTGCAAGCATGTTGGCTACGGTCTTGGGTGTGGAATTCGACCCCGAGCAGGCATGGGATGACCGCAGAGAACGCTGGCTCCTGTCGGGCAAGATAGTGAGAACTACGAACATCAGCTGCACAGCCGAAGCGCGTAATGACGGCCGATGGGTAACGGTGATCAGCGCACTGGTCTTTTGCGGATGAACGAATTCAGGGATCGCGAAACTCCAGGCGGATTGCCAGGAGCGCTGCGAGAACTCTCTTGGTCACCGCCGGAATCGTTTCTTGGCCTCCCGTCCCATGAATCGCTTTTCGAATCGGCGCGAGTCGTGGTGCTCCCGGTTCCGTACGAGGCCACTGTATCGTACATGTGCGGCACCCGGTTCGGTCCGCGAGGCTTGCTTCACGCCTCGCGGTACCTCGAGCTGTACGATCACGAACTGGCTTTCGAACCTTACAGAGTGGGAATACAGACGCTGCCTGAGTTGGTCTTGTCTGGTGACGGGCCCGAGGAAGCGCTGAACCAACTGCGACACGCGTTCGACCTGCTGCTCGATGAGGGCAAGTTCGTTATCATGGTTGGAGGCGAGCACAGTGTGTCCGGACCACCTATTTTGGCGCACGCCGATCGCATGGCGGATGGCGTGCTGTCCGTGCTCCAGTTAGACGCACACGCGGATCTACGCGCCGAATACGAGGGCACTACCTTGTCGCACGCGTGCGTGATGCACGGAGTTGTCGACCGGGTGAACCTGGTACCGGCGGGAATCCGTTCCCTGACGTCTGACGAGGCCAAGTTGATCGAAGAGAGAAACATCCCAGTGACATATGCGCATGAACTCGAACGTGATGACGAGTGGATTGAGCGAGTGCTCGCCGCACTGGGAGATGAGGTGTATCTGACCGTCGACGTGGACTATTTTGACCCGTCGTTGATTCCGTCTACGGGAACCCCCGAACCGGGCGGCGGCACCTGGTATCCCACGCTGAGACTGCTCGAGCGCGTGTTCCGGGAAAAAACGGTGGTGGGCAGCGACATAGTCGAGCTGGCTCCGCTGCCGGGAATGGTGGCGCCGGATTTTCTGGCGGCCAAGCTGTTATACAAGATTGTGGCGTTCTTTGCGAAGTTCGGGAACCATATATGAAGACCTACGTTCTGTTGCAGTAATGACAGATTCAGTTGGAATACCGGTCGCGTTTGTTGCTGGGGTGCTGAGCTTCCTTTCCCCCTGCGTTCTGCCGCTGGTCCCGAGTTATGTGTCGTTCATAACGGGCCTGTCCTTAGAAGAACTGGGGCAGCGTAGGTGGACCGCGTTCACACATGCGCTTTTCTTCATTAGCGGATTCACACTGATCTTTCTGGCCCTGGGCGCGACCGCGACCGCGTTGGGTCGCTTTCTCAACTATTATCAGGTGTGGCTGGAACGGATCGGTGGCGTGCTGATAATCGTGTTCGGACTCTACATGCTGGGCGTGCTGCAATTCGGAGTGTTTGCGCAGGAGAAACGGGTTCACGTTCAGGACAAACCGGTGGGGTATTTGGGAAGTGCATTGGTCGGTGTGGCGTTCGGGGCCGGGTGGACGCCATGCATAGGGCCCATATTGGGTTCGATCCTGCTGTACACGGGAACACAAGCCAGTCTGGGTTCGGGATTGGTGCTGCTGTTGTCATACTCGATGGGTCTGGCTATCCCATTCCTGGTCGCTGCACTTGCAGTCGAAAAATTCATCGACTGGTTCAAGCGGTATCGACGGTTTATTCCGCTGACTACGAAAATCGCCGGAGGAATGCTGGTAGGGGTCGGTTTGCTACTGGTGACGGGATATTTCGCCATCTTGGCGAGTTGGCTGCAAGGGTTGACCCCGGAGTTTCTCCGCTCGAAGCTATAGGGGCGGCCCGAGCGACCGCCGGCAACAATTACCAAAAGGGGGTGCCACATGGTACGCGCTCGCACGCTGTCACCGCTGCTAATGATAGGTTTCCTAAGTTGGGGGTGTGGCGGCTCGGACTCTGAGGCCGACCGCGATCTGACGCTGCCACCGGCCGAGTCGGTCGCGACGCTCCACGACCAACCGACCGCCACGGATACACCACCGGCTGGCACTCAGGCCGAGTCTCCCGCCGAGTCGCAACCGACGCCTGCGCGTCCTAGGTCGTCACCTTCCAGGCGGACTGCCCGGAAGCCCGCACCCAAACCCGCGCCGCCTACTCTTTCGGCTGGAACGCAGATAGATCTCGTGGCGGCGGACACGCTGACGTCCAAGAGCAACAAGGTGGGTGACAGGGTCACCGCCACCACGGTCGGGGCAGTGAAGGACGGTCGCGGTCGTGTGGTCTTGCCTGCGGGAGCCGTGTTGACCGGCACCATCACCGGTATCAGTAGTGATGGGGTTTCCCTCGAGTTCAACCAGGTCCATTTCGGCGGCAAGCTATACGGCGTGACCGCCAGGTCGGACAGCGTTGCCTTTCAGGAAAAGGGCCAAGGTGTGACAGGCGGTGACGCCGCCAAAGTCGGCGCCGGAGCGGTTGTCGGTGCGATTGCCGGTAGGGTTATTGGTAAGAACACGAAAGGAGCCGTGATCGGAGGCATCGCCGGGGCGGCAGCCGGCGCAGGTGTCGCGGCGGCGACCAAGGGGCACGATCTCGTCGTGCCAGCCGGCGCACTGGTGCGCATCGTGCTGACCGCACCTCTGGTAATCGCAGGTGGAGCATAGCTACCGATCGACCGTCTTTCATAGATTCTCGACTCACCGAGCGGCGTAATCCTCGGACCGCAGACATCGACGTAGCCACCTCGTACGAGATTGTCGAGATGCTAAATCGCGAGGATGCCGAGGCTCTGGCGGCGGTGCGCGCTGTGCGAGAGGCAGTGGTTCGCACCATCGAAATCGTAGTGAGCGCCTTCGGCGCAGGTGGTCGTCTCATCTATGTGGGGGCCGGCACGAGTGGTCGGCTGGGCGTACTCGACGCGGCCGAGTGCCCGCCGACCTTCGGATCTCCACCCGAGTTGGTCTCGGCGATCATCGCCGGAGGGTTGCCGGCCCTGACAAAGAGCCAGGAGGGAGCGGAGGACGATAGCGAGGCCGGCGCCCTGGAACTCGCAGCTAGAGAACCTTCCAAGAACGATGTCGTGATTGGGATTGCCGCCAGCGGAACGACGCCGTTCGTGCGGGGTGCGATTCTGAGCGCGCAGGACTTCGGCTGCAAGACCGCTCTGATAACATGCAGCGACCCTCCCGGAGACCTCGCCGCTATCTGTGATGAGGTCGTGGTGGCCCGCGTCGGACCCGAGGCGGTGACGGGCTCGACCAGGCTAAAGGCGGGTACAGCCACCAAATTGATTCTCAACAGCATCACGACAGCCGCGATGATTCGCTCGGGCAAGGTCTACGGCAACCTGATGGTGGATCTCATGGCCTCGAGTGACAAGCTCACCGACAGAGGAGAGCGCATTGTCATGGAGGTCTGTGATGTCGAGCGCGATGTTGCGAGGCAGGCAATTGAGGATGCGGGTGGCAGCGTGAAGCTTGCCATAGTGATGCTGGGCCTGGGCGAGAATGCCAATGAAGCTCGCCGCCGCTTGGATGCGGCTCAGGGCTTCGTGCGAAAGGTGTTGGGTGATCCTCCGCCGGTGACGGGATGAGAGAACTCGCCGTCGGGCTGATGTCGGGAACATCACTGGATGGTATCGATGCAGCTCTGGTCCGCATTTCGCCGACTCCCGAGCTGGAACTCCTGGCGTTCCGAATCGTGCCGTTTACCGAGTCTGTGCGTTCCACCATCTGCTCCGTGTTGAGCCACGGGTCAGTGCGCGAAGTGGCTCTGTTGCACGTGCAGCTGGGTGAGTTGTTCGGGGCGGCGGCACTGGCGGTAGTCCGCCAGGCCGGGGTCTCTCCCGGAGATCTCTCCCTGGTCGCATCGCACGGGCAGACGGTGTGGCACGAGCCGCGACGTGGCTCGCTCCAACTCGGTGATCCATCCGTCATTGCCGAGCGGGTGGGAGTCCGGGTGGTGAGCGATTTCCGCAGCAGGGACGTGGCTGCGGGTGGGGAAGGAGCGCCCCTGGTCCCCATTGCCGATGTGTACCTCTTCGGTCATGAGAAGCACGGTCGGGTGCTACTCAACGTGGGCGGGATGGCGAACGTAACCTGGGTGCCGTTGAGGGGCCAAGAGGATGGCGTCATCGCGTTCGACACGGGACCTGGAATGGCGGTCATCGATGCCGTGGTCAGGCACTTTGATCCGTCGGCATCTTGTGATGTGGAAGGCCGGCTAGCTGAGCAAGGCGAACCGCAGCTCGAGGTCCTAGAGGAGTTCCTCGGCAATCAATACTTTGTCGCTCCCCCACCCAAGAGTACCGGCCGGGAGGTCTTTGGGAGTTCATTTGCGGAGCAGCTCATTGAGCGGGTTATCACGGTGCGGAGCGGTGCTTCGGCTGCGGACTGTGTGGCAACCGCCACCGCCCTTACCGCTCGATCGATTGCCAGCGCCATCGAACTCTGGATCCCACAGATCGGGACGTGCGATCTACTGGTTTCCGGTGGAGGCTGCCGTAACGTGGCCCTTATGGGGATGCTGAGGGAGCACCTTGGGGGAGTGAACGTCGTGGAGTTCGCCCGGGAGTTCTTCGATGGTGATGCCAAAGAAGCCGCGGCGTTCGCATATCTGGGATGGCTGACGGTCAACGGCAGGTCGGGCAACCTTCCGGCGGCAACCGGTGCGCGTGGCCCCCGTGTACTCGGTACCGTCACTGGCTGAGCGGGCGCCGTTTGTGTAGTAAGGGAGCACTCACTTGACCCGCGTAATGACGGCCTGAGGAGCTACGGGTCGGTCCCGAGATACGCCTTCGTTAGGGGCTCGTATTCAGCAGACGGAGTGCTGAGGAGATCGGCACCGCCAGCAGAATGCGGCCATCAGAGCCCGGCTGGCCTCCGTAGAGCACACCTACCACCAACCCGTCCTTGTTCATTATTGGGCTACCACTTGCGCCCTGGGTCCCGAAGCCATCGATCTGGAGTACTCCCGAGACCACCTTGCTCACCGTACCGGCCGAGAAGCTGGTGCGTGCCACCGTACGGTCGCCCAGTTTTGACATCGGCAGTGCGGTACCAAGCGGGAAGCCTATTACGGCGACCGGGTCCCCGGGGGCCAAATCGGTATCGCTGCTCGCCAGACCCTTAACCGTGGGCACTCCGCCAGGCACATCCACCCGTATCACCACGAGATCGGCATCGGTGGCGACGGAGACGATAGTCGCGGGATAAACCTGGTAGGAGTCGGCAAACTTTATTGCGAGTCTGGTTGGGTTGCGATCTCCGTTCTCACCGGTCACGACGTGCCGAGCCGTGAGCATGGTGCCGTCCGGCCGCACGGCGAAGGCCGTGCCGGTGAATACCTCCCCCGGGGCGAACTCAACCCACAGAAGCGCGGTCGCGGACTGATTTGCCTCCACGATGCCGCGGTAGTCCACGTAAGCAGCGGCCTGGCGGTAAAGGAGCGCCTGGCTGGCATCTGCAAGGCGCTTTCTCAAGGCTGCTACCTCCTGGGAGTTACCGGCCTGTTGGGCGGTCACGAGGGCGTTCCGGAGTTCGCTCACCGCCTCTTGGGATTCGTCCAGGGCCGTGGCTAACCCGCGAACCTGACCCTGAAGCACACTCATGGCCTCGGAGTTGGCTTCGAGGATGCTGTCGGTTCGTGCTTCGATGGCGGCTACCTCACGCGCCCGGATCCCTTTTTGCCGCGCATTCTGGAACATGAAAGCGGCTACGCTTCCCACAACAATCAGCACGACGGCCGCCGTCAGGTAGCGGATCCGGCGGCTCTGCTTGCCCAGTTCGACACGCAGGCGCTTCGTGGTGCCGGGAGGTCTGCTCAGGTGCGGTGCTCTGCCGTCTGCTGCCGTGGGCCGCGGTTTTCTCGTCTCGGCAGTCTCCAGGAGGTGTTGACCCGGTGGCTGGGCAGGCGCACGCGCCGGCTCCAAGATTCCGTCCGCGGCATCCTCAGGGACCAGCCTGAATTCCAAGACCGGCCCGTTGGCCCCAAACTGGATCTGGTCGGTGTCGTCCAGAGTCGTGTCGTTGGAGATCCTGTGGCCGTTGACGAAGGTCCCGTTCAGGCTCTTGAGATCTCTCAGGATCCAACGATTCCCTTCCCGAACTATTCTTGCATGTCGTCCCGATACCTGGAGGTCACGGGCGGGATCGAATTGCAAGTCTGTCGATGGGTGGCGCCCGATGTCGATAGCGGACTTCGAGAATACCGCGATCTGGCCGGCGATATGTCCGCTGAGCGCCTTGAGTTGGGCTTTCACGGGGTCTCAGAAAGTGAACACGATCAGGATCAGCGACACCGTAACCATGGCGGCGGCGACGGCTCCGGCAGCGATCATTGAAGTACTCTTGGGGGTGGGAGGGTCACTGCCGGTATAAACCGGCACAGGTTCGGTGGTCGATTCGGTGTCCAGCAAAGGGTAAATCTCGTGGCCGACGGCCTCCTCATCGTTTGGATCGCCCAATCCGTCGCCCGAGAAACGAGCTACGATCACTGTGATGTTATCAGGGCCGCCGCGTTCGTTTGCCAGTTCTATCAGTTCGCTGGCGATCGTCACCAGGTCTTTGTCCTGCGAGACCTTCTCGGCTATCTCATCCTTGTTCACGAGCCCGGAAAGGCCATCCGAGCATATGACGAGCGCATCTCCCTTGCGGATTGGCTGATATGTGAGGTCTACCCTGACTCGGGCCTCGGGGCCCAGGGCCTGGAGGATGATATTCTTACGCTCACTGTGCTCGGCCTCTTCTTCGGTCAATTCCCCGGCGTCCACCAATCGCTGCATCAACGACTGGTCTTTGGTCAACTGGACTGCCGCCTTTTCACGGATGAGATACGCCCGCGAATCGCCTACCTGTGAGAGGTAGACGTGGTCCCCGAACGCTCCTACGGCGGTAATGGTCGTACCCATGCCCCGGACCTCCGGGTGCTGCTTTGCGTATTCGTGGATCTTGGCGTTGGCTTCCTCGACCGACTCTCGCAGCCGGTAGGCGAACTGCTGGGCCGTATTCTCCGGGTCGGGGATCCACTTGGCGATCATGTGTTGGAAGACCGTGTCGGTGGCCATCTCACTGGCCACCTCGCCCGCGGCCGCTCCTCCCATTCCGTCGGCTATTACCAACAGCGTACCCTTATGTCCTATTTCATGCTCCCGTACGTCAGGCTGGAGGGAGGCCTTTTGCGCGGTCAGGTCTGCCACCAGGAAAGAATCTTCGTTGTGCTCGCGATTCCGGCCGACATCTGTCTTGCCGAACACCGATATTCGAACGCGCGAATTGCTCTTGGGGTCCATAGGATTCACTGGTTGCAATTATCCCGCTTGAAAGCTCTGTAATTAGGTTTGTCCGGATCCAAGGCTAGCGCGCGGTCGATCCAGAGGCACGCCGCAGGTTCGTTGTCGTCGTCTAGGAAATACGACGACGCCAACATGAACGCGAGCTGGCCTTTCTGCCTGTCGGTACCAGCTGGCCCGTTGTACAATGCCTTCGCTCGGGTCCTCGCCTGATCCCGAGTGCTGTCTTCCAAAATCGTCTCTATGATAGTGTCGATTGCCGCCTGCAGCCGCCGAGCGACGACTTCCGGGCTGTCCCCGACTCGCTTGTTGGCACTTGAGCCGGTATCTACTGTATTACCTTCCGACGGCCTGACATCACCCGTATCGAGAGGGATATTAACGCCCCTCCCCTTGATAGCGCCACCGTCACCCGCATTCTCGCTGCCCCGCCGTCCATCCTGAGATCCGTTCGAGGGGTTTCTTCGGCCATTGCTGGCGGGTGTGGCTACAGAGCCTCGGGCCACGGTTATCGCGGAGTCCTTGACGCCGGCAGGATCGGCTAGAGTGCCTCCGCCACCCATGAGTGCGACGGCCGCTGCCCCGCCACCTACCGCGAGGACGAGAACGGAGGCCGCGATCGCCGCCACCGGCTTCTTCTTGGTCCCTGTCGTAGTGGCAGACGCCTGCGGTAGGGGGGTCTCGGGGGTGGGCGGAACAGACGCCGACGTCACCCCCGACCCCGTATCTGGCGCCACGGCTGCCAACGCCTCGGAGGCCACGGTTTTCTCGATAAGCTCGGTCGCCGCCACAGCCTCCGGATCCATGATCTCAGTCGCCGCAACCTCAACTTCTTCCGTCTTATCATCGAGAATCGCCGCGGGTTCATTGAGCGACTTGATGACCGCCGACGAGAACGCATCGGCACTCTCGAACCGATCCCCCGGCATGCGCTCGAGTGCGTGATCCAAGATCTCCTGCAATCGCGGTGGAAATCTGCCCCCGGGCAGTGCATCGGCCAACTTCGTAGGCTCGTCCGTGAGTCGTTTGATCATCACCTCTTGGGCGCTCTCGGCTTGGAACGGCAAGACTCCGGTGAGCATCTTGAAGAACACGAGTGCTAGAGAGTAGACATCGCTCCTTCCATCCATGACGTCGCCCGAGAGCTGTTCGGGGCTCATGTACTCGGGCGTGCCGACCACCAAGCCTGTCCGCGTTACCTTCTGTCCCTCCTCACCCCCCATTGCCTTTGCTATACCAAAGTCGACGACCTTGACCACATCCGAGTCGTTGCGCCCGCGGGCAATCATGATGTTGTCGGGCTTTAGATCGCGGTGAACGATTCCCAAATCATGCGCAGCCTGGAGGGCATCCGCAGTCTGGCGCAGTATTGCGGTGGCTCGGTGAAGTCCGAGTGGTCCTTCCCGCTTGAGGAGATCTGTCAGGGCTTCTCCCTCGATGAACTCCATCGCGAGGTAGATCGTCCCATCCGGCGTTTCACCGAAGTCGTAGATGCCGCAGACGTTTGGGTGGTTGATTCGGGCGGCGTTCGCGGCTTCGCGGTTGAACCGCGCGATGGCTTCGGCGTCCTGAGACAGGGCTTGGGTCATCACTTTGATCGCGCTCTTGCGGCCCATCTTGACATGCTCGCCAAGATAGACCGCCCCCATCCCACCTTCGCCGAGTTTCTTGGTTATGTGGTATCGGTCCGCTACTACGCTGCCTATTAGGGTCTCCCCCGCTTGGGCCGATCGGAGTGTGGTGCCGTCGTTGGGGCAGAACTTGGTGTCATCGGGCCATTCGGCACCGCAGGTCGTGCAGGTCTTCACGGGATAACGAGTCGGAACAGCTTGTCGCCCACCAGGAAACGGGAGTCGTTCACGAGCGGGACCTCCCCGCGGACGGATATTGCCACGCCGTTGCGGCTGCCCGCGTCCGCCACCACGAAGTCGGCGTCCTCCGAGCAGATTTCAGCATGCAACCCGCTCATGGACGGGTCGTATCCGAAGATCCAGTCGCCCCGCTCGCGGCCGATTCCCATGTTGCGGCCCGGCGATAGATGGAACGTGTCGCGCTGGGACCCGTCACTCCTGAGTTGAATCAGCCGTGCGATGTCCGCGCTGGGTACCAGACTACCCATCCTCCGTGTCGCATCTCGCTCTGGTGGGTGCGGGCCAGGGTATCCGAGTCGTCGGAACAGTATGATCTGGGAGCCCACCAGTATCAGATCACCGTCATTGAGGCGGCAGGGTGCGGAGATGAACAACCAGGTGCCGTTGCGGCTCCCGAGGTCCCGGAGCGAGAACTGGCCGTTCGAGACGTTGATCTGAGCGTGAAGCGGCGACATAAAGGCGTCGTCCGAGTATTCGATGTCGGCTCCCTCACGGCCGATCGTCGTTTCCGGGCCCACCAACTGGTGCCGCGCGGTAATCTCCCCCGACTCGTCTACCACGGCCAGTTCCCCGGGCGTATCCACTCGCTGCGCCGCGAAGGCCGAGGTACGGTCCTGTGCCGGTTTGTCGCCGACTCCCCGGCCGCATGCGGCACAAAACTGGGCGTCCGCTTTGGCCAGTGGCACGCCGCAACTGGGGCAGGCTTTGACGCCCTCCTGCGTGGCGGTGAGTCGCTTCCCACACGATGGGCAGAACGGCAAACCCTCGACGATGTCGCTGCTACACGCGGGACACTTGTTGCCCACGCCCACGGCCGACTGCCGGCCCACGGGGTTCCTGATCGGATTGCCGGTCATAGAGTCGGTGTCATCGGTCGGTTGGCCAATTGCCTTGCCACAATCCTCGCAGTAGCGAGATTGGGTGGTGTTCTCCTTGCCACAGAATGCACAAGCGCTCACGCGCTGGACGACTCCAGGAAACGAGGAAGAGCGATGTAGAAGTTGCCAATGTACTCTCCGAAAAATGCACGGTCAACTAAGAAAATTGACCTAGATCGTTGAATTTGTGTAGGTTCCGCCACCATGGCATTGCTCCGCACGGTGACCGTTCCAGCCCTGATCGGTCTCGGAAGTGTTTCATGTGCACTTTTCGGACCCAACTACAGACCCGCTCCCGATGGGTCACTGGCCCCACTTCCACCTCCGCCCGACGTCGCGGGGCCGCTATCGCTGTCAGTAGTCTATCCACCTTCGGAGGGACGCGTCGTGAGGGGCGGCCAAGCGGCCACGGCGGAGGCAGAGAGCGGCTACGAACTTAAGAGCAGGGATTCCACGTTCATATTCGGCGGCGCCGGAAGGGGGGACGCCGCCGTCACGGTGAACGGAGTCGCAGCCTCGGTGTTTCCGAGTGGCGGCTGGATCGCGTGGCTCCCCTTGCCGAAGGACACTATCGCCCGGTTCGGGATTGTGGCCGTGGCAGAGGGAGATACCGCCCGTCTCACGCTGGTGGCGCCCATCGTCCGGGGCCCGCCCGAGCCAGAAGCCCCACCGTGGATCGATACGACATCCTTTGAGCCCAGGGGCGAGCGGTGGGTGAGGTCGGGCGAATCGGTGCGGCTCTCCCTGCGAGCCTCTGAGAGCGCCACCGTAAAGGGGGTCTTGCCGGACAGTACCCAGGTGCTCTTCGGCACGGACGAGACGGCCGAACCACGCTCCGACGGCACCGCACTATACGCGGCAACGATCGTCGCCCCAGTTGGAGCGGAGCCCGCGCTCTGGCCGGTCGGGGATACCGCGCATGTGCGCAATGATTCGCTGGAGATGCGGGTAGAGGTCGTCGTGAACGGTGATACGGCCCGGGCGTTCTGGCCCTTGCGCGTGGGCGAATTGGATCCCAATAGCTTGCCCGTGGTCACGCTCGACGACGATATCGAGAACGCGGGCGACGACGATGGGATTGTGGTCGGTCGGCCCATGCCCGGCGGCAGCTACAATTGGTTCTTTCCCAACGGGACTCTTGCCCGTGTGAGCGGCCGATCCAACGACTGGGTGAGGCTGCAGCTGTCGGCCGGGAGTTCCGCGTGGGTAAGTGCGTCCGAAGTGCAGCCGATGTCCCTGGGTACCTATCTACCGATCAGTCGCGTGGGATCACTCGTACTCGAGCCCCAGGCCACAGCGGTTGTGGTGAGGATCCCGCTGGAGTCCCGGCTGCCATTTCGAGTCGATGAAAGTGAACGAGCCTTAAGCCTCACACTTTACGGCGCCCAGGCCGATATCGATGTCATCGACTACGGGAGCACGGATTCGTTGGTGAGCCTGGCGACGTTCCGACAGCGGGCGGAAGACGAAGTGGTGATAACCCTGTCGCTGTCGCGAGATGTCTGGGGTTACCGGACCCACTGGGAGGGGAACGACCTATTATTGGCGGTTCGCCGACCCCCGATGATCAGTCCAAACGTGCCTCTTTCCGGCCTGGTTATTGCGCTAGATGCGGGTCATCCGCCGCTCGGGGCCAGGGGGCCCACCGGGCTGTGGGAGCCCGATGCGGTTCTCGATGTAGTCCGGAAGGCGGCGCAATTGGTGCGGAATTTCGGGGCTACACCCGTGATGATCCGGGATAGCAGGGATCCGTTGGGCCTGGCAGAGCGGGTCGAGCGCGCCGAACGGGCCCAAGCCGATCTCATGGTGTCGGTCCACGCCAATGCGCTGCCGGACGGGGTTAACCCGTTTACCAACAACGGGATCAGCGTCTACTACTTTCACCCCCGCAGCGCCGCACTGGCTCGGGCGGTGGATCGAGCGCTGGTGAGGCAGTTGGGGTATCACGACCTGGGCATGCTGCGCGGCGAGTTCGCGGTCCTACGAGGAACGTGGATGCCGGCGATTCTGACCGAGGGGCTGTTCATGATGATTCCGGAGCAGGAGTGGGTCTTGGCAAGTGACGAGGGACAATGGCGATATGCAAGGGGGATCGTAAACGGTGTGGCCGCGTTCTTGAGGGAGCGTGCACTCAGAGCAAAATGAACTGAATAGGCCGGTTTGGTCAGCTTGACACGTTTCCTCGGCCACCCCTAAGTTGGTGTTTCTCCAGGGAGAGGTATGTTCTGTTCGCGATGCGGTACTGAAGTTCAAGACGCAGCCAAGTTCTGTCCCTCTTGTGGACTCGACCTCGCGGCAACCACGCCCCTGGCCGCCGTAACCACCGGTGGGCTCGATCGAACCGAGGTGGACCAGGTCCGCAACGCGCTCAAGGATGAATACGAGATTCTCGAAGAGTTGGGACGCGGTGGGATGGCCATCGTGTTCAAGGCCCGCGACAAGAACTTGGACCGCGATGTCGCCATCAAAGTGCTGCCCGGGTCGCTAGCGTTCGACGCGGAATTCGTAGAGAGGTTTCAGCGCGAAGCCAGAACATCGGCCAAGCTCGAGCACCCCAACATCATCCCCATCTACAGGGTTGGAAAATCCGGCCGCGTGATCTTCTTCGTGATGAAGTTTCTGCGCGGGGAATCACTGTCCGAGCGTCTGGACCGGCAAAACATGCTACCGCCGGCTGCTATTCGCCAGATCCTGTGCGAGACGGCTGGCGCATTGGGCTACGCTCACAAGAACGGGATCGTTCATCGCGATATCAAGCCCGACAACATCATGTTCGACGAGTCCGGGTTCGCGATCGTCACCGACTTCGGTATCGCCAAGGCTGCCACCGGCACTCGACTCACCGGTACGGGGATGTCGATCGGAACGCCGCACTACATGAGTCCCGAACAGGCCCGAGCGCAGCCGCTGGATGGGCGAAGCGACATCTATTCCCTGGGGGTTGTTGCATATCAGTGTCTGGTAGGGAGCGTTCCGTTCGACGGTGAAGACTCGTTCGCCATCGGCTACAAGCACATTATGGAGGAACTGCCCGAGCCGCAGCTCGAGTCGGCGGATCACCGGTCGCTGTTCGAGGTCATCGCCCGCATGATGGCCAAGGCTCCGGATGAACGGTTCCAAACCGCCGAAGAACTAGTGGTGGCGCTGCAAGGTTCCGGCGCGGTTGCCGGACCCACGTCGGATGGCGCCCTGGCGGCAGCGGCCACGACGGTGCTGCCGCAGCACTCACCCACATCGGGCGGTACTCAAGCGCCGTTGGCCTCGCCGACCACGCCCACCACACCCATTCCCGGCACGTCCGCCGGTGCTGGTGTGAGCGGAGCGGAGCCAAAGAAAAAGAGGAGCGGTGTGCTCGTTGGGATGATGGTGTTTCTGCTGTTGGGTGGTGGCGGCGCAGGCGGCTATTGGTATTTCGTTTTGGGAGCCGAGTGGCCGCCGCCCTTCATGAAGGGCGGCGCGGTTGGCACTGCACCGGGTAGGCCCGCACAGATCCCGGCGGCGGCAATCGACTCGTCCTTTCTAGTATCCAACAGGGCGGATTCTCTGGCGGCAGATTCGGCCGCAGCCGATTCTGCGACGGCTGATTCCGCACCCCCGCCGGTTGCGCCGCCGGTCGATTATGGGATCCTGGTGGTCAGAGGCCTGCCGCAGGGAACGCAGGTAAAGGTGGATGGCAAGGCTATCAAGGGAGACTCACTAAATGTGGATCCCGGGTCGCACAGAATCGAAGCCCAGAAACTGGGCTACAAGAAGTTCGTGACAACGCAGGCGGTGAAGAAGGGCGAGAAGGTTGTGCTCCCTGTCTCGCTGGTCAAACTGCAGACGCAGCCCAAACCGTCTGTGAAGAAGGTGGTCGAGCCGCCCAAGCCCAACGTGAACGTCTGCCTGCAAGATCCACCTTCGGGTGAGTACTTCACGTCAGGGAAGTGCTACGATACGCCGCCGGCTCCCACGGCAATACCAATCGTGCCGGTTCCTCCCAATGCGAGGACGACTCCCTCGCCGGTGCAGCTGATGGTCAAGGTCTCCGAAGAGGGCAAGGTGCTCAAGATCCAGCAGGGCCGCCGGGTCCGTGCCAGTATAGCCACGCTCGCCGCGGTCAAGTTTGCGCGTAGTGCGACCTACAATCCGGCGCTCAAAGATGGGAAGCCGGTGGTCGCCTGGATGAGGCTCACGGTTCAGTTTCGCCGGCCGTAGCAGGCCTTGATAGATCCAACCGCATTCATAGCCCCGGGAGCGGTCGTGCTCGGGGATGTGACCATGGGACGCGAGTCGAGCATCTGGTACAACTCGGTGGCGCGCGCCGACATGGCGCCCATCGTGATCGGTGATCACACCAACATTCAAGATCTCTGCATGATCCACGTCGACGAAGACCTGCCCTGCACCATCGGGCACCGCGTGGCCGTGGGGCACGGGGCCATACTCCACGGGTGTACGGTCGAGGACGACAGCCTCGTTGGAATGGGGGCGGTTTTGCTCAACTCCGTGACGATCGGTACCGGCTCGGTGGTGGGTGCTGGAGCGGTGCTTCCCGAGGGTATGGAGGTCCCGCCGGGCTCGCTCGTGCTCGGGATCCCCGCGCGTGTGATTCGCTCGGTCGATGAGGTTCTAACAGATCGCATTCGCGAGACGTGGCAACATTACGTAGATCTCGCTCGCAGACACCGTTCGAGAGAGTGGAATCGGCACCCATTCGCGCAGTAACATGTTTGTGATGTGGACTGGGAATCGAGCCTGCGGCAGCGGATTCTCCCGCTATTGCGTGAGTAATCGATGATGTCTACTTTGGGCGTCCCGCGCCGGCAACCGGCATCCGGGCCTTCAGAATTCGCTTACATTTCGAGGTTGAGCTAACTCCTTAACTCTTAACGCAAGGGCAGGGGCCGTAATGGGTTTCTCCGGAGAAGCTGGTCGGGACATGCAACTTGAACTCTCCGAGAACGCCGTCACCGTACTCAGACGGCGCTACCTCGTCAAAGACAACCGGGGTGAGCCCGTCGAGGAGCCCGCCGATCTGTTCTGGCGCGTGGCCCGCACTATAGCGGCCGCGGACGCGCGGGACGGCGCGAGCGAAGGTGCCATCGAGGCGCTGGCCGAGACGTTCTACGAGCTGATGGCGACCCGCGTCTGGATGCCCAACAGTCCCACCTTGATGAACGCCGGCCGGCCACTGGGCCAACTCTCCGCATGCTTCGTGCTACCCGTGGACGACGCCCTCTCCAACGGCAAGAGCGGCATCTACGACACGCTGCGCAACATGGCCCTGGTACACCAGTCGGGTGGTGGCACCGGGTTCGGCTTCTCGCGCCTCCGGCCCAACAGCGACGTGGTGCGCTCGACGATGGGCGTCGCGTCCGGTCCCATTTCGTTCATGTCACTCTACGACGCCTCGACCGAGGTGGTGAAGCAGGGTGGCACGCGCCGTGGTGCCAATATGGGGATTCTCCGGGTGGATCACCCCGATATCCTCGAGTTCATCGCATGCAAGGACGACACCACCAAGATCACGAACTTCAATATCTCAGTGGCCGTGACCGACGAGTTCATGCGGGCCGTCAAGCACGGTGAAGATTACGATCTCATCCATCCCAGGACCGGCGAAGTCGTAGGGCAGCTCAGCGCGGGCAAAGTATTCGACAAGATAGTTCACGGGGCGTGGAAGACCGGGGAGCCAGGTGTGTTTTTCATCGACCAGGCGAACCGTTACAACCCGGTTCCGAAGTTGGGCAGTTATGAGGCCACGAACCCGTGCGGCGAGCAGCCGCTGTTGCCCTATGACGTTTGCAACCTGGGCTCGATCAACGTGGGGCCGTTCGTCAAGGACGGTGAGGTAGATTGGGACGATTTGCGGCGCGCGGTACATCTCTGCACGCATTTCTTGGACAACGTTATCGACGTCAACAAGTACCCGCTGCCCGAGATCACCCAACTGGCGCAACAGATCAGACGCATCGGGCTGGGGATAATGGGCTGGGCCGATTTCCTGATCAAGCTGGGCGTGCCGTACAACTCCGATGACGCGACCGACTGGGCGCGCAAGCTCATGAAATTCGTAGACGACGAATCCAAGGTCGAGAGCGAGCGGCTGGCCACTAAGCGCGGTGTGTTCCCCGCGTGGGAGGAAAGCATCTGGGGGCCGGACGAGACCTGCGCGCGCGACGCGGACGGCGACCGCATTCGCCCTGTGCGGAAGCTCAGGAACTGCAATCTCACCACGGTAGCCCCTACCGGCACCATATCGATCATCGCGGGCTGCTCCTCCGGTATCGAGCCGTTGTTTGCGGTGGCGTTCATGCGAAATCAGGCCGGCGCGTTGATGCCGGATGTGAACGAGGAGTTCGTGGCCATCGCCAAGAGCGAAGGTTGGTACTCAGACGCATTGATACAGCAGATCGCCGAGTCGGGACGCATCCACTTCGACGAGGTGCCCGAGAAATGGCAGCGGGTGTTCGTGACCGCGCACGACGTGACGCCCGAATGGCACATCAAGATGCAGGCGGCGTTTCAGGAGTTCACCGACAGTGCGATTAGCAAGACCTGCAATTTCCCGCAAGAGGCAACTGAAGACCACGTGCGCCAAATTTACGAACTCGCCTTTGAACTCGAGTGCAAGGGTGTAACGGTCTACCGCGACGGTAGCCGGGAGATGCAGGTGCTGTCGACGGGCAGCACCGCCAAAAAGGTGAAGCGGCAGAGCGGGGAGGACGTCGTAGAGGGCAGGCCGTCCGACGAAGTCACGGAACTCAGGGCCACCAACGCGGAGCTGCTGGCGGAACTGGAGCGCACCAAGAAGGTACTGCACGACGTCGAGGCCGAGAACCTGCAGCGCAGGGCCAAGCGGTCGCGACCCGAACTGCTGAAGGGTACGACGCGCCGTGTCGAGACGCCGCTCGGCACGCTGTACGTAACGATAACCGAAGACGACAGGGGCCAGCCGTTCGAGGTCTTCATGACACTCGGCAAGGCTGGCGGTGCGCTCATGGCCGACGTCGAGGCGGTCGGCCGGCTCATCTCGCTCGCCCTGCGTTCGGGTATCCCAATGCAGGAGATCTATCGACAGCTGCGCGGCATATCGTCCGATCGTGTGACCGGACTCGGGCCCACGAAGGTCCTTTCGGTGCCCGATGCCATCGGCATAGCGATGGAGAAGTGGATGCAGGCCAAGCAGGGAATCCAGCAGGACCTGTTGCAGGACGATGACGTCACGGTACCGGTCGTACACGACACCGCCCCAGGCAGCGAGGGCGAGATGATCGAATTCGCGTTCCATACGCCGCAACAGTTCATCGGCGCCTGTCCCGACTGCGGCTCACAGCTTGAGTTTGCGGAAGGGTGCGTCAAGTGTCACGTGTGCGGCTATAGCGAGTGTGGCTAACGAATACTGAATACTGAACAAGGAATATCGAACGGCGAAGTGTTACCACTTCGATAATCCTTGTTCGTAGTTGGATATTCGATATTCCGTCAGCGAGCGTCCTTACAGGACGCATATCTTGCGCTAAGCCGCCGAGCGATCGCTCGGCAGCGCTCGATTCGCCAAGACCTTCGCATCGGCCGTGACGCACGCATCAAGTTGCGATGCGAGTGAGCCCTGGCACCAGATCGAACGCCCGGTCGAACGACATGATACGGTCTATCCCATGACGGTCCATCACGGCGACATGAATGGCATCGCGCGCCGACAACTCGTCCTTGTCGTGCACCACCGCCTTGGCGCGCTCGACATCGGCGAACTCGATCGCCAGGACTTCGTCCACGACACCGGCGAGCGAATCGAAGGCCGGCTGGATGGCGTCGCGCCGGTCAATAGCCACATACCGGTGTAGGATCTCCTGGAACACCTCCACGTCAGTGACCAACCGGTCGCGGGCCACGATATGGCGCTCCAGTATCATCCGGGCGCAGGTCTTGTTGGGATGAGGTGCTCCCACCAGGTACATGGGAATGTTCGAATCGACGAATATCACCCGCTCGGCTCGGCGAGGTAGCCGCGCTCGATTTGGGCGAGCATTCGGTCGATATCCCCGCTGGGATACGAATGGCATGCAGCCTCTCGGACCACGCGGAGTTTACCCTCGGCCGTGACCACCGGCTCGCTCTGCCGGGCAGCCCGCAAAGCCTGACGCACCCATTCTGCCACCGTCATGCGGTTGTTGCGGGCCACCTGCTTGATTTCCGCGAGTTCTGCGTCGTCCATGACCACCTGTAGTCTGATACTCATATAGTTAGTATAAATGACTCAAGATAATGAGTCAACAGACTGCTCTCATTAGCGCTGGACGAACGCCGCCTCGAGCGCTCGGTCGAAGGTCTTGATTTGCTCCGCACCATGACGCCGACAGCAAGCCAGATGCATCAGGTCGCGGGCTCCCATGCCGGCATACCGGGTTGCGAGTGCACGAGCCAGTTTGACGTCCTCGTGCTCCACGGGCCAGACCACACCTATGCAAGACTCCGCCAGAGCTAGGGAGGCATCGAGGGTTTCGAGCCGCTGGACGGGGAGATAGGCGTGCATCAATTCTTGCAGCACTTCCGCTGACGTCGCCAGGGAGTGTTTGCGCTCCAGGGCATCTCTGAAAAACGCGCGAGCATCTGGCTTCAGAGGATGGTCCCCCCCCACTGCATACATCAACACGTTGGTGTCAACGAAAATCACGTGGCGGTCAATCGTTGGTTCGGGACTGATCGATCACGCGACGATGCTCGGCCCAGTCGGGCTCGGGACGTTGCTCACGGGCATCACATGCGTCGAAGAACTTGCTCAACTCATCGGCGGTCTCGATCCGCATCGCTGATTCCGCGACTTGGAGCTTTTCCCGGGCCGCTTGCCTCAGCCACGCTCCCAGGGATTTCCCCTCGCGCTCCGCCTGCCTGCGGTAACGAGCCTTCTCGGCCTCATCGACGAGTATGTGAATGCGATCCACTGGCACCTCTGGCTACATAAAGGAGGCTGTTCGAGAGGGTCTTGCGCGCCGTGCGGCGTTCCGGGGTTGAACTTGGACGATCCGGTGTGGGTTCCGACGGTGTTCACGAAGAATCGT
>JBHHZE010000025.1:0-50000 GCA_046757925.1 Gemmatimonadales bacterium
GGGACACAGCTCGAACAACGGCCTCGCGTTGTGGAGTCCAACGCCAGCCAGTTTCTTTCCCTCCTCGGATTCTGGGAACTTGATCCCATTCAGCATACTGTCTCGGAGAATTGCATCCGCGATGCGGTGCGGTGCCTGAAGGCTGGTCACGCGCCCCACCGGTTGAAGCAGCCCATCGTCGGGAAACCTTACCTCGACCATCGGAATCTTGATTCGCTTGGCGTCCAGAGCGTCCTGCAATGCCTCCTCCATCCGGTTCGCTTGCGACTGCACCGAGTCGAGGAGCACGCAAGACACGACCACTTCAGTGCCATCGTCGCGCCTGATACGCCGCTCTTCAACCGCATAGACGGCGCCTTGATAAGTCGGGGGGAAAACCTTGTCACCGGGTCCGCCGGCCGGTTGAAGCGTGCGGCGGCAACGGAACGCGGCAGCGCTCCCGGCAAGGGCCTGTTGCAGCACCTCAAGTGTCAGTGCCGTCGTCTGTTTTGTGGTATCCGTGCTCATCGCTTCCCTCTTTCTACCAGTGGATTGGTCAGGTTCCACGTCTCATTGTTTGCGGTAGTTTACGTTCGAAACGTTCACACAGGGGTGTGACAATTCAAACTTCCGTCCGGATCGCACCCTGCCCACGGCCTATCCGTCATCCTATTCCCGGCTCCACATTCCACACTTCCAGCAGCACCCACTCCCGCCCCACCTGGCCCACCGCCCCCGAAATCTCCCAGTCCACGGCCAGGCCCTTCGTCGCTGCAGCCGGTATCGCGAGCGGCCCGTACGTCTCCCCATCCTCCCACGACTCGAGCCACAGCTTCCCCGCTTTGAGCCGAGCCACCCGGAACTGGCCCTCGATTACCTCGCCGGTTGGCTCCCGCTCGGCGCCCAACGCCGGGCGCAGCATGTGCGCTACCTCCTCGGCCCTGGGCACCACTACCTCCGCCTCCGCCGCGAGCGCCGCACCTTCCTTGGCCGCCGTCGCCGGGATGCTAGCCCGCTCGCCCAACCACGTCACGAGCCGCCCCGTCTCCTTCGCGACGCGGCCCAGGTCTTCCGGCCGCGCCATCACCTTGTGGATCAGGAACCAACCGAAAAACTGCCGCAACTCCGGCACCAGCTTCTTCGGTCCAAAGATCTCGCAGTAGTAGCGATGCCCCGCACCCTGTTCGTTGGACAGCTCCTCGAACAGCCGCGACTCGGCGTTCGTCAGCGACTCGTAGGCGTAGCCGTTCAGATAGGACTCCAGCAGCTCAAGGTCTAGCCTCGCCGCCCGCCGCCGCTTCGCCGGCTGCGCGGCCACATAGGCGTCGAGCGCCTGCCGAATGGTCGGATCCGCGATTGCCGCTCCGGGACGAGCACGCCGCTTACGAGTTGCCATGGGACTCTCCTTGCTCCGTCCGCGCCGTCTTCCCGATTACGTCCTCAGCCCACCCAACCACCTGACCTCGTCGCATGTTTCCGGTACGACTCGGCCCGCTGGCAGATACGCTTCGTGTCCCGTGGCTCGTCCGAACAGGTCTGGGAAATCCACCGCCACCTCTGTCTAAAGGTCCTGGAAAACTCGCACAGGGGTGTGACAATTCCCAGCGTTGGTTGGAAATAATGTTCGGCACCGCACCGGCCTTCACGACTGGATGGCACCCAGGTGACGCTTGGCCCGGGCCAGGTATTCAGGATCTTCGAGATCGGGCACCTCCTGCCCGCACCGAATGCAGATGGCCCAGGCAGCATGCCCCACCAGTCTCGACAGGATCGCGGTTTCCCGTGCCTTGTCTTCATCTTCCATTTGCTGGCACACCCAGCAGCGTGCCTGCACACGTGACATACGACACCTCACCGGACTACTTCGTGTACGCGCCTTCCCGGTCCGACACAACCACGCCCTTCGCTAACTTGCACCTGCTCGCACGCTTGCGATAGGGCGTTTTTGCGACATCATACGTCGTTTTTGGGACATTCGCCCCGCTTTTTTGGGATGCTTCCCGTCTCTCCGAGCATCTGATCTCTTCCCCAGGGCATCTGTGCCGTGGACCGGAAGACCAGGTGATTGACCCGTCCGTGTCCTGAGTGATTCTCACCTGAACACGCCTACCTGTGGCAAGGCTAATTGAGGGGTGTGACAATCCGGGCCAGCGATCGCCAACAGTCTGCGATCCCCAATCTGTAATCTGCGATCTGCAATCACAGAGGCCCCTACCGCACGTGGTCAATAGGTCGCACATTCCATGTAGCTCAACTATCCAGGCCCCCGGCATAGGAGTGTGATAGTGACCGAGGAACGAGAGGTCTTCCGGCCGTCGTACCCACCGCTGTTCAGGCACCGAGTGTTCATGGAGCGCGGGAGCGATGGATCTGGGCAACGTGCCGGGCAGATTGCCCTGGGCGCTTTTCTCACTATGAGGCTAATCGATTGGTTCGTTGACGGTGACCTGGATAGAGCAGCAACCGCCTACCAGATTGATGCGACCCGTGGATTCGTAGCCGACGTACCATGCACGACAGAAGAGCCCCAGCATCTGCTCGCTATCGTTAATGCCGCAGGCATGGCGCTCGACGGGAGCGACAATCAGCCGCTAGTCGAACCGCTGCTCGCGTACGCCGACTGGCTCGCAAGTGTCGCGGAACCGGCGGAGGCTCTCGACGTACTGGATACCGTCATCCAACTGTGCGGCGCGGGCGACGGTGAGAACGTGGTTGTGGCTCAACTCCGCCGCGGTACCCTATTCCTGGCGTGTTCGGAGTTCGCGGAGGCCGACAACGCGTTCGCGATAGCGGCCGGATTGGGACGCGATCTGCATCGACTCCAGGCCCGCATCGGCAGTGCATGCGTTTCCAGGAACCGCGGGGAACTCGCCGACGCGGAGCGGGCACTCGAGGAGGTGAGAATAGAGGCTCACGACCTGGGTGAGACTTCGGCCGAAGTGCAGGCCCTGAATGAACTAGCGAGAGTGTTCCAGATGGATGGGCGATCGGTCGCAAGCGTCACGACCGCATACAACGCGTTTCAATTGGCTGCCAACTCATTCGAACGACAGGAGACGCTCTCGTTGCTCGGCTCGCTGCTTGTCCACGTAGGCAATTACGATGCAGCCGAGGACGCTTTCAACCTGGTGCTGCGGGAGGAACCGGGCCACAAGAAACGCATGTACGTGGTCATGGACTTGCTGAGGTTGGCCGGGCTGAGAAAAGACCGGGTGGGATTCGAACGGCGGCGTGCCGAATGCAACGTACTGGCGCAGGACGCGGCGCTGTGGGAAGTGCGCGATATCGAAGTCACTCTCGCAATAGCGTACGCGCGTCTCGGTGCGTTCGAGAAGACTGGCGATCACATGAATGAAGCAGTCCGACTAACCCAGGAATTTCATCTGGAAGCCTATGCCGGTCCCGACAGCTCGGCCCTCTCGGACCTTTCGACGATTGCGCCGCTACACGACAGCGATGAAACTTTCCCAGCCAGCCAGGAGTCTTGGCCCGCCTTTTCAGAGGTGGCGGAAGAACTGCGGGCACTCCTGCTCGCCGGCTAGACATCGGAGTCCGACCGCAAGTCAGTGAACGCGATTGTGAACCTACGCTACTTCGGTTGCGGGTCTGCCACGCGATCGGCCATAACGAAAAGTACATAGCCTCGCACGGGGGAAGTGCGATGAAGCAACAGGCGGGCCGCTCCCTGGCGCAATGCATGGTGCCGGTGGCCGGCGTCGCTGACCGCGAAAGGCTCTCGATCGCATACGTGGTGAACGAAGGTGGCTTCGTAAACCAATCGTTCCGGGTCGGAATTGACGGCACCACGGACGGATTCCACGTGAAGCTTGCCGATGCCGATCACGTGGCACTCCTCAGGCGGTGGCACCGCTCGAGCGGGATACCTGCCGGGCCTTCTACGAGAGAACGTACAGGGAGCGCTATCGCGAAGATCTGGAGATCGTTCTCAGCCGGACACCACCGTTCGTTACGCCGGAGGACCTCTGCGACATGCAACGCTACGCTACCGAACTCGACGCGCACGTCTCGACGTCGCCGCTCTTCAATTACCCGGCCGATCGACCCACGCACACCGACGTGTGGCTCAACAACCTGCTCATCACGGAAGACGACCGTTGGTATTTGCTCGATTGGGACGACTTGCAGCTCGGCGATCCGGTGCTGGATGTGGCAATGGTGGGTGGGCCCACGTTCGACGACCTGGAGCGCTGCGCGATACCGGCCGCCTACGGCGAACTCTCGAACGCCGAGGCCGAGCGGGCAAAGCTGTACCACCGCATGATGCTGCTCGACTGGGCGATCGACACACTAGCCGATTGGATCGATGCGGCCAAGAGGTTGAGTGACGCTTCAGACTATAGAGCGAAGAAAAGAGACGCACACGAACGAGCATTGGCGCTCTACCGAGACCTGTACGCCGGATGACTAATTGCCTAGACTCTGCACTCTGCACTCTGCACTCTACCGCACTCCCTTCTCGCACGGTCTGACACGTATTGGGCACACCTTGAGTTCCGCGGTGTCGGTGATGGGATCGTAGCCGCCACCGGTCAGGATATTGACCGGCACGTCGTTGAAGCTGAAGCTCGCGAACACCGTGCCTTTGGGACTCTTGTCGGTGGCCTTCACCTTGATGTCGACTGACCCACGCGGGCTGGAGATCTCCGCCCAGCCACCGTCCTCCAGGCCCCACTTCCGAACGTCGTCCGGATGGACTTCCAGAACTTCCTCCGGCAATAGATAGTCGATCCCCTGGGACCGGCCGGTCTGGGTGCGCGTGTGATACGACTGCAACCGGCGGCCGGTCGTCAGCCATACGGGATACTCTTCGCTCACGATCTCGGCCGGGTCCCTGTAGCCGATCAACTTGAAGATACCGCGACCGTTGGGGAACTCCTCTTCGTGCAGCCGCGGTGTACCCATGTGATCCTTATCAGGCACCGGCCACTGGTACTCACCATGCTCGATGCGATTCCAGTCGAGACCGTGATAGATGGGTGAGACATCACACAACTCGTTGAAAACTTCTTTCGCGCTGCCGAACTGGAACCCGGGGAATCCCATGCGCTTGGCAAGCTGGCATACGATCCACCAATCCGGCATGGCCTGGCCGGGGGGCTCTACGGCCTTGCGCAAGCGCTGCACGCGCCGCTCGGTGTTGGTACAGGTCCCATCGGTCTCGCCCCACGCGGTGGCGGGGAATACGACATCCGCGAGCTGCGCGGTCTCGGTCAAGAAGATGTCTGTGACGATCAAACAATCGAGGCTCTTGAGAGCCTGCTCGCAGTGCGCTCGCTCGGGGTCCGATACGACGGTGTTCTCGCCGTCGATCAACATCGCGTGAATGCCATCACCGCACCGCTCCAGAGCGGCAACCTTGGTGATGCCCTTCTCCAGGTCGACCTTGGTGCCCCAGAGCTTCGCGAACTTCTCCTGGTTCTGGGGGTCCGTCACCGGCTGAAAGCCAGGATAGTTGTTGGGCAACGCTCCGCAGTCACCGGCGCCCTGGATGTTGTTCTGGCCGCGCATGGGGTTTATCCCCGTCCCTTCGCGACCGATGTTGCCCGTCATGAGTGCCAGGTTGCACAGGCTCTGTACGTTGTCGACGCCGCAGATGTGCTCGGTCACGCCCAGCGTGTAGTATATAGCTCCGCGATCGGCGCGGCCGTACCACAGGGCGGCGGTCTCGATGTCGCGAGCCGGAACACCGGTGATCTCCTCGGCCCACTCGGGGGGGAAATCTTTCACGTGTTCCAAGAACCGTTCACTGTCGGTGGTACGATCGGCAATGAACTTGGGATCGATCAGGCCCTCGCGGGCTATTACGTGGGCCATTCCCAATAACAGCGCCGAGTCGGTACCCACCCGGAGCGGCAGATAGAGATCGGATATCTCGGCGAGGCCTATCTTCCGAGGATCGGCGACGATCATCTTGGCACCCCGTGCCAGCGCCTGCTTCATGCGTGTAGCCGCCACGGGGTGGCACTCGGTCATGTTGGTGCCGATGCAGAAGAACACATCCGGCTTGTCCATATCGGCCAACGGATTGGACATTGCGCCGCGTCCGATCGTGGCTGCCAGACCGGCAACCGTCGGAGAGTGTCAGGCCCGGCTGCAGTTGTCTACGTAATTGGTCCCGAACCCCGCGCGCATGAACTTCTGTATGGTGTAAGCCGCTTCCCCCGGTGCGCGGCCCGACGCAACGGCGTATACGCTGTGCCTGCCATGTTCGCTCACGACCTTCTTGAGACCAGCGGCCGCGCGGTCCAATGCAGTGTCCCAGTCGGTCTCGTGCAGATTACCGTCGTCACCGCGCATCAAAGGTACGGTGAGCCGGTCAGGGTGCTGTACGAAGTCGTAGGCGAACTGTCCCTTGACACACAAGGCGCCTTCATTGGCGGGCCCGTCCATTGCCGGTTGCACGCCCACGATCTTGTCTCGCTTGGTCATGATGTCTACGGAGCAGCCGACACCACAGTAGGGGCAGATCGTCCTGGTCTTTTCGATCTCCGCCGCCAGTTCGACGTGCCGCATGGCCTTGCGGTCGGCGAGCGCACCGGTGGGGCAGGTCTGCACGCACTGGCCGCAGAACGTGCAGGCGGAGTCCTTGAGCAGACCTCCGAACTCCGTGGTGATTTTGGTGTCGAAACCACGGTTCATTATGCTGATGGCATAATCGCCCTCACGCTCGGCGCACACGCGAACGCAGCGGTAGCACGAAATGCAGAGATCGAAGTCGCGGTAAATAAAGGGGTTGTCATCGTCGAGCCGCGTGGCACCCGATTGCTTGCCGGCAAATCGACCGGTGCGAGCGCCGTATCGGTCTACTAGCCCGGTCAACTCCTGTGACGCGTAGCCTCGCGATGGGTCGACGTCGATTTCGCGATTTTCCGACGCAACCATCTCGAGCAGGATCTTGCGGTACGACTCGATTCTATCGGTAGTCGTGCGGACCACCATGCCATCGGTTGCCAGTGTCGTGCACGATGCCACCGGATTGCGTGCGCCTTCCAGATCTACGACGCAGAGACGGCATCCGCCAAATGGCTCCAGGCGTTCGTCGTAGCACAGGGTGGGTATCTGCTTGCCGTGTCTCGCGGCCACCTGGTATAGGGTCTCGCCCGGCGTGATGGATACTTTTTCACCGTCCAGGGTCATCGTACCCTGCGCTTTATCGTATTGCTGCATGATCATGGCACTATTCCTTGCGACATCACTTGCCGGAGTTGGTCACATGACGCGCCACTCCATCGGGGAAATACCTTACGAGACTTTCCGTGATGAGCGGCGCAGCGATACCGAGGCCACACGCACTGACGGCCTTCATGGCGGTCCCAATATCGCGAACTTCATCGATCCACGGCGTGAGTTCCCCTGGCCCGGCCGCACCCTCCAGCCGCTCCACGAGGCGCCGCGTTCCTATACGGCACGGAAAACACTTGCCGCACGATTCCTCTGCAAAGAACTCCATCGCATCGCGTGCTACGGCGACCATATCACGACTGCTATCGAACACCATGATTCCGCCCGCACCCAAGAACGATCCCTTGGCCTTGATGCTTGGCTCATCGAGTGTCACCTCCAGGTCTTCGCCGGCCAAGAAACCGCCGGAAAGCCCGGCCATCGTGACGGCCTGGATGGAACGTCCCGCACCCGGCCCACCGGCCCAGTCGTATAGCAGAGTTCTCAAGGGTAGCCCGAGCGGCACCTCGTAGTTACCGGGTCGCTGAATGTCACCCGAGAGACTGATCAGCTTGGTACCCGCATGCCCGTTCATCCCGAGCCCACGATACCATTCGGCTCCGTGCGACAGTATGTGCGGTACCGATGCCAAGGTCTCGACGTTGTTGACTACGGTCGGAAGGTTTTCGAAGCCGTGAGTTACGGGAAACGGCGGCCGATTTCTGGGGAATGGATGTTTGCCTTCGAGGCTGTTGAGCAGCGAGCCCTCTTCGCCGCAGATGTACGCGCCGGCGCCGCGGCGGACGTAGATATCGAAGTCAAAATCCGTACCGAGTATTCTCTCGCCGATCCAGCCCGCGTCGCGTGCCTCCGCTATGGCGGTCTCCAGGATGGAAAGTGTGTGGGGATACTCGTATCTCAGATAAATGAAACCACGACTGGCGCCGGAGGCGTAGGCCGCGGCGGCCATTCCCTCTATCACGGCGTGTGGATCGTAATCCAGAATTGCACGATCCTTGAAGCAACCCGGCTCACCTTCGTCCGCATTGCACACCACGGTCTTAGGCTCGCCCGGCGCGTCGGCCACGGCCTTCCACTTGACGCCGGTGGGGAACCCGGCACCGCCGCGACCGGCGAGCTTGCTGTCGGATATGAGTGTGAGAACTTCACCCGGGCTCATTTGCCGGACGGCCTTCTCGAGTCCCTTGTACCCACCGCTATTGCAATAGCCCTCGAGGGTGGCGCGGCAGGGGGTGCGGATCTCCGCGAACACACACTCTTCCAAACCTCCTGGATTGGGAACGGGGAGAGGAGTCGGCCGGCTGCCGAGGTCTTCCGCCGAGATGCCCACCAACGTTTCGTTGCCGTCGAGCACGGGAACGGGTTCGTCGCACCTTCCCGCACAGGGCATCGAAGTGGCTCCGTCGCCCTCGAGCGCCCGGAGCAACTCCCTGCCGCCGTTCATGCAGCATATGGGGCCGGTGCAAACGCGCGCGCGGCTGTTGGACGGCGGCTTGCGTGCGAAGTGATGGTAGAAGGTGACAGTACCGAACAGGTCCGCCACGGGGATCCGCAAGGCATCGGACACCTCGCGAATCGCTTCGTCCGACAGGAATCCGTCTCGGTCGTGAAAGGCATGCAACAGAGGAAGAAGCGGTGCCGGTTCTTCCTTCCAGCGTGCAACGATGTCTTGGTTTGTCATAGTCGTTGATGAAGTTTGCCCAGTGCGGGCAAAAAAGGCTACCCCGGGGAACATCCCTAGTTCACCAGCTTTTGTCCGCCCGCATACACGTTGAACCCCGCTTCCCGAGAAAAACCTACCAGCAACATTTGCAACCGCTCAGCTAGATCGACAGCCAAGGACGACGGTGCGGAGACGCCGATGACCCCTCCTACGCCGACCATCGCGGCCTTCTGAACGACCTCGAAACTCTGCCGCCCCGACACCACGAGCAGGCACAACGGCAGCGGCCAGACTGTCGCAGCCACAGCGCCGATGACCTTGTCGACCGCGTTGTGCCGTCCAACGTCCTCCCGCGCTGCCAGCACGTTGCCCGACAGGTCAAACAGGCCGGCGGCGTGCAGGCCTCCGGTCGTGTCGAACGCAGGCTGGTGTTGTCTCAACCGGCCCGTAAGGGACGTTACTACGGCGCGACTCACGCTGAAATCTCTTGCCGGAGGGGCGACCAGCTGCACCGCCTCCAGCGAGGCCTTACCGCACACTCCGCACGAACTGGACACAAACATGTTCCGCTGAAACCGCGTTGGATCTACGTCGAGCCCGTCCGCCAGCTGCACGGACACTCTGGAGTCATCGATTCGGTCGACGGACCGCACCTCGTCTGGGGCCAGGACGATCCCCTCGGTCAGGAGAAACCCCACGGTAAGGTCCCGGTCGTCGCCCGGCGTCCGCATAGTCACTGCGAGGGGTGTATCGGCCAGACTGATCTCCAGAGGGTCTTCCACCGCAACTTCATCGCTGAGTTCGGTGATCTTGCTACTGTCATGTCGGACGATGGGAACCCGGCGAGTCTGGTTGGCTGCCATGTGCTTGAGTCTAGCTGGGCGATAGGCGGCAGGCCAGGGTCGACTGCCCTAACGAGTCTCCCCCCAACCGTCGAGCACGTGTTAGCGGGCAAGCGCCTCAGGCGTTGAGCTGCGGCCGGGACTTCTGCTGCGTCAGCATCCTTTCGGTGAAGTCCAGTCGCTCCTCCAGCTCGGCCAATCGGTTGGCGGTGTCGGCTAAGCGATCTTCGGTTTCCGCCAGCCGCTGCTCGATCTGCTCTAACGCGCGGCGTGTCGCCGGCGAATTCCCGCCTGCCCCTCGGGAAATACGCACCGCCAATGCCCGGCACAGGGGTACTCCAATGACCATTATCGCGATCAATGTGAATATGTTCATAGGGCCTCCATCGGGAGATCTACCGTGCGGGCCAACGCGCCGCCCGCAGTGACGGTGCACCCCACCGCCACTTCTTTCCGCAGCTTGCAGAGACCGATATGCCGGTCGCCGATGCCCAGCCAAGCAACGCTGGTAAGACGACCTACGAGCTTGCCGTCTCGTAAGATTCGATTCTCACTCGGGTCAGGTGAATCATCCCACAGCAGGCCCACCACTCGTTGGTTCACATGGCCACGAAAGTGAATGCGGGCGACGGTCTCTTGGCCGGTATAACAGCCCTTTGAATAAGACACACCGGCCAGCTGGTCGAACCGCACCTCTTGTGGCAAAGTCTTGCCATCGATCTCGGCTCCCAGTCGCGGCCATGCGAGCAGGATGCGCGCAACGTCGAGCGCCGATGCGTCGGACACGATGGCTCCCGCGTCTTCCAGAGACGCGAGACAAGCGGCCACTTCTTCCTTGGGGCACGCCACTTGAATCTCGAACGGTTCTTCATAGGTGGGTCGCGCGATCATCCGGGCGCCATCTATGCGGATGCGGCCTGCGTTGGGCAGTTTCAGTCCGGCGTCGACCGCAACTGTCGATGCCTTGCGTCCGACCAGGCGCAGCACCTCCACCTGGGACGTTACGTTCGTGAACTGTGCTAACCGGGGAGGAATTGTGCGGCCGAACGTCTCCAAGACCTTATCCGAGCCCACGCTGGGGCAAAACACGACGAGTTTCTTGTTCTCACGGGCCACCCACATGTCACTGATTATTTTCCCCTTGGAAGTGAGGATCGCACCGTAGACGAACGCCCCGCTTCCCGGGCCTTCGATGTCGTTTGTGAGAATCCCCTGCATGCACTGCAGTGCGCCTTGCCCGGACAGCTCGATGGTTGTGACGTCAGCTTTGGCTACGACTGCTCCATCGACGACGGCTTTGAGCATCTCCTCTGGGAGATCGCCCTTCACCACGGTTGCTACTTCCGCTGCGCTCAATTCACTCGGCATAATAGCCCGCCCGTTCATACGACCAATCCAAGATCTCTACCGGATGAACTACTCGAGCCTTCGATCCGGCGGCGATCAAGCCCGCTCCGATCTGCATGATGCAACCCGGATTGCCTGTGGCCACCAGCTCAGGTGATGTTGCCTCGAGCGACCGTATCTTGCGATTCAGTACGACCTGGGACAAGTGTGGTTCCGTTAGGGAATAGCTGCCGGCGCTACCGCAGCACATCTCGGCTTCGGCGTGAGCGACTTTCTCCATGCCGGGTATGGCATCGAGCACCGCCAACGGCGCTTCAGTCACTTGCTGCGCGTGCATGAGATGGCAAGGCGGATCGTAGGTTACGCGCATGCGCATATTTGCCCCCGGTTTTGGTCCGCGCTCAGCCAGCAATTCCGTCACGTCGCTTACGCGTTGGGCGAACGCGATCGCGTCCTGTTCCAGCGGATCGTCTGCGAGGAGCCGGCCATAGTTCTTGAGCATGGCGCCACAGCCAGCGCTGTCGACGGCGATTCGAACGTCGGGATTGGCTGCAAATGCCGCAACGTTATTACGTGCTAGACGTTTCGCCTCTTCATGTTGTCCGGCGTGCGCGTGCAATGCCCCGCAACAGGACTGATTGGGGGTCGCAACGATGCGGTAGTCGTTTGCCGCAAGCGTCCGGGCGCATGCTGCGTGCACGTGAGGGAAGAGGCCTTCCATTATGCAACCGACGAAGATGGTTGCGACACCGTCGGTTGCCGGAGCGCCGGTGCCGCCGCCGGTTGTGGCAGGAACCTGCGTGGTCCTCGGCCGCACGTGTGTAGCCGCCAGCATTCCGAACGCGAATCCCACGCGTGACTTGCCTGCGAACGCTCTCGACACGGGCCGTACGCGCCGCACCAGCCACGATATGGGTGTTCGCAATGGGGGTTCTGCCATGATCCTGTTGAGGGCCCGCGACACGAGCGGTATGGGCCGTTGTTCCGCCAGGAGTTCACGTGTGGCCTCGAGGGCAGGAGCGTAACTCACGCCGGAAGGGCAGACGGTCTCGCACGCCTGACAGCCGAGACAGCGGTCGATATGGTAACCGAGGCGGTCATCGGCTGGGGTGAGTTGACGGCGCGCCAGGTTCCGCATGAGGACAATGCGTCCACGGGGGCCGTCGGCTTCGTCTCCGGTTGCCAGATAAGTTGGGCAGGCCTGGAGGCAAAACCCACAGTGAACGCAGGGATCCAAGCCACTGAAGCCGTTGGTGGTCATGTGTGGTCATCGATCGGCACTACGAGAACCGATGCCGGGTCGAAAGTTCTGCGTAGAGCGGAGACAAGACGTCCTACACCTTCGCGGTAGGCGCCAAAGTGTCCCACGGCCGACCGCACGTTCCAGTCTGCCCGTTCTAGCGTTACCGGGATCTCCCGTTGGGCTGCGACGTAACGGAACAACTTGATTCTTTCCGCCGTAACGCGGCCGCTCCACCGGACCATGCCGGAAAGAGTGGCGACCGTGATCCAGTCTTCTGAGTTCTCGTCGAGGTGGTGCTGTACTGTGTCCAGTGCTTCACCGAGTCCCGATGGGACGGTGCCGCACCGAATTGTAGTGGGAGCGTCCATGGCTCGGGTTCTGAGGGATTGCCAAAAAAGTGAAGCGTCGGTGGCAGATAGCGTGTTGAGAGACGAAGGCCGAGCAGCCGCGGCGATGGCTGCTTTTTGTTCCCGCACACCGGCGTCCGATCCGACAATGCGGACGGCCAAGGTCCATTCACCGTGGTTTCCGGCCGTGGGTGAGACTACTTCGAGTGCCGCTGGAGTAATGTGTTCGGCAGCGATATTCAGGGCGGTTTTTATCAGCGAGTGGCGTTTGCCGTTCACCACCAGTGTCGTGTCGGCCCTGGGGACGGAGCGCAGTCTAAAATGCACCGAGGTCACGACACCGAACGCCCCAAAGCTGCCGGCCGCGAGTTTTGCCAAGTCGAACCCGGCAACGTTCTTGACCACCTTGCCCCCGACGCGGATGATTCGGCCGTCGCCCGTAACGAGTGTCAGTCCCAACACGTGGCCTCTGATCGGTCCAAATCCTGTCCTCAGGGACCCGGTTGTGGCCGTGGCAACTATCGACCCGACCGTTCTGTCGCCGCCCGGAGGGTCCGCTGGGATCCAGACCCCGTGCTCGGCCAGTTGGGTGCGAAGGTCGTCCCAAGAGACTCCCGCCGACACCGTGGCTACGAGATCGGCGGGGCTGACGGCGACACGCACGTTCATCCGCCTAGTCGTCAGTGCAATGTCCGCAGGTGCATCCAATGGATTCCAGGTGCCGCCCCCCTCGATCCTGACTCTCCAGCCTTCGGCGGTAGCCTCGCCGAGCAGCAGTGCGCACTCCTCTTCGTCGTGCGGAGCGACCCGTGGAATACCGCCTGCATGACCGGGCGTTACCGCGTTCGCTCCGAGCAGGGACTGGAGTCGGTGGATCACCGGAGGACGCTCGCTACGTGCGACGCCGTGCCGGGCCGTCTGGCGGAACGGGCCGAGCGCCACTCCCGACAGGAATGAATCGGCACGACCTTGCCGGGGTTGGAGCGTTCGCCCGGATCGAACGCCCGGCGTACTCCCCGCATCGCGCCGAGCGTCACGGGGTCGAAGATGAGCGGCATGTACCGGAGTTTGTCGTTGCCAACGCCGTGCTCACCGGTAATCGTCCCGCCTGCGTCGATGCAGACTTGCATGATTGCAGCCGAAGCGCGGTTCACCTTATCGACGAGCCAGGGTTTGGATCCGTCAAAGTTTATGTTTGGATGTAAGTTGCCGTCGCCGGCGTGGAACACGTTGCTCACCGGGAGATCGAACTCTGCACCTATGGCCGCGATCCGTTCCAGTACGTCCGGCAATGTGGATCGCGGCACAACGGCATCTTGCACGGCCAGGTCGGGGCTTATCCGTCCCAGCGCTCCGAAGCTCTTTTTCCTTCCCTGCCAGAGCCTTTCTCGTTCCTTGACGTCCCGTGCCATCCGAACGGTCCGAGTTCCGTTGTCCTTGAGCAGATTGGCGACCAGTTCGCTTTCCGCATCCACCACCGCACTTGTGGGGCCGTCCATTTCGACCAGCAAGACAGCCGCGGCGTCCGTAGGATATCCGGCCCGGTAAATAGATGCCTCGACCGCCGCTACACAGTTGCGGTCCATCATCTCGAGAGCGGCCGGAATGATCCCCGAGGCGATGATGGCCGATACAGCCTCTCCGGCCGCACGGAGAGAGGGAAAATCCGCCAGCAACGTGCAAACTGCTGGCGGCGTGGGGGTAAGTCTAACGGTTATGCGGGTCGCTATTCCGAACATGCCCTCGCTGCCGACGAACAGGCCTACGAGGTCCGGACCCCACGGCTCGCCGCAGGGAGATCCGAGTGTGACTACACTGCCGTCCGCCAGCACCACCTCCAGCTCGAGGATGTGGTTCGTTGTGACCCCATACTTCAGGCAATGTGGTCCTCCGGAATTCTCGGCGACATTACCGCCGATCGTGCAGGCAGATTGGCTGGATGGATCCGGAGCGTAGTGTAGTCCGTACTTGGCGGCGGCCGCCGAGAGGCGGACGTTGACTACGCCAGGTTCCACCACGGCGCGACGGTTTGTACCATCGATTTCGAGAATACGGGTCAGACGGGTAAGGACGATCAACACGGCATCAGGAGAGGCGAGCGCGCCTCCCGAAAGACCGGTGCCCGCCCCACGTGCGACGAACGGAATGTCGTGGTGGTGGAGCACCCGCAGAACCCGAACAGTTTCGTCACGCGAAGCGGGGAGAACGACAACTCCCGGCGGTGAATAATGTGTGGGCAGTCCATCGGTGGCATAGGTATCGAGTTCCGACCGGTGATTCCTCAGCCACGCCGGACCCACGATGGATGTGAGCGCCGCGACCACTTGGCTCGGTATCGTCATGGTAGTGAATAATACATTGGGGAAGCCTGACGTGACCCGGAGTCAAAAAAAGGATGAGGCTCGGGGTTGCTGCCTCCCGAACCTCATCCTTCTTACTTGTTGGGTTTTCGGCTTATGCGGCTTTCCAGAATCCCAGCAACGCCACCCCATCCGGACTGTCGCGAAGTTTCTCGAACGCTCGCTCACGAATCTGTCTGATGCGCTCACGCGTAACACCCATGATGGCGCCGATGTTCTCTAGAGTTAATCCTTCGGACCCTTCCTCGAGACCGTAATAGAGATAGAGAATCTTCTGTTCGCGTGGTGTCAGATACTTCTGGAAGATGCGGTCGATGAATTCCCGCATGAGGTTGCCGTCGGTCCCATCCTCGATGTCAGTTCCCTCTTGGCCGGCAAATCTCTCACCTAGAGTAGCGGCGTCCTTATCGGAGCGATCCATGGGGGCGTCGAGTGACACTTCGCCGGCGGTCATGCGTCGGGCACTACGGACGTTGCGCACCGTGTCGTCGAGTGCTTGCGCTATCTCGTTGTCGGTAGGCTCGCGGCCCAATTCTTGAGAGAGATAGGTTTCGGTGCGCGACATACGGATCAGATGACTGTTCTGGTTGAGCGGGATTCGGACGCTCCGAGTCTGTTCGGCCAAGGCCTTGAGAACGGCCTGTCGCACCCACCAAACCGCGTACGAGATGAACTTGACTCCTTGGTCGGGGTCAAACTTCTTGACCGCCTTCAAGAGCCCTTCGTTGCCGATGGCCACTAACTCGGACAAGTCCAGACCGTGCCCCTGATACTTCTTGACGTATGAGATCACGAACCGAAGGTTGGCCGTGACCAGTCGCTCGGCGGCCTTGCGGTCACCCCTGCGAGCCCGCTGCGCGATACGACGCTCCTCTTCACGATCTTCTATGAGGGGGAGCTTTTGGATGTCTCGTAGATACTGGTCAAACGCTGTGGACGAAGCCGAGTGGAAGAAGGCCTTCGAATTGCTCGTACGGAGCTTGGTCATATACGGCGCTCCTGGAACTTTGAGTCAAAACCACCTGAAGGGGGCGGGCTCACCGGTGAGCAAAACCCGCCAAAATGGCCGACAAAGGCGGGCCGAATATAGGAAGCGGACTGGCCTCCGTCAAGCAACGCCATGTTTTCCACATCACAAAGACTTAAAGGATAAGCGCTTCAAAAATCTGTCAACTTTTGCCCAATTTACCCACAGGGCGGTTTTGTGGATAAAATCTCGAACTATATGATTTAGAAGCGTTTATGCTAATCGTCCAATGTGTACGAATGTGGCAACTCGTTGAGGGATCAGCGGTTATTGGAGTGACCGGAGAACTGCATCGATTTCCGCGTCCGGGGCCGGATGGGTCCAGCTCCCCGACGGACCGCGCGCCACCGCCCCCAGGTCTTCGATGAGGGTAAATCTGGCAGTCCGCTCACGGGTTTTCTTGTCTTGTGCTATCGCGGCCAGGAGTTGCCTTGTGCCAATGGCTTCTCGTAGGCTCACGGGCAGTTGAAAGAGCTCGAGCATCTCGCGCAGCCGGTCGACAGCGCGTGGTTCGGTGATTCCCATGCGGCGTCCGAGGTCGGCCTCGGCGAGCATGCCGATCGCTACCGCTTCTCCGTGGGGGACACCGTAGCTGCTGGCTGCTTCGACGGCATGTCCAATCGTGTGTCCGAAGTTGAGGGCCGCACGTCTGCCGTGCTCTCGCTCGTCCGCGGCCACCACCTCCGCTTTTATGGCCACGCTGCGTCCGACGAGATCGAGCAGTGCCTCCGGCTCCTGCCGGGACAATTGTTCTCGGTTCCCGCACAGCCGCTCAAGGTATGCCGAGTCCGCGATCGCCCCATGCTTGATAGCCTCCGCAATGCCGGCTCGGAAATCAGTCGCTGGGAGCGTTTTCAGCGTGGCGACATCCGTCACCACCAGCGATGGTTGGTGGAACGCTCCCACCAGGTTCTTGCCGTGCGGTGTGTCGACACCTGTTTTTCCTCCGACCGAGCTATCGATCATGGCGAGCAGAGACGTGGGAACTTGGATGTGCGGTATCCCCCGCAGGTAGGTGGCGGCGACGAACCCCCCGATGTCCCCGGCCACCCCGCCGCCCAGGGCAATTACCGTCGCATCGCGCCCAAAGCGAGCGCTGAGGAGTTGGTCGGTCAGCGAAGCCCATGTGGCACGCGTCTTACTCTGCTCGCCGGCCGGGAAAGAAAACAACGCGCAGCGTTCGTCTCCTCCCAATGTATCCACCAGCCCATCGCCGTAGAGTTTCTCGACTGTGGAGTCGGTGATGATGGCGTATCGTGTTGCCGGGGCGTGATGTTCGATCAGCGTGGGGATGTCTTGCAGCAAGCCATCGCCGATGAGCACCTGGTAGGAGTCCGTGCCGAGTCGGACAGTAATGTTCTTGGTGGCTATAGCCTCAGCTCTCCCGACACCACGGTTACGGCTTGCCCGCCTACCCGAACTTCGGTGATCTCGCCACCGTTGCCGACCGCTATCTCGACGTTGATCCGGCTCGGCCGACCGATCTCCTTACCTTGCTCGACTACGATGCGGGCCGTCCCGTCATGAGGGCGGAGGGCACCGTGCCAGACGAGGTACGAACCCAACGCGCCTGCGGCACTCCCGGTGGCAGGGTCCTCGGGGATCCCAAAGCCGGGTGCGAACATGCGGCAGTGCACGGTGGAGTCCGGCTCTTCGGTTTCCATAGTGTAGCACATTGCGCAGTCCGATCCCACTTCACGCAACAGGGCGGCCAGTTGGCCGCCGGTGCCCCCGGATGGAAGGGACTGTAGCGTAGCCAGATCGCTGATCGGGACCATCAGTTGTGGCAATGCAGTCGAGACCACCTGTGGTGCCGGCTGCTCCCGCACGGTACCGGGACCGCCGCCCAGCGCTTGGGCGAGACGCTCCGTCTCCGTAACGGTTGTGAGAAAATCCGGCAGAGACTGGAGCATGGTGACCTCGACTGGCTCTCCGTTCTCTACTTCAACGTCGACCGGCAATACTCCTGCGTCGGTCTCCTGAAGAAGCCGGTGTACTCTGTCCTCGGAGAGATCCAATTCGCCCAGTTCGGCGAGCAGCCACCATGTCCCGATCGTCGGATGCCCGGCAAGCGGGATTTCGGCGGTCGGCGTAAAGAAGCGGATGCGACGAGCCGCGCGTTCAGAGGGTGCTACGAACGTGGTCTCCGACAGGTTCATTTCTCTCGCTATCGCCTGCATCGTGGGGCCATCCAGTTCCCTGGCGTCGGGAAATACGGCCAGGGGGTTGCCGCCCAGGGGAGTGCGAGTGAACACGTCTACCTGGTAGAACGAATGCGTTGTCATGCTACCAGCTCAGTTCCGCCACGCTTGCCCGGCGGTTCGCTAATCGTGCAAGAGTGAAGAGGAGATCGGAGAGTCTGTTGAGATATGGGATGATTTCATCGGGCACCGGCTGCACTCTGTCCAGTGACACCACGCTTCTCTCCGCACGGCGACATGCCGCCCGGGCCAGGTGTAGCAACGCTCCCTTAGGTGAGCCACCCGGGAGCACGAACGTCTTCAGCTCGGGGAGGTCCCTGTCCGCCCGGTCGAGGGCCTGCTCCAGTTGTTTTACCTTGGCGCCAGAGATCTGGGCTTTCTCCAGTGCACGTTCCACTTTTTTCTCGTCGGGAGTTGCGAGCCTGCCGCCGATGGCAAACAGGTCGCGCTGGACCTCCGTGAGAAGCTCGGTCTCGAAGTCCCGCGGTGCGGTGGCGAGCGCCGTTCCAATAACGCAGTTCAGGTGGTCTACATCACCGTACGCAGCCACTCGCACGTGATCTTTCGGGACGCGCCCGCCGCCGAAAAGGGATGTCTCACCACGGTCGCCGGTTCGCGTATAGATGCTCATGTTGGAAGAAGGTAGATCGGCTAATGGGGGCTTGCAAGGATCGGTAATACCTTTGCGCCGCCCATTGGATTCGGTATCATGCATCGTCTTTGGAAGAAGGAGCGTGAGTTGGCAGTAGTGGGCAGCAGTGGGCAGCCTTTGCGGGTTGCCGTCATCGGATCGGGTCCGGCCGGGTTCTATGTGGCCGATCATCTGTTTAAGCGTAGCAATCTGGTAGTCCAGGTCGATATGTATGAACGGTTGCCGACCCCCTACGGTCTGGTGCGGTTCGGCGTCGCCCCGGACCATGAAAAAATAAAGAACGTGACGCGGGTTTTTGACCGGATCGCCTCCAATCCAGGTTTCCGGTTTTTTGGGAACGTAGATGTGGGTAAGCATCTTTCGCCGGAGGATCTCCGCAGGCACTACCATCAGATTTGCTTTGCGACGGGTGCTCAGATGGACCGCCGCATGGGCATTCCCGGTGAGGATCTTGCGGGCAGCCATCCTGCGACGGAGTTCGTGGCGTGGTTCAACGGGCATCCCGATTTCCGCGACCGGGAGTTCGATCTCTCGGCCGAGCGGGTTGCCGTCATTGGTGTCGGCAACGTCGCTGTGGATGTTGCTCGCATACTGTGCCGCACCCCGGAAGAACTGGCTCGCACCGACATCGCGGATCACGCGTTGGAGGTGCTTGGGGCCAGTAGAGTGAAGGAAGTGTACATGTTGGGCCGTCGAGGTCCGGCGCAGGCGGCTTTCACCGTCCCGGAAGTCAAGGAGCTGGGTGAGATGCCCGGTGCCGACGTCCATGTAAGGGCCGACGAGGTTGAACTGGATGAGTTGAGTCGTGCGGAGGCCGAGAGGTCGGAAGACGGCGCGGTGGCCAAGAAGCTGGCGGTTCTCGAGGAATTTTCTCGGCGCTCCAGCTGGGACAAGCCCAGACAGCTATTCCTGCGCTTCCTGGTTTCCCCGGTGGAGCTGTTGGGAAGTGACGTGGGACACGTGAGCGGTCTCAAATTGGTGAAGAACCGACTCTACGCGGGCTCGAAGGGAAAGCTGCGGGCTCAGCCCACCGAGGAGTTCGAGCAGCTACCGGTAGATCTAGTGTTCCGTTCGGTGGGTTATCGGGGCACGGCCATCGAGGGATTGCCGTTCGATGAAGCCTGGGCAACGGTACCGAACGAGAGAGGCCGGATCGAGAGTCCCGATGGCCGACACGACGTGGTCGGCTTGTATGTGAGCGGATGGATAAAGCGGGGCCCTACCGGTGTAATAGGAACCAACAAACCCGATGCGGCGGAAACGGTACAGTCGATGGTCGAGGACGTAATTGAAGGCAAGATTCTGCGGCCGGTGGATCCCGATCCCGTGTCAGCCGAGCGCGCCGTGAGCTGCAGGCAGCCCGATTGCGTATCGTATGCCGATTGGCGACAAATCGATCGGCTGGAAACTGAGCGAGGTGAGGCATCCAACAGGCCACGTGTCAAATTCACCGCTGTCGAGGAGATGTTGTCCGCGTTGGGCAAGGAGTGAGACCGTCACTATCAGTCGTCAGGGTCGATGAGCGCGTCCGTTAGGCTTTGTTCCTTACTAGCAGTCATCGCCGTCGCTCCGTCATTGCTCCGCGCTCAGGAAAGTGGATCGCCGCTCATTGTGAGGGGGCTTTCGTTCTCCGGCAACCATGCTATCGACGACCTGACTCTCAAAGCGTCCATCGGTACTTCGGAGTCGGCATTATTTGCCAGGTGGCCTACACTCCGATGGATAGGTTTGGGCGCAAAGCGTTATTTCGATGAAACCGAGTTCCGCCGCGATGTGTTCCGTATCACCGCGGTCTATCGGGCAAGCGGATACCGTGAGGCCGTAGTCGACACGGTCGTTCGAAGAGAGAACGGTGCTGCCTACATCAAGTTCATCATCGATGAGGGCAGGCCCGTACGGGTTACCTCCCTCAGGGTGACTGGATTAGGCGACATCATTCCTGAGCGTTCCGTAGTGGGCAAGCTCCCGCTCAAGATAGGCCGACCGTTCAATTTGGCTTTGCTGCAGGCTTCGGTAGATACCATAAGAACGGTTCTGCGCAACCGCGGCTACCCATTCCCTGAAGTATTGCAGAACTTCAACGCCCGTCTCGCCCAGTATTCGGCTGATGTTACGTTTGAGGCGTTGCCTGGGCGCCGGGCGACCATTGCCTCTGTGGAGATTGTCGGTGCGCGCAACATCGATGAGGCGGTCATCAGGCGGGCGCTCGCCGTGAAGGCCGGTGACCTGTATAGCGAGCGCAAACTGTTGGAAAGCAGGCTCGCTCTCTATCGGACCAATCTATTCAATTTCGTCGGTGTCGAGCTCACGGACTCGCTACCCTCGACCACCGCAGATTCCAGCGTGACTGTCCGAGTTAGAGTGACGGAGGGTTCGCTCCGTCGCATTCGATTCGGCGCGGGATACGGAACCATAGACTGCTTCCGCACGCTGGCAGGGTGGACGGCCTTCGATTTCCTGGGTGACGGTCGCACCTTGGATATCTCGGCACGCACCTCGAAACTCGGTGTAGCCTCACCGCTCGATGGCAATTTGGAGAACGGAGTGTGTGCAGGACTCAAAGACGAAGATCCCTCCAGATTGAAACTGAACTTCAATGTCACCACTAGTCTCAGAGAGCCGTTTTTTTTCTCCCGGAAACTGAGTGCCACGGTTTCATTCACCGGTGAGCGGCACAGCGAGTTTCAGGCGTTCTTACGAGAGTCAGTCGGCGGAAGATTTGCCGTAACATGGTTGGCGGCGCCGAATATTCCGGTTACGACATCGTACGCGCTTTCGGGCGGGAAGACCGATGCCGATCCTGCGACATTTTGTTCCTTTCTCAATGTATGCCAGGTAGAAGATACCCGTGTGTTCCAGAAATTCAGACGTCGTTCCATGCTGGAATTGACCGTCGTTTGGGACCGCTCGGATTCGCCGCTGGATCCCACGAGAGGGACGAGGCTGACCGGGGACTTTCGTTACGCATCGACGGCGATTGGCTCGGATGAACTGATCCAGTTTGTCAGGGGGGTTGTCGAGTTCGCTTCATATCACCGTGTGGCGCGGCGCACCGTGTTAGCGTGGAGGGTGAGAGTTGGATCGCTTGGCGCGCCAAAGAACCTGGAGACCGGCCGCGTGTTCGTGCCGCCAGAGGATCGATTCTATGGCGGCGGGCCCAATAGTGTCCGCGGATTCGGTCAGAACGAACTAGGATCGATTGTGCGTGTATTGGATACAGTGTTCGTGGACACGAACTTTACTAACGGAGGACGTGACACGATCGTAGCGGCGGATAGTATCATTCGAACATCGGCAACCGGAGGTAACCAGCTCTTTTTTGCCAATGTTGAGCTGCGTTTTCCGCTGCCTGCGTTATCGGGCCGGTTGTTCGGCGCCATTTTCGCGGACGCGGGCCAGGTCTATGAGCGAGGAGGGGAGGATGTGAATTTCGCCGACATGCGTATCACACCGGGTGTCGGACTTCGACTGGCCACCCCCCTTGGTCCAGTGAGGTTAGATATCGCATACAACCCTTACGAGGCTCGAAGGAGTCCACTGTTCCGTGAGGTGAACCGCAAGGAGCTGGTGGTGGCGATCCCGGACTACGTACCTCGCAGGACGTTCCTCGACCGACTCCGCCTTCATTTTTCCGTTGGACAGGCGTTTTAGTGCTTGCCCGTCTGTTCTTCGGCGCCACTCTGGCTGGCATGTGGCTCATAGGTGTGGTGGGCGGCATGACCTCAGTGAGTTTGGGGACCGCGAATGGGCGGAACGCAGCCGTGGGAACAGGACTCGCACTCGCCAACCAGGCGCTGGGCGGATCTATCACAGTTGGAAGTGTCGGTGGATCGCTGGTCGGAGGGTTGGATCTTTGGGATGTGGAGATCCGCGACCGGGATGGTTTTCCTCTGGCGGTGATCGAGCATCTTCAGTTGGGTTACGGGATAAAGGACATTGTTGGGGGGCGTATCGCTCTGGGGAAACTCACTCTCACCAGGCCCAGGATCGATCTGCTGAAGCGGCCGGGCCGAAGGCTCAACTTCGACGAGATCTTCAGCCCCCATAAATCAGACGCGTCGGCTCAGCCGCTTCCGGCAATAGCGTTTCGGGATGTTGCGATTACCGATGCAACCGTTGTGATACGAACCCCTGCCCATCCACAGGACTCGGTCGCAGAAGTAGAGACTGGGCCCTATGGCCCCATGAGAGTGAGGAGAATTGAAGGTTTCAATGCGGCGTTCCCGTATGTTCGGATCAAGTCACACCTTGCCGGTGAAGACGGAATCCAGTTCGTCATAGCAGATCTGGAAGGCCGGTTGTCGGATCCCGAACTCGATGTAACGGGCGCGAGAGGACGCGTGACGATTCTGGGGGATTCGGTCTTTCTCGATCTGGCCGCGCTGGAGCTCCCGTCGTCGGAGGCGAGCGTCGTCGGCAAGCTCGTCGTGGGTTCGGGGCCCCTCAAGGTCGATCTCGATATCCGAACGGATGAAACCAATACGGATCGAGTCCGAGGTTTGGTAGCGCAGCTTCCCGCGGGCATGGTTGCCGGTGGTCGATTCATCATTCGTTCGGCGGGCGACGATGGCGTCGAATTCGAGGCTCAGGACCTCAGGATGCGGGGAACACATGGCGGCGGAACCATCAGGGGTCATCTCGGAATGCTGACCGGCAACGAGGGTCGCTGGTTCTTCCGCAACACGAAGCTCGATATGGAGAACTTGGACATCGAGTATATCCGCGGTTTCTTTGACACCCTGCCCATTGCCGGTCGGCTTACCGGACGATTCGAGGCCGACGGCCCGCGCGACTCGCTGCGAGTACTGCTGAATGTGACTTTGCGCGATTCTCTCGTGCCGGGTTGGCCGGAAACCACCTTGGATGGCGAAGGCATCGTTTCCATTGGAGTTCCCGGTGAGTTCGTCTTTCAAGATTTCAACGTACGCCATGCCGACCTGGATCTCGGGTCGGTCCGGCGCCTACTACCATCCGTCGATCTCCTGGGACGACTCTCGCTCGCGGGTTATCTGAACGATCCCTGGTTACAGCTTGCCTTCGACGGCGAACTGCGATACCGAGGAGCCCCCGGGACGGAATCGGTGGCCCACGGTACGGTGCGTATCGATGGCCGGGGTGACACGCTGGGCGTTTGGTCCGAACTCGTTCTCGACTCGCTGGACCTCGCAGGATTTGAGACGACGTACCCCAAGCTCGGTGTGTCTAGTTCGTTCGCCGGGAGATCTGTTGTAACGGGATACCTGGATTCGCTCAGAGTAGATGCGAATCTGGAGGGTCCCGCTGGACAGATATTCTTGGCGGGATCGATCGCGCTTGTTTCACCGCGCCGCGGGGCGCATTCCCTCGACGTGAGGTTTGCACGACTGGACCTCGCAGCCGTGGACGCGAAACTGCCGAGGACTCGCCTTGCCGGACGTCTCACCGGGTCCGGTATGGCAGATACTTCGGCCGGCACGAGGGCCAATCTACACGCTGTCCTTAGAGGTTCCGATGTCGCGGGTGTGATGCTGGATAGCGCTAGGGTGGCCGCGCGGGTGCAGGACGGTTTGCTGTATCTGGACACACTCGGCGTGTGGGGTAACGCTCTCAGAATATCTGCCAGTGGTGAACTCGGACTGGGCGGTTCCCGTAGCGGGCAAATGGTTCTCGTGGCGCGTTCCGATTCCGTCGGGGTGCTGGATACACCGGTCGCAAAGATTCTCGGGCCGCTCGATTCGACGGTGGCTCAGGAAGGTCCACCTTCCGGCGCTCTGGCGGTCAACCTCAAAGCGGCAGGTTCATTCGAGAACCTCGAGGTGTCGGGGGACTTTGAACTGCGAGACTTCAAGAGGGGTGGTGTCTCTGCAGATTCGTTGAGAGTCACCGGGCGGTGGAACAGTGTGCGAGGGGACGTCGCGCTACAGCTACGGACGGATTCGCTGGAACTGGGGACTTTGGAGTTTGGAGATATCAACGTTTGGCTGGCCGGACGTTCCGATTCGCTCGCTTGGCGGACGGAGGGACACTTTGGGCCGCGGGGCTTGGGTGGTTGGATTGCCAGCGGATCGATATTCCGCCGCGATGGCAGCTATGTGATTCCGATAGATACCACCGGCCTCCGGCTGGCTAGTGGTGCCTGGTTTGTCGATTCAGGGGCAACGGTTCGGGTTTCCGAAGGCGAGGTCGGTTTCTCGCATCTCGCATTGTCGAATGCAGCGGGTTCGGGAGCGGTAACTATTGAGGGCGGTATTCCACGCTCCGGTATGAGCGAGCTCTCGATGTCGGTCGAAGCCCTCCCGCTGCAGGACATCTGGATGCTGCTGCAGTGGGATTACGACAATGTCGGCGGGACGCTGGGTGGCACTCTCAGTCTCGAGGGCTCTGCCCGGGATCCGCGTGGCGACCTTTTCATCGGTCTGCAAGACGGAAGAATCGGTGACGTAAGGGCTCTGCAACTACTCGGTTCGCTGAACTACCAGCGACAACGTCTGCTCGGTGACGTCAGGCTGCTTCGCAGAGGTAACGAAATACTGAACCTTCGCTTGCGGCTTCCCCTGGATCTCGCGTTGACCGAGGTGGACGCGCGCAGATTGACAGGTCCGGTGTCCGTCCAAGCCGTTGCGGATGGCGTTGATCTCCAATTGATAAACGCCATGACGGATGCGGTGACAGAGTCCGCGGGAATCCTGGACGTCGATTTCGGTGTCGAGGGAACCTGGGAGGATCCGGCCCTCACCGGGAGCATCACCATCGCAGATGGATCCGCGCGGTTCCCGAAGCTCGGTGTGAGGCACGAGGACTTGAACGGTAGATTTGTGTTGTCGGGCGACAGCATCAAGATAGAGCAGTTGTCGCTGAAAAGCGGCGACGGGACCGCAGAAATATCGGGGAAGGTGCGCATGGAGGACCTCAGTCGTCCGATTCTCGATGTGCGCATTCAAAGCGAGAACTTCCGGGCCGTTAACATCAGAGATTTCTTGTCGCTTACGGCAACGGCAGATGTACAGTTACGAGGTCCCGTATTCAATGCGACTCTCACGGGACGAGGTACGGCCACGGAAGGCATACTGTATTTTGCGGATCTCGTAACAAAAGACGTTGTCAATTTAGAGGATACACTCTTTACCGATTTCGATCTAGTCGACACGACGTTGATACGGACAGAGGGACTGGGGAGCGCGTTCGAGAACCGGTTTCTCGACAGCCTTCGGATCGACAGCCTGCTGCTGGATATGGGCTCGGACGTTTGGCTCAGATCGGGCGAGGCCAATATCGAGCTTCTGGGTAGCGTGAGAGTTGATAAGGAACGCGATCAGTATCGATTGAACGGCACCATGGCAACGCCGCGGGGGACCTACCGACTTGCTCTCGGGCCGTCCTTTGCGCGCGAGCTTGTCACCAGGGAATTCATCGTCACCCGAGGGGAAGTAAAGTATTTCGGTACCCCTGATCTGGATGCAGCAATCGACATCGACGCCCGGCATGTGGTGCGGAGCGTGCGCGGTGAGGATATCGTGGTAATGGTCCATCTGGGTGGCACGATATACGATCCGCGGCTGTCGTTTTCGAGTGACCTGCGACCACCGATTTCGGAGACCGAGATCCTCTCATACCTCTTCTTCGGTGCGCCGAGTGTGGAAGCTTTCTCAGGGACGAGCGGTTCTGGTAACCAGCGGTTGGTGGAACAAGGATTGGCGCAGTTTCTAGGTGCTCTTTCGGGTCAGCTGGAGTATTCGCTGATCTCGGATCTGGGGGTGCCGCTGGACTACGTTCAGATTAGGCCCACTGTGGCCGCCACGGGACTTTCAGGCACCGAAATAGCATTGGGTAAGCGTTTGGGGGACAAATGGTTCTTGACGTTGAGCCCGCGGCTGTGTGCTCGTAACGAATTCTTCAGCCCACGTAACGTGGGTGCCAGTCTGGAGTATCGCTTCAGCCGGCAGTGGTTGTTCTCGGTAAGCGGTGATCCCGTTCAAAGTTGTGCAGTTGCGCTTCCCAGTCAGCAGTTGAGTCTGAAGTACCAAATCGGCGCAGACATTCTGTGGGAAAAGCGCTACTAATGGCGAGGGCCTTGCTGATTTACAATCCAGCCGCCGCCCGTACCAGACCCAAACACCTAAAGGTAGTCTGCGACACGTTGTCTTCTGAAGGGTGGAAGGTAGATGCAGTAGCCACAACGCGACCGGGCGATGAGACGAAGTTGGCACTGGAGGGTGTGAGTGCGGCGGTGGACGTGATAGCGGTGTACGGTGGTGATGGTACCGCGATCCGGGCGTTCACCGGCATGATCGACAGCGATATTCCGTTGGGCCTGGTCAGAGGTGGAACGGGGAACCTCCTCGCTACGAATCTGAGGCTGCCGCGTGCCCCGGCGCTCGCGGCTCGCACCATAGCCCGGGGCACGCCTCACGCGATCGATCTAGGACGCCTAACATGTGGTGAGACCGAGCGATATTTTGCAGTAGCGTGTGGAGCCGGCTTCGACGCCCAACTCATGGCATTGACTTCTGGACAGTCGAAGCGGAGGTGGCGCATGGCGGCGTATATGGTGAAGGCATGGGAGCTGCTCGGGAACCTCGAAGAATCACATTTTCGTATCTCTGTCGATGGGCAGGCATTCGAGGTGAAGGCGGCTGCCGTGCTGATCGCCAACTGCGGGGCGATCCTCCCGCCCGTTGTCAGCTTGGGGCCGGGGATCTCGTTGGACGATGGGCTGCTGGACGTCATCGCACTGAGTGCACGTAATCGTCTCGAAGGCCTGTCGGCGATTTGGCGGTTGATCACGCAGTCCGCTGACGGGAGAGGAGTGAAGAGGGCGCGGGGCAAGAGTATCACGGTCTCGAGCGATGAGGTGGTGCTGGTGGAGTCGGACGGCGACCAGGGCGGAACGACACCTTTCGCGGCGGAGGTAGTGCCAGGTAGACTGAAAGTAATGATACCTCTCTAAGGGGTGGGGACGTATCTAGGAGGAGCGATGGGCCAGGAACACGATGGAATGATTTGTCGCGCGTGCGGCAACGAAGAACGTGCATCCGAAGGATACCCGTGCGACGGCTGCGGGACGTTCATTTGCCTCATCTGTTCTATCAGAGGCGTGACGCGCTGCAAGAAGTGCGCTGCCAAAGGCGGCCCGGTGTTGAAGTCGTCCGACGGCTCGGCGAGCTGAGGGGCAGGCCGACTTCAGCTCGTGTGTGCCAGCATCACAGATGTTCGCGGTCTCACGGTCGGGCACCAAACCGACAACCAAGCGACAACAGGCTTGACCGTAGTCCTGGGTCCCTCGGGAGGTGTGCGGGCAGCGGCCCACCTGCGTGGGAGGGCAACGGGGACACGTGAATTGGATGCACTCTCACCCCGACACCTGGTTGGGAAGATCCACGGAATACTGCTGACCGGCGGCTCCGCTTTCGGGCTCGGTGCCGCGGATGGTGTGATGCGGTGGTTGGACGAACGCGGGCGTGGTTACGACGTCGGTGTTGGGGTGGTTCCGATTGTGCCGACAGCGGTGATCTTCGACCTGGGTATCGGTGATTCCCACGCCTGGCCCAGAGCGGATGATGGATACCAAGCGTGCGAAACGGCCACCGCCGAGGTGGAAGAGGGCTCAGTTGGAGTTGGGACTGGGGCGACCGTGGGGAAGGTGCGGGGCCTTGGCTCCGCGATGAAGGGTGGCGTCGGAACATGGTCGGCAAGTCACGGCGATACGGTGGTGGGATGTCTTGCCGTGGTCAATGCCTTTGGCGATGTGCGAGATAGGAGAGGTGAGATCATCGCTGGGACCCGGACCGCCGATGGATTCCTGGATGCTCGCAGATACCTGGCGCATGGAGGAACCCCCGGGGGATCGTTTGCCCGTGAAGGTGGGAACACTACGCTGGTGGTCGTGGCGACCAACGCGGATCTCGATCGAGTCGAGCTGGCGGGTGTGGCAGTAATGGCCACAGACGCGTTGGGACAAAGGATCACCCCGGTGGGAACTCAGTACGATGGTGACATAGTGTTTGCCCTATCGACGGGAGAAGTGACACCGCGATCCACTCTCCCGCTCGAACTCCTCGCCCAGGAGGTTACTGGGGTGGCGGTGGAGCGTGCCGTGAGGCTGGCGCACGGAACAAAGGACGTGCCGGGCCTCGGCGAGTATCATTCGAGCCCATGAAAAAACTTGTTCTCTTCGACATAGACGGAACGCTTCTCTGGACCGATGGAGCGGGAAGGTCAGCGATCCGTCTGGCCCTAATGGCGGAATTGGGAACTGCCGGCCCCATCGACGACTTCCGGTTCGACGGCAAGACGGATCCGCAGATAGTGCGCCAGCTCATGACTGCAGCGAAGCACCCGGAGGCCGAGAGTAAAGCTCATATCCTGCGTGTGTGCGAACGATATGCGGAGCTGTTGGCAGGCGAATTGACCGCTCGAGACCGGAGGATCCGAGTGTTTGACGGGGTGTTCGAACTCCTGGATGTGCTCGAAAGCCGCGAGGATGCAGTGCTGGGGTTGTTGACCGGGAATGTAGAGCGCGGTGCGTTCCTCAAGCTTCGGGCAGGCGGCATCGATCCGCACCGGTTCAGGGTGGGAGCGTACGGCTCGGATGCGGAGCACCGGCCCGACCTGCCGGCCATCGCCGCACAACGGGCGCTAGAGGTCATTGGACGTGTGCCGGAGGGTGACCAGGTGGTGATCGTTGGAGACACGCCGGCTGACGTAGCCTGTGGCAGGCGAATCGGTGCACGGGCGATCGCTGTTGCGACGGGGTCCTATTCTGTAGCGGATCTCGACAGTGCCGGGGCATTTGCGACGTTTGAGAGCTTTGCCGATCCGATACCCGTAGTGAACGCCATCTTCGCATGACCGATCCGCAGTTGCTGGTTCCGCTGAGAGTCCCGGAACTGGGCCCCTACTTGGGTAAACTGGTTTCAGGTGTGGAACGATACAGTGGATGGATCGCCCTCGATTCCGCTCGCTACAAACTGGCCACCAGGGTGATCGAGTGCGCTGGGACTGCGCGACGGCTCGCCGCCAATGACGAGAGGGCCTCCGCTCTCGCCGCTGTGGGACGATTGCACTGGCAGGAAGCGTGGGAGGAAGCTGTTAACAACGTAGCAGACATGCTGCTCGGGCATGCATCGCGAGTCCTGGACGCTGAGGCAGATGCGGTTCGCATGCCGCGTCGCATTCGAAAACGTTTTGGCCCCAGCGGGACGGAGCGGCGGTCCCTGATAGGTCGGTTGGGACGCGAGGGAGCCGGGTTGGTGGCGGCGCTAGACAAGTTAGAACTCGCGGGAGCGGAGTTGCTCGGTGCGACAGGGTTGGAGCGGGAGGCATTAGATCGGTGGCAGGACCACCTGAAGCTGGTGGCCCGGCGGCTCGAGGAAGTCTGGACTGCACTCGAGGAGGCGGTCGGTCGGGAGGAAGCGCGCTGGCGGCAGCAGGCGGAACTCGTCTCGCGGTGGCGCAAGGCCACCTGGCCTGTTGTAGTGGTGGGAACGCTGGCACTCTCCCTGGCGATCTGGCTCGGACTCGTTTTTGGAGGCTATGTACCTGCACCCAAATGGTTTAGCGATGTATGGGGTGCCCTGTTCCCGCAATGAGTCCACTGGCAGTGGGGCTCGATCTGGTGGATATCGCCAGGGTGGAGCGATTACTTCAACGCCATCGCGAGCGAGCTCTCGAGCGGATACTCACCCCCGAAGAACGCGAATACTGCCTTTCCCAAGCCGCTCCGGCCCGGCACGTTGCAGTTCGCATAGCGGCCAAGGAAGCGACGTACAAGGCACTGTCGCAGGCAGGAGCGGAGCAGGTCGTATGGTGGCGGGACGTCGAAGTGGTTAGAGATCGCCAAAGCAGGCCGGGTCTCGAACTCCACGGCCGCGCAGCGGCGGGTGCGGATGAGCTCGGCATCCTAGGTTCCCTGGTATCACTCAGCCATTCGGAGACTCAGGCCGCCGCCGTAGTTATTCTGCTTCGCTGAACCCTGTTGCAATCCTGCGGTCGTCTGTCTAGATTTCTCATCCCATTTTACTTGAGAACGGTTCTCATCTTGTATATAACACGATATTGTATAGCAGCTTGTGCGGCACTGCTGGGTGCTTTGGGACCTACAGGTCTGGTGGCGCAGACGGATGTTTCGACGGCTGCGCGTCGGGTAGCAGACGTTGTCAGCATTGCCATAGACGAATACGGAGCCGGGGTTGTAGCCGGGAAGGTGGTCAGCGAGGGGGAGTTGCGCGAGGCGCGGCTCTTTCTCGACGAGGCTAGGCAATCGGCAGCTCTACTGCCGGCCGACACGCGTGAAGAGGTGCTGCGTTACTTGGATTCCTTGGGATCGGGGTTCTCTAGTCTCAGACCGAAGGCCGAAATGAGCGAGTCGCTCGGGGGGCTGCGCGACCTACTCGAGGGTGACCTGGGCCTGACTCTGGATGTCATGCCTGAGCGTGCACCGTCGCTCGCTAGAGGTGAGACACTCTACCGCAGGTATTGCGAGCAGTGCCATGGGATTGCAGGGGCGGGTGATGGCCCCCTGGCGGGGACCCTGGATCCGCCGCCGACGGATTTGACCGACGACCAGGCTCTGAGAACGGTTAGTCCGGTAGACTTTTTCCGCAAGGTCAATGTAGGAGTGGCAGGCACAGCCATGCCGGGTTTTGGCGGACAACTTGGCCTGGCTGATAGGTGGGCACTGGCGCTTTACGCGTCCACCTTGCGCTTCTCGCAGGATGAACGGGATGTGGGGGCGGCCATATTGAAAAAAGAGTGCCCCGGCTGTCGGCTGCTGGTTAGTGACTTTGCGGAGACGGCGCTACTGTCTGATGATTCGCTGGCGGCAGTTCTGGGATCGGTCGGAGGAGCGAAGGACGACCTCATAGCATACGCACGGAGTGCGGGCGCGAGCGAGGAACTGGGTGGTGACGAGAAGTTAGCCGCGGTACGTGCGGTGGCTCTAGCCAAGTCCGGCGTGGCTGATGCGATAGAGTTGGGTAACGGGGGAGAACGCAAGGATGCGGCACGCCACGTACTCGATGCGTATCTGGTGTTCGAACGAATTGAGAGTGCGGTGAGTGCGAGGGACGTCAAAGCGGCCCGCAATGTAGAGCGAGCTTTCACACAGCTGAGAGGGAGTCTGCTCGCCGAAGGCGCCTGGACAGAGGTCATAGCGGCACGTGAGGAGGTTGATCGGGCGCTGGATGATGCGCTGACCAAAATCGACCCGACGTCTTCTCCCCGAATCCTACTGACACAGTCACTCGTGATAATGTTGCGTGAGGGACTAGAAGCGATTCTCGTCATCGGGGCCCTGACTGCGTTTCTGACCAAGGCGGGTGCGGATGAGCGCAAACGCGACATAGGGTGGGGTGTGCTCGCGGCGGTGGGTGCCAGCATCGTTACTGCTGCGGGCTTTGCCACGCTCTTCCACCGTGCGGCAAGACACCAGGATCTACTCGAAGGGATAACGATGCTGGTTGCGGCCGCCGTCTTGTTCTGGGTGTCGTACTGGCTGGTGTCGAAGATTGAACTCAGAAAGTGGCAATCTTTTGTCCGCACCCGCATGCAAAAGGCCATGACGAGTAGGCGTACCTTCGCACTTGCGGCTGTTGCGTTTCTCGCTGTGTACCGTGAGGGTTTCGAGACCGTGCTGTTCTACTCGGCTCTTTTTACCGGCTCGGATGGGAGCGCAGGCGCGGCCCTGGCGGTTGGTTCCGGGATCGTCCTGGGGATGACGGGTCTCGGCGTCGTATATTTTCTCATGCAGCGGTACAGCGTACGCTTGCCGCTGAAGCAGTTCTTTGCCGTGACCAGCGGGCTGCTTTACGTGATGGCGTTCAGCTTCGCGGGGCAGGGAGTGTCCGAACTCCAGGAAGTTGGAGTCATCGCTATCACGCCGCTGACCTGGGTACCTGCCATACCGGCTCTAGGAATATTCCCAACGGCACAGACTCTCGTGAGTCAACTTCTGATTGCCACCGCGCTATTGGGAGCGTTGGTCTGGGTGTTCTGGCTCGAACCGCGATTTGCTCGAGCCGACTGAGCCAAAACGAATTGAGGTTCCCCCGGCCTTGCGGTGCCGTCGCCCGCGGCCGACTTTACTCGGTTAGGCCTTTTGAAAGGGGAGAACCATAGCCAGGGATCTACTTCCCATGGTGCGGGAGGCTTTGAAGGGCCGGTACGAGGTCGATAGGGAACTGGCTCGGGGGGGAGCTGCCCGTGTTTTTCTGGCGCGAGACACCAGCGGCTCGGCGGTAGCGCTCAAGATACTGCACCCCGAACTGGCGGTCAGTGTGACGGCCGAACGGTTCCTACGCGAGATTTCATTTCTTTCTGATATCGATCACCCCAACATTGCAAGTTTGACCGACTATGGCGAGTCGGATTGGCTCGTCTATTACGTGATGACCTACGTTCCGGGTCCGACGCTTCGGGAGCACTTGAGGCGCGTTAAGCGGGCTTCGCTGCCTGACACCTGCCACATCGCCGTACAGCTACTGGACGCTCTGAAATACGCGCACGAGATGGGCATCGTACATCGCGATGTCAAGCCGGAGAACGTTGTGCTGGCATCAACCGGCCCTGTGCTCATGGACTTCGGCATCGCGAAAGTCATTGCGTCTTCGGGAAACGACCGGCTTACCCGCTCGGGTTTTGCTGTCGGCACTTCCTCGTACATGAGTCCCGAGCAAGTGGCGGGGGCGGAGGATATCGATCATAGAAGTGATCTCTACTCTCTCGGCTGTGTCTTGTTCGAATGTCTGGCGGGACGTCCACCTTTTACGTCTGCCAGGGAGGAGTTGGTGCTCTCGATGCACCACAATGCTGAGGCTCCGGCGGTAACCGAGTTCAGGGGCGACGTCTCCGAAGGTCTTGCCCGAATCGTCGCTCGTGCTCTCAACAAAGACCGTGAGGAGCGCTGGCAGTCTGCTGCGGAAATGCGCGAAGCCGTAATGGCTATCTAGGTTTCGGTTGCCAGGTCCTCGCTCAGTATCTTGGCCGTTGTGGGTACATCCGCATCGGTCTTTTGATGCCAGACGGCAAGCAGCACAAAACCCACCGCAACAGCCACCACGCTGGCCAGTTGAGCGAGTGTGAAGCCCGCGAGGAGGCGGTCGTCCTTGGCGCGTATGAACTCAACCAGGAACCTCTCGATTCCGCTTGCGACCAGGTAGAGGCCTGTAAGCCAGCCGGTGGCGTGGTCATTGTGGCGGAATCTCCAGAGGAGCCAGAAGATCAACATGAGTGCAAGCACTTCGTAGAGTTGCGTTGGGTGGACCGCGAGTACGTCTGTGGGTAGGGCGTTCTCGGGAACCTCGATCCCCCAACGCTGGAGGTTTACAGCTGTCGTTGGCGGAGACCCTTCGGGGAATTTCACGCCCCATGGGAGTGAAGTTGGGATGCCGTAGTCGTCCTGGATCAAGAAGCAGCCCACTCGACCGAGGGCGTGTCCCAGGGCGAGCCCTGGAACTGCTAGGTCTGTGGTGAGCCGCATCGGCACGCCAAGCCTCACTCCGTTGAGCACGATGACAGCAGTGGCAAGGATAAAGCCGCCGTACCAGACCAGTCCCCCCCGCGAGAAGAACTGCGCGGTGTCGTGGTATAGTGCGACATACCATATCTTTGCGCCGAGGATTCCGCCCACTACTCCAGCTATTATGATCTGTTCGGCATACCGCTCGCTCAGACCGCGCTCGCGCAGCGCTATCTGTATGACCCACCCGGCCATGAGAAACCCTACCATCATCATGATGCCGAAACCGGTGATAGTGAGGGGGCCGATGTGGATGACCAGCGGATACAATGTCATGGCGTATGATAAACTGGTTGAGTTGATAGAGGCTGCCGTTCGAGCCCGGGCCAGGGCAAGCGCGGGTCGGCATCGAGGTAGAGATCGCTGTAATCACCCTGCTCTAGGTGGAACCATCCGGCCCGGGCAATCATCGCAGCGTTGTCGGCGTTGTACCGCGGTTGAGCCACCACCACTTCCGCCAGGCCAGAGAGGGCAGCTTCCATACGGGCATGCAAAGTCATGCTGCACGCCACTCCACCGCCCAAGACAACCGTTGGATAACCCGTGTGCTCCACTGCTGCCGCTGTCTTGGCGGCAAGTACGTCAAAGGCAGCCGCCTGGAAAGAAGCCGCGATGTCGGCCCTGGCCGACGCTATGTCGCCGCATTCGCGTACTGCATAGAGCACCGCTGTCTTTAGGCCGCTGAATGAAAAGTCGAATCCAGTACTAATCATAGGTCGTGGGAACCGGATGGAATCTGTACCATCTTGGGCGAGACGTTCGATTTCGGGACCACCGGGATAGCCGAGACCAAGCATCTTCCCGACCTTGTCGAATGCCTCGCCGACCGCATCGTCTCTCGTCTCGCCCAGCAGTCGGTAGAGTCCCCAGGTCGGTACGTCGAGCAGCACGGTGTGACCACCCGAGACGACCAGCGCCACGAACGGTGGTTCCAGATCGGGGCGATCGAGGAGCGCTGCGAAAACGTGCCCCTCCAAGTGATGTACCCCAACGAGTTTGCATTGCCTTGCCCAAGCCAAACCCTTCGCGTAACAGACGCCCACCATGAGTGATCCAATGAGACCCGGACCAGCCGTGACCGCTACGGCATCTACCGAGTCGAGGCCAATACCGGCGATTTCGAGCGCACGTCGTACGACCGGCTGGAGTGCTGTCAGGTGGGCTCTGCTGGCCAATTCCGGCACCACTCCCCCGAAGACCGCGTGGATGTCCTGCGACAAGATCACGAGGCTGGCAAGTTCGGGACCTCGCGCTTCGCGAATCAACGCTGCCGCCGAGGTTTCGTCGCACGAAGTCTCGATCCCCAGCACGACCTCAGTCACGATTTCGCCGCCGGACCAGCGTGGCTTCGGGAGTCGAGTGCGCTGTGATACCCTCGGGCGCTATTACCTCGAGCGTGACCGGTGCCTCGGTGTCCGATTCGTTAGGTCGGGCTATGACTTGGACGCTGTCCCTGGTGAGGCGGAGAATCCGGGTACTGGGGCCGCGTACGGTAACGATGACTGCCGATGGCGTACTCTCCCAAGTGCCGCGCCCAGCTGGAATCGACACTGCTACACCCATCAGCACCGATTCCGAAACTGCGCCGATGTTGGCGGACACTTCGACCACCTCTGGATCTACCCTGAGTATGCCGAGCCCGGATGTGTCGATCGGTACGTCGAGCTGCACCGGGGCAGAAACCGCTCTCCGCTCCACCGGAACAGTGAACACCGAGTTGATCTGACTTACCAGTGCATCGGGACCGCTGACGGTTACCGTAGGCGGATCGATAGCAACCCTTCCGAAGCGTTCGTAGCCCGAGTCCGGCAAGAGTGAGACGCGCGATATTACACGAACCCGCCGCCTACTGACGTCATCCAGTTGTAACGTTAGACTCTGCGGCTGGATCTCTTGGACGATCACATCCGCATCCTCTATGGTCTCCAGGTCGGTGGTTGTGAGGGACAAAGTGTAGTTGGAGCCCGTGATCGTGTCTGGGACAGTCTTGTGGATGACGGGAGGTGTCTCGTACAGTTTGAGCAACTCACGGAGAGTGCCGCTGTATCGCGCCTGGACCACAGGTAGTTCGGCCGTGAGGGTTCGACCCGCGGGCGCCTGAATGTCCAGCGAAACGGGAACGAGTTGGGTGGTTGTCTGGCGTGCCGCTAGGGTAGCCCATAGCGCCGTCGACAGCACCAGGGCGGTGAGCTTGATCGCCCAGTTGGCGAGCAGCCAATCCTTGAGATCCGCGAACTTAGACATCCGGTCGGGGTGACCCGGCCCGATTGGATGTCGCAACCGTGTCCTGTCGCTCCAGGAGCCTTCGCAATATCGCCGATTGCGCGGGGCTATCCCACTCGCGAGCGCCAATCTCCTTCTTGAGGATCACTCCGTCGCGATCTATGATGAAAGTCTCGGGATAGCCGGTGGTCTGATAGAGGCGTTCCATCTGCCCGCTGCGGTTGTGAAGGACGTCGAATGTAAGGCCTCGTTCATCCACCCACTTCCGAACGTCGTCAGAACTGCTCTCATCCACACTTACAGCCAGGATCCTGAGACCTCTCGGGGCCAAGGCCTCGTGAAGGCGTTGGATCGCTGGCATTTCGACCTCGCAGGGCCCGCACCAAGTGGCCCATATATTCAACAGAACCACCTCGCCCCGGTAGTCCGACAGCTTTACGGTATCTCCCGTGACGATGTCCGTCGCCTCGAAGTCGGGGGCTACACTGCCTGGGCCAACCGGTCGAATGTCTGGCGACAGTGCCATTCCGGCCACAATCGCTGCTGAGAGCAGAAAGAGAATTCCACCGACCGCTGTCCATTGTCCTCTAGTTGCCATAGCTACACCGCCGGATAACATCTCTTGCGAAGTTCCCGTATCTCCGCCGCCGCGTCATCTGATCCAAAAATCGCCGATCCGGCTGCGAAGGTGTCCGCGCCGGCACGACGCGCATTCACAATAGTATCTCGTGAAATACCCCCGTCCACTTCGAGCCGGGCGCCACTGCCACTTTCGTCGAGCAGTTGACGGGCGCGAGCAATCTTCTTAGTGGACGTAGGTATGTACGCTTGAGCTGAAAACCCCGGGTTTACCGTCATAACTAATAATAAATCAATGTCGTCGATCATTTCCCCAGCGTAGGACAACGGCGTACCGGGGTTCAATGCCAAGCCGGCCATCATACCGCACGCCTTGACCTGTTCCAAGTGCCGCTGCGAGTGCGCAGTCGTTTCAGGATGAAAAGTAAAGACTGCGGCGCCGGCTTCTGCAAACGGTGCTATGTACCACTCAGGACGTTCAACCATGAGGTGAACATCCAGCGGGAGTGTGGTGAGTTTGCCAATGGCGGCGATCATGTCGGCGCCAACCGTGAGATTGGGCACGAAATGTCCGTCCATGACGTCGAGGTGTATCCAATCCGCGCCGCCTGCCTCCACTGCTGCGATCTCGTCTGACAGTTTGGTCAAATCTGCGCTCAGCACGCTTGGGGCAATAACGATGTCGCTCATTGTGGGTCTTCCCGCCTTAGGGTGACGTTAACAGCAGAGCCGGGCGCTGCGAGCGTACCGACACCCGGTTCCTGCTCCAAGATAGTACCTGGCGACCCGGCCTGACTCGGCTTCGTTCGTGTCGATCCGAGGGCCAGTCCAGCCTCCTCCAGTACCTCACGAGCCTCTTGTGGCGTGAGGCCGGTCAAGTCGGGTACGGAGATGGTCGGGGCACCCGCACTCACAAAAAGAATGACGCCGGACCCCGGCACCAAAGTAACACCTGCGGGAGGGCGTGAGTTGACCACGATTCCCTTGGGCACTGGAGCCTGGCTCTGGTCTACAGCCTCCACCTCGAGCCCTGCCGCGGTGATGAGGCGTTCGGCCATTGACTGGTCATAGCCGGCGACGTCGGGTACAGGGATTGGCTGGGGTCCGCGGCTCGCCGCAAAACTGACCGGAGTGCCTTGCGGAACCTCTACGCCCGGTGGTGGATCCTGCCAAACCACAGCCCCGCGCGCCGCAGTGGGGTGATTCATGGCGTCTGACTGGTTGGGAACGAGTCCCCGATCTCGCAGTGCTTGTCGCGCGTCGTCTGCCGAGAGCCCCAGAACCCGGGGCACACTCTCAGAACGGGCGATGAATGGCGCGGGGAACAGTATGGTAGCCGCGATTCCGTAGCCCAAAAGGAACGGCGCCGCAAAAACCAATGCAGTGATGGCCAAGCGTCTGCGGCTGGACTTTCGGGTACCGAGTGAGCGCACCACGGCCATTCTCCAGCCGCGTATCACTTGGGTGACGGCGCTCTTCCGCCGGTGCCGTCTGAACCTCACTGCGATCGCCTGAGCCGGGCGGCGTAGCCGCCGTCCGCTCCTATGTCGGGAGGAAAGAGCAGCAGGTCGGCGCAGGCTCGTGTGAAGTCGACGTGCCTCTGGAGAAACCGATCCACTTGATCTTCGTTCTCCTCATTCTCGAGTGAACAGGTGATGTATATCAACAACTTGCCTGGTCCGACCGATTCGCTGGCCCCATCGAGTATCTCAGTCTGCCGTTTGCCCATGAGCCCAATGTGGCGCTCCGAAAGCCGCCATCGCGCATCGGGGTGCCGGGCAATCGTACCTGTCGCACTGCACGGCGCGTCTACCAGCGTGACATCGATCTTGGAACTCTTGAGCGGCGGATGGCGGGCGTCGGCCAGTAGTATCAGGCTGTCCGGCGATGTCCTGGCCAACGTGTCCCGCAGTCGCTGCAATCTACTGCGGCGAGCCTCCGACGCTATTACCAGTCCTTGCATGCTGAGCCTGGCGGCCTTCCCACCGGGTGATGCACACGCGTCCCATACAAGACTATTCGGCGGTACCTGAGCGAACTCCAACAAACGCGCTTGAGAGGGATCCTGAACGATGAAGCCACCTTCTTCGTAGCCCGGGAGTTGTTGGACCGGCGTTCCCCGCACTACTAACCCAGGGCCGGCCTCAGACTCGGCGAACGTGACATTCGCGGCGGTTAGCTCCTCACGCAGTCGGTCGGTCGACCAGTGCAGTGCCTGAATAGTCACGGGGGGAGGGCGGTTGTTGTGTTCCATGAGTTTGGCCGTGCGACTCCGGCCAAATCTTTGGAGCCAGCGCTTGACGAGCCATGCCGGGTGGGATTGGTCTGCCGCCAGCTTCCGTACATGATCCAGCACTTCCGGTGGCTCAACTGGAGCGTCCCTAATCGCCGCCACCCGTCGCAGCACCGCATTGACCAATCCAGCCGCCTTGCGCCCACGCGTGTCCCTGGCGACCTCAACCGTTACCGTTACTGCTGCATAATCCGGAACTCGGTCCAGGAATTCCATCTGGTAGGTGCCGATCCTGAGCAGATCCCTCAGGTCGGGCTCGACGTTTTGCCACTTCCCGCGAATCAGGGGCCGGATCCTGCGGTCCAGTTCGCTGCGGTGGCGTAGGACCCCTGCCGCAATCTCGTGTGCCAAGTGACGATCGGCGACGGGCAGGCCTTGCAGGTCTCCGTGTATCGTGTTGAAAGGTTGTCCCTTGCGGACCTGGCGCAAGATCTCCAACGCTGCCCGTCGGGCTGTTGCTCCGGCCTTCACTATCAGTCGATCATGCCTACCGTGGGGCTGGAAGGAACTGCGATCTCGCGCCGGGCCATCCTGCCTGCCAGGAACGCGAGCCGTCCGGCCTCCACCCCGTACCGCATAGCGCGTCCCATTGCTACCGGGTCACTCGCGCTCGCGAGCGCGGTATTCATCAGGATGCCGTCCACTCCCTGCTCCATTGTCACGCATGCATCGGAAGCGGTACCAACTCCGGCGTCCACAATGACCGGGACGTTCAACCGACGCTTGATGGTGCGGATGTTGTAGGGGTTTATGAGCCCGAGCCCGCTTCCTATTGGCGATGCCAGAGGCATTACGGCCGCACAGCCTGAATCTTCCAGGCGCTGCGCTGTGATCAGGTCGTCGTTCGTGTACGCCAAGACCTTGAATCCTTCTGCAACCAGTGTGCGGGCAGCTTCGATCAGCCCACTCACATCAGGCAACAAGGTCTCCTGGTCACCGATCACCTCTAACTTGATGAATTCGTTGAATCCTGCCTCGCGAGCAAGCCGGGCATAGCGAACCGCGTCCTCGGCCGTGAAGCAGCCCGCCGTGTTGGCGAGGAGAAAGTATCGTTGTGGGTCCAAATGATTGAGCATGCCGTCCGCCCCGGATCGGCTGAGGTCGACCCGTCGCACAGCCACGGTTACGATCTCCGCCCCACTCGCCTCCAGCGTTCGGAGCATGATCTCGTTGTCTTTGTACTTGCCGGTACCAACCATCAGGCGGGATTGAAACTTCCGACCGCCTATTTCGAGTTCGGTATCAGCGGGTGCAGCAACAGTACTTGTCATCGTTCTCTCCCGTTTAGCCTCCGCCGACGAAGTGCACCAATTCGATCCGGTCTCCTTCGTGGAGTTCGGTCGCGGCAAGGGTGGGTGTCCGCACAACCGTGCGGTTCACTTCCACCACTACGGTCCGCGGGTCCAGGTCCAATAGCTCTAGGAGAGCGATGATCGAGGTCCCGCGGTCGAGTGACCGCTCCTCTCCGTTGACGACGACATTGATCGCTTGGCTCACGTAACCAAAGATAGCAGCATCTGCCGAACTGCCGCACCGCAGTCGGGACTATCCCAGATAGAGGATATGGCAGCGATTCCCCATGCCCCGGCTTCGATGACCGAGAGCGCTGTTTCTGCGGTGACTCCACCGATTGCTACGACCCTCAGTCCTCGAAGGGATTCGAGGACGGACAGGCCCATTGCCGGTTGTTCCGGATGCGATGCCGACCGCCGAATCGGGCCCAGAAACACGTAGTCTGCACCATCTTCCAGGGCGCTAACAGCCTCGGATGCGGAATGTGTCGAACGACCGATCCAGCATCTGGGACCCAGGATGGATCTGGCGGCGGAGATGGTGAGCCCGCTGGCGGGGAGGTGTACCCCAGCGGCCTGCGTCGCAAGGGCGATATCTACCCTGTCATTGACGAGAACCGCGGTCCCTGGGGCCGCTTCCTGAGTGGTTTGTACCAGGTGGACTAACTGGCGACCGGTTCTGGCCCGCGAGCGAACGTGCAGAGCTAGGTGGCCCGGTTGCCGCGCAATATCTCGAACTCGTTGAGTGTAGTCACTGAAGCCGAGCACGCGATCGTCGGTTACCACGTGCAACCGCGGAGGTGGGGTAATCACTCGAAGCGGTCACCGGCCTCTGCCGGTTTGCCTCGCAGCCACTCTCTAGTGGACATTCGTCTGCGACCGGCGGGCTGTACCTCGTCGAACTCCAACGCACCTAGGCCGGTTGCAACTGAGAACGGGGACGTGGTTACGATCTCACCAGGTACGGCGTTCTCACATGTCTCCGGGATCAGTCGAGGTCCGAAGAACTTCAGTGCGCGATTGTTCAGCGTGGTCCAGGCTCCAATCCGGGAATCCAGAGCCCGAACCCGTCTGGCAACCTCGTAGGCCGGCCGGTCCCACTGGATCCGGGCCGCCTTGCGAGTGAGTTTCGGGGCGTAGGTAGCCTGGGCATCGTCCTGCTCCGTTCTCTGATCTGTTCCGGTCCCCACCAGGGCCAGTGCCTCGATCAAGGCAAGGGCGCCCAACTCGGCCAGGCGTTCGGTCAGTTCGCTTCCCGTTTCGTCGGGGGCGATTGGGGTTGCCAGCTGGTGGATCACGGGCCCGGCGTCGAGCGCCGGTATCAATTGTATGACGGACACGCCGGTCTCGTCGTCACCATTGATGATGGCCTGCTCTATCGGTGCTGCACCGCGAAGCTTGGGGAGCAGCGATGCGTGGACGTTGATCATGCCGCGCGAAGGCAGATCCAATAGGTGCGGTTTCAGGATGTGTCCATATCCTACTACCACCCCAATCTCCGGCCCAAGGGCACACAACTCCGCTCGAAAGTCCTCCGAATTGGGATCCGACGGTTGGACTACGTTGAGGTTTTCCTCCAGCGCCGCCACCTTGACGGGGGAAGGAATCGGGGCCGACCGATGCCGTCCCCTGGCGCGGTCGGGTTGCGTGACCACGGCTGCCACGTCGAAGCCTTCCTCGATCAGTGCTCTCAAAGTGGGAACAGCGAAATCCGGCGTTCCCAGAAAAACCAGACGCAAACTCAGTCTCCTACTCCGGCAGGACATACTTCTTTAAGGTAGCCGGATTCACCCTTGCGCAGCTTCTTCCATTTCTTGAGTAGCATCCGGCGCTTGAGCGGGCTCAAGTGGTCGATAAACAGAATTCCGTCGAGGTGATCGATCTCGTGCTGGATCACTCGCGACTGCAGATCGGTTGCGCGCAGCCGCGTGCGTACACCTTCGAGAGTCGTAGTTTCTACGAGGATATCCTTAGCGCGATCCACGTCTCCGTAAATCTCGGGAATGGAGAGGCAACCTTCCTCCGCTCGAATCTTTCCTTCACGCTCTAGGATCGTCGGGTCGATGAGAACGAGGGGCGAAGTGTTTTCCGCCGCGACGACCGCGACGCGGCGGGCAATTCCCACCTGGTTGGCGGCCAGTCCGACACCCTTGTCGGCTCGCATGGTGTCGAACAGGTCTTGAACGAGCTGTCGCACCGTGGCGTCCAACTCGCCCACGGGCTCCGCTTTCTGGCGTAGCACGGGCGAGCCAAGGAGGTGTATCGGGCGGAGAGCCACTAGTTTGCGGCCTCCGACCGGCCGGGCGAACGCACCTCCGCCACCCGATCCCGTTGAATCACGAAGCGGCTGTCGCCGCTCTTGACGGTGATTCTGTCGTCCTTGAGACGCACGACTTCGGCGATTATCCCACCCGAGGTCACTATCTCATCACCACGCTTGATCTGCTCCAGGCGCTGGCGGTGTTTCTTCTCCTGCTGAACCTTCGGTCGTATGATCAGGAAATAGAAGATGGCTAGAATCGCCAGCATCTGTCCCAGGAAAACCACCATTCCACCGCCGGGTGACTGACCCGCAGGAGCGAAAACGAAAAGTGTTTCAAGTCTCACGGCGTTCCTCTCGAACTGTATCGAGTGATCCAGTCTTCACTCCAACCATTGAAATCTCCTAACGCTATTTGTTTGCGAGCCTCTCCCATCATTCCGAGAAGAAACCGGATGTTGTGAAGCGACATCAGTCGCAGTCCCAATAGTTCATCCGCGGCGAAGAGGTGTCTCAAGTAGGCCCTGCTGTACGCGCTGCATGTCTCGCAATCACATGATTCTACCAAAGGCCCTGGATCGCGGCGGTAGGCTGCATTCCGGATGTTGAGGGGACCGTCCGGAGTGTACGCGGTTCCGTTCCGCCCGATTCGGGTCGGCGCCACACAGTCGAACAAATCCATGCCTCGGGCAACGCACCTCAGCAGATCCTCCGGGAAGCCGATGCCCATAAGATAATGCGGTACCGAGTCGGGTAGTGATGGTGCCAGTTGATCCAGTACCGCGTACATGTCATGCTTGGACTCGCCTACCGCCAGGCCTCCGACCGCGATTCCGGTCCAGTTCCCCATGTCTACGATCCGCTGTAGGGACAGTTGCCGCAGATCGCCATGCTTGCCGCCCTGAATGATGGGCCAAAGCGTTTGTCGGCCACGTTGGTTGCGCGAGAGATACTCATGGTGCGAACGGCAACGATCAAGCCAGCGCGACGTTCTGTCCAGTGCGTCGGCTGCGGTTGGCCGATCCGCGTCACCGGGCACTACGTGGTCGAGTGCCATGGCGACGTCCGATCCCAACGTCCACTGGATGTCTGCAGCGCTTTCCGGGGTGATCCTGCGCCGCCTTCCGTCGACGTGGGATTGAAATTCGACTCCATCGTCATCCACGTGACGATTTCCCTTGAGTGAAAAGATCTGGAATCCACCGGAGTCGGTCAGCAAGGGTCGTTCCCATGCCATGAACCGATGGAGGCCGCCGAGGCGCGCGACTACGTCTTCGCCGGGCCGCACGTGCAGATGATACGTGTTGGCCAGAACAATCTGTGCCCCGACCGACTCGAGGTCGAATGGAGACAGGGTGCGTACTGTTCCCTGCGTGCCCACGGGCATGAATGCCGGCGTCTCGATCCCACCGTGCGGTAAGCGGAGGCGGCCGGCACGTGCCAGGCCGAGGCCACAATCGACCTGAAACTCGAATAGGTTCACACGACTGCCATGGCGTCGCCGTAGCTGTAGAGCCGATAGCCTGACGCGACGGCATCTCGGTATGCCCGCATTGTGTGTTCGTAACCGGCGAAAGCAGCTACCAGCATCAGCAATGTGGAACGTGGCAGATGGAAGTTCGTGAGCAAGGCACCTACGATCTGGAATTCATGCGGCGGATAGATGAATAGATCGGTCCATCCGGTTCCCTCGCACAATTCTGTGCCGTTCCAGGCGGTCTCGAGCACGCGCGCTGATGTCGATCCGACCGCCCACACCCGGCGTCCGCTCTTTCGGGCGGCGGTCACGACTTCGGCAGTCGCAGCCGAAATAGCATACCATTCGGCGTGCATGGTGTGATCTGCAGGATCGTCTGCTGACACGGGTTTGAAGGTCCCCGGGCCCACGTGCAGTACGACCTCGGCCAACTGAACCCCCTTATCCCGAAGGTCTTGGAGGATCTGATTCGTGAAATGGAGCCCAGCGGTGGGCGCTGCCACGCTTCCCGGCTCCTTCGAAAAAACCGTCTGGTAGCGTTCCCTGTCGGCTGTCTCGGGGGGACGGTCAATATAGGGCGGCAGAGGCACACTTCCGTAACGTTCCATCAGTTCGTTGGGCTGGGAACTACCCGTTATCCGTATCCGGCGAATGCCGCCTCCGACCACCTCCAGAATCTCGGCCACGGCGTCGTCACCAAAATATACTTTCCGCCCGACCTTGAGTTTGCCACCGGGGTGCACCATTGCCAGCCACGTGTCATCGGAATCGGGGTGTACTAAGAGAACTTCGGCTTCCCTCCCGTTGCTGCGGGTGCCCTTGAGGCGCGCAGCAACCACACGGCTTACATTTATCACCAGGATGTCATCGGAACGGAGGAGGTCGACGAAATCGCGGAACGTGCGGTGTTCGATGTCGCCGGTTGCCCGATTCAGCAGCAATAGGCGGCTCGAATCTCGATCCGGCAGAGGTCGTTGCGCTACCGACTCGCGAGGGAACTCGTAATCGAAGTCGGAGGTCTCGTACTGACTAGGCACTCGCCTCGTCGTTGAAGAAACTGGCTTGCGGGCCGCCGCGCTGTGGCGGTGTGTAGCCGAAGTGTCGGTAGGCGGACGCCGTTGCCATGCGGCCGCGGGGTGTCCGTTGGAGGAATCCTTGCTGAATCAAGAACGGCTCGTAGACCTCCTCGATAGTTTCGGCGTCTTCCCCCACAGCAACTGCGACCGTGCTTACCCCAACAGGTCCTCCATCGAATTTTTCTATGATCACTCTGAGGATCCGGCCGTCCATGTCGTCAAGGCCGTATTCGTCCACATTCAATCGTTCCAGTGCGAGCATTGCGATTTCACGTGTTATGAGGCCGTCGGCACGCACCTGTGCGTAGTCGCGGACTCTACGCAGCAATCGATTCGAGACTCGGGGAGTGCCGCGGCTCCGGCGGGCGATCTCTAGGGCTCCGTCGGCCTCCACCTCGATCTCGAGGATGCTTGCCGAGCGGGAGACAATGGCAGACAGATCTTCTACCGGATAGTATCCCAGCCGCTCTACGAGGCCGAACCGGGCACGCATGGGAGGGGTCAGCATCCCGTAGCGTGTGGATGCGCCGATAAGGGTGAAGGGCTCGATGCCCATGGGTATGGTCTGGGCGTTCGGTCCGTCGGCAATTCTGACGTCGACTCTGAAGTCCTCCATGGCGGGGTAGAGGAATTCCTCGAGGACCGGCCTCAGCCGGTGGATTTCATCGATGAATAGGACGTCTCCGCGCTGCAGAGTCGTGAGGAGGCCAACCAGGTCACCGGATTTCTCCAACACGGGTCCGCTGCTGGTTCGGATGTTCACAGCCATCTCGCGAGCCACTACCATTGCCAGGGTGGTCTTGCCGAGCCCCGGGGGACCAAAAAACAACGTGTGATCGAGCGGATCGCCACGCTTCTTCGCCGCGTCGATCGCGATCTGAAGGCTCTCTTTCACGTTCTCCTGCCCTACGAAGTCCGCCAACAGGGACGGACGAAGAGACGCTTCGGTCGACGACTCCTCAGGCAGCGGCTCCGGCGTGGTGATCTCGGATCGGGTCACGACTTTGCCGTCGAACGCCGGCGAACCGGTCGTTCGTTCTTCGTGAGAAGGTGAGTCTTCACTTGCTTCTCGTCATTATTTGCAGAGCCCCCCGAATCAGTTCGGTTACCTGGTCGCTTCCATTATGTGACAAGACGGCCCGGACTGCACGGTCGGCTTCAACGGTTGTGTATCCCAGGTTGACCAGCGCCTTGACAGCTTGCTCCGACGGAATGTCGGCCGCGCGCGGACCCGGTGGTGCCCCTACGTCCCCCAACTTGTCCTTGAGTTCCAGGGATATGCGTTCCGCCGTCTTCTTGCCGACCCCGGGAACGGTGCAGAGTGCGGCTACATCCCCTTCCTCGAGCACTCGGATCAGCCGGTTTCCACCTAAGGTGGATACTATTGCCAGAGCCACACGGGGGCCGACCCCGTTTACAGCGAGTAACCTCTGGAATACGACGCGTTCGTCAAGGCCGTCGAATCCATAGAGCGCCCAGCCATCTTCGCGAACGATGGGAACCGTTTGCAATTGTACGTCCAGTCCCACGTCGGGCAATCGTTCGAGCACACCCAGCGGGACGGCGACTTCGTAGCTCAGTCCACTTGCAGTGGCGATTACTACGCGGTCACCAGACTTCGACACCAGCTTGCCAGAGACCGCTGCTATCATACCGGGACCCGCGAAGTGAGAAGGTATGTCAAGGCTATGGCGCAGGCGTCTGAGGCGTCCCTCGGGGAGGGGGCACTTTTCAGGGCCAGCAGTCGCTGCACCATGAAAGCAATCTGTTCCTTTGTCGCTCCGCCTACACCGGCCACCGTTTTCTTGACCGTGGCAGGTGAAAACTCGGCCATCTCCACGCCAGCTTTTGCTGCGGCCAGAAGCATGACTCCCCGAGCATGCCCCAGGGCAACGGTGGTTCGGACGTTCTTTCCGTAGAACACTCCCTCGATGGCCATTGCCGTTGGTTCGTGTTGAGCGATCAGGCCGGAAACACCATCGTATAGGGTCTCCAGTCGCAGCCAGATCGGTCGTTTCGTGTCGGTTCGGATGACACCACACTCGACCAACCGGCCGGGCCGTCCTTGGGATGGTTCGACAACGGCGTATCCAGTGACGGCCGTGCCGGGATCGACGCCCAGCACACGTAGCGTCATTCGCTGACCGTGGCTAGCGTCTCTTGATCGATGTCGAAGTTGCTGAAGACCATTGAGACATCGTCGTGTTCCTCGAGCGTCTCGATGAGCTTGAGCAATTGCGCCGCTTCTTTGCCTTGTATCTTCACAGTGCTTTGAGGGATCAGAGCGATCTCCGCCTGCGTCGCGATCATGCCCCGCTCACGTAGCGATTGACTGACCGAGTGGAAACTCGCTGGGTCAGTGGTGATCACGTGGTAGTCGCCTTCGGTGCTCATGTCTTCCGCGCCGGCATCGAGCGCCGCCTCGAGCAAGTCGTCTTCGGGATACCGCTCGGCATCTACTACGATCTGACCTTTTTTCGAAAACATCCACGCCACCGAATTGGGTGCTCCCAGATTCCCGCCTCCCCGCGAGAAAAGATGACGGATCTCGGCGACGGTCCGGTTGAGGTTATCGCTGGTGACTTGCATCAAGATTGCGGCGCCGCCGGGGCCGTAACCCTCATATGTCGCTTCCTCGTAGACGACTCCCTCGAGTTCACCCGTGCCTTTCTTGATGGCGCGCTCGATGTTGTCGGCCGGCATGTTCCCGGCCTTGGCATTCTCAATGGCGGTTCGCAGGCGGGCGTTGCCATCGGGATCGCCCCCTCCCTGGCGGGCCGCCACGGTTATCTCTTTAATGAGCTTGGTGAACCTGGCCCCGCGCTTGGCGTCTTGAGCGGCCTTCTTGTGCTTGATCTGTTTCCATTTACTGTGGCCGGCCATAGCGCCTCCGCCGGGGCGGCATAGACAAGTTGTGTTGCAGGCGGCAGTTACGTGAACTTACAATATACCGAACCCCGGCCAAGAGTGGCAGCGCGGCGGTCAGCTGCTCGGATCCAACATGTCTTCAAAGCGCATGAACTGCTTGTAGAAATACAGGTCAATGAACCCTGTTGGACCATTGCGGTTCTTGGCGATGATGAGTTCGGTCGCTCCTTCCACTCCAGCTCCAGCCTGGTACATCTCCTCCCGGTATAGGCCCAGCACCACATCCGCGTGTTGCTTGATCGAACCGAGAGCGCCAAAATCGTCCAACGTTGGACGACGATCCGTCCGATCTGCGGAATGTCGGGGCAGTTGAGAGACTGCCAGGCAGCTGGTCTTCGTGTCTAGGGCAAACGCCTTGATCGCCCGTATGGACGCGGCACAGTCTTCACTCTGAGTGGAGCGTGATTCGGCGGGGGTGAGTAACTGCAGGTAATCGATGATGACGAGTGCAGGATCCATAGCGCACGCCCCACTTAGCTCTTCCTCGAGAGAAGCTCCTTTCATGGGGTAGACGTGGAGCGGCAGATTGCGGAGTCTCAGCGCTGCCGCGCCGACAGCCGAACGAACGGCAGGCGGCAGCCGTGCGGCCCGAAGATCGTCGATTGCAGCACGACCTTCGATCGCTAGTGCGCGTTCCATTATCCGGTCCTCGTCCATTTCCCCGGAGAGGAATGCCACGGGCTTACCGGCCGCGGCAACCCGCAACGCGATGGCGATTGCGAGAGCGGATTTGCCGGATCCGACATCGCCCCCCAGAACTATCAAATCGTGCCGTCGGAATCCACCGCCCAGGGCGTTGTCCAGAGATGCGAACCCTGTGGTCACGGTGTCCGGAGGTGTTTCACCGGACGGTAGGTCATCTATCCGATGGACGAGGCTGGTGAGCGAGTCTCGGTGTATACGGCGGGGGACGCTCATGACTTGTTGGTTGCCGCATTAAGTGACTCCGCGGCCCGTAGTGCTGCGGTGATAGAGTGACCGGCATCCGTTCCCAATGTGTCGCTCACGGGGGCGACCAACGCTCTGAGTGTCCAAACGGCGCTCTCGACGCTGCCGTCCTGAAGCAGATCCATGCCCCGGTTGAATGCCGTGCGCAATGGCGGATTCAGGGACAGGCTGCTCAGCCTACGCCTCAGGCCGTCGAGTCTTCTCCGGTGGCTGCGCGGGGTCAGCGGGTCGGGGGGCAACACTCCGTCGCATGTACGAACCAGCAACCACAGGGCAAAGAGACCATTCCTTCTCGGCCCGCGCACGGTGTCGCGGAAGCGCTCGATGAGGTTCTTTTCGGTGGGCGCGAAGTGGTCGTTCATTGTGTTGCGACCCCGGATCGGTGCGCTCAGATGTCTGGTGGCTCGTCGGATACTTCTTCCGCTGAATGTAGGAAGGGGTCTTCACGCTCGCCAGTGTGTCGTTGAGGCGTAATGTCAACGAGGGTAAGTTTGAGCTTATGGCGAGAGCTAAGACAATCCTCTGGGTAGACGACGAGTTCGAGTCGCTCGGCGCGCATGTGCTTTT
>JBHHZE010000026.1:0-49718 GCA_046757925.1 Gemmatimonadales bacterium
CGAACGGCACGATCGACCGCTTCCCCGATGGCACACCGACCGGCGTGCTGAAGGAGAGTGCCCAACATCTCGTGCGACGGATCATGCCGCGAAGGACGCCGGAGCAGGTTCGAGCGGGCATGCGGGCTCTCGCCGATGCATTCAATAGGGCAGGGATGACGGGCGTCAAAGACCCCGGCATTGGGCCGCGAATGTGGGAAATGTACCGGGACGTGCTCGCGAGCGGTGACCTTTCCGTTCGAGTATTCTGCTCTGGAGCACGCCAAGACCTTTCTCGATCGGGGAATCACGTGGGCCGACGGGTCGGATTACAACGTCACCCCGTTCGCCGCGAGCAAGGGACTATGGGCGTCGGTGGCGCGCAAGACACTGCTCGGCAGATGTTCATGGAGGACAAGATCGGGTCGATCGAAGTCGGTAAGTACGCCGACATCGCCGTGTGGGATCGGGATCTGTACGCGGTACCGGCCGATAGTCTCGAGAACTTGACGGCGCTCGTGACGGTGTTCAACGGCAAGGTGGTCTATCGATCGGTGGGCGCGCCGGGCGATTGGCCGCGAGGGCGTTAGGCAACATGAGGTCTTCAATGACACTCTTAGAGTTGACAAGAACAGGTGGGGCGATCAATGACAATCAATAGCTCACTGCGAAATCTTTGTGCGCTTGGAGCGATTGCGCTACTCGCGGTCGCGGGCTGCGACAGTAACAAAGAGGGCGGGGCGGAGAACGCGGCCCAAGCCCTCGTGGCCCGGGCCGCACAATTCGAGCTGGACAGCAAGTGGGTGACGCCGCCGGGCGATCCGCTGGAACACGCGCTGGCCGGCTTCGCCCAAATACTGTGTTCGGGAGTGTTCATTACGGGACTGGACGTAGCGGAGGCCGCCGAAGATGTCGGGTATTTCGTCTCCAAACCCTACGAGCGGAAACTCGTTACCGATACCGTGGTCGATTACGAGCACAAAGCGGTTCATCTCACACTGAACACTGGTGTGACCCGCACCGCCAAGTTCTATGGCGATCAGGGATGCGTGATCCTGCCGCCGGGTGCAGACTCGATCCACTTTGCACCGGAGCCGGTAACGTCCACGCTGCCAGACGCCATGCAACAGCCCTGGCCGATGGGCGACGTTCTGTCAGAAGAACCGCTCCCCGCGGAGGTGGACCAAGCCAAGGTGGCGCAGGCGGTAGCCACCGCGTTCGATCCGCCCGAGGCACTGACCGCTGCGTTTGTAGTCGTCTACAAGGGTCGCATCATCGGGGAGCGGTACAGGGAGGGTCTGGACAAGGACACGCAACTCGAGAGCTGGTCGATGGGTAAGAGCCTGACCGGTACACTGATGGGGACGTTGGTGCAAAAGGGCGTCTATAAACTGTGGCAGCCTGCACCCATCGACATCTGGCACGAGACGCCGGGTGACGCGCGTGCCGGCATAAGGATCGGTGACCTGATGCGCATGTCGTCCGGTCTCCGCTTCGTTGCCCCGCAGGACCCGGACTACGATCTCAAGCCCGGCTATCCACAGGGCTACCCCGACCACCTGTACGTGTACACCGGTGCCATCGACTCGTACCAGTGGGCGATCACGCGGCCGGCGCAGTGGCCGCCCAATACGGTAGGGCGCTACCGCAACTCCGATCCTCTATCCGTCAACTATCTGATCCGCAAGGGTGTCGAGCAGGAACTCGGCGAGGATTATCACACGTACCCGCAGCGCGCGCTGTTCGACAAGATCGGAATCAGAAGGATGTATATCGAGACCGACCCCTACGGGAACTTCCTTTTGCAGGGCTTCGAGTTCGGTACCGGGCGTAACTGGGCGCGGTTGGGAATGCTGTATCTCCAAGACGGTGTGTGGAACGGCGAACGGATTCTGCCCGAAGGTTGGGTCGACTACGTGAACACGGTCGCACCCGCCTGGGAAGCCGACGGCCGGCCGACTTACGGCGGCGGGTTCTTCTGGATCAACGGTACAGAGACCTTCCCCGTGCCGGCCGAGTCGTTTTACATGGCCGGCGCCGGGGGTCAGTACACGATCGTCATTCCGTCGCATGAGATGGTTGTCGTACGACTCGGGCACTCCAAGGGAAGCAGACCCGGAGGGCAGGCCCTGAGGCGCGCGCTTGCGCTATTGATGGAAGCGGTGCCGCAGGTTCCCTAAACGATCGAGCGCCCGTGGTGTTTAGCGCGCTCGTGGTCCCGAGTGCTACCTGCCTTGCCGCCTCGGTGTGCGGGGCTCAGTCGGCCGTGTCCAGTAGCTCCCGCACCTGGTGGGCCAGTTGGGTCAAGGTCCAGGGCTTGCGAATGAAGGGAATCGACGCGCCGAGGTTTGCGCGTTCCTGAGCGTCGCGCTGCGAGTATCCGCTCGCGAACATGAACTTGACATCGGATCCGTCGCGTCGGATCGCCTCGAACAGGTCCCGGCCGCCGAGCTTGGGCATGATGAGATCTGACAGCACCATATCTATTTCGCCGCGGTGCGACCGAAACAGGGACAGTCCCTCGGCGCCGTTCGCCGCAGTAAGCACCGTGTATCCGTACTTTGTGAGCGCGCGGCTCGCGGCTCGCCGGAGGATGTCTTCGTCTTCGACGATGAGAATCGTCTCCGTGCCGCCGCGCAACGGTTGTTCGCGTTCCGTGTCAGGTTCGGACTTGGCCTCCACCTCGACCACCGGGAAATAGAGTTTGATGGTGGTCCCCTCGCCGATCTCGCTGTATACGTGCACGAACCCACGATGCTGCTTCATTAGTCCGTAGATCATGGCCATTCCAAGACCCGTGCCCTTGCCCGGTGCCTTGGTGGTGAAGAACGGGTCGAACAGCTTCTGTTGAGTCTGCTGGTCCATGCCGACACCCGTATCGGTGACCGAGACGCAGACGTACTTGCCTCTGGTCACCCACGGATGCGTCTCCTGGTACTCGTCGCCCAACTCCGCTCCCGATACCTCCAGGCGAATGCTTCCGCCTCTCGGCATGGCATCGCGCGCGTTGGTGACGAGGTTCATGAGTATCTGCTGTACGGCGGTTCTGTCGGCGTCGACCGCCCTAACGGTCTCGCTCGCGTGCGTGTGAATCTCGATGTTCTCGGGAATGAGATGTCTCAGCATCTCGGACTGTTCTACTACGAGCTTTTGCAAATCTGTCGCAACGATTCGGAGCTCCGCTTGGCGGCTGAACCCGAGGAGCTGGGCGATCACCCTCGCGCCGCTCTCTCCCGCCACGATGATGTCTTCTGTGCTTGCTCGGAGTTCGGCCAGCGACGGCGGCAGTGAGTCGTGGATCAGCTCGGCATTTGCCAGAATCACCGACAAGAGATTGTTGAAATCGTGCGCGATGCCTCCGGTGAGCTGCCCGACGGCCTCGATTTTCTGTGCTTGACGGAGGCGGTCCTCCAGCGCACGGTGCTGTTCGTCGAGCTGGTGGTTGGAGCGTTTGAGGGCAGCCTCTTTCCGCTTGCGTACCGTAACGTCTTCGCAGGTGGTTACGACTCCGATGGGCTCGCCCCGTTCGTCCTTCACGACGTCCGACATGAGTTGGACCGGAAACACGGTACCGTCCTTCCGCATGTTCCAACTCTGCCGCCGCCAACTCTCGAGCGAACGTAGCTCATCGAGCGTCAGTGGCGAGCGGTGCTCCTCGAGCGAAAGGATCCCTACGTCTTTGCCTATGAGTTCATCGACCGTATACCCGTGCATGGCCGCGTCAGCCGGATTCGTATAGACTATCCGGCCCTCGACATCTATCACGGTGATCCCGAGCTGCATGGTGTCGAGCGCCTTTTGGAAGCATCTGAGTTGGCGCTCGCCGTTGCTGGAGCCCTCTGCTGATTCCTCCTCACAGAGGCAAGCAAGGTAGCCGGGCCCACTGATATGAGCTGTTCCGCGGACTTGCGGTGAAGCGTTGTCCATGTTCGTACCCTCCGGCAGCCCGGCCGCCTTCAGTCGTTTCTGCACCGAAGGCCCGTTGGCTTTGCGTGCGGCGATCACTCGCCGGTTGCCTTTTACGGACGGCAGCAGTGTGCTGCAGGCGACGTTGGTCTCCCAACTAGTCAGTGAGCAATACGCGTGCCGCCTGCGGGAACTTTCTAAACGTAAACGTGACAGTATGTTACAAATGGAACCCCGTCAGTCGCTTGCAATGAAATGAGGCATTATGGGGGGAACGTTGCAAACGGCACGCCGACGCACGAAAGTGATCCACATCACCGGGGCGCGGTGCTGCTCGGTCGGGTCCCTTTCTCAAGCCGTGTGTTCCTCTATGCACTCCACGACCCTGTCCGGGTCGAGCGGCTTTGCAAGGAAGGGATAGCCGCCGATGGTGCCTCCCGTGGCATCGACTTCGTCCTTCTTTACCAGGGCGGTGAGAAAGACTACCGGTGTACCGCGGAGCACTTCGTCGTCTCTCATCTGTGCTGCGACCTCTGCGCCGTCGATGTCGGGCATCATGATGTCCAGCAAGACGAGATCGGGGCGAAACTCGCGCGCCGTCTGAACCGCCTTCGATCCTTCGTTCTCGGCTACCACCTCGTACGCGCCAGTCCCTTCCAGGTAGAGCTTCAACGTGCGCGTAATGATCGCCTCATCGTCAACAAGTAGAATCCGTTTCTTTGCCATTTGTGGGTTTCCTCTCTTGGGTTTCCTCCTCGGGAACGTCGAAAACTATTGTGACTCTGGCGCCGCCTTCTTCTCGGTTGCAGATGTCTATGGTGCCGCCGTGCATCTCGACGATCTGGCGCGATACCGACAGGCCCAGACCGGTACCCTGGCCCGTGGGCTTAGTTGTAAAGAAGGGATCGTAGAGCTTGGCCAACTGGTCTTCGGGAATCCCGGTGCCCGTGTCATCCACTTCGAGCACTACCATTCTGGCGCCGGTTGCAAACGGATCGTTGTCTGGATCTTCGGGTTCTCCCACAACGATTCTACGCCTCTTCACGTAGGTTCTCGCGGTGATTCTACCACCTGCGGGCGTCGCGTGAGCGGCGTTGGTGAATACGTTGACGAGAACTTGCTGTACCTTCAGACTGTCCAACTCGAGCTTAGGGAGGTCGCGAGTCAGATCCTTGGCGAACTTCACGTGATTCTTAGTGAACTCGTGTTTCACCATGAGCGCCGATTTTTCAACGAGATCATTCAGATCCTGTGGTGAGGTGTCGAGTTCATGCGCCGAGGAAAAGTCGAGCAGTCCTCGAATCACCGCATCGGCGCGGTGCACCGCCGTGCGCATGTCATCGAGGACGCCCTGCACCTCTTCGTCGTCCTTGAACCGCTGCGACAGGTATTGGACCGCGGTAATCAGCGCCATCAGTGGGTTCTTGACCTCATGTGCTACTCCTGCGGCCAGCTGGCCCACCGCCTCGAGCTTCTCGACCTCGATGAGCTTCCACTGCGCGAGCTGCAGATCGAAGTGCGACTTCCGGAGGTCGGTATAGGCACGGCGCAAATCGTGTTCGGCGCGTTCACGCTGGGTTACCTCTGCGCGTACCTCCGAAAACCATCCGGCACCGAGAGCCAACCCTATGTAGGCCGCTATCGCATACACAAAGAACGGCCAATCCCCTATTTGCCACGATAGGAACAGCCCCAGCAGGTAGGCGAGCACGAGTATCACCATTCCAACGGCGAGAGCCACGGTCACACCATGCCAGCCGCGATAAGTGCAGAGCAAGAACGCCGGCAGCAGAGCCAGCAGCTACATCAGCGAACCGTACTCGGCGAGCGATTCCCTGAAGAACAGCGCCCCCGAGACAGAGACTGCCAATGCGAGCGAAGATAATGCCAGGGCACGCGGCGGTACCGCGTACGTATACCGCTGAAAGTTCTGAGCACCTGGCCGCTTGCTGCGCTCAGTCAGCTCCCAATACCTCGTTGACCGTCGTTAGGAGTTCGTCCGGAGTGAACGGCTTTGCCATGGTCTGGATCGCCCCGAACCGGGCTGCGATATCCAGTACCCTTTCATGGTCCACCACACCACCGCCGGAGATGGCGATGATTTTTGCATCCCGCACTCTCTGCTTGAGCCTGATAATGAGTTCCATGCCGTCCATACCGGGCATGAAGATGTCAACGATGCTCAAGTCCACATCGTGCCGCTCGAACAGATCGAGCGCCTCCTGCCCCCCGGTGGCCAGCAATACTTCGTGGTTCGCGTAGAGGAGCGAGCGCTCGATCGCCCTCCGCATCGAGGTGTCGTCTTCGGCTATCAGGATGAGCGCCACGGCGAGGCTCCGGAAGAATCGTTGCGAAGAACGTCTGTGAGTTCAATTTGAGAGAGCAGAGTCGAACGAGCAAGGGGTGCAAACCGGCGTGATCCCGTGTCGTATGGAGGCCGTGAAGAGAATGACTCCCGGAGCGCAGGTGATGCAGTGCTGGCTATAGATGTCAATGGAAGTCGTGCCGTGGGCTTTCACCCACCGCCGCCTTGGCCTCCTGCCTCGCGGCCACTAACCTGTCGAACTCCTCCTGCTCCAGGTATGTCACGTCTATCCATGCGTGTGCCATCTCGTCTACGGTGCGGTCGCCCCAGCCGACCCATTGCGCGGGATCGGGGTTGTTGGGGTTCTTGTCGGTGTTGTCGTGCCATGCCGTGATCACCAGCGTCGTACCTTTCGGCAGGAGTGGAGCCACGTCGTTGGCGTAAACGTAATTGACGTGCCAGTTCCACTGGAAATTGTTGACCGAACTCAGCAGTTCCTCGCGACCGTCCGGATAGATCGCCCTGATCGACATCGCCTTGCCGCGCATGTGCATGTGCGGTTGGAAATTCTCCAACCTGGCAGGCGCTGGCAACACGTGGAAGTCCTGGGTAACTGCGATCTTGCCGGGTGGAATATCGAGATTCGATCCGTTTGTGGCGTCGAAGAACCTTAGCACGGTGCGATGCTTGGGGACCATGTCCTTGGGATAAAAGTACACGCCGAGTTCCACTTGGTTGTCCTTGATCTCCTCTCCGACGGCGTGCATGTGGACCTCCCAATGGATCTTGGATCCCGGCAGCATGAGTTTGCCGGCGTCGGGCGCGAAGATCTCACCGACCTTCCCGACCGCCCATTCCATGAACAACCCAGGGCTCCTCTGGGCGCCTTCGGCCGTCGAGGCCAGCCCGGTGATTCCTGCTTCATCCTGCTCCAGGAAGGTGAGTACGTGATGCACGATCCTGCGGCCGTCCGGATATGACGGCTTGACCTCGATGGCCCGCACCCACCGCGGCTCCGTGAGGCCCGTCTCGACGACCGGTCTGAACCATTTGTCTTCAGTGTGGGCCGCGAGAGTATACGGCTCGGACCGGATGACGAGATCCGGCTCGCCGAAGCGGTCGGCGAGTTGCCAGCGGTTGGGATCGGGAAACTTCTTTGGCGGCGGCAGGTCGCGCTCGTCGCCGAACGGCGCGCCCCCGTCCACCCACCGCACTATCGTTTCGATCTGCTCGTCGCTCAAGCCACGGTCGTTCTTGAACTCCCGGATACCGACTGACCGGTCGATGTGCCAGGGCGGCATGATCCGGTTCTGCACCTTGTACTTCATGAGTTGGGCGTACGGCCGGGCATCGTCGTAGGTCAAGAGCGACATCGGTGCAATCGAGTTGGGTTGGTGGCACACCTGACACTTCTCCTGAAGAATCGGCGCCACATGCTTCGCAAAGGTGATCTCTTGTTGGGCCTGGCCCGAGAGGGCCGCGGGTAGGAACATGCCGGCCAGGAGGCAACCCACGATCCGCCGGCAGAAGCTGGTCCCAGTCATGAGGTGGTCCTCCTCACTCTCGCTTTACGTTTACCTCAACGAAACCGTTCGTCCAGCAGCACTGCGCGTGCCCGGCGTTGGCGACGCCCGAGGCATCATTGGCGCGTACTCGCAGGACGTAGTCTCCCGGTTCGTTGAAGGTAACCGTGGTGGTCATTTTGCCCCCGGCCGTGGGGACGCCAGCCGTGGGTTGGCTGAAGGTCGCCTCGCCAGGTCCTCGATGCTTGAACCAGGTGAGGGTGATAGGCACTCCTTCCTTGCCCACGCGGGCGACACTCCCGGAACTCCGACCATCGTCTCTCGCCCAGACTCTCAATGTCACCGGCTGTCCCAGCCGAGCCGTGAGCTCAGGTCCCGTGATCCCCAGGGGGCCGCTTCCCTCCGGTCCGTCAGGGTCGAACTTGAGCACGGGCGGCGTGTTGCCCGAGCCCGCTTCACCCCTCACCGCGTCGATCTTCCAGGCGCGCTTTAGACTCCCGGGGATGGAGAAGGTCTGGCCCCTGATCTTGAGCGTCCAGACGATCCGCTTGTCCCCAAAATCCGCTGGCACCCTGACGGCGAAGATACCCCAGTGCCTGCGGGGCTCGAACCGCGTGGGCTGTCCCCGGTCCGCTCCCCCCGGCTCCATGAAGTTGTTCGGCCCGATCGGGATCTCCAGCACTTCTTCGGAGTTCCGATTGAAATAGCCGAAGGACAGGCTGTAAGTACCGTCGGCATTTTCGTACCAGCCTTCAAACGCGGGTGTCACCGTCTGCCCCGACGCGCTCGCCGGCGCGAGTGGCAACTGAACGGCCCCCACGAGTGGAGCAGTCGCAACGACAACGGGAACGACGAGGCAGAGTATGAAACACGATCTTCGCATCGACTCCTCGAATCTTGGACCTACCGCAATGTTCGCTGAGTCCGCGGATTCCGCAAGCTCAATGTCGCCGCTCTCCCAGTGCTCGAGCAGCGGGGAAACACCGATATCGCTTTCAGAGACAGCGTGACCAGCGAGGGACCTGGAGGGGTGGGAAGTCGAGCTCACAGGTTGAGTGGGATAATCGAATGGCGGAAGACGGGTGCCGCGATCAAAACGCTACAGACAATCGAACTCGAAACCGACCGGTGTGCTGTGGCGTCGCACCGACGTGTCGGCGGTCGATTGGACTTTCTTCCCACCGGTCGGTTCTGATGAGCGATCCGAAACCCGCTCCTACACCCAACCCGACCGTACCGCCAATGGTGGCTCCTGCAAAAACACTCGCGGCGTAGAGGAAATTCTCGCAGTCGTCGATACTGCATCTATTGACTGCAAACGCTGCACCACCTGCCACTCCGACGATCGCTCCGACAATCGCACCCACTCCCGCCTTAGACCTGTGGCCGCGATGCACTTCGAGCTTCGTCACCACCTCGAGCGGCACCGGCGAACCGTTGTCGAGGAGAAGCGTATCTCCACGCCAGGCCAGGAAGGTTCGCACGTCGTTGTTCAGGCCGAAGTCCGGTGCCGTCACTCGGACTCGATCTCCGGTGAGCGGGAACGTCTGGGCGGATAGGGGCGAACCGAGAGCCAGAAGTGCGAGACGTGCAGCGAGAACGGCGCCCGTGCGGGGCGTTGCGAGATTCATAGACAAGAACCTAGCCACCAAAGCCCAAGGGTCAATGCTCGATGCCGGTGCTCGCGTTCCATCGTGCGGTGCTGCATCTTACGACCGGATCACCATCCAACGGGGTTGTCGATGAAAGCCAAAATATGTCTCTCCTGTTGTCTCTGCGTGACGGCGTTCGGGTTTACTAGGCTCGTCGCACAAGCCGAGGATCTCGCCCGCCCCAACTGGCAGAAGTATCACACGACCGCTGCTGCATATGCTCTACTCGAGGGCTGGGCCACGGCATTCCCCAAACTCACCAAGCTCTATTCCATCGGCGAGACACTCGGGGGAACGCCGCTCATGGTATTGGAGATCACAAACAGGGAAACTGGGGGTGCACTGGAGAAACCGGGCTACTACTACGACGGCAACATCCATGCGGGCGAGTTGACCGGGGCGGAAGTGGCACTCCATTTTGCGTGGTACGTGCTCAGCAACTACGGATCCGATCCCCGAATCACTCGACTGGTCGATACACGTACGCTATACGTTCGTCCCAAGTTCAATCCTGACGGCGCCGATATCGCGCTCACCACACCACAGACGCTGCGCAGTACGCCGCGGCCATACGACCAGGACTCTGATGGCCTGTTGGACGAGGATCCACCGAACGATCTGGACGGCGACGGATCGATCACGCAGATGCGTGTGGAGGATCCCAACGGCCTCTGGAAGATGAGTCCCGCTGACTCACGCATAATGGTGCGGCGAGGTGACAACGACGTGGACGGCGAGTTCTACGACCTCTACTCCGAGGGTGTCGATGACGACGGCGACGGGTCGTTCAACGAGGACGGCATCGGCGGAATCGACATGAACCGCAACTTTCCCCGCAACTGGGGACTGGAGTTTGAGCAGCGTGGAGCCGGTCCCTATCCGCTGTCGGAGCCGGAGACTCGAGCCACTCTGACGTTCATGCAATCGCACAAGAACATTACGGGTGTGTTCCACGGCCACACGTCCGGTGGATTCGTGTTCCGCCTGCCGTCGACAACTACGTGGGACGATTACGATCTTGCCGACCAGAATCTCATCTTGGAACTGTCTGCGAAATACACCGCTACCACAAACCAGCCCGCGATCCCAAGCTACAGCAATCCACGAGTACACCGCCACGGTACACTGATCGCATGGTCCTACTGGGACTTCGGTGTTGTGGGATTTGTGCCGGAGTTCTGGGGTGGGTTTGGCCGCGACTACGATCGTGACGGGACCGTGAGCGAGGCGGAGCGGTTTCGGTGGAACGACGAAGAGCTGAAGGGTGCGGGCTTTGCCGATTGGACGAGCTATGACCACCCCCAGCTTGGCAGAGTGGAGGTGGGCGGGTGGCGCTACAAGTTCACGCGCCAGAATCCTCCGCCGCATCTATTGCAGCGTGAAGTGGAGCTGTACGTGCCGTGGATGCTTTGGCTCGCGGAGATAAGCCCCAGGATCGTGATCACGGACGTGGCGGTTACACCCGTAAGGGGCACCGGTGTCTCCAAGATAACAGTCGTGGTGGAGAACGAGGGATACCTGCCGACCAACATCACGCAACGCGCGCTCGACGCCAAGCTGGCCGTACCGGTTCGCGCTACGGTCCATCTCACCGATGCCGACTTGATTGCCGGTGGCCGGCGGAGTGATCTGGGTAGCCTAAGAGGATCGCGCGATACGCAGGGTCGGGCGGGCAGAGCGCAATCGCGCCGCACGCTCGAATACGTGGTGCGCGCCACGGGCAGGCGACCGGTGCTCACGATCACGGTGAGTTCCGAAAAGGGTGGTACTGTGCGAAAAGAGATCGCGATTCCGGTGACTGGCTCGGGTTGAAGTGCAGAGTGCAGAGTGCAGATTTGCGATCGGTGATCATGAAACGTTGACAACCAGCAAGCAAGTTGAGGTCGACATGAACGCAATGACGTGTAGGCGAGCAATGGTAAGTAGGAAGGTAGGACCGCTTTGGTCTGCCGGCGTGGTCGTGGGGGGATTATTCTTCGGCGCCGTACCGGCGCCGGTTCAGGCACAGCAGCTCCCATCCGTGGCGGAGAAGACAGTGGGAGCCACTCGAATGGAGGGTTTTTTCAATCTCTATTGGGATGACGCCGGGGGGAGAATGTACTGGGAGATCGACAAGCTCAACATCGAATTCCTCTATCAGATATCGATGGGATCCGGCCTGGGCAGCAATCCCGTGGGGATCGACCGCGGTCAGCTGCGTGGAAGCTATCTGTTGGAGGCAAAGAAGATTGGGAGGCGGGTACTGCTCTGGGAGCCCAATTATCGCTACCGTGCGTTCAGTGATAACCCCGACGAGGTTCGGGCGGTGCGCGACGCGTTCGCTCCCTCGGTGCTGTGGGGTTTCGACGTGGTAGCACAGACTGGGAAGTCTGTGCTGGTAGATGCCACCGACTTCTTCCTGCGGGATGCTCGCAATGCGGCGCAACAAATGGAACGACGGGGCCAGGGACATTTCAAACTCGACAAGAGCCGCAGCGCGTTCTACCTGGCGAACACCGAATCATTCCCGGAGAACACGGAGGTAGAGTCCATCCTCACCTTCACCAGCGACTCACCCGGGCCGCTGGTGCGCGGGGTCGCTGTGAACGGCCAAGCGGTTACGCTAAGGGAGCATCATTCGTTCGTGGAGCTGCCGGACGACGGCTACACACCGCGGGTGATGGATCCCAGGCTGGGAGCCAACGGGCCAACGATCTTCGACTTCGCCGCACCAATCGATACGAATCTTCGGGTCCATTGGGTCGCCCGACACCGGCTGAAGAAGAAAAACCCGAGAGCCGCGCGCTCCGAGCCAGTTGAGCCGATCGTCTATTACGTCGACCCCGGCATGCCGGAGCCGATCCGTAGTGCGGTAATGGAGGGCGTCGGCTGGTGGAACCAGGCCTTCGAGGCCGCAGGATACATCAATGCGTTTCGAGTAGAAGTCCTGCCGCCGGGCGCCGATCCCAATGACATCCGCTACAACATGATTCACTACACCCATCGGCGGACGCTGGGCTACTCGTACGGTGGATCCGTGATCGACCCGCGCACCGGTGAGATCATCAAAGGCAATGTAAACCTGGGTGGCCTGCGTTTGCGCAAGGACTACCTCCTGGGTCAAGGCGTAGCGGCGCAGTTCCCGCAGGACCAGGGGATGTACGACGAACCGGGTAGTCTCGGCGCGCCCGATTTCCAGTATCTTGCCGAGGTAGCCGAGAACGGCGATGCGGTGCGAATGGCCCTCGCCCGGTGGCGCCAGCTTGCAGCGCACGAGGTGGGACACACGCTGGGATTTCCCCACAACTATATCGCGAGCACCTACGGACGCGAAAGCGTGATGGACTATCCGGCGCCCTTGGTCGACATCACGTCAGACGGCAAGCTCGATCTGTCCAATGCCTATGTCCAACGCATTGGCGATTACGATAAGCTCGCCGTTACATGGCTCTACCAAGATTTCCCGCCCGGTACCGACGAGCGTGCTGCCCTCCAGAAGATCTTGGACGACGGGATGCGGCGCGGTCTCCGCTACATGGGCCATACAGACAATCGGTTCGTGGGCGCCGGCCATCAGTACGCGTCCGTGTGGGACAACGGGGCGAATCTGGTGGACTACCTGAAACACGAAATCGAAGTACGTCGCATTGGACTCGCGAATTTCGGGCCGCAGGTAATTCGCCGCGGGGAGCCGATGTCGTCACTCGAGACCGTGCTCTTCCCCCTGTACATGCACCACCGTTTCCAGCTCACGTCCGCCGTGCAGAGTTTGGGCGGTGCGGACTATCGCTATGCTCTCCGGGGTGACGGTCAGACTCCGTACACGATAGTTCCTGCGGAGGAACAGCGGGATGCGCTGGAGACCGTGCTCTCCACGCTCACGGTGGACTTCCTCACCATTCCCGAGCGCATCGTCGAGATGATTCCGCCGCCGGCGTCTAGGCGAGATGAGGGTGTGAGGTTCGAGGGATACACAGGTCTGCTGTTCGACCCGCTGGGCGCAGCCGAGTCGGCTGCGAGTTTCTCAGTCCGACAGCTCCTCTATCCGGAACGGATGGCGCGGTTAGTTGTTTTCGGTAGCATGGGTGATTACCCGGATCTCGAAGAGGTGGTGGACCGGCTAATCGACGTGACGTGGAACGCCACCGTCCCCAGAAACGAATATCGCCTGAGGGTGTTGCACGCGATCCAACGTGTGGTGGCCGATGAGATGATGGTGCAGGCAGGGGCGGCCAAGAACTCTGCCGAAGTCCGAGCCATCTTGGCCGACCGTTTGCGCCGGCTGGCCGACCGTCTGGCAGCGAAAGCGGATCCGTCGCCTCACGAGCGGTTGGTGGCAGCGGACATACGCCGATGGGAGCACCGCTCCGAGACCGCAACACCCACGGCACCGCTTCAGGTTGCGCCGGGCGATCCCATCGGGGCCGGCAACGGGCGGGGGAATGACGAATGACCAATGCAGAGTGCAGATTGCAGAGTGCAGATTGCAAAGTGCAGAGGCCCTTCGCGGCGCAACCTGCGTCGCGCTGAGTCGGTAGTACTCCGACACGAAATCAACTAGGAAAAACTGGACATCACATATGACGAGTCCCGAGAGAGACCCAATGCCGTCCAGCGAGCGCACTTTTTTCGGGCACCCCAGGGGCCTGGCCACATTGTTCTTCACCGAAATGTGGGAACGGTTCTCCTACTATGGGATGCGTGCGCTGCTCATCCTTTTCATGACCGCGGCCACGACCGGAGCCAACCCGGGGATGGGTCTGGATGTCGGCACGGCCGCCGCCATCTACGGCCTATACACCAGCCTGGTGTACCTGCTCGGCCTTCCGGGTGGATGGGTGGCAGACAACCTGTGGGGCCAGCGCAAGGCGGTATTCGTTGGCGGCTGCCTTATCGCCGCCGGTCACTTCAGCATGGCTGTCGGGATCGAGGTGAGCTTCTATGCCGGGCTCCTGTTGATCGTACTGGGTACGGGACTGCTCAAACCGAACGTGAGCACGGTGGTCGGAGACCTATACCCAGAGGGCGGTGCCCGTCGTGACGCCGGTTTTTCGGTGTTCTACATGGGCATCAATCTCGGTGCGCTCGTCGGCCCGCTCATATGCTCGTTCCTCGGCGAAGGCTACCACTGGCACTGGGGCTTTGGCGCAGCGGGCGTCGGCATGGTGCTAGGCCTCATTCAATACCGGATGGGCGCCGGCTATCTGGGCGATTGCGGCCACCTCGACACCAATCTGGACGCCGACCAGTTGGCCCAGCTGAGCCGCAAGTTCTTCGCCGCCTGTGCGGCCGTTGCGGTCGCTCTCGGACTCTTCGGATTCCTCGCCTACAACGGCATGATCGATGTTACGCTGGTTCAGGTTGCCCGTGCGCTCGGGGTGGGCATCCTCATCGTGGTCGGAGTGTTCTTCGCATACCTCCTGGTGTTCGGCGGTCATAACACGGACGAGAAGAAAAAGCTACTGGTGATTCTGTGGCTGTTCATTCTCGTCGCGATCTTCTGGTCCGGGTTCGAGCAGGCGGGCTCGTCGCTCAACCTGTTTGCCAAGAACCTCACCGACCGGAACATCTTGGGGTGGTTGATGCCTGCGGGTTTCCTTCAGTCGGTGAACTCGACGTTCATCATCTTGCTGGCGCCGGTGTACGGCACGATGTGGGTGTGGCTCGCGAAGCGGAACGCGAATCCTTCGATTCCCGTGAAGTTCGGACTCGGGTTGCTGGGTCTGTCGGCGGGGTTCTTCGTGATCGCCTGGGGTGCTGCCAACGCGACGCCGGAGCATGGCGCTTCTGTCGCCTGGTTGATCGTGATGTACTTCCTGCATACGGTGGGCGAGCTGGCGATCTCGCCGGTCGGGCTCTCGTCCATCACCAAGCTCTCACCAAAACACCGCGTCGGTCAGATGATGGGTATCTGGTTCGTAGGTACGGCGCTGGGTAACCTGTTCGCCGGTCTAGTCGCAGGTCAGCTCGAGACGCTTGTTCCGACGGCACTGTTCCGCACGGTCGCGATACTCGTGGGTGGTGTCGGCCTGTTCGCGCTGCTCGTTAGCCCGGGCGTGAAGAAGATCATGGGGAATGTGGAGTAGGCCATGCCTGGCCGCTGGTTCCTAGACCGTCCTAGACCGTGCTAGACCACCTTTGACCGTCTCTCGCGCCAGCACTGCAAGGATCGTAACGCCCGCTCTCAGACTGCCGAAGAGGGTGCCGCTGATCTTGGATCGACCCACGCGGCGACACCGGTAGCGGCTCGGGATCTCGCGGACACGCAGTCCCGCTTGTGCTGCACGAGTTTGCATCTGGACTGTCCAACCGAAATCGAGGTCGTCCATAGTGAGAGCCCGTAAGGTTCCCAGTCTCAGCGCGCGACAGGGTGCCAGGTCGGTGTATTCAGCATGCCACAGCATACGCATGAACCAACAGGCCAGCCAATTGCCGAGTCGCTGTGTTATCGTAAGAGCACCGGCTTCGGGCGCTACCAGGTTCCGACTGGCAAGCACGAAGTCGGCCTCGCCGCGGGCGAGCGGTTCCGTGAGCAGGGGAAGTATGCCGGGGTCGTCACTCCCGTCGGCGTCGATGAACGCTACGATGTCGGTGGTGGGCCTGTCGGCCAGGGCTGCGATCCCGGCCAAGCACGCGGCACCGTAGCCACGGCGCGGTTCTTCGATGACGGTAGCTCCATAGGTGCGGGCCACGGCGGCGGTGGCGTCGTGGGAACCGTTGTCTACGACGATCGTGTTGAGATACCCGATCTTGGAGAGTGGTTCCAGGATCAACGGCAAGGAGTGCTCTTCATCGAGGGCGGGGATTATTACATGAACCGGCGTGGTAGATGACGAACTGGATGGGGACGAGGACCGGTGTCCGGACCCGGCGGCTGCCGCTGGGCCTTTTCCTTCTGGAATTCGGTTCGCTGACTTGGCTTTCGACACTGGGTACGATCCCCGTTCCCCTCTTGTTCTTGGGCTACGCCGTAGCATTCGTGAGCTTCGCGGTGCTAGTGTACCTTCTAAGACAAGAACCAGCGGTCCCGTGGCTTTGGTTCCTCGCGGCACTCGTCCTGCGGGTGCCGTGGTTGGGGCATGTTCCGTCGCTTTCGGACGACGTATGGCGCTACCTGAACGACGGACGAGCACAGGTTGCGGGCATAAACCCGTACAGATACGCCCCGGATGCACCGGAAGCCGGGATCTACGCCGGTCCCGAACGCGCACTCATCAATCACGCAGAACTCCCTACAATCTATCCGCCTGCTGCCCAATTGGCGTTTCGGACAGCCATTCATCTTGGCGGTACGCTCGTCTCCTGGAAAATATTGCTGCTGGTGTTCGATCTCGGTATAGGTGCGGTACTGGTGGGTTTTCTGAACGTGAGAGGCATCCCGTCGGGAAGGGCCGCACTCTACCTGTTTCATCCGCTCCCGGTAATCGAGTTTGTTGGCAACGGACATGTAGATGCCTTGGGCATCTTTGCGTTGTTCTTGGCGTTGTGGTTAGTGGCCGGACATCGTGCAACGGCAGGTGTGGCTTTGGCCGTCTCAATCGCGGCGAAATACCTGGCCCTGCCGTTGTTGCCCTTCTTCGCCCGAGATGCCGGTGCAGGGAAACGGGTGGCGATTGCGGCGGTCACGGTTGGTTCTTTGGTAATGCTGTACTTGCCGTTCCTAGACTATCCACCGATCGGAAGTCTCGGTGTTTTCGCACGTACGTTCGAGTTCAACGGGCCCGTGTACTCGATCCTATCCGCGAGCGGCGCGAAGCTGGCGGTGCGGTTTGTGTTGGGGGCCGCGCTGCTGTTGGTGTTGTGCTACGGGTGGTTTCGGCACTTGGATGCGGAGCGAGCTGCGTTCGGCTGGATCGCAGCGGTCCTGCTGTTGTCGCCCATTGCGCACCCGTGGTACGCGATCTGGCTGCTTCCCTTCGTGGCTGTTCGGATGCGCTGGTGGGCGTTTGCTTGGAGTGGAACCGCGGTATTGCCGTACTGGGTCCTAACTGACTGGCGGGCCACCGGAGTGTGGCATCTGCCTACGTGGGTCATGGCGGCAGAGTACCTACCCGTTTACCTGTTGCTCCTGAGCCCGATATACGCTACCTGGGTGAGCCGCCGCAACCAATAGCCTGCAATCGAGCGCGCGTGATACATATGCTTCCTTAGAGGTGAGTGGATTGTACTGCGGCGATCCACCTTCCCTCATCTGTTACGCTTTGAAGCTGTATGCTGTGGACCTTCAGGGCAGTCTTCGGGGGCGAACGGGTGTTTGCGATTGCCTCACTGAGGCCAGAAGTGGCAGGCAGCGCTGTCCCTCGCAACGGTCTGGTGTGATGTGCCTCACTGCGCCGTGTCCGAGGGGATCGGCGAACGTTCCGTATCGATCTGCGTATCCCCCTACGGACAGGTCGTGATCGCATCCTACACTTGCGAAAGCTGCCGGTCTCGCTGACAAGATCCAGCGGGCCATTGCGGGTACCTATCGTATCGACGGCCAAGAAATCGCATTGAACGCGGCGGTCGGTATCAGTCTCTGGCCGAACCACGCAGAGACAGCCGAAACCCTCGTTCGCAACAGCAATACTGCGCTACAGCATTGTGGTGTGTCGAAGCAGAACAGATATCTGTTCTATCGAAGGTCGATGCATCGGCACGCTTCCCGGCGACTTCGTATGACCAATCTTCTGCGCCGAGCCATCGAAAACGGCGAACTCGAGCTGCATTATCAGCCGCGGGTTCGTCCCAAGAGCGCGGCTATAGTCTCGGTAGAGGCGCTGTCCAGGTGGAGTAGCGAGGAGTTGGGTGACGTATCGCCGAGTGAATTCATCCCGCTTGCGGAGGAGTCGGGCCTGGTTCAGGGACTGGGAGACTGGTGCTTGCGCGTAGCTTCGCGCGACTTGGCACACTGGCAGGAGTTGGGAGCCCAGGACCTTGGCGTATCGGTCAATCTATCGTGCCAGCAACTGGGGCGGGGGACCGGAAAGCAGATTCTCAATGCTACCCGGGATGTAGATCCGACGAGCCTGGAGTTGGAGGTAACTGAGAGCACCGTCATCGGTCAGCCTCGAGAGGCTTTGGGCGTTCTGGCGCGCCTGGGCGAACACGGGTTCCGTATTTCGCTGGACGATTTCGGGACGGGTTACTCGTCTTTGAGCTACATCCGCAAGCTCCCGATCGACGCCGTGAAGATCGATCGATCGTTCATTGGCGAACTGGCGACGAATGAAGACGCGGTTCCGATTACGTGGGCGGTCATCATGATGTGTCAGTCCCTGAACTTGGAATCGGTGGCCGAGGGAGTCGAGACCAAGGAGCAGCGGCAGCGGCTGATAGACTTGGGCTGTGATGAAGTGCAAGGGTTTCTGTTTGCGCGGCCCATGCCGGCAGCGCAGCTGGAGCAGTTCTTCGAGGAACGCTGCGTGATCAACTCACGGCTGACGGTGGCCTAAACCTCTGCCTCGAAACCGCCAGCCGACCTTGATCAGGCCCAACTCGGCGGCGGCCCGTCCCGATTTCAGCTTGTTGGTAGGGCCTGCGGGTGGGAGCAGGACGAACGCGATAGGTTGATCCGGCAAGTGTCTCGAGCTTGACAAGCGATTCTCGCTCGGCTAGGCTCTATTTCATGATCGATAGAACGATGGCCCAGCACGACACACACCATCATCGGCGCCACCCATCTTGGGGCCGACAAGTGTAGCTGTGTGAACTGAGCGATTCATCAATCTCGACAACAGCGACGCTGGCCCCGATGGCCGGCGTTTTTTGTTGGATCTCCCTACATAAAAAGCGTCGGTCTACGGTCCACCCGCTGGCAAGCGGAACAGTTATGGAATCGACGCACAAAGAAATCAAGCGATTACGCATGGGTATCCCAAAGGGTCGGATGGAAGGCGCTGTGCTTAAGCTCCTCGAAGACTCGGGCATCCGTGTAACACCTACTGCAAGAGGTTATCGGCCGGAGATTTCGCTGCCTCATGCAGAGGCAAAGCTCCTAAAGCCGCAGAATATTGTGGAGATGCTTACGGTCGGTAGTCGGGATGTGGGGTTCACAGGCGCCGACTGGGCGGCGGAGTTGGACGGTGCGTTGGTGGAGGTCTTGGACACTGGGCTGGATCCTGTCGAAGTAGTGGTGAGTGCTTCTAAAGAACTATTATGTGATGGGAATCTCCCGGCGAGACCATTACTGGTGGCGTCGGAGTACGAAAGTCTCGCCAGGCGGTGGATCGCTGCGCGAGGTATAGACGCTCGATTCGTGCGCTCCTACGGCGCCACCGAAGTTTTCCCACCTGAAGATGCCGATGTGATCATCGACAATCGCGCGACTGGGGCCACCCTGAAGGCCAACGGTCTCGTAGTAATCGACACCATTATGGGTTCCTCCACTCGGCTCTATGCAAGCCCGCTGGTGTGGCGTGATCCCGAGTTGCGACAACGTATTGAACTGTTGCGGGTCCTTCTAACCAGCGTGTTGGAAGGGCGCCGTCGAGTCATGGTGGAAGTCAACGCTCCTAGGGAGTGTCTGGCAGCTGTGGTCGGTGCTCTCCCTTGCATGCGACAGCCGACCGTTGCGTCACTCTACGGTGAGCCCGGTTTCGCAGTGCGCGCCGCCGTGCCGCGTGAGGCACTGACCGCGGTGATTCCGGCGGTAAAGAATGCGGGTGCAACGGACATAGTCGTATCCGAACTCTGCCAAATAGTTCCGTGAACTCGACGCCAATAGTTACCGCGTCGCCTTACGAGACACGCCAGTCAAGCCAGGGGGACATGCTTCTGCTCGATCGCAACGAGGGTGGGGAGCCGCCCACCGAACTACTGCAAATACTGGGTGCAATGGATGCTGGAGTACTGCGGCGATATCCGGACCCAAGGTATCTCGAGACGGCATTGGGACGGCGTTTCAACGTAGCGCCGGAGAGAGTGCTGGTCACAGCGGGTGGCGATGACGCAATCGACAGGTGCTGCCGCGCATTCCTCGACCCGAACCGCACGGCAATCCTGAGCCGACCGACCTTCGAGATGCTGGAGCGCTCACTTGCTCTCACGCGCTGCACGATCGAATGCGTCCCGTGGGGCCATGACGAATTCCCCACAGATGATGTGATTGCGAAGCTCGACGAGCGTGTTGGTCTGATCGCATTGGTCTCACCGAACAATCCAACGGGGCTCTGTCTTGGGGTGAAGAGTTTGCGACGTGTTGCCCGCGCCGCTGCCGACGCAATAGTGTTATTGGACCACGCCTACGTGGAGTACGCCGATCACGATCTCACGGGGGCAGCGCTGGCACTGCCGAACGTTGTGATAGTCCGAACCTTTTCCAAGGCATGGGGTCTGGCGGGTTGCCGTATAGGCTTCGCTTTGGGCTCCACGGATCTGATCCGCGCGCTCAGGGCTTCGGGTGGACCCTATCCTGTATCTGCTCTCTCGCTTGCTCTGGCCCGAAAGTGTCTCGAGGGCGACGAGTCCATCCGGTTGCGCCACGTCGGCCGAGTGAAGTTCGAGCGTGAGGTGCTCGCCGAGCGACTTCGCATTGACGGCGCGATGGTGCCGAACTCGCAGGCCAACTTTGTGCTCGCCGGTTTCGGTCCACGTGCGTCGTTCGTGCGCGACGCCATGGCCACCGCCGGTGTCCTGGTGAGGGATTTCTCCCGACGGCCCGGCATTGAAGGTTCGCTTCGGCTCACGCTTCCTGGGAACGAATTGGAGTTCGCTCGACTCAACGACGCACTCGATCTCGTTCTCCGACCCCAGGCAATTCTCATCGATCTAGACGGCGTGATTGCCGATGTAAGAGGATCCTATCGCCGCTGCATAATCGCGACGGCAGCATCATTCGGAGTGACCCTGAGTGCACGTGAAATACGCGCGACGATAGCAGCAGGTGACGCCAACAACGATTGGCTGCTCACGCAGCAGATGCTTGAAAAACACGGTGTGAGCGCGCCTTTAGCAGAGATTACGCGTCGCTTTCAGGCGTCCTACCTGGGTAGCGGCCTCCACCGCGGGCTGCGCGACAACGAGCGTGTGTTGGTTGACGCGGATGTGATGGCCGCACTCGCTCGCAGATTTTCGCTCGCCATCGTCAGCGGGCGGCCGCGAGCGGAGGCGGACTGGTTCCTCGAGCGCGCCGGCATGCGTCACTGCTTTGCCGCGGTGGTCGCTATGGAAGACGCTCCGCTGAAACCCGATCCGGCACCGGTCAGGCTGGCCCTCCAACGCCTTGGCGCTCGACGAGGCTGGATGCTGGGTGATACCCCAGACGACGTGCGGGCCGCCGGCGAAGCCGGGGTGTTGCCAATCGGTGTGGTGGCTCCCGGCCATGACGCGACGGCGACGACGCGCGTACTGCGCCAGGCGGGAGCAGCGTGGGTGATCCGGAATCTCACTGAACTCGAGGATTTGATTTCATGAATGCACGACGAGCAGAGTTCGAGCGGAGCACAGCGGAAACGCGAGTTGTGGTGGCGCTCAATCTCGACGGCAGAGGGTGCACCCAACTCGCCAGTGGCATCGGATTTCTCGATCACCTGCTCGAGACGCTGGCACGCCACGCGCGTTTCGACCTCACGCTCAGTTGCGAGGGCGATCTTCAAGTCGACGATCATCACACCGCCGAAGATTGTGGCCTCGTACTGGGAGCGGCGATGGACCGTGCGCTGGGTGAGCGCCGGGGGATCGCGCGGTTCGGTTCCGCACTGGCACCATTGGATGAATCGCTGGCCCGCTCTGTGGTAGACTGTTCGGGACGACCGTTTGCTGCGGTTGAGTTAGAGCTCGTGCGTGACTCGCTTGGATCGCTTGCATGCGAGAACGTTTCCCACATGCTCGTTTCGTTTGCGATCGCTGCGCGTATCACTCTGCACGTAGACGTCTTGCGTGGAGTAAACGATCACCACAAGGCCGAAGCCGGGTTCAAGGCAACGGCGTTGGCGTTGCGAGAGGCGGTCGCACCGTCCGGTTTCAGCGATATCCCGTCGATCAAGGACACCCTGGGGGCGGTGAGGTCGTGAAGAGGGTAGCAGTCATCGATTCCGGAGTAGCCAATCTGGCATCGATCAGATGCGCGTTGCAGCGGCTGGGAGTGCGGGTAAGCATCGCGCGCGTGCCCAACGACGCGAAGGGGGCCACGCACATTGTGCTTCCGGGTGTAGGGTCGTTTGGTGCCGCGATCGATCGGATTAGATCCAGTGGCCTGGATCGAGTTATTACTGCTGCTGTTGAAGACTCCCGCCCGGTCTTGGCCGTGTGTCTCGGCATGCAGCTGCTGTGCGAAGGCAGTGAGGAAAGTTGCAATAAGAGAGGACTCGGCCTCCTGGAGGGAGAGTGCCGACGATTGCCATCGACAGTGCGGCTGCCACACGTAGGCTGGAATTGGGTACAGGTGGGCCAAGGGCCCGGGCGTCTGTCGAGCGGCTATGCAGCCTTTGCCAATTCGTATGCCCTCCTGGAGCCGCCAAGAGATTGCCGAGTTGCGTGGACTGCGCACGGCACCCGTTTTGTCGCGGCACTGGAGCGGGGCAGTCTGCTTGCCTGCCAGTTCCACCCCGAACTATCGGGAACCTGGGGGCTCGAACTGCTGGAACGTTGGCTCGACGGTTCAGAAGTCGAATCATTGGACGGGGACGCAGCGCATCGGACTGGCGCAGTGCGGCGGATCGTGCCGTGTCTCGACGTCCGAGACGGCCGAGTTGTGAAGGGTGTGCAATTCGGCAACGTTGAAGACCGAGGCGATCCTGCGACTCGAGCTGCGGCATACGAAGCACAGGGTGCCGATGAATTGGTCGTGCTCGACATAGGTGCATCGCCAGGCGGACGAGAAACGGAACTGGAGACGGTACGGCGTGTTCGTGAGGCTTTGACGATCCCACTCACGGTGGGCGGGGGCGTTCGAAGTACAACACATGCGAGGCGCTTGATTGCGGCCGGCGCTGACAAGGTGAGCGTTAACACCGCGGCAGTCGAACGACCCGGCCTGATCGCCGAGCTGGTCGGCGAATTTGGATCACAATGTGTTGTGCTGGCAATCGATGCGCGGCGCCGTGGTGGTGGATGGGAAGCACTCGTCATGGGTGGTCGGCAAAGCGTCGGATTGGACGCCGTGGAATGGGCCTGTCACGGGGTCGCGTTAGGTGCCGGCGAGTTGTTGCTGACCAGTTGGGACCGTGACGGAACGCGTCGCGGGTGTGACCTGGCGCTACTGACCAGCGTTACCCGTGCAGTGTCCGTGCCTGTAATTGCGTCCGGAGGCATCGGCGACCGCGACGATATCGCGGACGGTTTCGAGGCCGGTGCGAGCGCGGTTCTCGCGGCGTCCGTTTTCCACGACGCCACTCATTCAGTGGCGGATATCAAGAGGGACATGGTCCGACGACAGTTCAAGGTCCGGGTATGATCGTTCCCAGTATCGATCTCATGAATGGACGCGCCGTACAGCTGAGGCAGGGAAGGGATCTTGTGCTGGATGGCGGTGACCCACTCGAGCGATTGGATGAGCTTGCGGTTGTGGGGGAAGTGGCGGTGGTCGACTTGGACCGAGCGCTGGGGAGAGGTTCAAATGCTAAGCTGATTGGCGAGATGGTACGGCGGGCACCGTGCCGCGTAGGTGGTGGCATTCGCGATACCGACACCGCCAAGTCGTGGCTCGACTCGGGCGCAGCAAAGGTCATGATCGGCACTAGGGCCTCACCGGAGTTCTGTTCGGCGCTTCCAAGAGAACGGGTAATCGCTGCATTGGACTCTCGACAGGGTGAGGTAGTGGTCAATGGATGGCTTACGTCGACCGGAGAATCAGTTCTAAGTCGCATCGAGGCACTTGCTCCGCACGTATCCGGTGTGCTGCTCACTCAGGTGGAATGCGAAGGCACGCTAGGTGGATTCGACTTTCAGCTCATCCGTGACGTGCTAACTGTGGCTTCCGATCTGCAGATTACCGCGGCGGGGGGCATCACGACTCCGGGCGAGATTGCTGCGCTCGACGCCCTTGGCGTCGACGCACAGGTGGGGATGGCGTTGTATGCAGGTCGACTGGACCTGGGAGACGCCTTCGCCGCGCCGCTAGCTGCCGGGCGGGTTCCCCAGCCTTGGCCCACCGTCGTGTGTGACGAGTACGGTTGTGCCTTGGGCCTGGTGTGGAGCACACCGGCGTCGTTGCGGCGGGCCATTGCGGAACGGCGCGGTGTCTACTGGTCTCGCTCACGCAATGAGATCTGGGTGAAGGGTTCTACGTCTGGCAACCAGCAACATCTGAAGCGGGTAGAACTGGACTGCGACCGCGACGCAATCAGGATGACTGTGCGGCAGGAGGGAAGTGGCTTCTGCCATATGGGACGCAGGTCGTGTTGGAACGATGATTTCGATCTTGGCGCGCTGGAGCGTGTGATAGCATCGCGCGGCAGGAGCGCCGATGAGCGGTCCGGTACAGTTGCGCTGTTTCACGATCCCGCGCTTCTGGCTGCAAAGCTCGTGGAGGAGGCGAAGGAGCTGGCAGCCGCCGAATCGACTGACGAAGCGGTGTTTGAAGCGGCGGACCTGATCTACTTCGCACTCACCGCAGTCATCAGCAAAGGCGGATCTCTTGCTGCCGTTGTACGAGAGTTGGAACGGCGTCGCGGCTGCGTGACTCGACGTCCCATGACGGCCCAACTGTCCGAGGGGGGAGGGACATGACTTCGGCGATTTTCCCTCGGCGCACAGTGGACGAGTTGACGCGGCGCAGGAGCGAAGCAATGCCGCCGCAAGCTTTGGAGATTGCGGGCGACATTGTCGGTGCTGTTCGCCGGGAGGGGGAATCGGCCGTGCGCCGCTATGCGGAGCGATTTCGGGAGCTGGAGTTATGCGGCAAGTTGTATCGGGGACGGGATTCGTTGGAGGCAGCGTGGGCGGAATCGAGTGACGAAGAGCGAATGCGGCTCGGACGAACGGCCGCGCGAATCCGCACGTTTGCGGAAGCACAGCGGCGCTCGCTCGGTGATGTGTCGATTTCCGTCCCTGGGGGAGAAGCCGGCCATACCGTGACACCGGTAGAGCGTGCGGGGTGTTATGCGCCGGGTGGACGTTACCCCCTGGTCTCGTCGGCACTGATGACGGCGATCGCGGCGCGCGCGGCTGGCGTGCCGGATGTATGGCTCGCGACCCCCAGGCCGGCGCGCCTGATGCTCGCCGCCGCCCACGTGGCGGGAGTGGACGGTGTGTTGGCTGTAGGTGGCGCACACGCAATCGCCGCGCTCGCCTTTGGCATCGGCCCCATAACAGCGCGCGACGTGATCGTAGGGCCCGGCAACAACTACGTTACGGCGGCCAAGCAGCTGGTCTCCGGCGAAACGGCGATTGATATTGTGGCCGGTCCGTCGGAACTCGTGATTCTTGCCGACGACAGCGCCGACGCAAAGCCGGTGGCCGCAGATCTCTTGGCGCAGGCAGAGCATGATCCGGTGGCACTCCCGGTCCTGGTGACAACTGATCAGCCTCTCATAAGCAAGGTGCGATGCGCCCTTGACGATCAACTAGCTGGCCTCCCTACTGCCGAAGTTGCGCGCGCCGCCCTCATGAATGGCGGTTTCGTCGCAGTCGAGGGGCCGCTTGAGGCGGTGGCGGCGTGCAACCGTCTAGCTCCCGAACATCTACAGCTCGCGGTTCGCGACGCGGAGTGGTGGCTGCCACACCTCACGGGCTACGGTGCGATCTTCATGGGACATCGATCAAGCGCGGTATTCGGTGACTACGGTGTGGGCCCCAACCATGTTCTTCCAACAGGAGGAACGGCTCGCTCACGAGCCGGCCTATCCGTCTACACCTTCATGCGCGCACAGACATGGTTCCGGGCCGATCGGGCAGTCGACCGGCAACAGCTCGTGGAAGACACTGTCTGGTTTGCGAGGGTGGAAGGACTCGAAGCACATGCCCGCGCTGCCGAAAGGCGGGGGTGAGTTCGGGCGTCGAGTGCCGGTCAGTGTAAGCCGTGTACGGTCACGGCTTCACTAGCTCGTACAGCCTGACGTACTCCACGTCCAACTCGTCGGTCTGCGATCCAAGAATGTAGTCGGGGCCGATCTCGAACACGCGAAATCCCGACGGCAAGGTGACGCGCGCCACGTACACACCATTCGTGTCGAACACGCGCCAGGTGGTCTGTTCGACACCGGGCCGGGCGTAGTCTCGTATCCAGAGCAACCCGTCGGCATCTGCCATCAATACACTGTAGGCCGGCAGTTCTTCGGGGAATTCTATGTCCGCGTAATATCTGCGACGGCTGCGACGAGCGTTATCAGACGTCGCCTGCTGTACCTGATCGTCCACATACCGGTCTATCTCGACCTGCGATAGGCTCAAGTTCAAGCCGGCCAAGCGGATGAGCAGTCTCAGCTGCCCGTCCATGCCGTAGCCCGCAACCTCGTAGGTGTCCGCAGTTCCGATGTACACCCGGTCTCCAAAAGTCGTCAGCGACAGGTTGCGTCCAAGTGGCGGAGGACGAGAGCCGGTAACGACGCCGTTGCGCACGGTACCCCAGCGGTCCACACCAGAAAACATGCCCAGCAGTCGCACCGGCGTGCCGTCCAAGGCCATCGTCCCCACGGGCATATCTGGTCGGTGAAGTCCCGATTCCGGGTTGCCCCTGGGCCACCCGGCAGAAATGAAGTATCCGGTGTTCGAGCAACTCGAAGCCCCGTATGGCAAGGTATTATCCGGAAGCATTAGAGACGCCATGCGTACGAACCTGCCGGCCTCGTCGAATACGGTGATCCGACGAGTCCCGATGTCGTATACGTAGACGGAGTCTGTGCTGCAGCGGGTTGTCCACGCGATGTATTGGAACTCTCCCGGCCCTTCACCTTGCCGTCCTGTAGCATTCAGAAAAACACCGTCAGCCCCGTAGTAGCGCAGCTCGTAGGTACTTCTGTTGGCGACAACAATCCGGCCGTCGGATAGTCGGTGGCCGCCCTCAACCTGATACAGGAAGGCAAGTGAGTCGGCTTCACTGCCGATTTCCAGCTGCGGTGAACTTGCCATAGGACAACATCGTGGAGGCGGTTCTCGACGATACGTACACCGGCGCTGTCGCGCACCGTGGCCGGCGATCTCAATGAGCTATCGTTGCCACAGGCCAGGGCTGTGATGGCTAGAAACGTTGTAAGTGTACGCGTCATAAATCGCTCTTCGAACGGTTTATTGATTCACGAGCCGGCCTCTGTCCACCAGCACCGAGCCGCCAACCGTGACGGTGGCATCCGGAAAGAAGAACCACCGCACGCCCTCGCCGCGCACATTCCCCCCCAACTCGGCGTTGTTACCGAGGCTGAGTCGCACGACGCCCGCACCGTATCCGTAGTATGGCAGCCACGGTTCGTTCTCCGGTTGCACGAGCCGGGGATTGAAGCCAAGTGCGAACTCCCGGAACGAGCGGAGGGCCGATTGCGCATCCAATGCTGCACGCACCGCGTACTGTCCGCTTGCGGCAGATATGTCGGTGACGCGGCCCTGTTGCACTGTCAATCGCACATTGGTGGCGCGAGTGCTTCCGAACCGTGCCCATGGGACGACGACAATACCGGAGACGGTTTCCTCCAGCGGTGCGACGCGAATCACCCCAGCAGGTAGCTCGATCTCGCGGTCGATGCGAACTTGTGCGCCGGCCATCGCCTTCTTGGATGCGTCACCGTTTTGCTTGTTGACACTCCGCGAGCCGATTCGAAAGCTGATGTCGGTGCCTGCGGGTGTAGTGACATGTACCTCACCCGATCGCAATAGGTCAACAGCCGCCGACTGTGTCCGATCCAGTTTCGCGTAATCGATATCCAGCGCCGCCGCGTAGATGGAATCGTAGGTGGGCGAGTGAACGCCTACTATGCCGTCCGTTCCCATCGATCCTGCACCCCAATGGAAATGAATCTCGCGTCCCGCACCTGTGTCCAACCACTTGACCAATGCTCGTGACTGCTCGGGCGTAGTTTCCGCACGCGGACTCGCGGAGAGCCAAACGTAAACCTGGGCGCGTGCCAACCGTTCGTTAAACTGTGGCACGCGACCGTACGGCATGAGGTCCACGCGAGCACCGCGCGCCTCCATCGCCCTTGCTACGGTACCCGGAAGTCGCTCCATCGTTTGAGGGTCATAACGTAGGATCACGTTTTCTTTACCCAAGTCCAGGGCATCTACGATGTGTCGTGCCAGGATCGGGTAGTCGAGCGATACGGTGGTGCTCGGGAACAGCGACTTGTCGATTCCCGGAATGATGCGCAGAGCATTTTCGTAGTAGATTTTGCGAAGCACGCTGTCGGGGAGTTGGAGTCCGTACAGCCGCCAGAATGCGTGGCGTTTGCGGTAGTACTCGAAATATTCGTCGTCGGTTTCCAATTCGCGGAAGTACACGTGATACTCGCTGGGCCCCCACGCATCTTTGCCGAACAGGACTCGATCCTGATACTTGATGAGCCACTCACGTGCGGTCTTCGGTTGGCGGCCGAGTTCGGCCAACACCGCTCCTATCTCCGTGTTCATGTTCGGCATCTCATCGAGCAGCTTTCCGAGTCTCGCGAGGTTACCGCCGAGCCAAGAGAGATGTGCCGAGATGAACGTCGTCTCAGGGTGCCTACGGATCACATTCCATTGTTCTTGCATGATCGTTTTCCACGGTGGGAACCGATCGGGCGGGCGAATCCTGCGTGGGCGCTCTTTGAGTTCGAACCAACGCTCGTTGTACTTGTCCTGCGGCTGCCAGAACTGAAACGGATCTCCGGTGTGGATCAAGACGGGTATGCCCAACTCGCCGGCCTTGGCCCACACAGGATCGAGTCTCGGATCGTCGGTGTGCAGGCGCTCACCGTTTTCGTCCTTGACCGTCATCCCTAGGTTCTTGAAGATCTTCAAACCCGACGCACCCGCTCGGACATCCATCTCCAACTGGTTCACGGCCTTGTTGGTCCAATCAGGATCGCCGATGTTGCGGAAGATGAGGTTGGCGAATACCACGAATCGGTCGGGGTAGCGTCCCCTCATGTTGGCGATGGTGCGTTGCAGTCTTTCGCCCTGCCCACCGCTCAGGTTCACCATCACGCCCATGTTCATAGCGTCCATCGCGGCGACCAAGGCATCCAGTGAATCGGACGACATGGTTCCGCGGGGGTGCGCATGAGCATCGATGAAGCGAAATCGACTGCGCGTGCGCGGATGCTCTGGGACGATGAGCGACGAGCGTGGTTGGTATTCGTCGATCGTCATCTCTTGTGCCAATAGCGGCGCGGTACTGCCGCGAACAAGCGTCATCACCAGCAAAACATTTCTCATGCCGTGACCCCGGTGGTCGTGTAGAGTGTGGAATGTAACGATCTGTTCACTCACTCGCCTTTCCAACGCTGTGCGATTCTGTTACCGTTTGCCTGAAGAGGTCCGCCGAAATCCATCGAGGGATGCCAACGTATGTTGCTTGTTCTGCTGGTGCTGATTGCCGCCGACACATCGCACACGGTCAATGTAGCGGTTGCACCGGGCGAATCTTTGTCGGTCACGATTGTCGGCGAAGGGGCTCCAGTAGTGTTACTGCCGGGTCTCTTTGGGGCATCCTACAGTTTTCGCCGCGTCATGGGTTCGCTCGACAGCGCCGGGTACCGCGCGGTTGGCATCGAACCGTTGGGAATGGGGCTATCCGGTCGGCCCAAGGATGCGAATTATTCGCTAGCCGCCCAGGCAGATCGGATAGCAGCCGTGATGGACACACTCGGTATCGCGGGCGCCGTGTTCGTAGCTCACTCGCTGGGATCTTCGATCGCTTTGCGCGTAGCATATCGGGAGCCCTGGCTCGTATCTGGGATCGTATCGCTGGAAGGCGGTGCCACCGAGCAGGCTACTACCCCCGGCTTTCGGCGTTGGATGCGGTTTGCACCGATTATCCGGCTGATGAACGGCTATCAAATCATGCTGCGGAAGATCTATAGGTCGATGAAGAAAGTCTCGTTCGATGACTCCTGGGTAACCGGCTCCGTGCTCCAGGCGTACACGGCCGGACCTGCCAGGAATTTCAAAGCGTCCCTCGCAGCGTACAAGGGCATGGCCCGGTCTGAGGAGCCCGAGCTGTTGCGCGATCACCTGGCGGAAATCACATGTCCAGTGGTCCTACTGGTGAGCGAAGTAAGACACGGTTCCGGTCCTCCCGCGGATGAGATGAAGGCGCTCACCGAGCGATTGTACTCGTTTGCGATCGATACGATCCCACGGTCGGGATTCTTCATACAGGAAGAACAGCCAAGTGCCGTGGTTTCCGCCGTGCGGGACATGAGCGTCACCGCAGGTCGAGCTCGGTAACTCCGCGCTATTCCAACACCGCCATGCACTCGATCTCCACGCGGGCCCCTGCCGCCAGCCCGCTCGTCCCGAACGCACTGCGGGCGGGCTTGTTCGTTGGAAAGAACTCACGGTAGATCTCGTTCATTGAGGCCCACTCGGCGATGTCGGCAAGCATGACCGTGCATTTCACTACACGGTCCATCGATGCACCGTTACGCTCCAGCGCCATCTTGACGTTCTCCAGTGCCTGCCGAGTTTCGGGCTGGATCCCACCCTTCACCAAACCCTCACCGGGTATCGATCCGATTCGGCCCGACAGGTAGAGCATGTTCCCCACTCGTACGGCATCGGAGAACGGAAGCTCCGAATTTCCACCGGGTGGGGCGATATACTCTGGACTGCTTGTTTGGTCGTCTGCGGTTTCGCGATGTGCCTCTATCGAGCAAGCGGTGAGCAGCGCGAGGACCGCAGGTCCAAGGGCGTGTAACTTTGTCATCGAGACCTCCTTCGGCTGTTAACAACGGGCGATGAGCCGCCATGCACAGATCAAATATCACTTTGGCGGTTATACCGCAAATCGTCGACGCATCTCGCGAAATCCGGCTGTAGTCCACATCTTCCGAACTGAAATGGGCAAGATCGTCACGCTCCATGTTGGTATAGGTTCCCTGCTGAGCCTCGGCGCACTCGTTGTCGCTTTCGGAGGCGGCGTACCAGCGTACCGTGAGGGCAGTGCGGCCGATCTAGACTCGGTCACGTGGATGGAACTCCTCGCGGCCGAAGACTCACGCGCTGCCACTGCGGAACAACTCCAAGCCTTGGTTCGAGGAACGAAATCCAAGGAGCCGGTGGTACGCCGTATCGCGGTTCGTGCGTTGGGTCGGCTAGAGCGCCCGGATGTTGTTTCCTACATCCTTCCGCTCCTGACGGATCCGGTGGATACGGTCCGCGCCGAGGCGGCGAACGCGCTGGGACAGGCAGTGTACCGCGGAGATGCCGGTCGTGTCACCGGACCGCTGCTCGGGCGGCTCGACGAGGAGCACGACCCATGGGTTCGGGGCGCCGTCGCTGAAACTCTGGGCCGGCTTCCATACGTATCAGTGGATACCGTTCGGGCGATAAGTGCCGCGATAGTGAATGCTTCGGAGTCTCTCCCGGCCGCAGCGGCGGTGGGATTCGCACATGGGTTGGAATCGCTGGTGCGAAAGTCTGGTAGTAAGGGCGCGGTGAGCACCCAGGTTACAGCGCGTCTGCATGAGCTCGCCGGCTACGAGTCTGACGGTACTCACACGGCGGTTCTCGTGCGCAGATCGGCAGTTGCCGCCCTTGTCGAGAGTGGTCGGGTCGACTCGGCGGTATTAGCACGTTGGTTGCAGGATCAGGATGACCAGGTGCGGCAACTGGTGATGCGGGCGGAGCGGGATCCGGCCACAGCCTCTGGAATCGGCGGCTTGATCGCGCGCGGGCTCGACGACCGTGCACCGTTGGTTCGGTATGCAGCGTTGCGGGCGTACGCTCGCGGAAACCGAAACGGTGGCTGTGGGTGGGTTCTCCGTGCAGTTGACGACAGCGATGTACACGTCGCCCTGCTGGCCGTCGACTTGCTAGGAGTTGTATGTCGCGGAGACTCCGTGGCGGTAGCCGTTTTGAAGTCTCTGATTACGCCAATCATTACCGGGCGAATCAGGCAAGATTCTTGGCATCGAGGCGCGCATGCGCTGGTTGCGCTTGCAACACTGGATCCGCAGAGGTCGAACCAGTTGATCGAGCAGGCGAGCAGGTCGGAGCTGTACTGGGTGCGCCTATACGCCGTGAGGGCAGCCACGGCGGCACATGCGACTGATTTGCTCAAACGACTCGCGTCCGATCCCAGCGACAACGTGCGCGAAGCGGCGGTCTCCGGGCTGCGTGCCGAGTTCGACCACGGCGCTGACACGATCTATGCAGCGCAACTCGACCGATCGGGATACCAACTGTTGATTGCCGTGGCAAAGGCATTAGAGGGATCACCACTCGGCAGGGAAGCGGTACCACCACTGATCGAGTCACTGGGTCGAGTCAGCGCGGAACGGCGCCAGACATCGCGCGACGCGCGGAGCGCGTTGTTGGAACGTGTCGGCGAGTTGGGGAACGCCGACTTCGTCGAATCGGTGCGTCCTTATCTCATCGACTTCGATCCAGTCATCGCCACGCAGGCGGCCGCAATTCTCACCCGCTGGACGGGAACGAACCACGCTGCCACGCCTGTCTTGCTTGCCCCTCAACCGCTGCCTGCTCTGGGTGAGATCAGGGAGCTTGCGACGAGCCGACCCGTCCTCGTGATGCGGGGCGGCGGGGAGATCGTGCTGCGACTCTTACCGTACGAGGCACCGACCAACTCCGCGCGTTTTGCGCGACTTGCCCGAGAGGGATATTTCGACGGGCTTTCGTTCCACCGGGTCGTACCGGGGTTCGTGATTCAGGGAGGTAGCCCGGGTGCCAATGAGTTCGTTGGAGACGGTCCGTATACCCGTGATGAACTGACCATGAGATCGCATGTGCGGGGGACCGTCGGTGTGTCGACACGCGGCAGGGACACCGGCGACGGTCAGATTTTCGTCAATCTGGTGGATAATCGGCGGCTCGATCACAACTACACTATCTTTGCAGAGGTGGTGGAAGGCATGGACGCCGTCGAGGATATTGTGGAAGGTTCGGTAATCGAGAGGATTGTCTGGCGGTAACCACAAAAGGAGGAACCATGAGGTTGAGACAGACAGCATTGATGGTAGCGGTGGGCTTTTCCGTTCCGTTCGCGGCGTGCGTCGGAGGGGAGACTCGAGACGAGGCGTCCGAGGAAGCCTCGGCTTCGGTGACCGCCGCCCAGCCTGACACGACAGGGCCGGGAATGTGGTCCTATCTCCAGGCAATCGACTACCAGTCGAACTGGGCACTCTGGCCTGATAAGGGCAAGCTGTACAAGGGACAAGAGCCGCACGGTATGTTGCTGACCTCGTACATGAACGAGGCCGCCATGGGTGCCTTGACGGGCCATGCGGGCTCGATGCCCGACGGCGCCATCGTCGTCAAGGAGAACTACATGCCGGACAGCACGTTGGCGGCGGTAACGGTGATGTACAAGCGGTCGGGTTACAACGACGAGCACAACGATTGGTTCTTTGCCAAGTACCTGCCCAGCGGTGAGCTGGACAAGGCTCCGAATGGGATGACGTTGGCAGGCCGCGTGCCGGGGTGCCAGAACTGCCATGGCGGTGTCCGAGCGAACGACTACATCTTCACGGCATCGCTCAGTGAAGGCGGTTGATGGCGGGAAGGTAGCGCATCGGCGATTCTGGTAGTCAGCGCTCCAATAGCGGATCGTTTCTCAGCCGAACCGTACCCGAAGCGTGGTGCCCATCGGCGACTATGGTCACCACGTAGGTGCCTGGTGTGGCCTCATGGTATCTCAATTCCTCGCCGAAGAAGCCAAAGAACGCCCGATCGCCAACTACGGAGCTGTATGCCAGTAGCTGCTCACGTGCGGCAAAGAAGTCAGGCACGGACTTCGCTTGCTCGATCTTCTTCTTGATGGCTTTCAAGTGCTGGCGCAATAGACCGACCGCATCGTCCACATTGTCGTATTCTTCGCCTTCGTAGAGATTGGGATATCGCTGCGAAGCCAGGAGATCCTTGCGCATCTGAGCGAGCTGCTCCATCGGTGTATCCGTGAGGGCCGCATCCAGGACATCGACAATGTGCTCCAACAGGTTCCGGTGGCCCTGCAATTCTACAGGCGTAGGTGGGAAACGGAGGTCCCAGTAGGCACGGTTGATCCCGGCGTGCACCTTGGCTTTGAATGACCGGCTCAGAGTGCCTGGTCGATCCCGCACGGTGATCGTAACCGAGTCGTCGGGAGCGCTCAGCAGGTAGAAATCGATTGCGGCGCCCGGGTGAGGATTTCCACCGCGGAACTTGAAGTAGTTCTGGATCCTGCCTTTGGAATGACGTAGCCAATTGGTCGCGACCCGATTCTCGAACATGTGCACATCAGTGCCCAGTACTTCTGGCGTGATTTGCTGCAGAGGAGTGATGTTGTCAGCGATCCACGCGCTCCTGCCGTGGGTCCCTGCAATGAGATCGTTGTCGCGCGGATGGATAACGATGTCCCGTACGGCCACACTTGGCAAATCCGCTCCGAACCTGTTCCAGTGACGGCCGTTGTCCATCGTCACGTAGACTCCGAACTCGGTTCCGATGAATAGCAGGTCGGGATTTACGTGGTCCTCGACCACCGTATGGATTACGGTACCGGGAACATCTCGAGGCAAATCGGACGAGATGTCCTGCCAGGTTCTACCAAAGTCGGTAGTCTTGAAAACATGTGGTGCAACATCACCTGTACGGTGACCGTCGAGCGACACGTAGGCTGTAGCCACATCGAAATGTGAAGCTTCTACGCGACTCACCCAGATCTCGCGAGGTATGTTGGGGATGTTGCCGCGGACGTTGGTCCACGTTGCGCCGCCGTCACGCGTGACCTGTACGTTCCCGTCGTCCGTGCCGACCCATACCACAGCATCGTTGATGGGTGATTCCGCGATCGTGTATATCGTGTTGTGGTTCTCGGCACCTGTTGCATCCTTCGTGAGGCCGCCGCTGTTGGTTGTGTTGCGCGTGGCTTTGTTGTTCGTGGTCAGGTCGGGGCTCACGATGCGCCACGTGTCGCCCCGGTCAACCGACTTGAACAAGTAGTTGGAGCCGATATAAACAGTGCGAGGATTGTTCGGGGAGAGAACCAACGGTGAGTTCCAATTGAACCGGAACTGCGGAGGAAGGATATTCCCGTTGATCGTACGGTTCGGAATGTCCCGCCACAGCCATCGCTCCTCACCGTTGATGGAGTAGTTGGTCTGTAATTCGTCGAATGCGGGATCGTAGAAGTCGTGGAAATTGACCGTAGTCTTGGGAGTCGGCGTGATGAAAACGTGTTCTCGTGTTTCCATGTTCTGTCGTCCGAAGTATCCCACGTGCGCGGTGGTGTAAAGCGTTCGCCAGTCGGTTGGATCGACCTGCATGTGAAAGCCGTCGCCGCCGTTAGTTTCGGTTGCGTGGTCGTTCAAGATGCCCCGGGGGTCGCGGCTGTTGCTCGGGACTGCCCAGCCACCGTTGTCCTGCATGCCACCGTAGATCCAGTAGGGATCGCGCATATCTACACCGATCGCATAGTACTGTCCGATAGCCATATTGTTGAACGCGAGTTCGGTCTTGCCTTCGTCAACGGAGAGATAGGCACCCTGGTCCGTGGCGTTGTAGAAGATCCCACCGTCGTGGGGAGAGATCCACATGTCGTGGTCGTCACCGCCGCCGTTCCACGGGCTACCGCGCTTCCAGGTTTGGCCACCGTCCCGCGAGTGATAGAAGTCGCGCGCGATCACGTAGACATTATTGGAATCGGTGGGATCGACGCGGATTCTGCCGTGGTAATAAGGCCGCGAATTGTGACGCAACACGTAGGTCCAACTCTCACCGCCATCGGTGGATTTGTAGACGCCAGGGCCTGAGATCGAGAGATCTTCCGGAAGCTCGTCCGACGCCTCGACATACGCCCACATGATCTGGGGATCGGAGCGGTAGAAGTCGATATCTATCTGGCCCGTTGCGCCCTCGGGTAGACCCTGAGTTATGTGGCGCCATGTGTGCCCCGCGTCGGTGGACTTGAAGATGCCACCGTTGGGGCCGCCGCTATGCATGTTGGAAGGCTCCCGAAGGCGCTGATACATGCCGGCAAATACGATGTTCGGATCGCTAGGGTGGATCGCGACGACCGTGGCCCCTGTCTTACCGTCATCGGGCAGGCCGTTGGTGAGCTTGTTCCAAGTAGCGCCACCGTCGGTCGTCTTGTATAAGCCGCGTGAGCCCGTATATGCCCACAGGTTCCCCAGTGCTGCGGCATAGACGACGTTGGGATCGGTGGGATGCGTCGCGATCTCCGAAATCTGATAGGTGTCGCGGAGCCCGACGTTGATGAACGTCTTGCCGCCGTCCGTGGACTTGTAGATCCCGTCACCCCAGCCAACGCTGTTCCTGTTGGTTGCCTCTCCGGTCCCGACCCAAATGATGCTGGTGTCCGCTTGGAAAAATGCGACGTCGCCGATGGATTGCGATCCATAGTGCTCGAATATCGGCTTCAAGGATATCCCCCCATTTATTGACTTGAACACGCCGCCCGATGCTGCGCCGATCAGCACCACACGGTAGTTCTCATCCCATGCGTCGATTGTAGAAACGCGGCCCATCTGTGCAGCAGGACCGATGTTCCGCCAGTTGAAGTCTTTGATGAGATCTTCTGCTTGGGACTGTGCGCTGCCCGACGCCGGGCCGAGCACGATGAGGCTCGCGACGATGCCAAGTAGGATCAACGGCGTGTATCGCTTGCGACGTATCATTGCGGAACTCTGGATCTAGGGGGTTGCGCTCAAGCTAACCCTGAGTTGGTGATTAGGCTAACGGCACAACCGGCAGGCCGCGATCCGGTCGCACGTCCTTGCAGATCATCTATGCAGCACTCAAGATCGTTCCCAATTGAGATCAATCTGAGTCGCTCAACGGGCTGGAACTATCGCGACGCGAAAGAGCCCCCGAGGGGGCTCAAATCGTGCAGGCGTTGGATTGCCGATCCAACCGCTGCATTTCCAGCGCCTTGTCTGGGTCCCGCGTCTTGCTGAGCGGTTCGGGCTCGAACTGAAGTGCGTCAGTATAAGGGTGCTTCTCACCTTTCATCATGCCCGTCGCAATCTGGCCAAAAGCCATGCGCGCCTGTGCCGGTGTCTTCTTTTCCAGGACTACGTCATTTGCCAGGTTGAGAATCAGGATATTCAGTCCCTCCATGAAGCAGGAGGCAACCAAGAGACCCTTGGTGCGCATCATCACGGCACTACCGTCGAATTCGGCAATCCTGTTGAACATGGAGACCGGTACCTTGTAGGCAATGGCCATGTCGAGTACGTCCTTGTGCTCTATCGGAAAGTTATGTGGTACCTCCACGGCGTTGACACGGATCCACTCGTACGGACCCTTGTTTTGCCACTCCAGGAGGTCGTTGCCCACCACGTCTGGTGCACCATACTTCTCGGCCATCTGCTTCGCTGTACTCTTTGGCGTCTCAGGCCAGGAGGCGATTACACGCATCCACAAGGAGTCTGAGTGGTCGAGGTTGGCGACGACGAGCAACGCGGCGCAAGCGGGTACGAGGGTCAGCGTTTTTCTTGGGAACATTTGGGCCTCCTCCGAGAAGGTGCTATGCATCCAACTACCGCGATGCGGGTCGCGGTTCGACGACTTGATGGACGGCCGGAGAGGGCGTACTAGTGGGCAATACAGGAAAACGCTCAATGGTGTTCTAGGGCTGCCACGCACGTCTTCAAACCAAAGCCCGACAAGCTCAAAATGGGCATTGCGCGGGCGACCACGGCTAAGTAGCAGTCGGTCTTTTCTGGCAACGGCTGCATAGATCAGTGTCATGGGGGTTGGTGCGGGTCTCCTGATAATGGGCCCACTGGGGCTTTGAGTTTCGCAGGGAGTCCGAAACGGCACCGTTTGCATTCGCCATTATCGGAGGCGTCACGGGCCTCCTAGCGGCGCCGGTGCTGGCCGGCAGAACCGACCTGGCGCCCGGTGCGATGACCACCGACTGGGCTTGGGATGGAAGCTGGCGCAGGAAAAACGCGACGCTCAACTCGAGGGTGAACTTGGAACGCTCATCAAGCTGGAACGTGGACAAGCCGGTCTGGGTCTGCCGCTTCCGGCGCCGAACCTCGTGCGCATGTTCACACCCGACGGCAGAGTCACTTACAAGATGGGAGTCCGATTCGTTCTGTTTGGTGCCGATTTCTAACGCACTGGCTCTCCACTGCGGTATCTCCTAACTTGCATTTCAGAATTTCTTCATGCTTGTGCTCCAACTTCTCCTGATTGAGACCGCACTCGCACTCATTCCTCCACGGAAGCGCAATGAAGACTATTATCGAACCATTCCGCATCAAAGTCACCGAGCCTCTACATATCATCTCCAAGGATAAACGGATCGAGGCTCTCGAGCGGGCTCATTACAATGTTTTTCAGCTGAATTCACGGGACTGCTGTATCGATCTGTTGACCGACAGCGGGACGGGGGCAATGTCGACTCAGCAGTGGGCTGCAATGATGTTGGGTGACGAGAGTTATGCGGGGAGTCCATCGTGGAAGAAATTCGAAGCGACAGTCAGGGACATAACCGGAATGAAGTATGTCTTCCCAACACACCAGGGGAGAGCCGCCGAAGGAATCCTTGCTGCAACTCGGCTCGAGCAAGGAGACATAGTTCCTAACAACAGCCACTTCGATACGACGCGGGCGAATATCGAATTCGTGGGTGCCAAAGCCGTGAACCTGTTATGTGACGAGGGTCTGGATAATCGTTCAGAGGCACCGTTCAAGGGCAACATGGATGTTGCCAAGCTCCAGCGATGTATCGAAGAGAACGGACCGGAGCACATTCCGTTTTGCATGATAACAGTTACGAACAACACCGGTGGCGGACAGCCGGTGTCACTGGCAAATATTAGGGCCGTAAGGGAGGTGCTTGATAAGTATGGCATCCCTCTGGTGTTGGACGCATGCCGCTTTGCCGAGAATTCGTATTTCGTTCAGCAACGGGAGGATAGGTACGGCGGCAAGAGTCTGCTGGAGATAGCACGAGAAACGTTTTCCCTCGTGGACGCAGCCACTATGAGCCTCAAGAAAGATGGGCTCGTCAACATCGGCGGATTTTTGACGTGCAACGACGACCGGTGGGCGGAGGACTTTAGGAACGCTTTGATTCTGAGAGAGGGTTTTCCGACTTACGGTGGCATGGCCGGCAGGGATCTCGAGGCCGCATCCGTGGGTCTAATGGAGGCATTGGAGCAGGACTACCAGGAGTATCGTCATGCCACGGTCTGTTATTTCGCGAAGCGGTTGGAGGCCCTAGTGATCCCCTACGTGCGTCCGGTTGGAGGCCACGCAGTGTTCCTGGATGCCAAGGCGATTCTCCCCAACATCCCACCGTTGCAGTATCCGGGCATTGGACTGGTCAATGCGCTGTACATCGAAGGCGGAATTCGCAGTGTGGAACTGGGTAGCGTCATGTTTGGGAGCTTTGACGATGAGGGGAATGAAGTTGCGTCCCCGTTGGAACTGGTTCGCTTGGCATTCCCCAGAAGGGTGTATACCCAGAGTCATTTCGACTATACCCTCGAGGTCATAGAAGCCGTGTACGGAAAACGCGATGAGATCAGAGGCTATTGCATTACATACCAACCTAGGTTTCTAAGGCACTTCACGTGTAGGTTCGAGGAGTTGGCGGAGCAGTAACCGCTAGGGCCAAGGTGCTTCCTCAGGGTACTCCTGAGTTGAGACTCGCCATCGCTGTTCGTTGCCCATATCTTTTGCGCCATGCCCGATATAGTAGAGCGTCTGACGACAGCGCTTGCCGACCGCTATGCCATCGAGCGAGCACTCGGCGCGGGCGGTATGGCCGTGGTCTATCTGGCCCAAGATCGCAGGCACCACCGTTCGGTTGCGCTGAAGGTGCTGAGGCCCGAGCTGGCTCAGGCGGTTGGCCCTGACAGATTTCTGCGGGAAATAGAGCTTGCCGCGCGGCTGACACACCCTCACATCCTACCGCTGTACGACTCTGGGGAGGCTGGCGGTTTCCTATACTATGTCATGCCATTTATTGAAGGCGGGTCACTCCGCGACCGGCTCGACAAGGAGAAGCAACTTCCCGTCGATGACGCACTGCGAATCACGGGCGAAGTTGCCGATGCTCTGGACTATGCGCACGCCGAGGGTGTGGTGCATCGGGACATCAAACCGGAGAACGTGCTCTTGTCTCGGGGACATGCCTTGGTCGCCGACTTCGGCGTTGGGAAGGCCTTGAGTGCGGTCGGCGCAGAGCAACTGACACAAACGGGCTTGGCGGTGGGCACTCCGGCCTACATGAGTCCCGAACAGGCGGCCGGCGATGGCGAGTTGGACGGGCGGAGCGATCTCTACGCGCTCGGCTGTGTGCTGTACGAGATGTTGGCGGGCGAGCAGCCGTTTACGGGGCCCACCGCCCAGGCCGTGATCGCCAAGAGGTTCACGGAATCTGCGCCGGCCGTTTCTTCACGGCGCGATACGCTACCCGCGAAGCTCGACCAGGTTGTGAGCAGGGTTCTCGCCAAGACTCCCGCCGATCGTTTCGCCACCGGGGCTCAGTTCGCCGAGGCGCTTACGCTCGCGTCAACGACGCCGCTGCCGCAGCCCGCCACATCCGTGGCTGGGCAAGGAAGCGTACTGGCCGGATTTCGATCCTTTGCGCGACGATCAACGGTTCGATGACATGCTGAGGAGAATGGGATTAGCATGAGGAGAGAAATGTTAGCGAGAGCAGCAAGAGTTCCTTTTGTGGCAATAATATTTGCTGTGTGTATTGGTGCGCCTACCAGCATCTTGTTTTCACAGACATCACGCCAGCCCCTGATGGCCTTCGACAAATACCATAGCGTAGAGGAAATCGAATCATATCTCGATGCGATTACGACTCAACACTCAGCGCTCACGACGTTACTCGAGATCGGACGCAGCCGCATGGGCCGACCGATCCTGGCCGTGGAGATCAACAATCCCGATACTGGGCCCGCCGAGGAGAAGCCGGGGTTTTACGTGGATGGGAACATCCATGGTGGTGAGGTCTTAGGGGGCGAGGGCGCACTCTATTTCATCGATTACCTACTTGGACACTACGGAACCAATCCGGATATTACGTCACTGATCGACGCACGCTCGTTTTACGTCGTGCCGATCGTCAATCCGGACGGACGCGCGATCTCGGTAGACAGCCCCGAAAACCATCGTTGGAACGTTCGGCCCGTGGACGAAGACGGCGACGGTGCAGTCGACGAAGATCCTCCGGAAGATTTGGACGGCGACGGGCGCATTCTCCAAATGCGTGTGCCAAATCCAGAAGGTCGCTGGGAGATTTCGCCCGATGATCCTCGTATGATGGTCCGGAGAAAGGGAGGGGATGGCAGCGGAGCGTATTTCGATGTGTTCTCTGAGGGGATCGACAACGACGGTGACGGGTCGTACAACGAGGACCGTGTGGGCGGAGTCGACTTGAATAGGAACTTCCCGGCCAACTGGGACCCTGCGCAGTTTGCTTCAGGCCCCTATCCGTTGTCCGAACCGGAAACACACGCTCTGGTAGAGTACATCACATCCCGTCCCAACATCGCGGCGATTCACACGTTTCATACCAGTGGTGGGTTGCTGCTGCGGTTCCCAACACTCGCCGATCAGAACTGGGAGTTTCCGCCACAGGACCTCGAAGACTATCGCGCGATCGCGGAGGACGGCGTCAAGATCACCGGCTACTCGAACTACGCCTATTCGAAACAGGAAATCGTAGACCTCATGCATCCCGGCCACGGCGTCTTCAACGATTGGGGCTCCAAGGTGTTTGGCGTACTTGCCATGACGACGGAAATGTGGCAACACAATATTACCGGCGATCGCAAGGCGCTCTTCGAGTGGAACGACGAAGTGCTGGGCGGTAAGGGCTTCATCGACTGGCATCCCTTCAACCACCCACAACTTGGCGCCATCGAATTGGGCGGCTGGGATCGTTGGTCCATCGCGAACCCGCCCGAGCACATGATCGCAGCTGAACTCGAGCGCAACGTCAGATGGGTGGTAACCTTTGCGGAGAAGTTGCCGCGTGTTGCGATTCTGGAATCTTCAGTGGTGCGGCGACAGAACGTGTCGAACGGGTTTGAGATCAGTGCGACAGTTGCCAACGTTGGCTGGATGCCGACGGCGACTACGCACGCTAGAGAAGTGCTGAAGATTGCGAAGCCCGTACGAGTCGAACTGTTGCTCGTGAATGCCGAGCTAGTGAGCGGAGATATGAATCACGAGTTGGGAGTGTTGCCGGGAGCCCGGGAGAGTGGACCCGATAAGCGAAAAATCGCTTGGCAGGTTCGGCTACTCGATCGGACGCGCTCGGCCGAGGCTGTTATCACGGTGTGGTCGCAGAAGGCGGGTACGGCACGTAGACGGATCCTACTCGGTCCGGGATAAGGGGAGGGGGAACCGTGTTGATTCGACGGACGAGCATCGCCGAGTAACAGACGTTCAATTAAGACTGAGTCGCCACCTTATGCAAGTATGCGAAGGGGTCTCCGTACATCACGGTTGGCAGGTCGGCCTCGACGAACTGCCACAGCGGGCACTCCGCTCGATTTCTCCCCACCTCTACGAGCGGGCACTGACCGTCGGCCCGCTGACACTGGTTCACGCAAAAGGTACCCGCACTGGCTGCGATGCGCTTGGAACTCTTGGGTGCCAGGAACGCTAGGCCGTCGATCTGTGCTATGACGAGCGACAGCAACACAAATACAGCAATGACCGCGAGCATGGTCGCGAGGACGGTGACCGTTTCCATGAGAGCCTCCCGGTTGGGCGCCTACCTCACGGTGTCTCGGGGGGCATGAAGGAAGCGTGAAATTTCTCTGAAGGGACAGCTGGTGGGGCTCCTCGGAAAGTGCCGTCATTGCCAGCCGTGTCCTGGATGCACTCACGGCTATGCAGCTTGCCGCGGTTCATTCCGGGGCATTCACGGGCCTCGTCGGCCCAGCGCTGCGGGTTGCCCACTACGGATTGCCAGAACGGCCAAGTACGACACTGCCTCGGTCGGTGAGGGTAGACGGTACATCCAACGGCCGAGTCATATAGGATGCACGAGTGATCTGGCCGGTCGTTGAGGATCAGGTCGTCGACATTCACGACCTGAGTGTACGATTCCACGAACTGCGCTGGGCTGATGTTCAGATACTCAGCGATCGTACCTGCCTCGTCGGCGGTAATGCGAACAGTACCTGGTGCTCCTCCACAGCAGTGGCCGCAACGAGTGCATTCGAACCTCAGCCCCTCGTGATACCAAGGCTCTTGGTCTTGCTTCTGCAACGTTCGCACCTCACAGGGAAGTAGATTACCTTCTGAAAGATACTACGTGTAGCGGCAGCTTTTCGCCGCCACCGCATCTGGCGCAAACGTGCTCATGCCGTTATTTCCAGGGAGAATACCTCGCGCGAGCGGCCCATGGATGATCGGCCAAGGCAGCAGCAATCGGGTGGTACGGACAAAAAAGTCCCTGCGCGGGATTCCGTTGGGTCGAGCGAAGAACGTCTACGGGCGCTGTTCGCAGCTGTGCCCGATCTCATCCTCCAGATGGATCGTGAAGGCAGATGCCTCGATTACAGCCCCTCTACAGAGTTCACCACGTACGTTCCCGCGGACCGCTTCTTGGGAACCAGGATGCGCGAGCTGATGCCACCTGACGTTGTGTCCGTGATGACGGAGGCTATAGAGCGGGTTCTCGAGTTCCACACACGCGAAACCGTGGAGTACGAACTGCCCGAAACCAGCGGAGTGCGCTACCGAGAGGCCCGGATTGCAAGGAGTGGTCCCAACGAGGTGGTTGCGGTAGTACGCGATATCACCGACCGCAAGATTATCGAGAATGCCTTGCGTGCCAGCGAACGCCGGTACCGTCAGCTGTTCGAGGAGAGCAGAGGTATAAACTGTACTCACGATCTCGACGGCAATTTCTTGACGCTCAATCCCGCGGCCGCCCACTTCATTGGCTATGAGCCGCATGAACTCGTGGGGCGCAATCTCGCAGACGTGATCGTGCCGAGCGCGGTCCACCTGCTTCCAGCGTACTTGGAGCGCATCCAAGCCGAGGGCGAGGATAACGGCATTATACATTTGGTTTCGCGAAGTGGAGAAAAGCGGTACTGGGCGTACCGTAATGTCTTGCGAGAGGATGAAGACAGCGGACCGTACGTCATTGGTCACGCCTTGGACGTTACGGATCTGAAACGTGCTGAAAACTCCGCACGCATGTCGCGGGCGCAATGCGACGCGCTCGTGCGCAACCTGCCACTCGCGATGTGTCAGGTGAGCGTAGAGAGCGAATCAGTTTCAGCTAACCGTCGCTTTCACAAGATGCTCGGTTATGACTCCACAGACGATGCACTGGACTGTAAGCTGTCTGAAATCGTGCGCGACAGAGACACGTTGGATCGGTTACTCGGGTCGTGCCTCGAAGCCGGAGCGGCCAGTGAAGTGGATATCCCGTGGAGGTGCAAGGACGGGAGCACCGTCGTCGTTCGTTCGGCGGTCTGGCCCGTGAAGCTCGATGACGGAACGACAGTGTCGGTCGATATAGTTGCGCTTCCATAGGCATCACAGATGTCCCTGAGCCAGCATTACTGCCGTAGCAGATTGTATTGACCCCCAATCCCCATATATCGGTCCTTCTTCCGGTCCGCAACGCCGCAGCGACTCTGGATGAAGCGCTCCAGTCCCTTTCGTCCCAGACTTTTCGAGATTTTGAGATCGTTGCCGTTGACGACGGATCCAGCGACGGTACAGGCGCCCTCCTCGAAGAATGGTCGTTGCGGGACAAGCGAATAAAGTTCGTTACCAGTTCACCGCGAGGTATAGTGGATGCGCTCAACACAGCGGCGCAACGGGCGCGAGCCGAATTGCTTGCCCGCATGGATGCCGATGATGTCGCGGCGCCTGACCGATTCGAACTACAGGTCGACTTCATGAATGACAATCCGGATATTGCCGCGTGCGGCACTTGCGTCAGGTACGTACCACCAGAGGCCGTGCGTGATGGTGCGCGTCGCTACGAAGAGTGGATCAACAGTGTTATCACGTCCAACGACATAGAGCGCGACCTGTTCGTTGAATGTCCGATTCCGCATCCGAGTCTGATGATCCGCCGTGTTGCCTTCGAGAGCGCGGGAGGGTACCGCAACGTGGGCTGGCCGGAAGATTACGACCTGATCTTGCGGTTGTGGCAGGGAGGGTGTCGCTTCGGCAAAGTAGACCAGGTCGGTGTCTATTGGAGGGAGCGGCCGGATCGGCTGTCGCGGATCGATGCACGCTATAGCCAGGCGGCGTTCCGGCGTTGCAAGGCTCATTTCATAAGGGACAGGCTTGGGGGCAGGCAAGTAGCGATTTGCGGTGCGGGGCCGGTGGGGAAGTCCTTTGCGCTTGCGCTTCAGGAACTGGGTTGTGAGATTGCCGCGTTCGTTGATTTCGATCCTCGCAAGATTGGTCAGATGATCCATGGAGCACCCGTGATCCATCCATCGCGTGTCGAAACGTTGAGAGGCTGCTACGCGGTCGCGGCGGTGGGATCCGCCGATGCACGGCAATCGATTCGTGCGATGCTGCACGATGCCGGGTGGACCGAGCCTGACGACTGCTGTGCGGTAGCATAGCAATGCGCGGCTTGGTGCTCTTGGTCGGGGCGTTGGTTGCCTGCCAACCGGAGTCGGACCATGGCACCGTTCGGGTAGGGACCGACGTTGACGCCGAATCACTCGATCCACGTCTTACCAGCAATACCACAGGCTCGCGTGTCACCGATCTCCTGTACGACGGACTCCTGCAACTCGACACAATGCTCGAACCCGTACCCAACCTTGCCAGATCGTGGGAACATCCCGACTCAGTGACGTGGGTGTTCCATCTGCGTGACGGTGTACGGTTCCACAACGGTTCTAGTCTGACGGCAAGTGATGTGGTTTACACGTTTGAGACTATTGTGGATCCGCAACTGCGGTCGCCGGTGCGTACCCTGTATGCCCCCATAGACAAGGTGGAGGCACCGGACGACACGACTGTCGAGTTCACGTTGTCCCATCCATACGCGGCATTTCTCAAATATCTGGATCTGGGGATAGTTCCCAAGAACCTGTTGCTCGAAGGACATAATCTGAGCCGCCAACCGGTCGGGAGCGGCCCGTACGGTCTATCAGGTTGGAACAAGGGCAGCAAGATCACGTTGGTTGCAAACGAGCACTACTGGAAGGGAAAGCCGAACGTACCGAACATCGAGATTGTTCTCGTGGCAGACAATACGGCTCGAGCACAGTCGTTCGAGGCTGGAGATCTCGATCTCATCCAGTCCCCGCTGGCCCCACCGGACGTCGAGCGCCTGGCTGCCGATACGCGGTTTTCCGGAGAGACAACCGTTGGGATCGCCATTACCTATCTCAACTTCAACACCGCGGTGCCGGTGTTGAACGATCCACGCATGCGACGTGCTCTTGCCATGCTGGTCGATCAGAAAACGATCGTGGGGGAAATCTACCAGAACATGGACCGCCCGGCGACGTCGATCTTCCCGCCCAGTTCCTGGGCACACACCGACGATGTCCGGCAACCGCAGTACGATCCGGAGCGGGCACGACGCATTCTCGGGCAAATGGGATGGCACGATTCCGATAACGATGGCTTTCTGGATAAGAACGGCAAGAAACTCACCGTGCGTCTTGGCACACACAGCGAAGATGTGAATCGGGTTCAGACAATCGAGTTCCTGCAACACTCGTTTGCCGAAAGTGGTGTCGATGTGCGAGTTGAGATTTCCGATTGGGCGTCTTTTTCGGCGCGGCGCAACGCAGGCGACTACGAGATCATCCTGCTGGGTTGGACGCAGATTGTAGACCCGGACCGCGTAACATTCGAGCAACTGCATTCGAGCGGCGGCCTAAACTGGGGCAAGTTCGCGAACGCGACATTGGATTCACTGCTCGAGCGGGGCAGATCGTCAGAACGACATGCGGATCGTGTCGCTGCCTATCACGCCGCAGCACGGTTGATCGCCAGCCAAGTGCCGTACTACATAATCTCATACCAAGGATATCAGGTATTCTATGATTCGCGGATTCGTGGCTTTGAGCCAAACCCGCGCGGCAGGCTTCGAAGCCTGGCGAGATCTACCATCGTCAACTAACGTCCGTCTCTACACATCATGCTATCGTACGCGGCGAGGCGAGTCCTACTGATAATTCCGCTCCTCGCGGGAATCTTGGTGGTTGTGTTCGGCCTCATGCAATTGATCCCGGGAGATCCTGCCCTCATGCTGCTGGGGCAAGATGCCACACCCCAAGCCGTGGCGGAACTTCGCAGCACGTTGGGACTGGATCGGCCGCTGCCGGTGCGATTCGTGAGCTACTTCACCAATGTGGCACGGGGAGACTTGGGCGAATCGATCTTTCGCCACGAGCCGGTCATCACATCCATCGCAAGCCGGCTGGCGGCAACAGCCGAAGTGGCTGCGGTGGCGCTCGCAATAGCGATCGTGCTGGGATTCCTGCTTGGCATTGTGGCCGCTCTCAAGCGCGGCACGGCCGCCGACCTGCTCGGCATGCTGTTCGCACAACTGGGCGTATCGATGCCGGTCTTCTGGCTCGGCATTCTCCTCATGTTCTGGTTCGCCGTCCGACTGGACTGGTTACCCGCGGTGGGGCGGGGTGCACCGCTGGTCCCGGCGTTGGGTGCCGCTCTAGTAGGAAGACCGCAAGCGTTAGTCGACTCCTTGCGGCACATAGCACTGCCTGCGCTCGCACTCGGGTTGGGTAGCGCAGCGGTTATGAGTCGTGTGGTTAGATCGTCGATGCTGGAAACGTTGCACCAAAACTTCATCCGCACCGCGAACGCGAAGGGGGTCTCCCGGCCAAGCGTTGTGCTCAAACATGCCTTGCGAAACGCGCTCCTACCGGTCGTCAATATCATTGGGCTGAGATTCGGCGCACTACTGGGTGGTGCGGTGTTGACGGAAAGTATCTTCGGGTGGCCGGGGTTGGGACAGCTCGCGGTCACCGCGATATCCCAGCGCGATATTCCCCTGGTGCAGGGCCTCATTCTGGTCTTCGCCCTGATGTTCGCCGCCGTCAATCTGGCGGTCGACTTGCTGAACGCGGCGCTGGACCCAAGAGTCCGGCTGGAGTAGGTGCCGATGACGAGTTCGAAGTATTCCCATGTACCGCTCGCGCTCGGTGCCACCATTGTGCTCGGCATGAGTGGTATTGCGCTGCTGGCTCCCGCTCTCACCTCTCACGGTTTCGAGCAGATGGACATGGCGAATCGCCTAGCAGGGCCCAGTCTAAGCCACGTGTTGGGGACCGACAATTTCGGCCGTGACCTGTGGACCCGCATGGCGTTTGGTGCCAGGGTCTCGCTCACGATCGGGCTGGTTTCGGTGAGTGTGGCCGTCATGGTCGGCACGCTGGTCGGTCTCGTTGCCGGCTACTATCGGGGGTGGCTCGACTTGGTGCTCATGCGCTTTGTGGATCTGTTCCTGGGTTTCCCCCCTATCATTCTGGCGATCGCGCTGGTTGCCGTGCTGGGTCCCGGGACCGTCAACGTCACGATTGCCTTGGCAGCGGTGTTCTGGACTCAATACGCACGGGTGGTACGCGCGGTGACGTTGGTGGAATCGGAGCGCGAGTACGTCGTGGCGGCCAAGGCCGCCGGCTTCCCGCCGGTCCGCATCCTGTTGCGTCACGTCTTGCCAGGTTCTATCGGCCCGGTAATCGTGCTGGCGACACTCGGCATCGGAACGGCGATCGTCGCCGAGTCAGGACTCTCGTTCTTGGGATTCGGTGTGCAACCTCCCACGCCGACCTGGGGCTGGACGTTGGCGTACGGCATGAGGTTCCTGAGATCTCACGCGTGGCTGTCGACGGTACCCGGGCTGTTCATAATGATCACGGTGTTGGGATTCAATTTGTTCGGTGACGGATTGCGTGACATGTTGGATCCGAGGGGAGTGTCCAAGTGAAAGACGACGTGCGACGAGTCCCGGTAGCCAGGTTGGCAAACGGAGGGGAGATCGCGCTGGTGCTACATGACGTGGTGGGCGGCCTGGGCGATGGACCGACCGTCGGCATCTGTGCGGCGATCCACGGCAACGAACCCACCGGCACCAAGATCGTAATCGATGTCGCGCGGCAGTTGGCCGATCTCGATTTCCGCGGTCGCCTGTTGCTCCTGCCGGTGGCGAACCCTCCAGCCTTCCAGGCCAATAGCCGGCATACCCCAATAGACGATCTCAACTTGAACCGCGTTTTCCCGGGCAATCCCGACGGCTGGTTCACCGAGCAGTTGGCCCACACGATCACCGACCAGTTTTTGAACGAGATCGACGTTCTTATCGATCTCCATTCCGGCGGTACGGTGGGGATGTTTCTGCCCTGCGTCTTCGTC
>JBHHZE010000027.1:0-48638 GCA_046757925.1 Gemmatimonadales bacterium
ATCCCCGTACGCCGTTGTTCCGGCCTTGTAGGCCCACACCAAACTCCGAACCACCGAGTCGTGTTCCGGCCTTGAAAAGGCCGGCTCGGCAGCGCTTCGCGCTGACACGCCCTGAAGGGCGTTTGATCCCCGGTGTCCTTCAGGACACGTCACCGAAGGTGCCGAGCCTTGGGTTTCAACCCAGGAAAACCCCGAGGGCGTGCTATAACGGCGAACATCAGTCGTCACACCGCACCCACTTGGAACCGCGCCCCTGGCCTTCGAGCCGGAGCTTCCCTTCGTCCCGCAACCGCCGTAACACGTGTCGTACCATCTCACGGCTAACTCCCGGACACTCCGCCTCGATATCGACGATTCCAAACGGGCGGCTCCGGCGGGCCACCGCTCGCTCGATCATCTCCGTCTTGGCGCCGCGCCCCGAGCGGAGCGTCCCGACCCGCTCCTCGAACTCCTTGTAGGCGCGAAGCATGACTCCCCAGAAATACGTCATCCACGGAACGACATCGTGCCCGCCATCGTGCCATCGGGCGGAACTCGCCTCCAGGGTGTCGTAGTAACTCTCCCTGGAGTCCTCGAATATCCGCTCCAAACTGATGTAGCGCCCCACCTCATAACCAGCGTGGTAGAGCAAGAGCAAGGTGAGCAGCCGCCCGACCCTTCCATTGCCGTCCGCGAACGGGTGGATGCACAAAAAATCCAGCACGGTTAGAGGTATGACCACCAAAGGCTCGAGATCACGATCGACCGCCCGGGCATACAGCCGCGCGAGATCGTCCATGGCGCCAGGAGTCGCCACCGGACTCACCGGCGTGAACCGCACCCGCACGGTGCCATCGGGATGGCGTTCCACTATCTCGTTCTGGGTCATCTTCCAACGGCCCCCACCAGCGGGTAGGAAACGGAACAGCATCGAATGCAGCTGGAGAATCACGTTCACCGAGAACGTCATCTCGGCGTTCGACTCGTGAATGAGCTTGAGCGCGTCACGGTAGCCCGCGATCTCCTGCTCGGAGCGGTTCCGTGGCGCCGCCGACTTGAGCACCAGCGCCTCAACGCGCTCCCGCGGCGCGGTCACACCCTCCAGCCTGTTCGAGGATTCACTCGACTCGACGATCGCGGCCTCGAGCAGTACGTCCAAGATCTCGGGGATCTGCTGCCTGAAGAGATCTTGCTTGCCCTGGTACGACCCGAGCGCCTGGAGCGTCGAGGCATGGTCGGCCGAGAGCCGGAGGCTACCTATGTAGGATGGCCGGAGTGACCGCACAAACAGCTCCTGCTACTGCGGGGAAAGGGGGTAAGGCACCATTAAACGTGGCAATAAGATATAGTTATTACCACGTTTCTGTCAAGCCATTACGCCTTTCCTCTAGGCCACCAGTTCCCGTCCGAGCGCCAGGATCTCCTCGATCTCGGACTCCTTGAAGACACCCCTTATTCCCTTAGGATGGATCTGCGTGAACGGCGACTCGATCAGGTGACGCTTCTCGAGTGTCCGGGTCTGGAGGATGAACGTGCGCAGCGTCTGGAGGAAGCGGATCTGGATCGCCGTGAGCGTGGAATGCTCGGCGATGAAGCGGTCGAACTCGCGGCTCACCTCGGTGGACCACGCCTCCAACTGCTCGAGGCCCAGAATGTGGCGCATGAACTGGAGGAAGCTCGCCTTTCTGTTGTCGTAGATCTTCCGGAGGAGTTCCTCTGTGACGTGCGGATTCAGCGAGCCCAGCAGCTCCGCCAACTCCTCGAGTTCGGCGGCATCCACTTCCCTGCCCGCCTGGATCTTCTGCAACACCGGGTTCTCGGCCACCAGCTCTCGCACAAACGCCTCGACCCGCTCGCGGTACGCCGAGGTGGACATCCGCTCGTGCTCGGGCCCGAACTCGATTGTCTCCTTAATGGCGACCAGGTCTGCCAGATTGAGCTTCATCATCGGCTCGGCAAGTTGGCGCCGGTATTTCATGAGCGGACCCAGCCGGCTCGCGAGATCGCGCAGTTTCCCATCGCTCACATCGGTCCACCACCGATCGCCCTTCACACTCTCGATGAGATCCCGCTCCCGGGCGACCACATTCACACTGAGCGGCAGTTCCTGCACCTGAGCCAGCACGATACCCTTGAGAACGACGGCTGTCTCATCGTGCTGGCCGAGCAGTGCCGTTGAGAGTTCTACCACGTCCTTCTCGAACTGCATGGACTTGAAATCGCTGTCCGTCCTTACCCGCATGACCGGGGTGATTGTCGTTCGAAGAAAACCGATGTCCTTTGCCGAGACCCGGTCCCAGAACACGTCGTCTCTTACGACGGCCAGGTCTTTCTCCGACTCGGCAACGACGACGTTGTTGGCCGGGAGCGCCGCGATGTCGGCCTTTAGATCTTGCTTGACGGTTTTCGCCACCTCGGTCGCGCCCGCAGCGATGGCAGCTTCCAGTTTATCGAGTCTCGCCCTGAAGAGTCTCACCGGCAGCGGCACGAGTTCGCCGGGCTCGCGACCGGCAGGACGCATGTCGAAGTAATCGAAGTTTCCCCAACAGTCGATGATCAGGAACTTGCCCTTGTCCATGCACCACGACTTGCGTTTGGCGGGATCGTCGTTCAGCACCCGCGTTCCCCGCCCGATCATCTGCCAGAACTTGACGTAGGAGTAGACCGGCTTGGCGAACACCAGGTTGACGATCTCGTGGATGTCGATTCCCGTATCCAGCATGTCGACGGAGATCGCGACGCGCGGCATGTCCTCGTGCTTGAACTGATGTAGCAGGCCGCCCTTACCGTAGACGAACCGGTCGTCCGAGACGATTACGCGCGCCAGGCGGCCGCGGTGTTCGGGATACATCTGGTCGAACAGATCTTGCAGCCGGCGCGCGTGCTTGACCGACACCGCGAAGACGATCGACTTGCCGGGAAGCGTGCCCGACGGATCCTTGATCGACTCCTCCATAAACTCGCGCACGACGATGGCGTTGGTGGGTGCGTTAGTGACCTTGTGTTCCAGATCCGTGCCCTCGAAGTCCACGTCCTCGGGATCGCGGCCCTGCTCGATCAACTGTAGTTGTTCCTCATGGGGCAACGTCCCGCCCTTTATTCCCTCCAGCTGGAACTTGGAGCGGACCTTCAACACCTCGAAACCCGACAGGTACGGTGGATCGTGCTGGATTGCCTCTTCGAAACTGTATGCAAACGTCGGGTCCCGCCCGGGGCAATCAAAAGTCGCGAACGTATCATGGTCCACGTGATCGCGTGGTGTCGCTGTGAGCCCGAGCTTGATGCCGTGGAAGTAGTCCACCACCTGCTTGTAGATGTTGTAGATGCTGCGGTGACTCTCATCGGCGATCACCACGTCGAAGAAGTACGGCGAGATCCACGTATCGGGAGTCGTGCCGGCATGAATGAGGTTGAGCATCGATGGGTATGTGGTGACATACACGCGTCGATTCCGGGCAAACGCAAACTCTCCTGGCTCCGGCCAGCGCGGCTCTGAGGGCATGTGTTCCTTGAACGCATCGAGCGCCTGTGTCTTTAGAGCCAACCGGTCCACCAAGAACAACACCCGTTTGGCCCAGCGCGCGCGCATCAGGAGTTCCACCAGGGCAATGGCCGTGCGGGTCTTACCCGTGCCGGTCGCCATCACCAGCAGGAACTTTTGGCGCTTCGCCTCCAGCTGTTCCAACACGGTCCGGATCGCCGCAATCTGATAATCGCGCTCGACGATTCTCGTGTCGATCATCTCGACCGAGAGCGGCCGTCTTTCCTCCCTTCGCTGGCACAGCCAGTCCAAGTCGTCGCGGGTCGGGAACCCGTGCACCTTGGCCGGCGGATAGAACTCGGACTCCCAAAAATAGATGTCGTGGCCGTTGGTGTAGGAGATGAGCGGCAGCGGCTCACCGTTCAGCTTGACCAGGTTCTTGGCGTAAGTGAGCGCCTGCTCCTGGCCCAGTTGCGCATCGACCGAGGTCTTCTTGGCTTCTACAACCGCGGTCGGCTTGCCTTTGAGCAACAGGGCGTAGTCGACGAATTGGTGGCCCTTGTACTCGGCGTGCGTATCGGCAATTGCAGGCTTCTTCTTGCCGGTCAAGTCGATATCCAACTCCTCGGTGACCTGCGACGGATCATTCACGTTCCAGCCAGCCAGCGCCAGGCGATGGTCGATGATCTGTTGGCGGGTATGGGCTTCGGAGTATGGCTGTGTCATGGTTTGAGTCGATATGGTAGCATCTCCGGGCTACGTGAGCCAGTCATTGAAGTTGCTGGCCCTGGTGGCGACAGGTACAGAGTCACACATTTATCACCATGAGCATCTCCCGCCGAACATTCGTTGCGGGCGCAACAGCGCTGGGGCTGGCTAAGGTGCGAACCGGGTCATCGTCATCCCGAGTTATCCCGAGCAGCGACCGATTCGATCCCTGGATCGAGATCGACCCTGCCGCATTGCGCCACAATGTGCGGGAGGTCGCCCGGCTCGTGGGGAACCGCCCCATCCTGGCCGTCGTCAAGAACAACGCATACGGATTGGGACTGAGCACCGTATGCCCTGTCTTGGACACCATGTCTGAGATTGCTGGGTTCGCCGTGGTCAAGTCGAGTGCGGCAATCGAGTTGCGAGAGCTGGGTATCCGCAAGCCGATTCTCTTGATGGGGATGTTCGCACAATCAGATAGCGGGGAGTTGGCGGCCCACAACATCAGCATAAGTCTCTACACTGACGATGCGGGGACACTGGTAGGCCGCATGGCACAACAGACCGGCCGCCCAGTCGATGCGCACCTGTATCTCGACACGGGCATGGGCCGGATGGGCATGGCGTACCACCGGGCCGACGAGTGGATCAAAGATCTCGCCGCCCGTGACGATCTCAGCATCGCCGGCATCTTCATGGCGTTCACGGAGGAGACCGACTTCGACCGCGAGCAGCTCGAGCGGTTGGGCGGAGTGGTGTCGCGTGCGCGCGAAAGCGGCGTGCGCTTGGGGCAAGTTCACGCCGCCTCGTCGAACGCGGTGTTCCATCTGCCGGAAGCACACCTCGACATGGTGCGACCCGGCATCGCGCTCTACGGCGCCTACCCCAGCGAGCCCGCCACGGAGGCGCGCATGTCAACGCTCCATCCTGCATTCCGGTTGAAGGCCCGGGTCGTGCGCGTCGAGCAACTCAGGCCGGGAGATAGTGTAAGCTACGGTCGCAAGTACATCGCCGAGCGGCCTACGTGGATAGCGACGGTCCCGGTGGGACATTCCGACGGATACTCGCGCCGCGCCGTCGAAGGCGCACGCGTGCTGATCGGCAGCTCGCTCTATCCCGTTGTCGGCGCCGTGAGTGCCAGCCACGCGATCCTCGAAGTGGGAAACGAAAAAAAGGTTTCCGTCGGAGATGTCGCCACACTCGTGGGCCCCGACCGGCCCGAGATCAAGCCCAACGCAGTGGCCGACGCGATCGGCATCTCGGTCTACGACGTGTTGATGCACATGAACCCGGGGCTTCCCAAGGCGGTTGTGTCAGGCAAGTAATTCACGGCGGCAAGCGCTGTTACCTCCGACCTGGGTCATTTCCCCACTCTCGCCCGCAATTCACTAAACCAGTCCTCCACCAGAATTAGTTCGCCACGCACTTCCCGACCGAGGCGCCGGATCATGATGAACCGCTGATCGTCCGGCGTTATGTCGAAGGATCGGTGTCATCCGCCCACCCGCCGCCGCGCTCACCGCAAGCGCGATCCCAAAGTCCGCCACCATCGGGCGGCCGTCGTGCAACAGAAGGTTCTCTGGCTTGATGTCTCGATGGATCACGTTGTTGCGATGCGCGTAGTCCAGCGCGTCAGCAATGGCGGTCGTGATGCTGACCGCTTCCTCGATGCCGAGTTGGGTTTCGCGGTTGAGTTTGTCGCGCAAAGTCTCGCCGTCGATGAACGGCATCACGTAGTAGCGGAAACCGTCCGCCTCGCCCGAGTCGAACAGCGGCAAAATGTGCGGGTGTTGGAGATTGGCGGTGGTCGTGATCTCCTGCACGAAACGCTCGGCACCTAAGACGGCGGCGAGTTCTGGCCGCAACACTTTGACCGCGACTTTGCGTTTGTGCTTGAGATCTTCCGCCAAGTAGACGGTGGCCATGCCACCTTCACCCAGCCGGCGTTCGATCTTGTATCTACCGCTGAGGGCGGTGGAGAGGCGGACGGTGTTGTCGGTCATGGCACCATAAGATGCGACCTAATCGGAGCGTTCGCGAGCAGTCGAGCCCTAACGAGGGCGCGCTCGGCCGCCGAGACTGTCGATCTTGTCACGGCCCACATCCCCCTTGACCCAGCTTCGCCACCAATACATTATATACATATGAAACGTACAACTCTTATGGTTAATGAGAAACTACTTGAGGATGCTCTCAGGCTGGGCGACGAGCGCACCTATTCCGCTACGGTGAATCGTGCCTTGGAGGTCTTCGTGCGCCGCATCCAGGCGGGCCGGATTCTCGAGTTGGCCAAATCGGGGCTGTGGGAGGGAGACCTGACCGAGATGCGCGGCGACCCACGCCATGGTTCTCGTTGACACGTCCGCCTGGATTCAGGTCTTTCGCAAGCGGAGCCGGTTCAATCTCGAAACTGTCGTAGACCTCGACGAGGTGGTGACTTGTTTGCCGGTCATCCAGGAAGTACTCCAGGGCTTCCGCGAAGAGCACGCCTACCGTGTCGCGCGGGAGGCGATGCTGGCTTTCCCAATAGTCGAGTCACCGCTGGCGGTCGACGTCGTTGAAGATGCCGTTGCCCTGTACCGTTTGGCGCGCCGGAGAGGACTGACGGTCAGGTCGGGCGTCGACTGCCTGATTGCCGCTTGCGCGGTACGGAACGGCCTCGAAGTGCTGCATCGCGACCGCGATTTCGATGCTCTGGCGAAGGTATCTCAGCTCAGAGTGAGGCGAACCTAGCCACCTTGCGTGCCCGAGGTGGCGTTCTGACCAGTAAATCGCTACATTTAAGCCCGTAGCACGAACCGCAAGCGGTATCCTTCCACTCTCACGTAGAACGGTCCCCGCTTAAGCATGGGCACCGGCGCGTTTCAACACTCGTCGTTCTTCATTCTTCAGGTTCAAATAGTTGGCGCATTGCGTGCCGGTGACACGGACGTCACTTGGTATGTTTGCGCATGCCTTATTAAAGGATGAACAGTAAAGATGTCATTCAATGCATTGGGCCTAGCGCCCGAACTCTTGCGAGCCGTTAAGGAACAGGGCTACGAGAGACCCACCCCAATTCAGAAGCAATCCATACCGGTCGGCCTCGAGGGCCGCGACGTGGTCGGTTCGGCGCAGACCGGTACCGGCAAGACGGCGGCGTTCCTCCTGCCGATACTCCAGAGACTAAAGAGTAGACCGCGCGGCAAGTTGCGTGCGCTCATTCTGGTACCCACACGCGAACTCGCCGAGCAGGTGCTGAACAGTGCCAAGACATACGGCCGCCATTGCAAGGTGAAGGCGGCGGCGGTTTACGGTGGCGTCGGCATGGTGCCGCAAACGCGCGCGCTCAAAGGCGGCGCCGACATCGTGATCGCGACGCCCGGACGTTTGCTCGACCATATCGAACGCGGCCACGTCGACAGTTCTAAACTAGAAGTGCTGGTGCTCGATGAGGCCGACCGCATGCTCGACATGGGGTTCGCTCGCGACGTGAACCGGATACTCGGCACGTTACCGGCAAAACGGCAAACGATGTTTTTCTCGGCGACCATCTCGGGAGACGTGGACCGTCTGGCGCGACGTGCGATGCAGGGCCATGCGGCGGTGGAGATCGGCCGGCGCGCCGAGGCCGCCGAAGGTGTAAAGCACGTGCTCGTGGCTGTGGACAAGTCGGAGAAGCGCGGCGTACTGTCTCAGAAGCTCCGCGATGTCCCCACAGGCCGCGTGTTAGTGTTTACGCGCACCAAATTCGGTGCCGACAAACTCGGCCGCCATCTACGCCGGGAGGGCACCAAAGTCGCGACGATGCACGGAGGCAAGACCCAGAGCTCTCGCAACAAGGCACTGGATTGCTTCAGGCAAGGACAGACCCGCGTGCTGGTCGCAACCGATGTGGCTGCCCGCGGGATCGATGTCGACGACATCGCGATGGTCGTTAACTACGATGTACCACAGGACCCGGAGGTCTACGTCCATCGGGTGGGCCGCACGGCACGAGCCGGTGCGGAGGGCACAGCTTTGACGCTGATGTCGCCCGACGAGTGGCTGCTCATGTTAGACGTAGAGAAGCTCCTGGGAAAGACGCTCCCGCGCGAGACGGTGCCGGGCTTCGAGCCGACAGTGGAACCCATCCAACCCAGGGAGCGCACGGAGATCTCGCGGCCGCGGCGCCCTTCATTGAGATCGAGGAGAGGCGGTCGCAGCCGGAGAAGGTAGGTCGGCAGGACACTCGATAGACCAGTATGCGGCCTATTGCGCTAAAGCGCTTTAGGCCGTCTCTTTTTCCCAGCACCCCATTCAATCCCAACAGTGTGAAAGAGGAATCACCACATGGCACGGTACATAGTCTGTCGTCTGTCGTTATGCGTAGCTGCAATCTCTCTCACGGTCTCACCGGCTTCGGCCCAAAGCAATAACCAGGTCACGACCGCCAACTACCGGCTGGCAGCCCGGTTCGCTCCCTACAGAATCAACGACCTCATCTACAGCACCTCGGTGAGGCCCCGCTGGATCGAGGCAAGCCAGAAGTTCTGGTACGAGTGGGAGACGTCAAACGGCAAGTCATACACCATCGTCGATCCCGTGCAGGGGTCCAAGCGACTGCTCTTCGACAACGACCGCATCGCGGCCGAACTGACCAGAATCACAAGAGATCCATGGGACGGTCAGCATCTTCCAATCAGGAAGATCAAGTTCATCGACGAGAACACGCTCCAGTTCGAGGTCGAATCATCGCAGGATGAAGAAAAGGCCGTAGGCGACGAAAACGAACGGGAGGAGGAAGAACAGAAACAGGAAGAGGAAGCAGAGCAGAAAAAGAAAGTGAAGAAGAAGGTCTTCCACTTCGAGTATGACGTGGGGACCCGCACTCTCCGGCAGTTGGAGGACTTCGAGGCTCCCGACAACCACCCATCCTGGGCCAGCGTCTCGCCCGACGGCCAGACGATCGTCTTCGCCAGGTACCACAACCTCTATATGATGACGGCCGCCGAATATCAGAAGATCCTCGATGCGCGTCGCGGCAAGGACGGCAAGGAGGCGGACAAGGCCGGCGAGAAGGTCGAGGTGGATGAGGTCCAACTCACTACCGACGGCGAGGAACACTACAGCTACGCTGCACGAGAGCGCGGCGACACCGACAACGAACGTCTGAAGAACAAGGACAAGCGAAAGCGAGCCAGCCGTAGCATTACGTGGGCTAAGGATTCACACCGCTTTGCGCTCGTGCGCTCGGACCAACGAAAAACAAAGGATCTATGGGTAATACACTCAACGGGCAACAAGCGGCCCGAACTCGAGACCTACAGATACGACATGCCCGGGGAGAAGGAAGTCACCCAGTCAGAATTGCTGATCTACGATCTCGAGGATCGGAAGATGACGCCCGTCCAGGCAGAGAGTTTCAAGGATCAGGACATCAGCATTTTCAACGCCCGGCAATTCAATTACCCCGACAGTGACGAGCCGCGACGACAGCTATGGCTGTCCGACAACTCCGACCAACTCTATTTCTTTCGCACGAGCCGCGACCGACATCGCGTCGACGTGTGCGTGGCAGACGCCGCCACGGGAGAGGTAAGAGTATTGATCGAAGAACGACTCAATACTTACACGGAAACTCGGCCGCTCGAGTTGCTGGACTCGGGAGATATGTTGTGGTGGTCGGAGCGAGACGGCTGGGCCCACATCTATCGCTTCGGGCCGGATGGGGCTTTGAAGAACCGCCTTACCGAAGGATCCTTCTCGGTCCGCAACGTAGTGGACGTGGATCAAGCGCGTGGGATTGTTTATTTCTCGGCCGACAGTCGCGAACCCAATGAAGATCCCTACTACCAGCACCTCTACCGCGTGAACTTAGACGGCACCGGACTGAAACTGCTCGATCCCGGGAACTTCGACCACCGGGTGAGTATGGGCGAGTCCACGCGCTTCTTCGTGGACAACTACTCGCGTGTCAACACCACACCGGCGTCGGCGCTATTCGATGCCACGGGAAGAAAGATCATGGTGCTGGAGGAGGCCGACTTCTCCAAGTTGACAGAGGCAGGCTACCACTTTCCCGAACCCTATACCGTAAAGGCGGCGGATCATGTAACCGACCTCTACGGCGTGATCTATAAGCCGTTCGACTTCGACTCGACAAAGGTCTATCCGATCGTCGCCTACGTCTACCCGGGCCCACAGACAGAGGCCGTTTCGAAATCCTTCTCGACCAACCGCTACGAGACTGCGTTGGCACAGTTCGGCATGATCGTGATAACGGTGGGTAACCGCGGGGGCAATCCCGCCCGATCCAAGTGGTATCACAACTACGGCTACGGCAACCTGAGAGATTACGGCCTAGCAGACAAGAAGACGGCGATCGAGCAGCTCGCCGACCGCTACGACTTCATCGACATCGATCGGGTCGGCATCTACGGCCACTCGGGCGGCGGATTCATGTCGACAGCCGCCATGCTCGTCTATCCCGACTTCTTCAAGGTGGCGGTGTCGTCTTCCGGTAACCACACCAACGACGTGTACAATCGCTGGTGGTCCGAAACGCACCATGGGGTGAAAGAGGTGGTAGACGATTCCGGTCATGTGTCGTTTGAATACAGCATCAAGAAGAACACCGAGATCGCGAAGAACTTGAAGGGGCACCTGCTACTCACTACCGGCGACATCGACAACAACGTCCACCCGGCCAACACGCTACGCATGGCCGAAGCGTTGATCAAGGCCAACAAGCGGTTTGATTTCTTCATTTCCCCCGGGCAGCGCCATGGCTACGGGAACATGCGGGACTACTGGTTCTGGCTGCGGGCTGAGTACTTCGTGGAGCACTTGCTGGGAGATTTGCACTGGAGTCCCGATATCGCAGAGCTGAACCTGATGAAGGAACAAACTGGATCCTAGAATGTCGAATATCCCACAAGGAATTACCAATGTCGAAGTGAGGCGCATTCCGAACAGTTCGTGACATAACGCACAGCGAGTCTGCTCAGGCGGCCGTATTCTTTGCCTGCTACATGGTGGAGGACCCAGCAATGTCACCAGCACAGTGGGCGCGTTTGCGCAAAGACGTGGACTGCGGGCTACGCCGCGGCGCGTGGTATCTCACTCTGGGTCGGGAGAGATCGGCCATCGTCATCGAGGTTGCAGGAAGGCGGCGATTGTTCCCCCGCAGCCTCTTCGAGATAGCCTCAATCACACCGAGCCAATGGACCATCGTCTCCCATGCCGGCAATCAACACCTGCTGCCGGCGCGGTGGAGCAAAGGTTACGCGGTGTGCCCGTGCTGCAAGTCGCGTCAACTCATCCTGGGCCACCCGACGACGATGCGATGCGAACGGTGCGAAGAGCGGTTCGAGATCGCATGGGACGAGCGGTATCTCTCCACCAACTAGCCTCGCAGCAGTCTAGATCGCTGGACCCACACGTGCGCACCCATCCGTCCATATTAGACATCGAGGATGCGACACTCTACATTCTGACGCTCAAACATGGCTGAATCACCGGTTACACACATTTCAGACACGGCCCGCTGGGTCGCCGTTTACCGCGCGATGGAGTCGGAACGGCCCGACGCCCTGTTTCAAGATCCCTACGCCGCGAAACTGGCAGGCACCCGCGGAGAAGAGATCGTGGACGGCATGCGCAAGGGACGCAAGTTTGCCTGGCCGATGATCGTGCGGACCGCGGTGATGGACGAGTTGATCATGCGGGCTGTCGAGCGAGACAAAGTGGACACGGTGCTCAACCTGGCCGCCGGACTGGACACCAGGGCCTACCGGCTGCCGTTGCCTAGCTCTCTAAAGTGGGTGGACGCCGATTTGCCCGACATATTGGCGTACAAGGAAGAACAACTGGCAGACACACGAGCCGCGTGTCAATACCAAGCCACAGCAGTAGATCTCACCGATACAGGTGAGCGGCGTGCCCTCTTCGAGCGGGTGGGCACTGCCACCGGACAGGGTTTGGTCATCACCGAGGGACTGCTGGTGTACCTGACACCCGAGCAGGTCACGCAGCTTGCGAGCGATCTCCATTCACAAACGGGATTCCGTTGGTGGATCATCGATCTCAGCTCGCCGCGGTTGCTCAAGATGCTAAAGCGGACATGGGGCAAGCAGTTGAGCGCCGGCAACGCCCCGATGATCTTTGCGCCCGCTCGAGGTACAGCGTTCTTCGAACAATGCGGCTGGCGGGAAGCCGAGTACCGTCCGATGTTCGAGGAATCGATCCGACTCAACCGCACGGTGAAGCTCGCACGGTTCTTTCAATGGACCATCCGCTTCTATCCCAAGAAGAAACAGCAGGAGTTCCGTCGCATGTCGGGGGTCGTGTTGCTGGAGAGGACCGATCCGTAGTTGCGCGGGTCAAACGGGACAGGGTCCGACGTCAGCCTCACAACGTCAGAAAACTCCATTCCTTTGAAAAGGGAACACTGCTGAACCGCACGCCTTTAGTCGCCGTGACACGGAGGTTGTCGCTCGGGTTGATCCCGACGCCGGCCTCTGAATCGTACAGGCCCGGCTCCATCGAGAATGTCATGTTTTCCTCCAGCACCGAGTGATCGCCCAGGGCTACGAACGGGGGCTGGTGGCCCTGATAGAACTGACCCTGCCCGTGCGCCGGCCGGTGATAGATTAAGTGCTGCACGCCCCTATCGATCTGGTGTTGGTGGATCTTCCGTGCGATGTCCGCGCAAACCGCGCCCGCTTTTGATTCTTCCTCTTGGATCTGAATCGACTCGGCCACTACCTCCCACATCTTCTCTTGCTGCTGGGTCCATGGACCGATCAGGTAGTTGCGGTAGCACTCACCACCCAGCCCACCCAACTTGATGTCTGTGTTTACGTATACCGTCTGGCCCCGTTGGATCTTGCTGTAGAAAAACTGGTTGGGGTGAGGGTACGCGGACGCGACCCCTGCGCGCACGTAGTTGGAGCTGGACTCAATGCCAACGGCCGTGTGAGGTCTGCCGTCATAGGTCACATCATTCATCATGAGCGCAATGCCGTACGCCTGGAGCGCCTGGCCCAGTTCGAAGTCAGTCGCGTCGGTGCCGTGCTCCAAGATGTAGTCCCGCGCGAACGCGTGGATCTTGTCGAAATAGCGATACGCCCGCTGGAGCAACGCGATCTCTTCCGGTGTTTTGACGATCTGCATCCGTTGACACACGCCGCCGATGTTCACGAACCGGGTCCCGGGCACGACCTTGCGAACGGATCGCAGCTCGGAGCGCGTGAGATCCCGGTCGAACGCAACCGTCTTGCCGGAGAACCCACGGCGTTTTAGCCCCGCCAGCATCCATTCGAACAGATCGACGGTCGGCCCCTCCGGTAGCTTTCCCAAGTTGGGGTACGCACCCTCAGCGTGAGGGTATCCGAAGTAGTACTCGTTCTCGGTGGCCCACCACGACGTAATCAGGTCGCGGTCTATCCCGGGGGAATACCAATAGACGGTATCCCGTTCTTCGACCGGGAACACGACCCAGGTCGACCGCTCGCCGCTCCGGCGGAAGCAGCCGGTGTAATAGACCTGATTCTGATCGCTCCCGAGCAGGATGACGCTGGCGCCCAGTTCGGTAACGCGCTCCTTGAGAAGGCGGGTTCTGGCCTGGTGCCATTCCAGCGGCAGCCGGTCGTAACCTTTGGGTGCCGGCTCCACGTGGTCGGGATTATGCTCCAGCAACAACTCGGACCCTTCACCGGTGGTGCCTTGGGCACAAGCGAGTTCGCCCGCCGCGACCGTCGCTCCAGCCAGGCCTTTACCAATAGTTCTAATGAATGCACGTCTGGAAGTCGCCATGTTTCCTCCGGAGTGATTGTCGAATCGGGTACCGCACGCCATGTCCACATGGAAGATGTCGTTCGGTGCCGGAACCGGAAGGGTAGTTCGCTTGAAGTGTCATCTCGTTCCCACCTTGAAGGTCGGCTCGGCGGCGCTTCGCACCGATTGGCCTTGAAGGGGCGCTGACGTAAGTTCATCATCTAACATGAGATCTACGACAGGCACCGCTCGACAGGAAGCTGATTCATGACCGCTGCGAAGACCGGGTACAACGTGCTTATTTCGAGCTACATCGAGCCGGAGCACGTCGACCGCATCCGCGCGGTAGACAATCGTTTGAACGTACTCTACGAACCGGAGTTGCTGCCGCCGCCGCGTTATGCCGCAGATCATACCGGCAAGTCAGTGGATCGCTCGGCAGATCAGGATGCACGGTGGCGGAAGCTACTGGGCGAGGCCGAGATTCTGTTCGACTTCGATCATACGCACCGCGAGGACCTCCCCGAACTCGCTCCCAACGTGCGTTGGATCCAGGCCACCAGCGCAGGAATCGGGCAGTTCGTGAACCGCATGAATTATGACACTCGCATGCCCAACACAATCTTCACGACAGCTCGCGGAGTTCACGCCAAGCCGCTCGCGGAGTTCTGCTTGATGGCCATGCTCGCATTCAACAAAGGCCTCGTGCGAATGATGCGCGACCAAGCGCGCAAACATTGGGAACGCTACGCGGGTACGGATCTCGTAGGTCGCACGGTGGTGATAATCGGAGTTGGAGTCGTAGGGCGGGAGGTGGCCCGTCTGGCACAAGCCGCGGGAATGAGCGTGGTCGGCATCAAGCGCGATGTCAAGGGAATAGACCTACCCTCCATCCACGTCGACGAACTCCACCCTCGTGAAGACTTGCACGCGGTGTTGGAGCGGGCGGAGCATCTCGTCTTGATCGCACCCCACACACCTGAAACAGAAAGGATGATCGGCCCCGAGGAGTTGGGGCTACTGCCTCGAGGTGCGATACTCATCAACATCGGCCGCGGGGCGCTGGTGGACGAGTCGGCCCTGATCCAGGCGCTGAATTCTGGTCACCTGGGAGGTGCCGCGCTCGATGTATTTGCCGAAGAGCCGTTACCACCCGACAGCCCGTTGTGGGAAATGCAGAACGTGCTGGTGAGCCCGCACTCGGCGAGCACGAGCGACCGGGAGAACGCGCGGTTGACCGATCTCTTCTGCGATAACCTGCGGCGCTTCCTGGCCGGCGAGCCGCTACGGAACGTGCTCGACACGAAGAAGTTTTATTGAGTTCATGCTACGCACGGTGTACGGGGCGACACACGGATCGCCCCTGCACGATGCATAGCCCCATTCAACCTATCATCCCGTGGATAGTCGCGGCAACGGCAAGACCCAAGTAGTTCCCCACCGCATACCCGAGCAGACCCACTGCCACGCCGGGCAGCAACGTGTCTGCATATCCGCGCGCGCTCGATAGCGCCATCGCCGATGCAGGGCCGCCCACGTTCGCCTGTGAGGCCACGGCCAGGGTAGCAAGATCGATCCGTGCCATGCGTCCGATGCCAAAGATCACTACACCGTGGATTGCCACCGTGACGATCGCGAAATAGAACACCGGCGGCCCGATGGCGATTAGAGTCGCAACCACCGACCGCGCGCCGTTGCTGGCCAGAAAGAGCAGCACCAAGTAGTTGCCGAAGAGTGCACTGCCGGTGAGCCCCTTGATTGCCGGGATCTGCGCGACGGCAAGAATGATCGTCGTGAGCCACAGCACGTCGGGTATTCCCGGAACGAGTGCGCCCAATTCACCGGCGGCCCAGACGGCTCCGACCGCTATCGTGACCAGGGCCGCCGCATCGCTCAGCGACAACGCCCGAACGGAGCTGTGCAGCGTGTGTTCCAGGGTGACCTCCGCCGGAGTATCGTCGGTGGATCCGGCAGCTCCCGCCTGTGACACCTCGGACTGGTTGGGCCGCCCCAATAGAACAGGGACCATGAGACAGGCCGCCATCCACACGGCGGTCACGATGACGTCCGCCGCCGTAGCCGCGGCGAACATATCACTGCTGGTGCCCAGCGCCTTGCCGACCGCCGCAAAGTTCACCCCACCACCGGTGTACGTGCCGGTGAACTGCCCGGCTAGCTTCCACGTCTCCGGCCCGACTAGGCCCGAAAGGAACAACGCACCTGTCATTGCGCCGGCAGCCGTACCGACGGCGCCGATACCGAACGCCGCCAACATTTTGGGGCCGGCTTGCAGAATCGAGCGCAGATCGACACTCAGCAGAATGAGTGCAATACCCACATTGACACCGGTACCCATCAGAAACTCGTATGCCGGAGACGTGCCCGGAATGAGACCGATGTTCGATAGCACCATTCCTATGAGAATGCCAACGAGGGCGGCACTCAGGGAGCGGAATAGGGTGAAGCGTTCCTCCAAACGGATCGCAACGTAAACGACGGCGGCGAGGACTAGAAAAACCGTAAACGGATCTGAAATCATGGTAGCCTTGAGGGATGATGGCGCGACAATTATACGGTCCACCGGTCGAGTGCGCGAGCAGGCAGACATTTGACACGCATTCCCTCCCGCGACATACTCCCGCCTTCCAGCGAAGAGGGATCGCACATGACTTGTCTCGTCATATCGGCGGCGGAAGTCCGCCAACTACTACCCATGGACAGATGCATCGATCTCGTGGCGGAAGCCCTCAAGACACTTGGGCGGGGGGAAGCGATAAACCCGCTGCGCCACGGGATCCGGCTCCCCAACGACCTGGGGATCTTGGGCTTGATGCCCGGTCAGATGAACGAGCCAGACACTTTCGGCCTCAAGGTCGTCTCCGTTTTTCCGGGCAATCACGGCACGCCATACGATTCCCATCAGGGTGCAGTCATGCTATTCGAAACGGCACACGGTTGCCCTATCGCCATTGTGGACGCAAGTGAGATCACAGCGATCCGGACGGCCGCGGCTTCGGGTGTCGCAACCCGACTACTGGCGCGTGAAGACGCAACGACGCTTGCGATCCTAGGGTCGGGCGTGCAGGCCAAGACTCACATCGAGGCCATTGCAGCCGTGCGCAACATCGGTCAGGTGAGAATCTACAGTCGCAACCCCGCGCGCCGAGAACACCTGGCTAAGTCGGCGAGCGGTGAACTCGGCATCACCGTCCAAGCCGTCGAGTCAGCGCAGTCTGCAGTGGAAGGTGTCGACATCATCTGCACGACGACATCGTCCAAGGAGCCGGTGCTCCAGGGCGATTGGATTGCGGACGGTTGCCACGTTAACGCAGTAGGATCGAGCGTGCGCTTCACCCGGGAGTTGGACACCGCGGCCGTACTCAAGGCTCGGCTGTTCGTGGATCGCGTGGAATCCACTGTGAACGAGGCCGGCGATTTCTTGTTTCCCCAGCAAGAAGGTGCACTGGACGAGAGCCACATTGTGGGAGAGATCGGCGACATCTTGCTCGGCAAGCTCAAGGGCCGGGAGACACCCGACGAGATCACATTGTTCAAGTCGTTGGGCTTGGCGGTGGAAGACTTGGCATCTACGCACTACGTGTACCAACAAGCTATACAGCATGGCCTGGGTATCCCGGTCGAACTCGGAGGCGCCACGCTTGATACCCCTTGAGGTCGTCCCGCTGGATGAGATCGTCGCGGCGCGGAAACGAATAGGCGGGGCGGCCATACGCACACCGCTCATCCGACTCAACGTCGACGCTGCCGCCCATATCTATTTGAAACTGGAGAACCTGCAGCCGATCGGTTCGTTCAAACTGCGTGGCGCCGGCAATGCGCTGCGCAAGATGGACCGGGCGGCGTTGGCAAGAGGCGTGTACACCGCAAGCGCGGGTAACATGGCGCAGGGCCTGGCATGGAACGCCCAGGAACTCGGGATACCGTGTCATGTGGTTGTTCCGGATCACGCTCCCAAGACCAAGCTCGATGCTATCGAGCGACTCGGCGCCAAGGTTATCAAGGTTCCGTTCGACGAGTGGTGGCAGGTGATCGTGACACATGAGTTCCCAGGACTCCACGCGAAGTTTGTTCACCCAGTGAGCAATCCCGACGTAATCGCGGGCAACGGGACCATCGGCCTAGAGATCTTGGACGATCTCCCCGATGTCGATACGGTGCTCGTGCCCTATGGTGGCGGTGGGTTGAGCTGCGGTATCGCATCGGCGCTCAGGGCAACGAAACCGGATGTCAAGGTGTATGCCTGCGAGGTCGACACTGCAGCGCCATTGGCAGCGTCGTTCGAGCACGACCGGCCCACGGCGGTGGATAGGGAGCAGACCTTCATTGACGGAATAGGCGGGCGGAGCGTGCTGGAGGAAATGTGGCCGCTGGCAAGAGAGCTGTTGGCCGGCTCACTAGTGACGACAGTCGCCGACATCGCGGCCGCCATCAGGACGCTGGTCGAACGAAACCATGTGGTGGCGGAGGGTGCAGGAGCGGCACCAGTTGCAGTTGCGCTCTCGGGTGCCGCGGGAGCGGACAAGGTCGTGAGTGTCGTGTCGGGCGGGAACATCGATGTTGCCAAGCTAGTTACGATCTTACGGGGCGGGATTCCCACCCGGTAGGCTTCCGGTGACAGTTTGTGTTGCCGTCCAAGGGCGTGTAGATGGCCACCTTGACTTCAGCCGCTCAACCGAGCACTTCTGTTCCTTGTGCTACAGCGGGGAAAACTGGATGCCATGAGGTTTAACAAAGCGTGTCTCTGCCTAGTCGTCTGTCTGAGCGCAGGTGTCGGAATGCCTCACGCTGCCGCGGCCCAGCGCCGGTCAGCTAATCACCGACGTGAATGTGTCAACGGATACTGTATTCGGGTTTCGGCAGCCGGGTCGCGGAGAAGGCACGTTGATCTTCCCGCTGGGTGACGGCAGGGTGCGGATTTACTTTTTCTATCGCATGCGCAACGGCGACAGACGCGGATTAACTGGTGAGAGAAAATTCAGTGAGTTCATAGCCGCCTGTATCGGTGCAGGTGTTCCTGCCGATTGGATCGAACACGCGAGATCTGCCGGGCCACTCGCCGAATTCGATGGAGCTGACAAGTGGATCGATCGACCATATAAGCATGGAATTGCTCTCGTAGGCGATGCAGCATCATGTAACGATCCAACCTGGGGCAACGGGCTATCCCTATCTCTACGGGATGTACGCACATTCACCGATCGCCTCAAGGAAACGGACGACTGGCATGCTGCAGGCCAGCAATACGCAACACAGCACGAGGAGTATTATCGGAATATCAAACGGATTACCGGCTGGCTGGCAGATCTGCACTATGAGATAGGGCCTGAGGCGGATCGGAGAAGAGAGAAGGCCTACGATCTGCTCCGCGAGGACAAGTCGCGATCACCCGATTTCATCGCCCTGGGACCGGATGCACCACACAACGAAACAGCACGGCGACGGCTGTTTGGAGAGGATATCTAGCCCGACAACGTTGGACCATCTGACTGTGACGTGCTTACGGAACGGTGCTGGCCACGCCGGCCTCCGCAACCAAGATCGCGAGCGCGTTCTGGATCGCGATGTGTCCGTTTCGGTTCAGCCACCATTCCCGCAGCGAATGTCCACCACCACCCACGCCACCACGACCTATCGTTACAGCGGGAACGCCGATCGCGATCGGAATGTTCGAATTGGTGGAGCTGATGGCAAAGCTCGGCTCGGCGCCGAAGTGTTTTGCGGATGCATATGCCCGGCTCGCGAGCGGACTGTTGTCATCCCCGTTGCCCGACGGACGGTCGCCAATCATATCGAGGGTTACGGACAGCGCGTCACCATGTAGTCTCAGTTCGTTCTGTTCTCTTAGGCCCTGCATCATGGCGCTGTGGAAGATCGAGTCTATGCCCAGCAGTCGCTGGGGGCTCTCAGAACGCATGTCCACTTCCATCCAGGCCGAGAACGGGATCGAGTTGACCGAGGTACCGCCCCCGATTCTTCCCACGTTGTAGCTGCTCTTGGGACCGTGCGCCACGTACACCCGCGCCGCGTCGTCGAAGATTCTGACGGCGCGGCTCATGGCGTGGGCCGGGTTGCCGAGCCCAAACGCTCCCCATGAGTGCCCGCCAGGCCCTTTGAAGGTCACGCGGTAGCGGTGCGAGCCCAATCCGCCGTTCACAATCCGGCCGATGTCCCCGCCGTCCACCGCGATCCACGAATCGACGTGCGGACCTCCTTGGCGGAAAATGTGTTTGACACCCCGCAGATCGCCCAGTCCTTCTTCTCCCACCGTGCCAATGAACAGTATATCCGCTTGGGTACGCACGTGCGCCTCGCTGAGCGCACGTAGAACCGTGAGCACTACCATGAGGCCCCGCGTGTCATCACCGACGCCCGGTGCAAACAGAGTGTCGCCACGCTGCTTGACGGTTACATCCGTTCCCTCGGGAAAGACCGTGTCCAGGTGTCCCTCGAGCACCACCGTGCGTCCGTTGCCCGTGCCCTTACGGCGCGCTATCACATTCCCTACCTCGTCGATGTAGACCGTATCGGCACCGGCCTCGCGCAACATCTCTGCATATTTCCGCGCGCGGTTGGTTTCCATGAAGGGCGGCGATGCGATTTCCGTAAGCGTTACCAAGTCCTTCTGAGTGCGCGGTTCCAGCTGTTCGATGATTTGGAAAGCCTGGCGCAGTTGCGGGCGCTCGACGAGCCGCCCGATCTCCGCTTGGTACTTAGGGTCTTGCGCGTTGAGGTTGGTTACGAGAGCGCCGGCCAGTAGACATGCTAGCAATACGGCCAATGTCATGTGCGTCTTCCAAATGAGTGGTGGATATAGGTAGATGAATCTAACGCATGGCCACTCGTGTGACAGTCAGCCTGGAAGGGTGCGCTGAAGGCGCAAACGGGGCGGCCCGGGAGAGCCGCCCCACAGTCAAGCGCTTAGTTACTCGAGGTCTCCGTGGCCGACTCGTAGCTCATCTCGGGTACGTAGACCGTGTGCTTGCACTCCACTCCAGTAACCGTCGGCAGGAAATCCTCGATCAACTTGCCCCATGCCTCGGTTTCACCCTTCTGCTCCACCAGACGTTCGATATCGTTCTTGCCGAAAAAGTGCTCCTTCGTGTCGTAGATCGTGACGCCAACGTGGCGCGCAGGAGACCCGTAGCGGAAGCGGTGGCCGATATGGGGATACGGGTAGTCGAGTCTCTTGGAGATGGCGATGTAGTTCTTGTAGACCGCATCGAACTTCTCTTCCATGCCGGCCGCGATGGCATACTCGCAGACCTCGGCGAAACCGGGGCCCGGAGAAATCTCGTCCAACTTGTAACTCCACCCGGGGACCACCTGTACTATTTCCGATCCCAGATTCTCACTGGGGATTTCGTTCAACGCTTCGAACGCAGCTTCCAGGGTCGCCCGTCCCGGCGTGCCCTCGAACTGCTCCATCCAGCGCCCGTCACTGCCGTCGAGCGCCGCCATGTTCTTCTCGGTGCCCACGATGTCATAGGTGAACTGATCGGTCCAGACACTCCAGCCGAACTCGGCTCCCAGATTCGCCTCTTTGGCGGCCTGAACTATCTTGCCGACGGCTTCGCCGAATCGTGCGGCGTCCTTGGGCAGAACCCGAATGGTTGTCACTACTACTATGTCACTCGGTGGCTCACTGCCCTGGCCCAGCAAAGAGCCGGGAATCGCCAGAACCAGCATGAGGGAAAAAGCGAGCATTGCTTTCTTCATGAAACGCCTCCAGAGGACGGTGGTGAGGACTTTTCTTTCGGTTAGCAGGAACGATACAGCCCGGTACCACAGAGTGCCAGGATGGGCATTGCGACGGATGGGCTGCCGCAGATCATTGACCTAGGACGCGGATCGTCTCGGCGGGCGTTCTCCGGCAACCTCTACCGCCCTATCTACCGCCTTTTACCGCCCTGTCCTACCGCCCTTTGTCCGCCCCACCCAGTCACAACGGCCACGACAACCACTGCCAGCAACGCCCAGGAGTGAAAGTTGTGAAGACCGGTGGCCAGCGGTGACACCGGCGGCATTCCGAAATCGGCACCGCTCGTCGTGGTACTCGCCGCCAGGATGGTTGGAATGAAAAATGGAAACAGAAACGGATAGGTGCAGACCGTGATATCCAGCAGATTGGCTCTACGATAGGCCGAGATTCCGTACGTTTCCCCCACGTCCCGCGTGAACTTCCCTGCCGTTAGAATCGCCACAACGGAGTGGGTGGTCAGCACGACCGCGGCAGACACCGCTGTAAAGATCCACAGCTCAGCCCCCCGTGCTGTAGTGGCACGCGTGCTAGCCCAATGGACTACGCCGTCGAGCACTCCGGTCGCTTCCAGACCACCAACCAAACCCATGAGCAGGATCGTAAAGATGGAAATCCCTACTCCGCGCTCCATGCCCTCTATTATGAGACCGTGGGCCGAGAACGTCGCCGGATCGATAGCGAGTATGTCGACCGGTTGGAATAGTCCGAACGCGAGGCCAATGCCAACTGCTGCCAAAACTCCGTAAATCAACCCCTCCAACAGATGGCGGCTGGCGAGCAAAGCTGTGATCGTGATCGTAGGTGCGACAAGCATCAGCAGCCCTTTGGGACCAGATGTGAGGGACACACTTCCTGCTGCAAATGCCTGTGTTGGGTAGGTGTCACCCAGAACCACATAGAGTACCAGTGCGATACCAGCTGCCGGCAGCGCATACTTCATCCTGCTGCGCACGACCCCACCGACGTCGGCGCCCTGTGAGGTGGCCGAGGCGATAGTAGTGTCGGAGACCGGCGAGATGTTGTCGCCAAACGTAGCGCCGCCCAGGATCGCCCCGATCAACACCGGGGGTGAGGCTCCCAGCGCACCGCCAGCGGGGTAGAGCAGCGGCGCGGCCAGCAAGATGGTGCCGAAGCTCGTTCCCGTGGAAGTGGACACGGCACAGCAAACCAAGAACGCCGCTGCAACGAACCATCGCCCCGACACACCGCCTCGACTCGCAATCCAAACGAGCGAATCGACAAAGCTGCTCGCGTTCATGAGAGCCCCGAGCACACCGGCCAGGAGCCACGCCATGACCATGAGCATTACAATCCGCCGGCTCATCCCGTCTATCACCGTCTCCGCGTACGCCGTGCGATCGCGCGCCAGCAACAGACCCAATGCAAGCGCAGCCAGGAGGACAGGCCAGAAACCCTTCTCATTCGGCGCTCCCGCAAAGGCGAGCCAAGCAACCCCACCCAGGAACAGGGCAAAGGGTACCAGGGCACCCGGCGTCCCGCCATAGAAAGCAAGGGAACGAGCATTGTGAGTTTCGGACATTCAGACTGCCGGCAGAGGAACGACTGTCACATCACCATGGCGGAATGTTCTCTTGCCTGTCCTGGTGATTCGAAATATGGCGCCACAGTTGGGATCGGGACAGGCGACGTCCGTGTCCGTAGTCATCCAATCGTTCTTGTCTGTCTCCCGTTGCTTTGCCGGCAAGAACGGCAGCAGTGAAGCCAAAGGATACATTGGAAATGATTGCCCTGCGGGCAACGTCAGGTTCTCTCCCGAGAGTTCGAAGTAGTCACCGATCTTGTGACTGCACACCATCTGCCCCCGACACTCCACTACCTCGATCTTGAGATCGTACAGCGTAAACTCATCGTTACGGTTCACGGCTTTCATCCTTTCGGAAAAGTTCTCTAACCAATATGTTCAACGGTACGAAGATCGCCATGACCGAGATTGAGATGCTGCCATGAGTTACGACATCCCCCCCATAATAGTCGGCGCGTGGCAACTCTCCCGCGGCCACAACGTGGAACCGCCCGATACAGAACGGGTGCTCGACGCCTTCTCGAACATGGTCGAGGCAGGACTGACCACATTTGACTGCGCCGATATCTACACCGACGTAGAAAAACTACTCGGCGACTTTCTCGGTAGATATCACGGGGAGATCGGTCAGAATCCACCACCGCCGATCAGCATCCACACTAAGTTTGTGCCGGACCGCGACATCTTGTCAGGCATCACCAAAACGTACACCGAAGCGATCATCAACCGCTCACGAGAGCGACTGGGCGTAGATTGCCTGGATCTAGTGCAACTTGGCTGGTGGGACTACAAGGTGCCGTACTACGTGGATGCGGCGGTCTGGCTCAGGGAACTTGCGGAAGCCGGTAAGATTCGCCGCATAGGCGCAACCAACTTCGATGTGACCAGGCTGAGAGAAATAGTAGATACGGACGTGCCGATCTTTTCACATCAGGTGCAGTATTCCCTGCTCGACCATCGTCCGGAGCGCGGGATGGTGGAGTTCTGCCACGAGCACGGAATTCACCTATTGTGTTACGGCACACTGGCAGGTGGGTTCTTGAGCGAACGATGGTTGAACGCACCCGAGCCCGCCGAGCCTCTGCCAAACAGATCGCTTACCAAGTACAAGTTGATCATAGATGAGTTCTGGGGTTGGACGGCCTTTCAGGAGTTGCTGGCGGCAATCCACGACATCGCAACCAAACACGGCGTCAGCATAGGAAACGTCGCCACGCGTTACGTGTTGGATAGACCGCAGGTGGCAGCGGTGATCATCGGTGCACGCAGCGATGATCATTTGGCAGACAACCTCCGGACGCTCGCGCTCGAACTGGATGAAGAAGACACCGAGACGCTCCGCGAGCTCACCGTCCACCGTACACCGCCCGGAGACGTCTACGAGCTGGAAAGGCGACAGGACGGTTCATATGCGAGCATCATGCGCTACAATTTGAATGCGGACGACCTACCGCGGATGATCGATTGAGGATGCGGATAATCTACGGATGGCTGTTGCAGATCAAACGACACCTGATACTTGATAACTCGTGCGACGTGCATAACATGCACATTGACCTCAACAAAGAAGCACTGATGAAATCTCCCATGAACCCGATGCGTCTGTTTATGACAGTAGGTCTTGCGTTGGTTCTCTTCACGACCGCGTTCGCTACAGGTGTACTCCGCGCTCAGACACTATCCGACGTGGCGCGCCAAGGTCCCTATAAACGACTAGTCATACGTGACGCCACGATCATTCCGGGCCATGGCGGACCAGCGTACGGGCCGGCCGACATCATCATAGAGGGAAACACGATCGTCCAGATAATCGCCTACAACGGCGTGACCGGACGGCCGGCAAACAGACCGACGCCACAGGGCGATCGCGTGATCGACGCCAAGGGGATGTACGTGATGCCCGGCCTGATCGACCTGCATACACACATCAGGAGCGAACCGCTGCCGCTGCAGTATGTCTACGATATGAAGTTGGCGCACGGTGTGACAACGATCGTGAACGGTGCGGGCCGCGGGTGGAAGAACGCGCTGGAGCAACAGCGGCTATCCGACGAGAACGAGATTACGGCACCCCGTATGTATCCGATCCGTGACTGGGGCCCAAGCCGGTCACGCGACCCGGGCCACGCTCCCCCCTTGGCTGAGATCGAACCTTGGTACGAGCCGGCAAACGCGACGAAGTTCGCCACCGAACTCATGGCTGAGGGTGCCCACGTCATTCGGATTGGCAGCCTGGCCTGGAACGCCGAGTTGTTCGGCACCGTGGCTAAGGCCGTCTACGCGGCCGGGGGTATCACGACGGTGCATCTGCCGCCTTCGGATCTATCGGTCGTCAACGCGGTGCGCGCCGCCGAGCTTGGCGTGACGATGATCGAGCACCACTACGGCTACGCCGAGTCGGCTATGGGTGGTGGCGCTCCACCGGTACCTGCCGACTACAATTACATGGACGAGGCAGACCGCTTCCGGCAGGCGGGCGCCATCTGGCAACAAGCTCCGGACAGCGTCTTGTTCGGCGACGTGGTCGACCGGCTCGTAGCCTCGGGCGTTTCGCTAGTACCCACTATGAGCACCTACGAGTCCAACAGGGATATCAATCGCGCGATGGGCCTGCCGTGGCACGAGAAGTTCACACATCGTCAGCTCATTGAGTGGTATTACCCCAACCCTGCATATCACGCCTCCTATCACTGGAACTGGACATCGAAGGACGAGCAGCGCTGGGCCGATACGTTCCGCAAGTGGCAGCACCTGATCTACGAATTCAATCAGCGGGGTGGCCATCTTTCGTACGGCGTCGACGATCCCTATCTCTGGAACACGAGCGGGATCGCCAACGTACGGGAACTTCAACTCATGCACGAGGCGGGTTTGAATCCTCTGGAGGTTATCCGCTCGGCCACGCGGAACAGTGCGCTTACGTTGAGACTGTCCGACCTGGGGCTCGTGCAAACAGGCTACCGGGCGGACCTCGCGATTGTGGACGGCAATCCCCTCGACAACTTGCGTTACCTCTATGCGTTCGGAGCGCTAGACATGGTGGACGGTCAGATCGTGCGTCGTGGAGGCGTCCGCTGGACCATCAAGGACGGTGTCGTGTTCGACAACGCCATGCTGATCGACGATGTGGTCGAGATGGTTGCCGAGTCGAAGAAAGGCTGGACGAGTCCGGTCAAGCGCCTGTTCGAGCCGAGATTCAGACCCAGGCCATAGCCCTCCAGGCGATTACCCAACCCTACTATGCCGACAGGCGCTGTGCCAGGGCGGATTGGGAATGCTCGATCCAATTGGTGCGCCCGTAGTTGGGCGGCAGGAAATCCGGCCGCTTGACGCTACCTGGATGGGTCATGTAGGCGTTCGGATCTCGCATGTCCCTGACCGCGCGGAAGACCTTGCGGATCGTGAAGCCTTTACCGCGCAACACCAGCTTGACGGCGTTGCGCACCGCCTTCCAATGGAATCGCGTGTTGGCATCGGTCGAGTTGAAGAGCCGTGCAAAACGCTCGTAGAATCGCTCGATTGGCAGCTTCGTGGGCAACACCGCATGCTGCACGTCGAAAAAGCAGTAATCGTCGGTCGTGATGTGCGATTTCGTCGACTCCCACAGTTCGGTTCCCGGTAGCGGTGTCAGAATCGTGAACGCCGGGTTGGGAAGCCGCGCAAGTTTGACGAACTCTTCCAACCGGTCGAAGTCGTCCTCACCCCAGGACGGATCGGTGATGAGCGACGTCATGGGTTTGATACCCGCATTCCTCAAGATCTCGATCGCTTCTACGTTCGCAGCAACTCCGCCCTTGGTACGCTTGCGCACCGCCTCGAGCCCCGCGTCATCCACACGCTCGATGCCGAGGAACATGGTTCGCATGCCGACCTCACTCCACAGCGGAAAGAGGTCGCGATATCTGACGACCAGATCAGCCCGAGTTTCGGCGATGAACTCGAGTTCCAGGCGGGCATCCAGGATCGCGTGACCCAACCGTTCGTAAGTGTCCCGCTGCAGAAACGCTATGTCGTCGGTAAAAAAGACGTGCTCGTCGCCCAAGGCGCGCACCCGTTCCAGATCCTCCAGAATCCGTTCCGGCGAACGGCGCCTTGCACGCCGTTGGTAGAAGACCCAGACGCTACAGAAGTTGCAGTCGAACGGACAGCCCCGCGACGTCTCGACACAGGCCACTGGCGACTTGAAAGCCTGGTGGTACAGGCGGCGGTAGCGCAGAGACAGTGTGCGGTCGGGCAACGGGAAGTCGTCCAGCGAATTTGTCATCTTGCGGCTCTCGAACCCGCCTTCCCAATTGTCCGCGGTCATCACGCCGGGCACTTCAGCCGGATCCCTGCCGTCCTCCAATGCCTGGGCCAGCTCGACGGCGCTGACCTCACCTTCCCCGATGACCACCGCATCGACAGGCGATCCGGGAAAGAGGAAGTCGCCGGGGATGAGCGATGCGTGATGCCCCCCTACAACCACCGCCGCGTTGGGTGCGGCCTCCTTGGCGGCCTTGGCAGTAACGAGAGCCCCATACACATCGGTCGTGAATGCGCAACTGATCCCCACCAGCCCGGGCCTCGCGCTGCGAATGGCGGACTGGAGCGCGGATGAGCGGTCGAGCCGGAGGTCTACGAGTGAGACCTCATGTTGGCGTGCCTCGAGGGCAGACCCTACACATTCCAGACCTAGTGGCTCGACCATGAGGATCTTCGAAATCCCAAACCGACTGCCCTGTGGAGGCTGCACCAAGAGGACACGCATGAGGCACCTCGCTGCCGAAGCTACGCTTTGATTGATCGAACGTAATGCATCTAGGGTCCATAGAGAGAACGGATGACGCAACGCTTACGTTCCCGGGGAACAAGCCGCCATCACCCGACGTCGTCGTCGAGTCGACAGAGTTCATAGGATGAGAAACATCCTCCCTCTTGCATGCAGGCTCGAGGTCGTCGGAAACAACGGCTGGCGGAGTCTGTACGTTTGTGCGACATTGCGTCGGCCACTCGCCGGCAAGCTCGGCTCCGGCGTTCGTTTTACACCCAAGCAACGACACGGGCATGAAACTCCATACCAAGACAGGGGTTCCTCCGCATGCTGTTGATGACTGTGGTTCCGCTCGCATTTGCGTCCATGACTCTCGGTGTTGCGGGCATTGACAACTTGCGGAGGCCGGACGCCTCGGTGGCGAGACCCTCGCGGCGACACACCAACAGCTAGTGGAGACCTACCGGCCCGCAGGCTGAAACCATGGGCACCGCTCGTCGTGGTGCTGCTGTCCGTAACAACAGCCGTCTGGGCAGCGGGTGTGCCGGGTGGATCGCTTCCTCTCATAATGGTGGTGCTCGCAACGGTAGGAGTCCGGCCGAAGGAATCGCGATCATCTTGGGAAGTGGATAGGATCCTCGACATGTGCCGCACCACGTTGAATGTGTCCGGCGACCTGACCGCCGCCGTGTACGTGGACCGGTCCGAAAAGAGACTCGCGACATTGGCGGAGGCGACAGGAACGTAGCCAATATCGCATATCGAACAGGGAAATGTTCAACCAAGACGTGTGGGGTTCCGAGACGTTCGCCTATTTGTTTCACTAGACGGCTGAACGCCGGTTGGGCATTCCCTGAATGGAGATAGGTTGCGTTACGTGAAGCTAGTGGCTCTGAGAGCCGCACGACGATTGAGACAGTTGCACGACGGGCTTCGCAAGACCGAGCACATGTACATGGTGCTCGTCTCGGTTGTCATCGGCCTGCTCGGCGGTTTGGGGGCGGTCGGCCTGCGTTTTCTCATTCGCGGACTCAACGTTGTAGCCTGGCGACAGGGTGAATACACGCTCGCGTACCTCCACAGCCTACCGTGGTGGTGGAAGCTGGCGGCCCCGGCGGCAGGTGGCCTCATCGTTGGACTCATTATCCGCTACGTTTCGAGCGAAGCCAAGGGCCACGGTGTGCCTGAGGTCATGGAAGCGGTCGCGTTACGGGGTGGGCGCATTCGACCGCGTGTAGTCTTTGCCAAGTTGTTCGCGTCGGGGATCTCGATCGGATCGGGTGGCTCGGTGGGCCGCGAGGGCCCGATCGTGCAAGTCGGATCGGCACTCGGGTCGGTAATCGGCCAGTGGCTCAAGGTGGACCAGACTAGACTCCGCACACTCGTTGGGTGCGGTGCGGCAGCTGGAATAGCCGGAGCGTTCAACGCGCCTGTGGCCGGCGCCCTGTTCGCCGTAGAGATCATCCTCGGTGATTTCGGTGTATCGCAGTTCTCGCCCATAGTCATCTCCTCGGTATCTGCTACAGTGGTGAGCCGGCACTTCCTCGGCGACCTACCTGCCTTCATGGTGCCGACGTATCAGCTCGTCAATGCCAACGAGTTATTGGGCTACGCGTTCCTCGGAATCTTGGCGGCTGTAGTTGCGGTCGCGTTCATCAAGATCCTCTACGCGGGTGAGGACCTGTTCGACAAGATCAAAGCACACGCAGCCAACAAAGCGCTGGTGGGCGGTCTCATGGTCGGGGCGATAGGAATCTGGGCGCCCGGAATATTCGGTGTGGGATACGAGACGATCAATGATGCGCTCGGCAACGCCGCGACGTGGCAGTATATGCTCCTGTTGGTTGGACTCAAGATCTTCGCTGTCTCGATCACGATCGGTTCGGGCGGCTCCGGTGGTATCTTCGCTCCGTCACTTTTCATTGGTGCGATGCTGGGCGGCGCGCTGGGGACAGTGATGCACAACCTGTGGCCCGCCGCCACCGCCGCGCCCGGCGCATACGCCCTGGTGGGGATGGGGGCGCTCGTTGCCGCCGCGACCCATGCGCCGATCACCGCGATTCTCATCATCTTCGAATTGACCAGCGACTACAAGATCATCCTACCGCTGATGATCAGCTGCATCATCGCAACGCTGGTATCTACCAAGATCCACAGTGCATCGATCTACACGCTCAAGCTGCTGCGCCGCGGTATAGACGTATATGGCGGGCGCGCCGTGAACGTGTTGCGCGGTGTACCCGTCTCGGAGGTCATGCACGAGACAGTGCTCACGGTGGGACCGGGAGAACCGCTCGGCGGACTGATTGCGACCGTCATGGAGCGGCCAAGCGCCACGTTGTTCGTGGTTGACGAAGATGATACGCTCCACGGCGTGATCACCATAGATGAACTCAGACCGGTGATGGCCAATCCGTCGACTTTGGGGCCACTCATCATTGCGCAGGACGTGATGGCCACCGAGGGATTTCCCCAAGTGAAACCGGATGAATCTCTGTCGGAGGTCATGCGGATGCTCGGTAATCACCGCGGCGAGATCGCCGTGGTAGAGGGTGAACGTCTGGCCGCGGTCATCCGGCCCGAAGACGTGATATCGCGGTATAACGCCGAACTATTCAAGCGCGATGTTGCACACGGCATGGTATCGAGCCTGAGTCCCGACCGTCCCATGGCGATGCTTCCCACCTCTGGTGACACCGCGGTGGCGGAGGTTGCCGTACCGCCCGAGTTCGTGGGCAAGACGATTGCCGAACTCAACGTTCGCCAGAAGTACGGCATCACGATTATGCTCATACGGCAACCGGCTACGGGCGATCGATCCGAGCAGTTGGAGGCCGCCCCGGAACCCGACTACGTCTTCGGCGACAACGAACGTATGCTGGTCATGGGGACGAAGGCGAAATTACAGGCGGTGTTGTAGAACCAGCGAGAACTGAATGCCCCCTTCCACTTCCGACATGAGTAACGCATTTTAGCCCGATACCTTTCATGACGATTACACATCTACTGCGAGTCGCCGCCAAATGAAGACTACCGCCAACGCCCTGTCTATCGCCGCAGCCGGCATCGCACTCGTCGGACTGTTTGCCCCAATCGTGGCCCAAGAGCCCGTAGACGCGGTACGGCGCTACATACCGCAACATGAGTCCGAGATCGTGACCGAGCTGCGCGACCTGCTGTCGATTCCCAACGTGGCGTCCGACCAGCCGAACATCAGGCGCAATGCGGATGCGTTGGCAGCCCTGATGGAACGGCGTGGGGTAAGTGTACGGTTGCTAGAGACCGGCGGTTCGCCCGTTGTGTACGGTGAGATCGGGGATCCGAGCCTACCGACGATCCTATTCTATTGTCACTATGACGGCCAACCGGCCGATGCCGACAAGTGGGATCAAGACTCTCCATGGACTCCCGTGTTGTTTGCGGGACCTCGCGAGGCTGGAGCGGAGGAGATCCCATGGCCGAGTCAGATGAGTGGTGTAGATCCCGAGTGGCGTATCTACGCACGATCGGCCAGCGACGACAAGGCACCGATCGTTGCTTTGATGCGGATGCTCGATGCGTGGCGCGCCGCCGGCATCCCCTTGCGCAACCGCCTCAAGTTCATTTTCGAAGGTGAAGAAGAAGCCGGGTCTACGCATCTCGCCGAGGCAGTGCGCGCGCACAGAGAACTGTTGGCAGCAGACCTCGTCGTGATGGCAGACGGCCCCATCCATCCATCGGGCCGTCCGACCGCCGACTTCGGGTTGCGCGGGCTCGCCACTACTACCATCACGATATATGGGCCGGCGATCCCCATACACTCGGGCCACTACGGCAATTGGGCTCCCAACCCGGCCATGCGACTGGCCCAACTGCTCGCCACGATGAAGGGACCGAACGGCGAGGTTCTTGTCGAGGGATGGGAAGACGATATGACGCCGCTGGGACCCGAGGAACGCGCCGCGCTCGCCGCGTACCCCCACGACGACGAGTCGCGCCGACTGCAACTCCAACTCGGATCGTTGGACGGAAACGGTGCCACGCGCCTGGAGTTGATAGCGCGGCCATCTCTCAACGTGCGCGGAATACAGAGCATGTTCGTGGGAGCCCAAGCGCGTACGATCATCCCAGACGTAGCGATTGCGGAACTCGATCTACGGCTTGTAGACGGGAATACACCCGAACGACAGGTGGAGAAACTCATCCGCCACATCGAGCTTCAGGGTTACACCGTCGTTCCCGAAGATCCCGACTCGGCTACCCGAGTCAATACGCCGCGCCTGGTAAAGGTGACGTGGGGCCACGGATACGCCGCGGGGCGGACACCACTGTCCCACCCTGCAGCACGGGCGATGATTGCTTCTTTGCGCACCGCTGGACTCGGCGAGCCTGTGATCGGCCCGACGATGGGCGGCAGCGGGCCGGCCTGGGTCTATACAGAAATACTGCAGGCGCCTTTTGTTATCGTCCCCACCGTGAACCACGACAACAACCAGCATGCCGCGAACGAAAACGTGCGTGTTGGCAACGTGTTTCGCGGCATGCAGATCCTTGCAGCGGTAGCAAGCGCGACGTTGGAGATGCAGCCGTAGTCGAAGACGGTCGAGGACGGTCGAGGACGGTCGAAGACGGTCGAAGACGGTCGAAGACGGTCGAAGACGGTCGAGGACGGTTGCACCAGCCGCTCTAGACTACCGCCTAATCCCGGCTGCAACCCCTTGCGGGCCCGAGTTCCGCCACGGTGGATTGGGCAGCGGACGCTGCCGAGGCCAGATCTCGTCCAGCGTGTTAGCGTCGTATAACCGACCGTTCTTCATCACGTACTCGATACTCAGCGTGTTCTCGATGTCGGCAAGCGGATCATCATGGAACACGATGATGTCGGCCAGCTTGCCGGCCTCTATGCTACCCAAATCCTTCCCCAACCCGATCGCCTCGGCACCATAGATGGTTGCCGCACGGAGTATGTCGTGGTTGGAAGCCCCACCCGATGCCATTGCACGGAGTTCCCAATGGTAACCCAGGCCCTGCAACTGGCCGTGACTTCCGACGCCGGCCCGCGCGCTGTCCTCCAGCAACTTCTTCACGAATTGGGCGTGCTTCGGAAACACGTATTCTTCATCCAGGAACCATCCGCCTCTACCTGGACTGCCCGCGGCGCCGGTGCCGCGTCTCCTACTGCGCGCGTCCAGGCTCTCGTGCGGCTCGAACCGTCTGAGCTTCTCGTTGCCGTGAACATTCTCATGGGTGTAGAAGTAGTTCTCACCGAACGGTCCACCGTACGAGACGAGCAAAGTCGGAGTGTTCGTGGTCTGGGAGGTCTTGAACAACTGGACCACGTCGTGATAGATCGGTGCTATTGGCAACGAGTGCTCGATACCGGAGTAACCGTCTATGGCGTGCGTTAGCTCGAGTTTGAAGTCGAGCCCACCCTCCGTGGTTGGCATCAACTTCAGTTCTTTCGCGGCCTGAATGATCCACTGACGTTGTTGCCGGTTCCCCGCCATGTACATCTTGAGCGTCTTGGTGTCGTAGTAATTGCTATAACGCTCGAGGACGGTCTTTGCCTGCTTGGCGCTCTGAATGTTCTCGCCTATGAAAACGCCCGGTCCGGTAGAGTAGATTCTCGGGCCGACCATGCCACCGGTTTCCACCCGGTCCTGGTAACTCAGGACGTCGGTAGTGCTGGTCTGCGGGTCACGTGTTGTGGTGACCCCGAATGCGAGGTTGGTGAGGTACTGCCACGTTTGTCCCACGTGGATCTCGGGCACGAGCCACTGCGAATGATAGTGGGTATCCACGAAGCCCGGCATCACGGTCTTGCCCGAGACGTCGATCACCTTGGCATCTTCCGGCACTTCGACCGAGTCGCGCGGGCCCACCGCCACGATCCGGTTGTCGGTGATCACGATATCCGCGTTATCGATGATCTCATGCTGTTTCATTGTGAGCACTCGACCGCCGCGCAGCACCACGGTGCCCTGGGGTTTGTCGCGCGGGGCCGTGACTTTGATCCTTACTTCCTTGGGCTTGTAGAGTGCCGTGTCTGCTGTGACGGTGTCGAGCCCGGCGCGGACGGAATCGGCACGCTGCGTTATCGCCTGCGCCCGTGCGCGTGCCTCTTCCGCAACGCGGAGCAGCGAGTCGGCCTTGACCTGCACTGAGTCGGCAATCAACCCGTTGAGCTTGGTCTCGAGCGAGTCCGGGACCTCTTCTTCCGCCTTCTTCAGGCTGTCCACCGTCTTGCGGGTCGCCTTGAGACTGTCAATGATGGCTCGTACTCTGAGGGCCTGCGCCACCTTGTCGCGCGCGTCCTGCACCGTGCTGTCCTCGATCGCCTCGACTCTGCTCAAGTCGTACGTGAACAATGCGTTGCCGATCGACCAGTAGACGCTGTTGCCATCGGCGCTCCAGGAGGGAAACTCGCCACCCACGTTGGTGAGCTTCCTAACCACCACCGGTGCGGACCCGGGGCTCGCTACCGAGACCGTCGGCGTGGGGCCGCCGACCTCGGGAATATCGACCGTATAGATGTGGTTGCCCACCTGCGCGACCGCCCGACCGCCCCGGGGCGAAATCATGACGAGTCCTGCCGGCGGTGGCTGTCGCCTACCTTCGGCCACAGCGCCCTCCGGATAGAGCTCCTGCTTGAAGGTTGGAAAGACTCGACTGGGTAGCTGCACCCAATCTTCCTCGTGCACGCTCCTTGCCCCCGGGGGAAGCGAGCCGCGGACTTTCAGATGCCGCTTCACGTCCGTTCCATCCCAGCGGAACGACACCAGGCCCTCCCTCGGGCTATAGGCATAGATCCGGTTGGGTTCATCGGAGCGGAAGTGTGGTACATCGCGTCCTCCGGTGGGAGCGATCAGCGTGACGTCCCCGCCGGTAGCCGGCACCCATACGAACTCACCGCCCAGTGGACCGAAGAACCGGTCCGGCGCCTTTTTCAATTCGCGAGCCGCGCCGCGTGTGGCAACAATACGCTGACCATCGGGCGACCAGGCGACGTTATAGTACAGTGCAGGAGTGGCGGCCAGGGTCTGAGGCTGTCCTGAGCCGTCGGCTCGTGCCTTGAGGATCTGCCCGCCCACACTGTCGTCCCACGTTGCGAACGCGAGCCAGATTCCATCGGGCGACCAGGCAGGAAAGTACTCACCGACGTCACCGTCGGTCAGCCGGCGTGCTTCGCCGTCCGGCATATCCTTGACCCAGAGCCGGTCGAACGCGGTAAACGCTATCCGCTTGCCGTCCGGCGAGGCCACCACGTGCCGTATCTGACGAGCCGTGACCTGGGCACTCGTATCGACCTGATAGATGAATTTCACCTCGGGCCCAACCGCCAGGTCGACGTTGACTTCAAATGGAATCTCGATGGCGTCACCACCATCGATCGGTACCCGCCAGATCTTGCCGCCATAGGACAGCACGACCTCACGGGAATCGGGCGTGAAGCTGTAGCCCGGCAGGACATCGAGTGGGGCTCGCGACTCCATGTCGTCGCGCTGGATCGGAAACGCGAGCCAATCCTCTTCGCCGGTTTGGAGGTCGCGTTTCCTCAAACCGGTTTCGGTATTCTCGCGCGTTCCGTAAACCAACCACTTGCCGTCCGGAGAGATGGCAGGGCGGAAACCCGACCCATATCGCCTGGTGAAACGTGTCGACGTACCCGTCTCCCGATCGTACCGATAGAGCTGGTACTGCGGAAAGATGGCGTTGTATTGCCAATCATTGAAGCGTCCGGCGTACCAGATGTAGCGGCCGTCCGGAGTGATTGCCGCTCCCACTGTCTTGAACGGGCTCGACCCTCGAATTACCGGCAGCGGACTCCGTCGCTTGACATGGTACATCTGGAGCTTGGCCGAACCGCCCAGACCGGCCGAACGGCTGACGATTATGTGCTCGCCGTCGGGCATCCACTCGGGGGACAGATAGAGGCTGGAGTTGCCCCGCGTAATCTGTGTCGTGTCAGTGAAGTCGAGGCGCATCGTCCAGAGATTGTCACCGCCGCTCCTGTCGGAGATGAACGCGATCGTCTCGCCGTCGGGACTGAAGCGCGGTTGGGCATCGAACGCCATTCCCTTAGTGATGCGCGTGGCCTCCCCTCCGGCGAATGGCAGCGTGTAAAGATCCCCCAACAGATCGAACACGATGGTTTGTCCATCGGGGCTCACATCGAGCGACATCCAGGTACCTTCTGTCGCCGTGAATTTCGCGTGCCGCTCGGCCTTCAAAGGAAGCGGCGCCTTCTTGCTCTTGCTATTGTTCTTTGGACCTGTCTGCCCCAATACCGATGTCACAGCCAGGAACGTGACACCTAGCACCGCCACGGTGGCGCGCATCGAAAGTCGTCCCATTGCGGTCATCGTCCACCTCCCCGAATGCCCGGTTGCACGCTCGGCGCCGTGTGGCGCCAGGGTTCGTCAGCCGCCGTCATCTGCCGCGGCCACACTTCGTTGAGCGTGTTGCCGTCGTACAGGCGGCCGTTCTTCATTACGTAGCGAATGGTGTTGGTATTGCGAATGTCGTCGAGCGGGTTGGCGTCCATGACGATCAAGTCGGCCAGCTTGCCGCCTTCTATCGAACCCAGGTCCGAGCCCAGACCGATCGCTTCAGCGCCCATGATCGTGGCCACCCGAAGCGCGTCGTGGTTGCTCATGCCACCACTCTGCACCGCCCACAGTTCCCAGTGGTAACCCAGTCCCTGGAATTGGCCATGGCTGCCAATGCCCGAGCGGCCGCCACCCTCCACGAGTTGCTTGATCCATGCAGCGTGCTTCTTGAACGCGTACTCCTCGTCCATGAACCAGCCTCCAGGACCCGGGCCGGGATTGCGACGCCGGATCTTGGAGTCGAGTTCCTCTTTTGGCGTGAAGTGCGCAATCTTCTCGTCGTGTATGATGTCCTCGTTGGTGAAATAGTAGTTCTCGGCCCAAGGGCCACCGTACGAAACGATCAGCGTGGGCGTGTTGGTGGTCTGCGAGGTCTTGAACAGCTCCACCACGTCATGGTAGGCAGGGATAATCGGCATGGTGTGCTCGACGCCGGGATAACCATCCATGGCGTGCGTCATGTTCAGCCGATAGTCCAACCCTCCTTCTGTGGTAGGCATCAACTCTAGCTCGCGCGCTGCCATAATGAGCCATTCACGCTGTCGCCGGTTGCCCGACATGTACATCTTGAACGTCTTGGTGTCGTAGTAGTCACTGTAGCGTCGCAACACGCGGCGCGCGTGATCGAGGCTGCTGATCCCCTCACTCGAAAACACGCCGGGACCGGTCGAGTAGATGCGCGGACCCGGGATCTGTCCTGCCGTTACCCGGTCCTGGTAGACGAACACGTCTGTGGTGGCTGTCTGGGGATCCCGCGTGGTAGTGACACCGTAGGCGAGGTTGGCCAAGTAGATCCAGGGACGTGTCCAGTGGACTCCCCACATGTTCCACATATGTGAGTGTGTGTCCACGAAACCCGGCACGATTGTCGTGCCGCTCACGTCTATCACTTCGGCGTCGCTCGGCGCTGAGCCGCTTGGCCCTACGCTCGCGATCCGATTGTTCTCCACAACGACATCGGCATTCTCGATCACCTCGTCACCGCGCATTGTGATCACACGCGCACCGCGCAAGACTACCCTACCCTGCGGAATATCGCGCTGTGCCTGGACGGCAACGCGAATTTCTTCGGGCCGGTATGTTCCCTCGCGCATGGCCGCCGAGTCTGCACCCGCGCGCCTGAGGCTGTCGTCCACCGCCTCCGCTCGGTCCACGTGATACGTCACGAACGCGTTGCCGATCGACCAGTGGACCGTCCTGCCATCGGCACCCCAGGTGGGGAACTCGCCGCCGATATCGGTGAGCTTTCTGACCGGCATCTGTGCGCTGTCGGGCTTGGTCACGAGCACCGTGGGCACCGGGCCGCCCGTCTGGGGCACCGTGACAACGTAGATGTCGTCGTTCACCTGCGCGAGCGCGAGATCTCCCTGCGGCGCCATCTTGACGAAGCCAGCGGAGACTTCCGGGATGTTCTCGCGACTCTCCTCCTTGCTGTAGTCACGCGGCATGAGGAGGTCGGAAGTCGGCGAGATCTTGTATCCACCCGCAAACACCGGTATCCGCCAGGTCACCCTGAGATGCTGCTTGAGATCCGTGTTGTCCCAGCGGGTGGAGACCAGCGCGAAGGTGGGGCGCGACCCTGGGACGCTGTTATCCGCAGGCACAAAACCGTAACTGTATACCCGATCCGGCTTGCTGGCGACAAAATGCGGTCCTTCGCGGCCATCGTTCGGTCCGATCACGGTAACATCGCCGCCGCCGGCCGGTACCCAAATGAACTCCGCGCCCATCCCATCGCCGATAAATGGGTCGATCGATTCTTCCAAGTTCCGGGCATCGGAGCGGATGGCCACAATGCGCTCTCCATCGGGCGCCCAGGCGGTCTGGTGATAGTATGCCGAAACTCTAGTCAATTGACGCGGCGTACCGCCGGTAGCACGAACGCGCATGATGTGGCCTTGCCGATCGCCCCAAGTGGTATAGGCGATCGAGGCGCCGTCGGGTGACCACGTGGGGTAGTACTCGCCCACCTCCCGATCGGTGAGCCGGCGCGGCGTGCCGTTCGGCAGATCCATCACGTAGAGCCTGTCCAACGCCGTGAACGCGAGCCTGGTACCGTCAGGTGAAGGCACCGCATCGCGAATCTGCCTGACCGTGAACATCGGTGTGTCTTCGATGGGATAATCGAACTTAACCGCCGGTCCCACGGCTACTTCGGCGTTGACGGTGAACGGAATATTGCTCGGCTCCGACCCGTCGACTGGGACCTTCCAGATCTTTCCGCCATAGCTGATAACGACGGCGCGGGAGTCCGGAGTAAAGGAATAGCCAGGCAGCACGTCCATACTGGCGTAAGACTCCTGATCGTCGCGCTGGATGGGATACGCCAGCCATCTCTCTTCGCCGGTCGCAAGGTCCCTCAGCACCAATCCGGTTTCGCTATCGTAGCGGCTGCCGTAGGCGATCCACTTTCCATCCGGCGAGAGCGCCGGCCGGAACGCCGAGCCGTAGCGCGAACTCATCGTGGTGCGCGTTCCGGCCTCTCGGTCGTAGACGCCGATCTGGTATTGCGGGAAGATTGCGTTGTAACTCCACGCGCGCCGCCGTTGGCCGAACCATACGTATCGACCGTCCGGCCCGAATGCCGGCCCCATGAGCCGCAGGCTCCTGGGCCCCGGCGTCATGTTGATCCCAATACCGCCCCGCACATGGTAGAGCCAGAGTTTCTCCAAACCCTGGAGCGGCGCCTGACGTGACACGACGATGTAGTTGCCGTCTGGTGTCCATTCGGGTGACACGTACTCCGCGCCGACACCCTTGGTAAGTGGTCTCAAATCGCTGCCGTCCGTCGCCATCAACCAGACATTGTTGTCGCCCGAGCGGTCGGACACGAAGACGATCTGTTTTCCGTCAGGACTGAACCTGGGGGTCACATCATGCGGCATGCCTTGGGTCAGTCGAGTAGCTGTCCCGCCCTCGATTGGAATCGTGTAGAGGTCACCCAGCATGTCAAACACAATGGACTGCCCATCGGGGCTCACGTCCACGGAGATCCAGGTCCCCTCGGACGTGGTAAAGCGCGCCCAACGTGCGGGCTTGAGTGGGAGCTCGTTGCCGTCCGACCCGTCCGCCTGGGCTTGCAGGGCAGGGTTGGGTACAGACAGAGCGAGCAGGGCGAAGGCGGCGGTCAACGTGCCGCGGTATCGGTCCGGACGCATCGGTTAGCTCCGAAGTTTGGATTGGAAGTCGTTCAACTTTCGCGCCTGTTACACCACAGGGTCTGTCAAGATCAGATGCCAAAGGTAGCTTAAGGGTTGCATGTAGGTAAGCCGATAGGCTGCCGAGGAGGATCGACTAGGGTGCGGGCACTGCAGATACCCTGCCACGGATGATCGACTTGAGCGCGGACGGCTGGATCGCTGCCGCGAACGGTCATCCGGACAGTCTGCGATCGGCGTTCCATACATTGTGTTGCAGAATGAACACTCACCCGAGGATAATATGAGATCACCGTTTCTGGCCGTTGCAATCTGTGCCGCACTTTTCACCATAACGACGCCCAGCGCGGCCCAGCAGGCCACAACGGTGATTCTGGTCCGTCACGCCGAGAAGGAGAGCACGGCGGGCGAGCGCGATCCGGTACTGAGTGCTGCGGGCAAAGCACGAGCCCGTGAACTAGCCCGGGTGCTCGCCCAAACCAAGATCTCAACCATTTACTCCACACCGTTCCATCGTACGATGAACACTGCTCAGCCGATCGCCGAACTGCTTGGCCTCGAAGTAACCACAACGCCCGTGTCTGGCACTCTGGTGCAAGACATGGCGAGACTCTTGCGCGAGGACCACGCCGGCGAAACCGTCCTCGTCGTGAGCCACAGCAACACCGTGCCCGCGATCATGAATGCCTTGGGCGCGGGACCCTACGAACAGCTAGGTGAAGACGAATACGACGATTTGTTTGTCGTTACTCTCTCGGCGGACGGCAGCGCATCTGCCGTGCAGCTCAAGTACGGCAAAGAAACGCCTTGATTCCTGATAGGCTGCCGCGGATAATCGATCAGGAGGCAGATGCTGTTGCAGCCGCTTTTCTTTTCACACCCGATCCCAATCCCATATCGCGTAACGGGTTGTCTTATCCAAGCCGTGGCCGCACTGCTTGAGCGTCAGGAGTATGCTCCCGCGATGGTGGCTCTCGTGGGCCACGCCGGACGCCGTGAGCGCTCGTTTGAGTTTCGGCTTGCTAGGGTGCACCTTGGGCGGGAAGATCTCCAACCCTTGTGCTAGGTCCTTCGCCCTTTTTTCTAAATGCCATACCCGCACGTTGTGCATGTGGGCGAACTGAAGCGCAACATCACGTCCGCCCCGCCTGGGGAGCGTGCACTTCATACCGGCAGCACTGATCCGGTCGATCAACAGCAGGTTAATGCGGTTGTTGCTGCGCCACGCTTCGACCACGTCGTCCGCCATGCCGTGCTCTCGACGCCGAGAGGAGAACGCTCGGCACTATAAGGCAGCGACTATATCAAGCGTAGCCTGTGGCTCCGGCCGAAACCGGTAGTCCGGGTCGACGTCGACCGATCGAACGATTCCGCCCGCGTCGATCACGAATCGTCCGGGCATGGGCAATCTCCACCCGTCCGCGCCGTGGTTTGCCGGAAGGTCGACGCCGAAGCCGCGGTACACCTCGACGAGATCCTCGGGCATGTCGAACGTAAGACCAAACTTCTGGCCGACTTCGTGGTTCTCATCCCACAGCAGATCGAAGCCCAGCTCATGCTGTGCGACCATAGCCTTGTTGAGTTCGGGCTTTTGCGGCGTGATAGCCACCAGCGTGGCGCCCAGCGCCTTGAATTGCCCAACAGCTCGCCCCAGAGCATACAGCTCTGCATTGCAGTAGGGTCACCATTTGCCGCGAAAGAAAGTCACGACCAGCGGCCCCTTGGCGAGCAGGTCGCCGGACCTGACCATTTCACCGTTTGCGTTGGCGAGTTCGAACGGCGGCAGGGAATCGCCGACCTTGAGAACGCGGTCGACGATTCCGGACGCGCGAAGGTTCTCGGTAGCTCGGTGCATGATCGCGAGACTCTCCGCCGGGATCCGCTCGGCCGAGCCGTCGCGGATCTTTTGCAGTTGTTCGGTAAGACCCATTCGATCGTTCTCCTACTAATAGAGTCAAAGAGATTGGAAGAAGATCACTAATCATACCACGATCCGACCGAATGCGGGGGTCCTGAACCAGCCGCTACCGCCGTTTCCTTCCCCAGAATTGGGGATCCGCCGCAATCATTTCGGGGGACGGATAGCTCATCTCCGGGCTGACATTGAAAACGATGTTCTCGACCGAATAGAAGCCTTCGGCCAGAGTACCCAACCGTTTGGCCATTACACCGCTCATGGCCTTCTCGATCGCCGCGCCGGCACCGGTGGCGGGATCGATCTCCGCCAGCCCCCGGTGGGGCACCAGAACGAGGTAAGTCGGACCCGGCATCCCTGCCATGATCTCGTAGGTCGCCCATGGCGCCGCTACGTTCGCCTGTTCAACCACGCTGCGGTACAGCTGGGCGCTCTCGGCAAAGTCAGCCTCGCGCCCCGGCCGAACGCGAAACACGATGATTTCCCATACGCGCATCTGCGCAACATCCACCTGGCCCGGGTTGCTCAAGCCGGGCCGGAAGCGGGCGAGGATGGTTCTGAGACTCGCAACGTTGGCTGCGTCGGCCTGTGACAGCTTGTCCAGGGTTTGGCTGAGCCCAGGCACCGCGTCGAGGTCTTTGTTGATCTGATCGATTTCGGCAATCGATTCGTGCCCCTCGATGAACCAGACCTCCGAGCGACCGAAGACCGATTCCAAGGCGAGGTAGTGATTCTGGGTCTTCGCCTTCGCAAAGGCACGCGGCCAGCCGGCTTCGGTCTCCACGTGCGGGCCGGTTCGACCGGTTTTGATCACTTCACGGAACACCTGCAGGTAGGCCGGGGGTGGGGGTGCGTCGCCCTGTGCGGCTAGCGGGCCGGCGACGGCGAGGAGCGTCAGGCACCGTGCTAACTTGACGGCGCCGGGGAGGATGGGTGTGTGCATGACGGACCTTCCTGATATGAGGGATTCTCAGGCTGCTTCCATCTCCTGTTTCGTAATCGTTGTTCTTGGCTCACCTCGATATTGCCGGCCAACGAGTCTACCTCGATGGAGGAAGCACGCCGTCCGTTCGACTCTTGAGAATGCGAGGATCGCTAAGCTAGCGCGAGGTGGACCTCGCCGTCAACAAGACTCTAGCTCTTGTCGGAAGAGACGAGCCAAGGGACTACGTCGATATCCTATTCATCCACGCGCATACGCTGCCGTTGGGTGCGCTCCGTTGGGCGGCAGTTGGCAATGAGCCCGGCCTGACTCGCTTTCTCTGCTTGATCTGCTCAGGCGGAGAGGCCGGTACTAGCCGGAAGAGATCTCCCGTCTTCATCTCACCAGTCCCCTCGACCTCGGTTCGCCGGGAGACATGTTGCCGCAACCTTCAGTACGGTCCATTCGGCGCGATTAGTGTAGCGGCAATGTCAGGCGGACGGCGTGAGAACGGTATCGCTCGCACTCTCGCTCGGGGTCGGATAATCGAGCGTATAATGGAGGCCACGACTCTCTTTCCGCTGTATTGCCGACCGCACGATCAGGTCTGCCGCCAGGGCGAGGTTGCGCAACTCGATTAGATCGTTGGTGAGCCGAAAACGTGAGTAGTAGTCGTGGATCTCGTTCCGCAAGACGGCGACCCTTCGCTGGGCCCGCTCGAGCCTCTTGTCGGTGCGCACGATCCCCACATAGTCCCACATCGCACGCCGCAGCTCGTGCCAATTGTGTGAAACCACAACCTCCTCGTCAGAATCTTCGACCCAACTCTCATCCCACTCGGGTAACGGGGGCGGCGGATCTGTACCGCAGAGCTGCGAAGCGATGTCTTCGCTTGCCGAGGCGGCGAATGTCAGACATTCTAGAATCGAGTTGCTCGCCAGCCGGTTGGCGCCGTGGAGCCCCGTATGTGCGATCTCTCCTACTGCATAGAGACCCGCGATATCTGTTCTTCCAGACCGGTCCGTAACGACGCCGCCACAGGTGTAGTGGGCGGCTGGCACGACGGGGAGCGGGCCGCTCGTCATGTCGTAGCCGAGTTGCATACACCGTGCGTAGATAGTCGGGAAACGTCGTTTGATGAAGCCAGCCGGCTTGTGACTGATATCGAGATGCACGCAGTCGAGCCCGAGTCGCTTCATCTCGTAGTCGATGGCGCGCGCGACGACATCACGCGATGCCAACTCGGCTCGGTCATCGAAGCGCCTCATGAATCGGTCGCCGTCCGGTAGCATGAGCCTGCCCCCCTCTCCCCTTACGGCCTCGCTGATCAAGAAGGACTTGGCCGCCGGGTGGTAGAGACAGGTGGGATGGAACTGGACGAATTCCATGTTGGCGACTCGGCATCCTGCGCGCCACGCCATGGCGATCCCATCGCCGGTCGACACGTCTGGATTGCTGGTATAGAGATAGACCTTGCTCGCCCCTCCCGTTGCCAGGACCACGGCGCGGCTGCGGAAGACCTTTACCCTACTCGCCTGTCGATCGAGTACATACGCTCCGAGACAACGTTGTGCGGATAACCCGAGCTTCTTACCCGTCACCAGGTCGACCGCGATGTGATTCTCGAAGATGTCTACGTTGTCATGATTGCGGACGTGGCGTTCCAGGGTCGCTGCACTGGCGTGCCCAGTGGCGTCGGCGGCGTGGATAATCCGCCGGCGGCTGTGGCCTCCTTCACGGGTGAGGTGATATGCGGAATGGTCAGCGGGTCGCGATTCCTTGGTGAACGGAACACCCAGGTCGATCAGCCACCGGATACACTCCGGCCCGCGCTCCACGGTGAAACTGACTATCTCCTCGTGGCACAGGCCGCACCCCGCCCCCAGCGTGTCGTTCACGTGTGCTTCCACCGAGTCTCGCGAGTCCAGGACGGCGGCGATTCCGCCCTGCGCGTACAGGCTGGATCCCTCGGTGAGCGGCCCCTTCGCAAGCAAGGCGACACGTGCCCGATCTGCGAGCCGCAGGGCTACGCTGAGCCCCGCGATCCCGCCTCCAATCACAAGAACGTCGTACTCGGCTTGTCGTGTCATGATCACTCGGAACCTTCATGGACGAACGAGTGCTCGACCGCGGGCGGTCAATTACGGGATCGCAGCCTGGCATTTCAGATTCAGCATATCCAGGCAGTCGTGAGGATGATCGCGTGAGAGCTACCCACACCGACACCGCTTTTTCCTACGCTTCCGCCGCTTCCGCCTAACACACGTCTTCCCCGGCCTGTCACGGCAGGGGAGACCCAGGCCCTTGCATTTCCTGCAAGCCTTGCGGGTGGTGGAAGAAGCTGCCAGTGCGGCCGCGGGTGAAGTTATGGACGTGACCATGGGCAGCAGTATAGCGCCACCGACCACGGCGAGCTTTCTGACCAACTCGCGCCTCGACTGCCCCGCACTCGCTCGGGAAACTTCCGTGCGCTCCTCCAACAACCTGGCCCTGTCCAGCCGGTCCAGCGCGAACCTTACCACTTGCTCGTCTCTAGGGATGTCCAATTCCGCTTCCAAACGCCGCGCGATCTCACTCGGGGCGGTATCGCCATCGCAGTGCCGCCAAACCGCGGCGGCCGTGCGATTGAGGCAATGGGCCTTGTGACGCTTCAGGTCGTACACCAGAGTTTCATCGGCTAGTTCGTCGATTATCAGATCGTCCGTCCTCGCGCGAGGCATTTCCGAGGTTATCCGTTTCATTGGGAGCCTACCTCCTCTCTACTACAAATATATTCGCTCGCCCTGCACACCAGTGAATCGACCATCTCGCGCGCCTCCCCTCGCACACCCTTTAGGACCAGCGCCCCCGCCGCGACCTGCTGCAGCGTATCGATGGCAACTCCAGGATCCATCCGGGCGGATACGGTCTGTCTCAAGATCTCGAGGACTGCCCTCCCCTGAGAGAGCACCCGAGGCCGCCAGCGCGCGCCGGGACGGTAACTCGTCAGCAACACAACACCCACAGGGATGGGCTTGACGCCGGCCCGAGGAGCCACGCCCTTCGGTCGAGCTACCCCACCGTTTGACCGCAAAGAAGGCGGCTTGGGATAGGGGTGCACGCGCCCCTGCCGGTCACATACCGCATACTCGTCCGAGTAATAAGTAGCCCCGGCCTCAATCAACTCCATGACCAGCGTGCTCTTGCCGCTAAAGGCTCGTCCGGGAATCACGATTGCATGTCCGCGCCACCGCACCACTCCAGCGTGGACGAAGACGCGGCGTCGCGCCGTTTCTGCAACGTAGAGCTGTAGGTCCGATTCCAAGGTCTCGAGTGCCTGGCCCAACTCCATTGTCCGAGAGACTTGCTCAGCATCAGCGTACAGCAGGTTGAAGCGGCGGACACCCGCCCGCGTCCCCTGTCCCCCGACCCTGAGCGAGTACAACCGCTCTACCTTGGGTGTGCGTGCCGGTTTCCAGCCCGGAGGTAACAGAGCGGCGATCCGCTCGAGGACGTCCGGTTCGCTTACGCGCACACCAATCTTCACCCCGTAGGAGTTGAGTGCGAGTCCGGCCGCCCATCCTAGGCGGTCGATTCTCTCCATTCAGCTGGACGTCGATCGGAGTACGATCTCGTCTACGTTCGCGATCACGCGCCGGGCTCCTTTTCGCTCCTCATGGATAATACAAAGCCGTTAGGCGGTCCACCCCTCAAGTTCGTCGAATATGGCCAAATGGACAGTGGTGTGGATCACACTGCCCCTCGGAGGGCGTGGGGCGTCGGCCTCAAACGCCTGCGATCTTGCGCATCGCGCTCGTCAGGTGTTTGGCCCGGGCACGGCCCATCGAGCCAGCTTCCGGCCAGCGCCAGCGAACGAACTCGCTAGGCGGCCATACGGCATCGGCCAACAGTTTGCGGGCTGAGCCGATCCGGTCGAGCAGGAGGGTGCGTCTAAGGATGCGGCGCGGTGTGACCGCGACGTGCTCCTGGGCGGTTGCCGCACCGGCCCACACCAACCACCCCTCGAGTTGGAGCATCTTTTCCAGTCTTCTCCCGCGCAAATCGCGAGGCGCGGGACCGACGCCAGGACCGGTTTCGACGCCAAGATCGCGGCGAAGCGCTGCGCTCACTGCACGCGCCGCCCTAAGGACCCCGAGCTGTCCGGCAATGCGCTCGAACTCCCCGCCCGCATGGGCCGGTAAGCGCTGCAAGAGCAAGATGAAGTCGAGAAGACTCCGAATATGTAGCAGATCGTGGTGCACAAGATGGTGCAGGAGGAGCGCCGCGTGATGCGCTGGATCGGGGGAAGGGAGCGAACCCACCCGGGTGAGCCGGCCCCACACGGCGTCCGGCATCGGCGTATCGGAACGCGGCAGCAAGCGCTCGATAGGTTCTACTCCCCAGCGAACGTCCAGATTGACCGCTTCCATCGCGGTGCGAGCAAGCCGTCGCACCAACACAACCCCGGGCCTCAAGGCCGCCGGGCCACCCTGAGTTGTTTCGGGCAGCGCTTCGTAGTCCACGGCGGCGAGAGCATCCATCGCCGGACCTCGCTGTTCCGGTGGGATACACAGATCGAGATCGACGAAATGCCGCTCGCCCGGTTCGTAGAGCCACCGGGCGACCACTACACCCTTGAGGAAGAAATGCGTGATATCACTTTTGGTCAGTACGCTCGAAACGTCGGTCGCCTGTTTGAGCATCACGCTCTCGAGTAGCCGCCGCGCCCGCGTTTCCGCCCGGTAGGCCTCCGAGTTGTCGCCGTAGACGTGGCGTGCAACATATCCGCCGATTCCGAACTGCCTGGCAAGTGTGATTACGGCGTCTTCACCCGCGATCCCCAAGCGCCGGGCAGCCCGGCCGAGTAGCTGTGTGAATCGATCGGCTACTTGCGCGGTCATGTCTCAATTCTAACCCAAACCGGAATCAGCCGTACTCGACGGCATACTTCGCGAGTACGACTCCGGTCGGGAAGGTCTCAGAGTTAGTGAGGGCAAGGCGAACTGAACTCGTTGTTGCAGGTAGGAGCGGGATTCCGTTGCCAAGAAGGATCGGAATGATTCCGACCTCCACCGTGTCCACCAACTTTGCATTCAGCAGCGAGCGGAACATCTCACCCCCGCCCATGAGCCAGATGTCCCTCCCGTGCTGAGCCTTGAGCTCGGCAACTGTCGATGCCACGTCGCGCGCTACGATCGTAACGTCTGGATGGTCACCGGTGCTCAACGTTCGAGAAAATACATACGTCCGCATATCCGGCATTCTCCCGGATTGGCCCTGCTGAAGAGCCGTCTCGAAGGTCTTTCGCCCCATCAGAACAGTATCGATGGTCTTGAAGAAAGCGGCGAAATCGATCGCCGGATCCATCACTATCCAGTCGTACTCTCCATTCGGACCGGCAATGTAACCGTCCAGACTCATCGCTACGGAGTATCGCAGTGGGCGCATGACGTTGCCTCTAGTTGACTTACTCTTGGCACAAAGATACGAGCCGGTAGGCAATCCAACTAGGCACATTAACCGGCCGACTAGTTCGCTTGCCCGACATTCCCGCATGGACAGCACCCTGGCTGGGACCGTAGCTTGGCTGGTGATGCGCCAACGCCACCTTCTCTCCCCTCAGGGTCGGGTTTTCCTTCCTGTCCGTACCGTTCGTTGCGATGTTCGGCGTCAACAGCGGACTCAAGATCGCTTCCTTCCTGGGCACCACATTCTTTCTCTATGCCGCCTACCTCTTTTTCGAGAGACTCAACAGGCGTGCCGGCATTGTTCGACAATTCATAGCACTCGAGCTGGCCTTACTATTCGCGAATCCACTCGTCTCCTATCAATTCTGGTCCGCCTATCCGGACAGTTTCTTCGCCGGCGAAGTTCTGTTGGCATTCGTCTTGACCGACATCATCGCCACCGAGGTTGAGCGCGACACCCGGGGACAGATCGTTCTTCTGGGGGTAGTCATCTACGCAGCCATTCTCACCAAGCTGTACGGCATGATCCTCGGGATAGCGTGCCCCGTCTACCTCCTACTGCATCTGCGCAGGTTCATTAGAGGGTCGTCCTTCGTGAGGTCGAAGACCGTGCTGTTGGTAGGTGT
>JBHHZE010000028.1:0-43187 GCA_046757925.1 Gemmatimonadales bacterium
CCTCGGGCATGACCTCTTCCAGGGCCGGCAAGGTCGAGCCATCCGCTTCCTTGGCCGCCAGGGTCAGGGTCTGGGGCGTGCGGATCCCGGCAACCACGTCCTCGCCCTGGGCGTTGATGAGAAACTCGCCGAACAGTCGATTCTCGCCGGTCGAAGGATCGCGTGTGAACACGACCCCCGTTCCCGAGTCGTTGCCCATGTTGCCATAGACCATGGCAACCACGTTCACCGCGGTGCCGAGGTTGTCCGGAATGTTGTGCACCCGCCTGTAGTCGATCGCCCTCTGGGTGTTCCAACTGTGGAATACCGCCTCGATCGCGCCCCAGAGTTGCACCCAAGGATCGTCGGGGAAGGGTGCATCCGTCTCGCGCTCGACGATCGCCTTGAACTCTGTTACCAGGTCTTTCATATCTCCTGACGCTAAGTCGGCGTCTGATTCAACGCCGCGTTCGCGCTTCAAGCTGTCGAGCGCGGTATCGAACGGATTGGTGTCGCCGGCGCTCTGCGCGATGTCGAAAACCACGTCAGAGTACATCTGGATAAAGCGACGATAGGAGTCCCAGGCGAATCGCTCGTTACCCGATTGCGCTGCGATACCTGCCACGGTCGAGTCGTTGAGACCCAAGTTCAGGATGGTGTCCATCATTCCCGGCATAGATACTTGGCTGCCCGACCGGACCGACACGAGCAGCGGATCGGCCGCGTCTCCAAACTTGCGCCCGGCCGCCTCCTCCAACTGGTCCATCGCCCGTTGAACCTCGCGGCGCACGAACTCGTCGAGTTCGCCCGATTCGATGTACTCAGTGCAGAGTTTGGCGGAGATCGTGAATCCCGGTGGCACCCGGACGCCGATGTTGGTCATCTCGGCCAGGTTCGCCCCTTTGCCCCCCAGCACATCCGCCATTGCGGCGTTGCCGTCGGCCTTCCCGTCGCCGAAGAAAAACACGTTTTTCATGAACGGCCCTTAGAGCATATTTGCGTCTACGAACTGCACGTCCTGGGCCATCCGGGGCTCACCCGCACTGCCCGGCGTTGCGATCGGATAATTCCCGGTGAAACAGGCATCGCAAAAGTGGCGTTCCGCTCCGCCTGCGGCCTCGAGCATTCCCTGTACCGACAGATAGCCAAGTGTATCCACTTCCAACTGCTGCCGGATTTCCTCCAGCTCGTAGTTGGCGGCGATCAACTCGGCGCGCGTAGGCGTGTCGATGCCGTAGAGACAGGGTCCGGTGATAGGTGCCGAGGCGACTCTCATATGAACCTCGGCAGCTCCCGCCTGCCGAATCATGCGCACCAGACTGCGCGAGGTCGTGCCCCGTACCAGGGAGTCATCGACGACCACCACCCGCTTGCCCGCGATCACCTCCCGCACGGGATTGAACTTTATTCTGACCTTCTCCGTGCGGGACGACTGGCCCGGGTTGATGAACGTGCGACCCACATAGTGATTGCGGATCAGGCCGTGCTCCAGCTTGATACCGCTCTCTTCGGCAAACCCCAGGGCCATAGCGTTGGATGAGTCGGGTACCGAGAAAACGCAGTCGGTGTCGGGGGCCGGATGTTCGCGCGCGAGTTGCCGGCCGAGACTACGTCGTACCCGATCGACCGACTGCCCGAATACTACGCTGTCCGGGCGCGAAAAATAGATCAACTCGAACACGCACCGCTTGTGCGGCTGGCCGGGCAGGGGAGGGAGGTCTCTCACCCGGCCATCTTCGATCTTGAGCCACTCTCCGGGTTGCAGCTCCCGCACCAGCTTGGCACCCACTATATCGAGCGCACATGTTTCCGACGCCATGATCCACCCCGAACCCAGCTGGCCTAAGACAAGCGGTCTAAACCCGCGCGGGTCCACAATGCCGTAGAGCGTTCTACCTACGGTCAGCAACAGCGAATAGGCCCCTTCGACCCTTTCCAACGCGTCGAGGATCTGATGTTCAACGGCGCGAGCGTCCGAGCGTGCGATGAGGTGAACGATGACCTCGGAGTCGGATGACGATCTGAAGATCGAGCCGGTGCGCACGAGGTCTTCCCGCACCTGTCCGGCGTTCGTGAGATTGCCGTTGTGAGCCAGTGCGAGAGGGCCGTCATGATAGTGAACGAGTCCCGGCTGCGCGTTCGCCAGCACCGAGCTTCCCGTGGTAGAGTATCGCGTGTGGCCAACGGCGACGTCGCCCCTCAAGTCGGCGAGTATCTTGGGCGGGAACAGCTCCGGCACCAGCCCCATTCCCCTATGGCCACGCGCTATGCCCTCGCGATCTATTGCGACGATCCCGGACGACTCCTGACCGCGATGCTGCAGTGCGTAGAGACCCAGGTACGCGAGCTCCGCCGCGTTCTCGATTCCGGAAACACCGAGGATGCCGCACATCGCTAGGCTGCACTCCCGACCGACTCGAGTTCCATGCGGGATGGGATGGCCTGCATGTAAGCCCGTCGCAATAAGATGGTTGACAGTTTCATCGTCGTATCTGCAGTGGAGATATCGAGAGTTCCCGCGGGGTCACCCACCGACCCGATTGCCGTTGCGGGCACCTCGTGTTCCGCGGTGAGTGCCATCACCGCGTTCAAGTGTTCCGGTGAAACGCTGACGACGGCACGGCCGTGATCTTCCCCGAACAGGACCGCGTTGGTCGAGAGATCTTTCTGAATTGTTCGCAAGTCGACCTTTGCGCCTCGGGTTTCCGTGTCGTACGGTCCGCCGATACAAGACTTGGAGATTGCGACGGCCAGGCCACCGTCGGATATGTCGCGGGCACTCGTGATCAGCCGGCGGGCCGCAAGCGACGTCAGCACTGTTATGAGGCGGTGTTCCGCCCCGAGATCAACCGGGGGCGGGCTGCCTCCAAGGGTGTCGAGCACATACTCCCAATATGCCGAACCCCCAAGATGGCCGTGCGTCTCACCTATTAGAATCAGGAGATCGCCACTCCGCTTGAAATGGGATCCGACCGTAAGCGTCACATCCTCCAACATTCCCACCATGCCGACAACCGGGGTGGGGTGTACAGGGCCCACGGGACTCTCGTTGTAAAACGATACATTGCCTCCGGTAACCGGCGTCCCGAGTTCGGTGCACACTTCCGCCATGCCACGACAGGCCTCACGGAATTGGTAGAACACCTCCGGCTTTTCGGGATTGCCGAAGTTGAGGCAATTCGTTATTCCGATTGGCATAGCTCCGGTGCATGCCACGTTGCGCGCCGCTTCGGCGACGGCGGCCTTCCCGCCCTCGTAAGGGTCGAGCAGCACGTAGCGCGAGTTGCAGTCGGTGGACGCAGCTATCCCCAGCGTCGTGCCCGGGATCGATACGACTCCGGCCTGCGCACCGGGTCCTCCCATGGTACCGGCCTGCACTGTAGAGTCGTACTGTTCGTGGACCCAGCGCTTGCCGCCGATGCACGGGGAATCCAGCAGCGTGAGGAGCGCTTGCTCCGCCCCTGGCTCAGGGCCGTCCGGTTCCAAAGACCTGCGCGCCACCGCTGCCGGGTCTTCGATGGCGTCGGGTTCGTATAGGGGACAGTCCTCTATTAGTTGTTGGCCGGGGATCTCGGCAACGGTTCGGTCGCCGTGCTTGATACGGTAGAGTCCGTCGTCCGTAACGGTGCCGATGGCCACCGCCTCCAACTCCCACTTCTCGGCGATCGCCTTGACCTCCGCGATTCGATCGGGCAAGGCAACGACCAGCATGCGTTCCTGCGATTCGGACAGGAGAATCTCATAGGGAGTCATATCGGGCTCTCGGGTCGGCACCCGTGCGGTATCTATCTCGACGCCCATGCCGCCTCTGGCGGCCATCTCGGCGGACGACGACGTAAGGCCTGCCGCACCCATGTCCTGGATGCCCACGATATGGCCCGAGGCAATCAGTTCGAGGCTCGCTTCGAGGAGCAACTTCTCGGTGAAGGGGTCGCCCACCTGAACCTGCGGCCTACGCTGCTCGCTCTTCTCCGAAAGTTCTTCGGAGGCAAACGAAGCACCGTGGATGCCGTCGCGTCCGGTGCGGCTGCCCACAGTGATCAACACATTGCCTGCACCGGTGGCACTCGCCCGGATCAGCTGGTCCTCCTGCAAGACGCCGATACACATGGCGTTGATCAGGGGATTCCCGGCGTAGGCCGGGGAAAAACGCACCTCTCCACCAATGGTTGGGACGCCCACGCAGTTGCCGTAGTCGCCGATCCCCCTTACGGCTCCCGCCAGCAGATAGCGACTGCGGGAGTCGGTGAGAGGTCCGAAGCGCAAGCTGTTGAGCAGCGCCGCCGGTTTGGCGCCCATCGTAAACACGTCTCGCAGAATCCCGCCTACGCCGGTGGCCGCACCCTGATAGGGTTCCACTGCAGTGGGATGATTGTGCGACTCGATCTTGAACGCGACAGCCCAGCCGTCGCGAAGTCGTAGGACGCCGGCGTTCTCTCCAGGTCCCTGAATGACTCGCTCGCCTTCTGTAGGGAGCGACTTGAGGATCGGGCGCGAGTGCTTGTAGGAGCAGTGCTCGCTCCACAGCGCGGAGAATATGCCTAGTTCGGTGAACGTGGGAGTACGCCTCAGCATGCGCCGGATGAGCTCGAATTCCCTTGAGTTTAGTCCGTGGTGCCGAACTTCCGCCTCGGTTACCGGTGGGTCGCCGGGATACGTTTCGGCCCGAGTCGCTCCCATCGCGCTGGCGCCGCCGCTGTCAGGCGCCGCTGACGCCACGCAGGATAGACTTGAACATGTCGGCGATCCCGCTGCTTTCCTTGAGCAGAGCGCCTGCTTCGCTGGCGTCAAACCAGACGCCCTGACACTCGTGGCAACGGTCGACCTCCAGTCCGTGGTGATGCTCGACCACCAGGTCGGCGCCACACTTGGGACACTTCATATAGTGACTCAAACGTTCGGCCTCGGCCCTTTCCCTCTCCGTCATGGCACGTCGTGCTTTTACCAGTTCGGCTTCACGGCGTAGGAAGTATTCCTCCTCGTTCTGGCTTGGTCTATCCGTCATTCAGCTACCTATCAGGCCTGCTGCACTATCAGGCGGTGTGAACACGGCCTCGCGGTCAGGAGGAGATGACGATACCCCGGAGTAGGTATGTCCCTCACCTCGCACTATCGCGTCCACCACTTGATTCCCGTCGAGGAAAACTACATCGAACGTGCCGCAGGCGTTCTCACAGCCGTTGCGGAAATAGAGGTACGACCAATTGCCGTTGGAGCGTTCCACCACGGGCTCGCCCCACGTGGCGATCACTTCCTCGCGCGACATACCGGGATTGATCGTGCCCGTATCCGTGGGTGCCCAGGGCTCCTCTTGGCCGGCACGTACGACGCGCGTCGTGAAGGTCGGCTCGGGCGCGGGGGCCTGCGCGGCTGCCGGCGCCGCTTCGGGTTCGCTTGCCGTGGGCTGTGAAGCCTGGTTCTCCACCGGCGGCGGTGCCGCCTCCTTCTTGCTGCACCCCGACAGGGCGATCGCCAGGAGTGTCACCGTAAGAGTTGGGCGCATCATCTTGCACCTCCTCCGTAAAGTTCAACGGCATGCATCATTGAATTGAATACATCTGCGCCGTCGATGTTGCCAACGGTTGGATCGGCCGCACGCTCGGGGTGTGGCATGAGGCCTACCACCGTGCGAGCGGCGTTCGTGATCCCAGCTATATTGCCGGTCGACCCGTTGGGATTATCCCCAAAATAGCGCATTACGACTCGATTGTCGGCCTCGAGTTCTCCGATCACGTCCGGCTCCGCCACGTAGCGTCCCTCGCCGTGCGCGATGGGTAGCTGCAAAACGGCGCCATTCTTGTAGGCCGATGTGAAGGGCGTGTCGTTTGACTCCACCCGGATGGTGACCGGCCGGGACAGGAATCGAAGGCCGGCGTTACGCATGAGGGCCCCGGGCAAGAGCCCCACCTCACACAATACCTGAAAGCCGTTGCATATGCCGAGCGCGATACCACCCGCTGCCACGTGATCGCATACCGCCGCCATGATCTCACTGAAGCGTGCTATGGCGCCCGCACGCAGGTAGTCTCCGTACGAAAATCCGCCGGGAATGATGACGGCGTCGGCGCCCGCGAGATCGCGTTCCCGATGCCATACGTAGTATGCCTCGGCCCCTGCTCGGCTGGCCGCCCGCAGCGTCTCGGAGTCGCAATTGGAGCCGGGGAATCGAACGACTGCCACCCTCACGGACCGACCTCCCGCACCGACAGGGTGAAATCTTCAGTCACCGGATTCGCCAGGAGCCTCTCGCACATTGCCCGGGCGTCTCGTTCCGCCTCTGCGCTATTGGCCCGCTCGAGTTGCACCGTGAGCGCCTTGCCCATCCTCACGTCCGAAATAGAGGAGAACCCCAGCGCCGTCAAAGCATGTTCGACCGCCTGCCCTTGGGGATCGAGTAGCGTCGGCCGCGGCATTATGCGGAATTCCACTTCAAACTGTGCCATGTTTACGCCGTCGTCTCTTCTTCGTTTCGTGTAGCAATGCAGGCCCTTGCTGATCCTGGCCTTCGGTCTCCTCGTCTCCACGCTCCAGGAAACCGACCGTGGCGGTTCGCAGGATGCCGTAAGTAACGTACGCAAGCCCGAGTGGGAAGAAAAAGATATCGCGCGACCAGATCCCAAAACCGAGTATCGAGAGGTTGATGGCGAGCCCCAGTACCCCTCTGGACGTACGGTATCCAATGCGCGGGAGTCGGGCGTACTTGACCTGACTCACCATCGCCAGACTCAGCGTGATCGTGAGGAATACCAGAATCTGCTGCCACGGCAAATCACTCAGCTGCGTCCGGTAGAACTCGGTCTGTGTGAATGGGTAATAAGTTGCCAAAGTCATTCCCGCAGCCGGGGAGGGCAGGCCAACGAATCCGGTCTTGTCTTCGGAGTCGGCTTGGATGTTGTAGCGAGCCAATCGAAGGGCGACACACACAACGAACGCATATGAGAACACCCAGGCGAACTGGCCTTGCGAAGAGAACTGGACGAAGTAGATCAAGATTGCCGGTGCCACTCCGAAGCTTATGATATCCACTAGAGAATCCAGTTCGGCACCGAAGCGCGTTCCGGTCTGGCTCATTCGGGCAAACAGTCCGTCCACCATGTCGAGCACGCCGGCGATAACGATCCACCAACCTGCTCGATAGAAATCCCCCTGTGCGGCCAGCACTATGGCCCAGATTCCGAAAAACAGATTTGCCAGCGTAAACAGACTGGGGACGACGACTACGACCCGCCGGACTCGCGTTCTGCCGTGGGTTGATTGTTTCATTGCGACCACCTCGCTAGGATCGTAATTCCTGCTTTGGTCTTATCTCCGACATTCACCACAACCCGTACGTCGCACGGCAGAAAAGTGTCGACCCGCGACCCGAAGCGGATGAGTCCCAAGCGCTCGCCCTGTCTGACCTCCGAACCCGGTTCCGCGTCGGTTACGATTCGCCGTGCCACCAGCCCCGCGATCTGTCTAACCAGTACCCGTCCCCGACCGGTGCGAATCCCCAGTGACATTTGTTCGTTGTCCGCGCTTGCCTTGTCGAGCGACGCATTGACGAACTTGCCCGGTCGATAGTTACGATACTCCACGGTTCCGTCCACAGGGTAACGATTGACGTGCACATCGAAGACGTTCATGAACACCGACACGCGCTTGCTCTTGCCCGCGAAGAAGTCGGGTTCGTCAACTTCGGATACATCCACGATGCGGCCGTCAGCCGGTGCCAGCACCAAATCGACTCCTCTGCTCCCGTGCCGAACCGGATCCCGAAAGAACCACGGAATCCACAACGCGACCGGCGTCCATGCCAGCGGGAGAACGGTCCACCAACCTCGACCGGCCAGCCATGCAACCAGTGCGAATACCGCAAGCACAACCCAACCGATTGCAATCAACGGCCGGCCTTCGGGCGCTACCCTCATGGGGCTTCGTGCAGCGACTGCCCGGTGATTCGTCTGAATGCATCGAGGTATCTGTCGCTCGTTGCTTGCACGATCTCCGCAGGAAGCTCAGGTGGTGGGTCGTTGCCATTCCACTTGCCCGACGTCTCGAGCTCGCTCAGGTAGTCTCTGAGGGGCTGCTTGTCGAAACTCGGCTGCGGAGCTCCGGGCCTGTAGGCATCAGCCGGCCAGAATCTCGACGAATCGGGCGTCAGTAACTCATCTATCAGGACGAGTTTGCCCGAGCGCTGCACACCGAACTCGAACTTGGTGTCGGCAATAATGATCCCCGCCTTTGCAGCGAAATCTCTGCCGGAAGAATAAAGAGCGAGGCTCGCGTCACGCAGCCTGGCGGCAAGTGTTTGACCAACCTCGGTCCGGAGTTGGTCGAACCCGATGTTCTCATCGTGGCCTTCCGCCGCCTTGGTAGCCGGCGAAAACACCGGTTCCTCGAACCGGTCGCTCTCCACCAACCCGGGAGGCAGCGGCTCCCCTGCAAGTGTACCGCTTTCCTTGTACTCCTTCCACGCCGAGCCCGCCAGGTAGCCCCTCACGACACATTCGAATAAGACGGGTTCGGTCGTGTGAACTAGGGTAGAGCGACTCTCGATCTGGTCGATGTGTCTCTCGAGGACAGGGATCCGTGCCACTATCTCTCCGGTATCCGCTGTGATGAAGTGGTTTGGAACAATATGCGATAGTTCGCGGAACCAGAATGCGCTCATTTGAGTGAGTACCGCTCCCTTGAGTGGGATCGGCTCACGCAAGACGAAGTCGAACGCACTCACTCGGTCGCTCGCCACGAGCAGGAGTGTTTCATCGTCTACTGCATATACCTCTCGTACCTTGCCTCGCCTCAGCAACGGAAGCGGCAAACGGCTCTCGGTTAGAGGCGCGGCGGTCACAAAGTCACCACGGATTCATCCGGCGCTTCGTACGACGCCATAGAATCGAGTAGTTCCGAGAGTGGACCGTTCACGAATTCGATCACTTGTTCGGCCGCCCTTCCCACATAGTGTACGGGATCGAGATCGGAGCGCAGCGACTCGATATCCACGGCGGCGAACGCTGGTTCCGCTGCCAATCTGTCGATCAAGTCGTTGTCGGCGCCGGTCGCGATCGCATCGGCGACCGCACGACTGTGCTTGCGTACGACCTCGTGTAAGGTCTGGCGATCGCCTCCTGCCTCGACGCCTCGCATGAGCCAACGCTCCGAAGCCATAAACGGCATGACCCGCGAAACATTCCTAGCAATGACTGCTTGGTTTACTTCCAAGCCGGCTGCCACGTTGGTACACAACACCAGCACCGCATCTGTTGCGAGAAACGCTTCGGGGAGAGTGAGCCTCCGGTTCGCGCTGTCATCCAAGGTGCGCTCGAGCCACTGCGTTGCGGCAGTCACCGCGGTGTTCGTCGTGAGCGTCATGACGTGACGCGACAAGGCCGAGATTCGTTCGGCACGCATGGGGTTGCGCTTGTAAGGCATGGCGCTCGAACCCACCTGCTCGCGCTCTGCCGGCTCGAGTAGCTCACCTTCGTGCTGCAGTAACCGGAGATCGTTGGCGAACTTGGACGCCGACTGCCCGATTCCGCTCAAAACGTCTAATACCCGGCTGTCGATCTTGCGCGTATACGTCTGGCCGCTCACGGGGATGGACTGGTGGAATCCCATACTCGCGGCAACCGCCGCATCCAGTTCACGCACCTTTTCGTGATCCCCGTGGAAGAGGTCCAGGTAGCTCGCCTGGGTGCCCGTCGTTCCCTTGCATCCGCGAAACGGCAGGGAATCCGCAGTTTCGCTCACTGCTCTCGTGTCGAGGAAAAAGTCCTGCAGCCAAAGAGTCGCCCGCTTGCCAACCGTAGTGAGTTGAGCCGGCTGAAAATGGGTGTAGGCAACGGTAGGCATACTCTGCATCTCGACCGCGAACGCGGACAGCGCTCGTAAGACCGCAACGAGTCGACCAAGCAGCAGCCGAAGTGCGTCCCGCATTATCAAGAGATCGGCGTTGTCGGTAACGAATGCGCTCGTCGCTCCCAGATGTAGAAACGGTCGGGCGCTGGGCGCCTGGTCCGCGAACGCGTGGATGTGTGCCATGACATCGTGGCGGAATCGATGTTCGTATTGTTGTACGGCTTCGAGGTTCACGTCGTCGAGGTGCGCCTGCATCTCTGCGATGGCCGGCTCCGGGATCTCGATACCTAGACGCTTCTCATGTTGGGCGAGTGCGAGCCAGAGACTTCTCCAAACGTGAGCGCGGTGCTCGGGGCTCCACAGTCGCTGCATCGCCGGCGAAGCATATCGCGATCCGAGGGGGGATTGGTAGCTCGTCGGCTCGGTCATCTGACATAGAAGTCGGTTGAGTACCAAGCGCCACCGCGTTCGATGTACACGCGAATTGGCGCTCGACTACGCCGTGCACGCTTGAACCAGGCCGTGACCTCTGCCGCCTCGCTGATCAATTGGCGGTTGATTTGAAAGATCAGGTCGCCGGCCTTCAGGCCGGTACTCCGCTTTGCAGCATCTCCAATGGAGTAGATCATCACACCGTTCTTACGCTGATAGCCACGCTCTTGCCTGATCGCGGGCGTCAGGGTGACCAACTGCATGTCGCCGAGCGTAGACACCTTCTCGGCACGCGTGGTAGGGAGTTCTTCGACGCGGAGTGTGGCTCTGCGCTCGCTGCTGCGGTGACGGAATAGGACGTTAACCGAGTCGTTAGGGCCGAGGTCGAGCTTGATCGCTTCCAGGTCTAAGAAGGTGCGCATGCGCTTTCCGCCGGCCGACACGAGAACGTCGCCCGCACGTATACCCGCACTCGCCGCCGGTCCCGACGGAGCCACACGGGTGACCTCGAGACCGCCCGCACGTTTCCAGTTGCGCAACCGCTCACCCCCAATGACGTCTAGTCCCAGCCATGCGCGCCGTACGTGTCCCAGCTGTTGCAGTTCGGTGGCCACACGCAGCGCACGCTCGATGGGGATCGCGAACCCGATGCCGACAGAACCTCCACTCGAACTCAGAATCGAGCTGTTGACACCGATGACCTCCCCTCTGGCGTTCGCCAAAGGTCCACCACTGTTGCCTGGGTTGATGGCAGCATCCGTCTGAATCATGCCCACGTAAATGCCGGAGTTGTCACCCGAGGGCACCAAGTTTCTATCGACCGCGCTTACCACACCCGCAGTGACGGTGGGTTCGGTATTGCCCAGCAGGTATCCGTAGGGATTACCGATGGCGATAACCCACTCTCCGATAATCAGGTCCCGGCTACGGCCGAGTTGCACCGTTGGCAGATCGTGTCCGTCGATCTTGAGAACCGCAATATCGGTCAGCGGGTCTTCGCCCAGGAGGGTGGCATCGTAGTCGGTTCCATCTATCGTCGTTACCACTATTTGATCGGCCCCGGCCGTAACGTGTTGATTCGTTATCACAATGCCGTCAGGGCTTATGACGAACCCCGAGCCGAGTCCCTGAACCAGCCGCTCCGATCCGCGGGGCATAAAGAACTGATCCCACGCCGAGCGCGGGATCGCCCTTTCGCGGCGTGTGACGTTCACACTGGTTACGGCGGGCGCCACCCGGCTTGCCGCGACCGCTATAGCCGACACTCGTGAGGCATCTAGGCTGTCGTTTTGTCGGACGGCCTTGCTGATGCTTCGCCCCGCAGGAGGTAGTGCCGCAAGCGCCGCCGCCCGCGTCGGAGTCGAGAAGGGCTGATGACTGACCTCGGCGCTCTGGCCGGGCTCGCTGCCACAGCCCGCGGCCAAGAGGCCTAGGAGGACGGCTGGGATACTTCTCAAGCGTTAACCTTTGCTCGGGCCACGAGCTTGCTCCAGTCGTTCAAGAACTGATCGAGCCCACGATCGGTGAGCGGGTGCAGCAACAGCCGCTTGAGCGTCGCGGTGGGCATGGTCGCGATGTCGGCGCCGATGAGGGCGGCCTCCGCTACGTGACGCGGATGCCGGATGGATGCCGCGAGGATCTCGGTCTCCAATCCGTAGTTGTCAAACATCTGCCTGGCCTCGCGGATCACCTCCATGCCGTCGTGCCCTATGTCGTCCAGCCGTCCCAGGAAAGGAGACACGTATGTCGCTCCCGCCTTGGCCGCCATGAGACATTGGACCGAACTGAAACAGAGGGTGACGTTGACATTGATCCCCTCCGCCCGAAGCTTGCGAACCGCTACCATGCCGTCCTCGAGCATGGGAATCTTTACCACGATGTTGTCGTCGACGCGTGCGAGTTTGCGCCCCTCCTCATACATTCCATTGCAGTCCACCGCCACAACCTCGGCACTGACCGGCCCGTCCACCAGAGAGCAGATCTCCTTGAGCACGTCGTTCGGTTCGATGTCTCCCGCATCGCGGGAAAGGAGACTGGGGTTGGTCGTGATGCCATCTATCAGCCCCGCCTGGGCAGCCCAACGAATGTCGCCCAGATCGGCAGTGTCGAGAAAGAACTTCATCAGTCCAAGACCTCGTTTTCGAGTTGAGGATAGCGCGCGCCCAAAAGGTAGAGTCCCTCAGGTGGTGCCGGAGGGCTCGTTTCCAGGTTGTCCGGTCGCGAAAGGAGCCCCGAGACGTCTTCCAGCGGCCTTCTCCCGGATCCGACATCCACCATCGTGCCGACCATGAATCGTACCATTCGGTGCAGGAATCGATCGGCTTCAACGGTAAAGATAAAACCTTCTGCGTCGTTCCGCTTTCGCCACCGTGCGACAGTTACGTTACAATGGTAGTGGGGTTTCTGTTGGCCGACCGCGGAGTACGGCCGGAAGTCATGTTCTCCCAGGAAAAAGGCGGCGGAATCGCGCAGGAGATCCCAATTCATTTGTTGTCCCAGCGCCCATTCGAACGGCCGGCGGAATGGTGAGAACGCCGCGGCGTCGCACCCGATTACGTAGCGGTAACGCCGCGCCGTCGCATCGCGCCGCGCGTTGAAGTCTTCCGGGGCGCAGCCGACATCGGCGGCCCAAATGTCTCGTGGGAGGGTTGCGCGAAGGGCCCGCAACAGATCCTGGGATGTCCAACGCTCGGGCATTCGGAAGCTCGCTACTTGCCCCAAAGAGTGTACCCCGGCATCGGTCCGGCCGGCCGCATGGGTGACTACTCGACGGCCTGCCAGACGCTCCAAGGCGTCCTCGATCGATCGCTGGACGGTGCGGGCCGATGGCTGACTTTGCCAGCCGGAGAAATCTCCGCCCGCGAAGTGGAATACCGCGTAGTATGTGACGCCCGGCATTAGCGGCAAGCTAGAGCAGGCAGAGTGAGCGGGCAACCCGCCCGGGTGAGGCGTTGACAAGCCACACGAGACCACCGACTCTACAGGTCTCGCTCCCCCGTCCACCCCGATTCCGACGAACGCGATGACAGAACCCGGGAATCAAAGTCCAATTGAGCAGGCCTTAGGGTGCTTGTCCGCCGGGGCGCCGATAGACGAAAAACTGTCGGCGGCGGCGTTCGGCCAACTGATGAGTGGCGCGGCGAGTACGGTGCAAGCGGCAGCCTTACTGACGGGTCTCAGGGCGAGAACCGAGAGCGTGGATGAGGTGACCGGGGCTGTGCGGGCTGTGCGGGATGCCATGGTAACGATCGGGACGCCCGACGGAGTGGATGTCATAGACACGTGCGGCACGGGTGGCGGCGTGGTTGGAACCTTCAACATCTCGACCGTGGCGGCTCTGGTGGCGGCAGGCGCCGGGGCCAGCGTGGCGAAGCACGGGAACCGTTCGTATACGTCCAAATGTGGGTCCGCCGACGTGCTCGAGGCCCTGGGCGCCGAGATCTCGGTAGACCCCTCCCGAGCCGCGAGCGTGCTCGGGCGAGCCGGGATGGTTTTCCTCTACGCGCCGGCCTTTCACCCGGCGATGCGGCATGTGGGGCCGGTGCGCAAGGAACTTGGCATTCCCACGGTCATGAACATGATCGGCCCTCTCGCTAACCCCGCAGGCGTGCGGCGCCAGGTGTTGGGGGTGGCGGATGTGGGGCGGGCGCCGATCCTCGCCGAGGTCCTGCGCCGGCTGGGAGCGCAGCACTCTCTGGTGGTGCATGGCAACGTTGGGATGGATGAGATAGCCCCGCATGGTTCGACCGCCGTATGGGAGGTCAAGGACGGCGCGATATCTACCTGGACGCTGGATCCGGCAGACTTTGGATTGGTGGTTGACGACTTGGCTGAACTGACCGGCGGCACACCGGCGGAGAATGCGATCCGAGTCGAGCGTCTGCTGAGCGATCCTCGGCGGGACGACGCTGGGAGATCCGCAGTATTATTGAATGCGGGCGCCGCACTTTACGTGGCCGACCTGGCGGACGACTTGCACGCGGCGGTGGACAGGGCCCGAGAGGCACTGGACGGGGGAGCGGCTCTCGAGGTGCTCGACCGGCTGCGCAGTGGCAGCCCTAGTGGTACTTCCGAATGACTCCGACCACCACGCCTTGAATGAGAACGTCTTCCTCATGGGCCCGGATCGGGGTTACCCGATCGTTGGAGGGCTGAAGACGGATCCAGCCGCCCGCTTCGCGGTAGTAGCGCTTGACCGTGGCGGACGTCCCGTCAATCAACGCAACGACCATCTCGCCGTTGTTGGCCGACTGGCGACTGTTCACCACGACGTAGTCTCCGTCTTCGATGTGTTCGTCGATCATTGAGTCGCCATTCACCCGCAGTACATAAGCGCTACCTCTCGGCGGCACGAGGCCTTCGGGTACTGCAATGGTTTCGGGTGTGGGGATCGCTTCGATGGGCGCACCGGCCGCAACCTGGCCGAGTAGGGGAAGCTCCACAGCCGCCGCATAGCCGGGCTTCGGGATTAGCTCTATAGCTCGGCTCTCGTTGTGGGCGCGCCGAATGTAGCCCTTGCGCTCGAGATTGGTGAGGTGTTCGTGAACCGTGGCGAGAGAGGCAAAATGGAACTCCGCCGCTATTTCCTCGAAGGACGGCGCGTACCCTTGCTCTCGTATGTAAGTTTCCACGTAGTCGAGGATTTGCTTTTGACGTCGAGTAAGCGTCACGGCACACCTCCGCAAGTCTCATGACCGAATAAAATCCGAATATAATATACCCGAATACATCCCGAAACGCAAACGATTTCCGTGCCCGCCTCATTACCGACGATTCTCGCATCGACGCGCCACAGGCTGCCGGCGCTAAGGCGCCGGTCTAGTGAACTCGAGGCTGCGGCTCTCGCAGCGCCCAAAACGGTGCCATGGGCCAATCTGTTCGAGTGTGGTGACGTGGCGGTCATTGCGGAAGTAAAACGACGCTCGCCGTCGGCGGGTCCAATAGCCGACGATCTCGATCCTGTCGAGCATGCCCGGTCCTGTCAAGCCGGCGGTGCCCGTGCCATTTCGGTGTTGACAGACGCCGAGTATTTTGGGGGATCGTTAGCGGATCTCAGGGCCGTCCGAGCCGGTGTGCAGGTTCCTGTTCTCAGAAAGGATTTCATTCTGGACCCGGTGCAACTTTATGAGTCCCGAGCTGCCGGGGCCAGCGCCGTCCTGCTCATTGTGAGGGCGCTGGATCGAGTGCTGCTCGCGGAGCTTTCGCGGTTGGCTCGCGAGTTGGGTTTGGACGTACTGGCGGAGGTACATTCGTTGGCGGAGTTGGATTCGGCTCTGCTCGTTACGCCTGCGAGTATTGGAGTTAACAGTCGCGATCTCATGACGTTCGAGGTTGATGTGGAGTCTACGGCGGCCATCCTGCAGGCGGTCCCGGGGAGCGTTCCCGCTGTGGCTGAGAGCGGATTGAAGCATCGTACCGATATCGAGCGGGTAGCGGAGTGGGGTGCGGACGCCGTGCTGGTGGGAACCGCGTTGGCGAGTGCCCCCGATCCATCTCGAGCTGTAGCAACTCTGACCGGAGTCCCTCGCCGTGGGCGCGGCTGAGACACAACTGTCGGGTCGCTTCGGCCGCTACGGTGGTCGTTACGTACCCGAGACGTTGATCGGTGCGTTGGATGAACTGACGCGAGTGTACGACGAAGCCGTCGTAGATCCCACTTTCACTGAGGAACTCGATAGCCTGCTCAAGGAATACGTCGGTCGTCCGACCCCGCTGAGTGAGGCTCCGAGGTTGTCGCAGCACGTGGGTGCTCGCGTTGTCCTAAAGCGCGAAGATCTCAATCACACCGGCGCGCACAAGATCAACAATACGATTGGCCAGATTCTTCTTGCTCGACGGATGGGGAAAAAGAGGATTATTGCGGAGACAGGGGCTGGGCAGCACGGGGTGGCCACGGCCACGGCCTGTGCCCGATTCGGCTTAGAGTGCGTTGTCTACATGGGTGCGGAGGACATGGTGCGGCAGCGTCTCAACGTGTTCCGGATGGAAGTCATGGGTGCGACCGTGGTTCCGGTGTCATCTGGCACACGCACTCTCAAGGATGCGACCAACGAAGCGCTGCGCGATTGGGTGACCAATGTCGACACGACGCACTACGTGATCGGATCGGTTGTGGGTCCCGACCCGTTCCCGAGGCTGGTGCGCGGTTTTCACAGTGTAATAGGAACCGAGGCCCGGGAGCAGGTTCTCGAGCGGGTAGGCAGGTTGCCGGACGCGGTGGTGGCCTGTGTGGGCGGAGGTTCGAACGCCATCGGAATCTTCTCCGGATTTCTGGCGGACGCGGCCGTCGAATTGGTGGGTGTGGAGGCCGGTGGTGAGGGGCTCGACACCGGGAGACACGCGGCATCACTCTCTGAGGGGAGCATAGGAGTGTTGCACGGTAGCATGAGTTATCTGCTCCAGGATGTGGATGGGCAGGTGAGTCCGGCGCACTCGGTGTCCGCGGGCCTTGACTATCCCGGAGTTGGTCCCGAACATGCCTATCTCAAAGACAGCGGTCGAGTGGCCTACCATACGGTCACCGATGAACAGGCGTTGGCCGGCTTTTATCTGCTGGGCCAACTCGAGGGCATTCTGCCGGCGTTGGAGAGTGCGCATGCCCTCGCGTGGATTATCGGCGCCGAGTGGAAGGCATCCGATGTGGTGTTGTTGAATCTGAGTGGCCGTGGCGACAAGGACGTGGCCCACGTGGCGCAGATGAAGGCTGATACGCGGTGACGCAACCGACGACTCCTGAGGGTACTCCGGATACTGCAGTGGTAGAGAACCTCATGCAGGTTCTCATTAAAGGCATGCGCGCAACGCAGCTCTATCTCCCCAACAACCCCATCTATCAAAAGGCGGTTGCGAACATGAAGGCGGCCTTCCAGCCGGTATGGGAGGAATGCTCAGAACTCGAACTGCAGGTCAACGAATCCGATTTCATTTGGGATGATGCGGTGGTGCTGTCGCAGCCGACAAGGTCCGAGAGCGTTCCATGGGTGTTGTACAAGGATGGGGTACGCTCCCTTACTCTATCGCCCGGCGTGGAGGATGAGGAGATCGTGCGCTTCTTCGCTGTAGTCCACAAGGCGCGCAATCTGCCTCCCGAGGCATCGGACGATTTGCTGACACTCTTGTGGGAGCAGGACTTCCAATCGATCCGCTACGTGACGATCGAGTTGGGCGAGGACGATGTGCCCGCGCTGGAGCAATCTGATTCGAACTGGAATACATCCCCTTCGTCGGAGGAAGCGGTTCGCGAGCAGGTGGAAGAGGATGTCGAGGAGGGTGAGGCCGAAGAGCCTGCAGGCCGCGAGTCCGGAATCGTCAAGATGGAGGATTTCGACAGCACTCTCTATTTCCTCGACGAAGACGAACTCAAGTATCTCCGGAACGAGATCGACAGGGAGTACAGCCAGGACTTGCGCGGCAATGTTCTTTCGATGTTGTTCGACCTGCTCGAGCTCCAAACATTCAGTACGGTGCGAGCCGAGCTCATTTCGATAGTAGATAACTTCGTGCCGTATCTGTTGGGAGTGGGCGATTTTCGGTCCGTTTCATATGTGCTTTCGGAGATTCGTGTGGTTCTCGAGCGTGCCAGAGAACTCTTGCCGGAGCACCGCCAGGAGCTGACCGAGTTACCTAGCAAGTTGTCTCAGCGTGAGGCCCTGGATCAACTGCTTCAGTCGCTCGACGAGGCGGTGGTGCACCCCAGTGAAGAGGAACTTGCGGGTTTGTTCAGTGAGCTTCGGCCCGAAGCGATAGAGGGCGTCCTGGAGTGGATGCCGAGGCTGGAGAACGAACGCGTAAGGGGCTTGCTCGAGCATGCGGTGCGGCGGCTGGCGCAGGCACACCCCGAGCAAGTCATTAAGACGCTCGAGGCGGCCGAAGACAAGGTATTGCTGGAGACGGTTCGTCTCGTTGCGAACATGAAGCTGCCGCCCTTTGTACCGTCGCTGGGCAAGCTGCTGAGCCACGATGACGCTGCGGTGAGACGCGCGGCCGCAGACGCTCTCGCCGCCATCGGATCTCCCGGTGCCATGAAGGAGTTGGAGCGGGCCATCGATGACGGCGACCGCGAAGTGCGGCTCGCGGCGGTACGGGTGATAGCGGAGCGGGGACATCGCAGCGCGTTGTCGAAGATCGAGCAGGTGGTGACGGGGAAAGCTTTGCGCCGGGCGGATCTCACCGAAAGACAAGTTTTCTTCGAGGCGTTTGGGTTGCTTGCGGGGAAGGCGGGTGTCGAGTTGCTTCGCCCTATGTTGTCGGGCAAAGGGCTCTTGCGGCGTAGGGAGGATCCCGAAACCCGGGCATGCGCCGCGATGGCCCTGGGTAAGATCGGTAGCGCCGAGGCGCAGTCGGCTTTGGAATCGCTCAAAGGAGAAAAGGATCCACTGGTCAAGAATGCGATTAACCGAGCGTTGCGGGGGGCCGGATGACCGATAGGGATGAACGCTCGTCAGGGTCGCGGTCGTCGTTCGCAAATGCCCTGGGCGATTCGGACGAGTCCGTATTCCGGCAAGGCGGCAGAGAGTTCCTGCTCTCGTTCTATGCGGCGCTACGCAATCTCAGGCTCTATCCCGTCGAGAACGTGCAGGTGCAGCGAGCCTTGGATGAAGTCGATACTACTGTCCGGGTGCTGCTCAAAGTGGATCCGGAACTCGAGGTGCGCATCGCCGGGGAGTTCATCTTCGTCAACTCCACCCGTTTGCGGCTGGGCTTGGACAACTACTCATCGTTCAGCCACATCCTGAGCACTCTGCGGCATTGTGGTGTTGGGGTGATGCAGGTGGACGAGGGAGTCGAGCGCAAGGAATGGCAGGTTTTCCTATCCCTGCTACTGGCACTGGTAGCGCGCGAAGACAATACCGACCTATTGGCGGAGCTGCGACAGAGAATGGTGCAGGGCGGCGTGACCAATATCATTGTCGAGCCGCCCGTCGAGGGCGAAACTCCGGCTGACTCGGAAGAAGCGAAGCAGGTGGCCAAACGCACTTACGAGCAATCGGTGGCTGTCACCAAGGAGGTGATCAACAGCGTTAGGATGGGTCGGACGGCCAGCGTAAAAAAGGTGAAACGTGCGGTACAGGGGATCGTCGATCAGGTCCTGAAGAACGAAACATCGCTGGTGGGTTTGACAACGATTCGTGATTACGACGAATACACGTTCACGCACTCTGTCAACGTCTGCATATTCAGTGTGGCGATAGGAAAACGGTTGGCGCTCTCGAAGCTCCAGCTGTACGACCTGGGGCTCGCGGCTCTCCTACATGACGTGGGAAAGAGCAGGGTACCGCAGGAAGTCTTGAACAAGAGCGGCGCCCTCACCGATGAGGAATGGAAAATCATGCAGTCGCACCCGTGGCTCGGTGTGCTCACCCTGTTCCAATTGCGTGGGTACGGTGAGATTCCGTACCGCCCGATGATCGTAGCCCACGAACATCATATGAAGATCGATCTCACCGGATATCCCAAGAGCATCCGCACCAGAAATATGGCAATGTTCTCGAGAATTGTGGCGGTAGCCGACGCGTTCGATGCGGCCACTTCGCGTAGGACTTATCAAACGGTTCCGATCCAGCCGGACCAGGTGTTGAAGGAGATGTGGGAGAACCGCAGACGCGGTCAAGATCCCGTCTTGGTGAAGGCGTTCATCAACCTGCTCGGGATCTATCCCGTGGGTACATGTGTGATCCTGGATACCTACGAACTAGCGATCGTGCATGCGGCGAATCCCGACAGGAATTATCTCCATAGGCCGCTGGTTCGAATCATCACGACCTCGGCCGGAGCCAAAGTGGACCCGGCGCCCGTGGTGGATCTTTCGGAAACCGATGGCGCCGGGAACTTCAAACGCTCCATCATCAAGGTCACTGATCCGGCGAAATACGGCATAGACCCCGCTGACTACTTTGTCTGACCAGACAATCGATCTAAAGTGGCACAGTCTGCGCCGGTCCAGGACGACCGCTCTGATACCATATCTGACGGCGGGCTATCCCTCCCAGGGTGATAGCGCCGTGGCGCTGGAGATGCTGGCCGAGGAAGGCGCGGATTTCGTGGAGGTCGGAATTCCGTTCAGTGACCCGCTGGCGGACGGGCCCGTGATTCAAAGATCCAGCCAGGTGGCGCTCGAGAACGGCATGACCGTAGCAGGCGTGCTGGATATCGTGAGCCTGGCTGAACTTCCCATTCCAGTCATACTCTTTGGCTACCTGAACCCGATTCTGGCCTACGGGTTGCCACGCTTTCTGGAGGATGCGGCAAGGGCCGGTGTGTCCGGTTTGCTCCTCACCGATCTGCCATGGGGGGAAGATCTGGCGATCGAGCGGGAAATCACCGCTGGCCCCCTGGCGCTGATACGTCTAGTCGCCCCGACCACGGAGCCCGAGCGGATAACTCTCACTGCCCGCTCGGCCCAAGGTTTTGTTTACCTGATTTCTCGACTCGGCGTCACCGGGCCCCAGACCCGATTCGGGAGCGCCGTGGAGGAAACTGCGGCGCTCATAAGGCGGGCTACCGACCTCCCGATCGCCGTGGGATTCGGGATTGCGGGCGGTGAACAGGCTCGGAGGGCCGCCGCGATCGGGGATGGAGTTGTTGTCGGGAGCGCGCTGGTCGAACGCTTGGGCCGAGGGCTGGAACCGGCGCGCGAGCTAATGCGGGAACTGCGAGAGTCGGTTGATGCCGCAGAAGCCCACCCAGGCAGAGAGGGATAGCCCTGCATGAGGACCGCTCGAGCCGTAGCCCTCTACACCCTGTGGTTACGGGTGATCGGAACGGCACTCTTTGTCATCGTCCTTGCGGTCGACCGGTCATGGTACGGGAACGAAGCATCCGTCGTAGGGGCGGTGGTCGCCGGCGTCATTCTGCGCATCCTGCACTTTCCCATCGGCAAGTACGCCTACGTGTCCATGTCGAGTATCCTGGCCCTCGGAGGAGCCATCTTGTTCGGCCCCGCGATATCGATGCTCGGCATTGTGGCCGGAGTAGTCGTGGTAGAGACGACGTTGCAGCGAAAATCGTGGCTCGCGGCATGGGTGAACTCGGCGAGAGAAGTGCTCGCTTTAATACCTGCCTATGGTATCTACGCGGCAGTGCTCGCTGTATCGGAAGCCGCTTACGCACTCTCGGTCGATGCGATTCCGGCGTTGAGTCTGTTCGCTCTCCTGTACTATCTGCTCACAAGGACGCTGTTTTACTTCACGTTGGGGCTCAGGGGCAAGCTCAGCTACGATGAAACCCAGTTCATCCTGCGGTATGACGCCGTTTCTTATGGAATAATCCTCGTTGCGACGGCGGCCATCGTAGTGACCTTGGCGCTGTTGCCCTCCCGAGTCTGGCCGTTCGTGATCGCGCTGCTCGGTTTTGCCGGCCACACCGTGAGACGAATCCTGGAAGAAGCCGTGCAGGCCGAGCAATTGAATAAGATCCATGCGATGGAATCTGTCATTACGAGTAACATGAGCCTCGATGTATCGCTCGCCAAGCTGGAAGTCCTCACGCACAGGATCCTCGACTGGAACGACTTTCGCGTCTACCGGAGATCCGGTGACGATTTCCGGCTCCTCTACCGAGGGACCGCGGCGGAGAGCCGAGGTGGCGAGATACCAGTAGCGCTGGACGATCTCAGAAGGGACATGTCGCTGGAGTCTGAACCGCTTCTTGTGCGAGACGGGGATCGTGACCCTCGCACCATCCACCTACCGCCTACTATTCGGAGCCTGATCATTCAGCCACTCTGGTTCGGTAACGAATTCCTCGGGACTCTCGAACTGGAGCACAGCAAGAATCGCCAATATGGGCGTCGTGAGGTCGCCCTGGTTGCCGCGTGCTCGCATCGCGTCGCCACGGCGATTCACATCGCCGATTTGCGTCAACCGCTGGTCGACACGGTCGACAGAATTGGGGCACAGGTCCGTGGCTTGAGGGCTGCCGCCGAGGCACTGCGGTCCACCGCGTCGGCGATGGCTCGCTCGACCAAGGCGATCAGTTCCGCGCTGAGCAGGCAGGACCAGGATGTTGCGGAGGGGCTCGAGGCCACGCGTGAGTTGAAAGAGGCGACAAAACACGTTGTCGAGGACAGTGCGGAGGCAGCCACAGCGAGTGGGTCCGCCAGCGACACGGCGGCACGGCACCGCCGGACCATCGCAGGCGCCATTGAGCGACTCGTGGCGCTGAACGCCTTTGTGACCGAAAGTGCAGCGAAGGTCGATCAACTCAACACAGCGAGCCGCGGAATCGTGAAGTTTCTTGCCTCCATCCGAGAGCTGGCCGACCTCACCAACCTCCTGGCACTGAACGCCGCGATCGAGGCCGCTCGTGCCGGTGATCAGGGGCGAGGATTCGCCGAAGTTGCCAAAGAGGTACGGCGCTTGGCAGAACAGAGTGGGCAAGCTGCCGTGGAGGCGGGCGAGTTGGTTGAAGAAATGCAGGTCCATCTCGTAGAAGTCGTCGAGCAAATGCGCCGGGGACGGGAGGCAGTCGGTGGGGTCGAGGAAATGAGTGCCGAAGGAGTGGAAGCTCTGGACGCCATTGTGGAGGCAGCTGTGGATGCGACTCGACATGCCGAACAGATTGCCAAGACTGCGGAGAGGCAGCAGGTGGCTTTCGAGTTGCTCGGAAACCGCATGGACGGCGTAGCGGAAATCTCTTCGCGCAACCGAGCCGATGCCGACAAGATGATGGAGCGGGCCGGCGAGGTGGAAACCGGTGCCGACGGTCTGCGTCGAGCAACCCAGGAATTGGACTCAATCGCGGTCATGTTGGCGGAGGTTACTCGGAGGTTTACGTCCGAGAGCACGACTTAACCGGGGTGCTGCAAGGAAAGGCGACAGCGGGCGCCGCCGATCCCTTTCTCAGCATCCTGCTGGAACCTTTGACAGCCTACACGAGGCTCAATACCATACGCCTGTGTCTACGCGTGACTATATCTCGCTCAAAGGAATGCGATTCCACACCTGCGTGGGTTTGCTGCCCCACGAGCAGCTAGTGCCACAGCCTCTGGAGCTGGACCTGACGGTCTGGCGCTCGCTTCGAAAGGTCGGAGAATCGGATTCACCCCGCTCGCTGTTGGATTACCGCCGCCTGCACCGGCTGGTGGCCGATACGGTGGGAACCAGTCACCACAAGCTGCTCGAGGCGCTGTGCGAGAGAATCGCCGCCAAGGCGCTGTCGCTAAATGGGGTGCATCGCGTACAAGTGGCTGCGCGCAAGCCGCATGCGCCCATCGATGGACCGCTGGATTATGTAGAAGTCGTCGTGGAACGATCGAACGAAAAAGATGCCTGAATGGGCGTTCGTTGCGCTCGGGTCCAATATGGGCGATCGGGAACACTACCTGCGCCTGGCCAAACGGAGGCTCAGAGACCTTCCCGAGACGAGCTGTGCAGCGGAAACAGCCGTTGAAGAAACGGACCCGATTGGACCGGATGGGCAACGGAAGTATCTCAATCAGATGCTCCTGCTGCGGACTAGCATGCGTCCGCACGAACTGCTCAACCATTTCCACGCGATCGAACAGCAGGCAGGTCGCGAACGGGGCGCGCCGTGGGGTGAACGAACGTTGGACATCGATCTGGTGCGCTACGGCGATGAGTCGGTACACGATGCCAAGCTCACCATTCCGCATCCACAGATTCCCAATAGACCTTTCTGGCAGCGAGAGCTGAGTGAACTGGAGGAATATGTCGGGGAAAGATAGAAGGGTGCGAACGAGAGACCTGCTTGAGATGAAGCAGACAGGTCGCAAGATAGTAGTGCTGACAGCATACGACGCCCTGTTTGCATCTTTGGTGGATCAAGCAGGAGTGGACCTGATTCTGGTTGGCGATTCCGTGAACACGGTTTTGTGTGGCGAAGAATCGACCCTTTCTGCAACCCTGGATCAAATGATCTATCACGGTCGAATAGTACGGGCCGGGGTACGGCGTGCACTGGTGATAGTAGATATGCCCTATCTGTCCTATCAGATATCCGTAGAGGAGGCCAAGCGGAACTGTGGCCGCGCGCTCAAGGAGGCCGGGGCAGACGGAGTGAAATTGGAGGGGGGCGGAAACATGGTCTCAACCGTGAGAGAGCTGGTTGAGATTGGTATTCCTGTGATGGGCCATCTTGGGTTTACACCACAGTCGGTTCACATGCTTGGCGGTTATAGGATCCAGGGACGCGAAACGGGAGCCGCCGACAGGATCGTGGCCGACGCCAAGGCGCTCGAGGACGCCGGTGCTTTTAGTCTGGTTTTGGAACTCATGCCCTCCGACGTAGCCAAACGCGTGACCGCAGCGGTTTCGATTCCAACGATCGGTATTGGCTCAGGAATCGACTGCGACGGCCAGGTGCTCGTGCTGCACGACATGCTGGGCTTGAATGAAAGCTTCCAACCCAAATTCTTGAAGCGCTATGCCAATATGGCGGAAGATGTTCGTACCGCGATCAAGAGATTTGGCGACGAAGTCAGGTCGGGTCAGTATCCGGACCCCTCACATAGTTACGAATGATCGAGATTTCCGATCTCGCTGCTATGAGGAGCTGGTCCCGTGATGCAAGATCGCGTGGTGTACGCGTGGGACTGGTTCCCACAATGGGCTTTCTGCATGAGGGTCACCTGCGCCTGGTGGATCGAGCGACGGCAGTAGCCGACGGGATCGTCCTGAGCATCTTCGTCAACCCGCTGCAATTTGGACCCGGTGAGGATCTGGACACCTACCCGCGTGACTTGGCGCGCGATCGCGAGGCGGCGTGCGGCCGGGGGGTCGAGTGCCTGTTCGTTCCCGACGCCGCGAATATGTATCCCCGGAACCCTGAGGTGCGTGTGGTAGCTGGAGTGCTCGCAGAACATCTTTGCGGCGCCGGGAGGCCGGGACACTTCGATGGTGTCCTCACCGTCGTAGCGAAACTATTCCACATTGTGGAGCCCGATGTTGCCCTCTTCGGGCGCAAGGACATTCAGCAGGCTCAAATCATCAAGCGGATGGTGTCTGATCTCAACTTCCCTACAGAAATCATTGTGGCACCTACTGTCCGAGATTCTGACCGTGTCGCGTTGAGCTCGCGGAACGCATACCTGAGTAAACGTGAGCGCGAGACGGCACGACGGATACCGCATGGCCTCCAGGCCGCACACGAGCTGTTCGTGTCGGGCGTGACCGACGCCGGTCGATTGGTGGAGCAGGTGCGCGCAACCCTCACAGCGGGAGACGACCTGGAGCTGGAGTACGTCGAGATTGTGGATCCCGCGACGCTTGCTCCGGTGAACGAAGTGTTGCCGGACGCGATTCTCGCGCTTGCCGCTAGGGTTGGAAGAGCGAGGCTGATCGACAACATGATAGTTGCAGAGGGTTTGGGTGCAGACGTACTCGTGAACGGATAGTCTCCAATGCAATCAACCTCCACCGATCCTCTTGTCCTGCCGGACTGGTCCCGGGTTTCCAATGCTCGGAAGGTCCACATTCAGAGCGTCGCCCAAGTCGTGCTCCAGTGGGCTGCCGAGATGAAGGTCTCCTCCCGGGAGCGGGCTCGCTGGCTCAGGTCGGTTGCATTGCACGATGCCCTCAAGGACGCACCCCAAAGTCTGCTGCTCGAGATGACGTCCGATCCCTGGGGAATTCCAAAGCTGGTCCATGGTCCGGCAGCGGCTGTGGCGGCGGAGCGGAGCGGCGAGACCGATGCGGGGATCCTCGATGCGGTGAGGTACCATTCGGTCGGATTCTCGGGTTGGGATGCGGTCGGCAAGATCCTGTACCTGGCAGACTATCTGGAGCCCGGTCGCAGCTTCCACACCGAGCGCCATGCCGCAATGATTGCTCGGGTCCCCCGCCAATTCGAAGACGTGCTCCGTTCGGTGACAACCGAGCGGATCTCACAGCAGATAAGCCGAAGGTTCAGTCTCCTTCCGGAGACGGTGGCGTTTTGGAACTCACTCGTTTCCGTATCTTAGGGACTCTGGCGCTGGTCGCTCTTGTGGCGGCGATGGCGGTGCGCTGGATGCGTTCGGTGGGCGAGGAACGGGTGTCGCTGCCCATCCCGGGCGAACGTGATCACGTCGAGATCGAGGTTCTGAACGTGACCCGGGTGGACGGACTTGCGCGGGTAACGACTCGCAGACTCCGCCGCGCCGGAATAGATGTTGTCTATTTCGGTTCGGTGCGGGACACCACGCTCGATTCCACCGTGATCTTGGTGCGTCGGGGGGACAGCAGTTTTGTGGGACGGATTCGAGAGGTATTGGGGCTCGGTCGGGTTGTTCTGAAGCCCGATCCCACGTTGCTAGTGGACGCCAGTGTGCTTCTCGGCTACGATCTCGCGCCCGCGCGATTCGATCACTAGCTGGCCACAGGCCGCGTCGATGTCAAGCCCACGGCTTCTCCGAACGGTGACGTTCACACCGCGTGCGGTGAGTCCCCGTGCGAAGCGTGCAATCTCACGCCCGCTGGCCGGCGACAGCGTGGGGGAACCGCCCGGATGGAGTGGTAGGACGTTGACATGTGCTTCGAGCTCGAGGGCCAAACGGCTGAGTGCAGCTGTATCTTCCGCCGAATCATTGAATCCTTTGATCATGACGTATTCGAGGGTAACCCTACGCGGGAATGACCGCAGAGCGTCTAGCACCCTTGCGATGGGGTACTTGCGTTCAATAGGCATCAGCCTTAGGCGGTGCTCGGCAATCGCCGAATGAAGGGACCAGGCTATGCGGAACTGTTCGGGTCTCGAAGCCAGTTTCGCGAGATTGGGAACGATCCCGATAGTGCTTACGGTGATACGCCTGGCGCCGATGCCCAAGCCTTTGGGGTGGTTCAACATTGTGAGTGCGGAGTCGACGGCCGACCAGTTGTGGAGTGGCTCACCCATTCCCATGAAAACCACGTGAGTAGGTTGCGGCTCGTCGCCCAGCAGCAGCTCTCTAACCTGCGCGGCGATCTCCCACGGCCCGAGGTTGCGTGCCAGTCCCATGGTCCCCGTAGCGCAAAACTGGCACTGGTAGGCACATCCGACTTGTGACGAAATGCAGAGGGTGCAGCGCCTGCGCTCCGGTATCAGCACCGATTCTACCGCCAGTCGGTCGGGCAGTTCCCACAAGAACTTGGTAGTCCCGTCGGACGATCGTTGCCTTGCTGCGAGTGTCAGCCGCGGCAGTGGAAAGTCATTCCGCAGGGCCTTTATGAGATCCTTGGGGAGATCGGTGACCGCATCCCAATCGCCAACGGGTCGCTGCCAGAGCCGGGCAATGATTTGTGTTACCCGGTACTCGGGTTGATTTCGCTGACGTACCCATCCGGCGATGACTCGCTCTGCCTCGGGTGGCGTCAAGTCGAGTAGGTTCATCGAGTTATCGCGATGTCGGGAGCACATCTGCACACTCGCGAAGCTTCGCGGCGGCGTCGCCGAGTGTCAAGCCGTGGCTTGATGCGGTGTCGGGCGGTGCGTTATGTTGTGACAATGCCAGCGTTTGGAAGGTCGAACCCTGTTGAGGGCCGGGTATGGGTGGGCCCGTCGGCGCCAGGGACGGCAAGGAGCTTCACTTACACCAGTGCACAACCAGGCAACTGAATTCTGAGGAACCGATGAGCGCGACGGCGATGCGAACGCACCGCTGCGGGGCACTTCGCGATACTCATGTGGGTCTTCAAGTGAGGCTCGGAGGTTGGGTACACCGGAGGCGAGACCTCGGTGGAATCGTCTTCTTCGATCTGAGAGACCGTGAGGGTATCGTCCAAGTGTCGCTGGGGCCTGACTGGGCGCCCCCCGAGCTGATCGCAATGGCGGGCACGGTGGGCATGGAGTCGGTGGTGTTGGTGAAGGGTGTGGTGGAACGGCGGCCTGCGGCGGCCCGGAACGATGACATGGCTACGGGGACGATCGAAGTTCACGCTACCGAACTCGAGGTTGTGGGACCTGCGGTACCCCCGGCGATTCCGGTGTGGAGGTCAAAGGGAGAGGATCTCCCCAGTGAAGAGCTGCGGCTCCTCCATCGTCACCTCGATTTGCGCCGGCCGGAGATGGTGACGGCTCTCGAACTCAGACATAGACTCACTCAGCGCGCAAGGACTGCACTGAGCGCAATGGAGTTTTATGAGATCGAGACACCTGTCTTGACCAGACCTACTCCCGAGGGCGCGCGGGATTTTCTGGTTCCGTCTCGCGTGCACAAGGGTCAGTTTTACGCGCTGCCACAATCACCTCAGATCTACAAGCAACTCCTGATGATCTCGGGGTTTGACCGCTATTTCCAGATAGCCCGGTGTTTCCGGGATGAGGATCTGAGGGCGGATCGGCAGCCGGAGTTTACACAGATCGACATCGAGGCCTCGTTCGTATCGAGCGAAGACGTGTACCGCATAGTCGAAACGGTACTGGTTGATCTCTGGAACGAAGCGGGCCACGACGTTACCGCACCGTTTCGCCGCATGGAACTCGAGCAGGCACTCGAATCCTTCGGCACCGACAAACCGGATTTGCGGTATGGACTCGAGATAGTGGACCTCGAGTACCTGGTGAAGGAGCGAGGTTTTCGGGCGTTCGACGAAGCCTTCGAGCGGGGTGAGCGTGTTCGAGGCATCAAGGTTCCCGGAGGGAGCGCTCTCTCCCGCAAAATGCTGGATCGAGTGACCGAAAGGGCGAAGCGAGCGGGAGTGGGCGGTCTTGCGACGCTCAAGCGTCAGGGCGACCAGCTGTCGGGTCCACTCGCGCGGCTCGATGGCATGACACCCGAAGCGGCCGGGCTATCTGACGGAGATCTACTGATAGCAGCAGCGGGAGAAGATCGGATCACTTCGCCGGCGCTGGATATCGTTCGACGCAGCGTTATCGAGTTGCTGGCAATCGAACCTGTCGTGCAACATGCGTTTGTCTGGATCGAAAACTTCCCGTTGTTCGAGAATGACCCGGACACCGGAGAGTGGGTGTTTGCCCATCACCCGTTCACGATGCCGCATTCTGACGACGTCGACGCACTTATGGCCGGCGAGTATGCGGGGATTCGTGCTCAGCACTATGACGTTGTCTACAACGGCAACGAACTTGGCAGTGGGTCGATACGGATAACGGATCCGAAGGTCCAGATCCGTGTGCTGGATGCAATGGGCATACCTCCCGAGGAATCGCAACGCCGATTCGGATTCTTGCTGTCTGCGCTTGGTTCGGGCGCGCCACCGCACGGAGGCTTCGCGATCGGTTTCGACCGGGTAGCGATGCTATTGGCCGGTGCAGACAGCATACGGGAAGTAATTGCGTTTCCCAAGACGACTGCCGCACGCGCACTATTCGAGGACGCACCGGCCACGGTCGATGAAGCGGATCTCACGGCCCTCGACTTGGCCATAAGGAAACGATGAGCGACGAGGTGAGTCATCGCTTGTCGGCAGAGGGTGCGGATCTATTGGCTCTTGCCGGAGTCAACGACCTGAATCTCCTGGAACTGGAGCGAGCGACCGGGGTGAATGCGTCCATGCGCGGCGATACGGTAACGTTGGCGGGACGGATCGAGGATGTGGAACGGGCCACCCGCATTGCGCGCGCGATGATAGACCTCGCCAGAATGGCCCAGCCGATCAGTCCGGAGGACGTCCGGCGGCTGGCTGAGGAAGACGATCCCGGTGCAGAGCGGAGTTCCAACGGCGACATGAAAATCGTATTGCCCGGGACGAGGCGCGGAGTTCAGCCGCGGACGGCCGGTCAGCGCAACTACGTTCAGGCGATGAGAGACAACGATATTGTGGTTGGCATCGGTCCGGCCGGTACGGGCAAGACTTTTCTCGCGGTGGCTATGGGGGTCGAGGCTTTGACGAGAAAGCACGTCCAACGCTTGGTCCTGGCGCGTCCCGCCGTGGAAGCCGGAGAGAGATTGGGCTTCCTGCCGGGCGACCTGCAAGCCAAGGTGGATCCCTATCTCAGGCCGCTGTACGACGCTCTGGAGGTGATGATGCCTCAGGCTCGGATCCAGAAGGCGATCGAAACGAGGACGATCGAGATAGCACCGATCGGCTACATGCGGGGCCGCACCCTGGCGGACGCATTCGTGATCATCGATGAGGCACAGAACGTCACGAGCGGACAGATGAAAATGTGCCTGACACGCCTTGGTATCAATTCGAAGGCCGTCATCATTGGAGACAAGACCCAGGTCGATCTGTCCACTCGTGAAGAATCCGGACTGATCGACGTGGAGCGAATTCTTCCCGGGATCGATGGCGTGGCGTTCTGCTACTTCGACGAGCAGGACGTTGTGAGGCACCGTCTCGTCAGGGAGATAATCCACGCATACAGCGAGAACGGGAACTGATGAGCCACCGAGCCGAACGGGGGCCAGTCAGTTTGGAACTGATTGCAAAGCATGGGGGCTCGGGGAAAGTGGCCTTCCATGGCGTCAGGTGGGGATTGCTGTTGTCGCTGGCGCTGTTGACTTATTTGCTGTTTCCGGTTGCACGCGGCTTCGACGTTGTGGAGGTAGGGGAAGTTGCGCCATCCGAAGTTATTGCGCCGTTCAAGTTCGTGGTGAAGAAATCTGCCGACGAGATCGAGCGGGAGCGCGCCGCGTACGAGGCGACTGTGAAGCCGATCTACGAGTACCGTCGCGAGGTCATCGACACGGCGTTGGAGCGTGCCACGACCGTTTTTTCCGCGCTCGAAGCGGCCAATACCGCGGACGAACTCATAGAGGTTGCGCAGATGTCAGGGTTGGGACGACTACGGCTGGAGGAGGCCGAGTATCTCATGCGACGGGGACAGCGCGCCGCCTACGAGAACGCCGTACGAGCCATGATCAGGCGGCAGCTGGTAAGAGGGGTTCCCGCTCCGGGTTTCGAGGCATCCGAATCGAGTCGTGAAATCCTTATCCGGCGCGGCAATATGGAGAGGGTGTTGCCACGAGACTCGGTTACCACGTTTGAGCGTTTCCTGGCAAGTAGGATATCCGTGCATCCCGATCCCAACTCTCAGGTTGGCGATCAACTCTTCGTAACGTTCCTGAGGTTTGTTTTCCGCCCGACGTTGGTTGCCAGGCAAACGGAAACTGAGGCGCTGCGGCAGCAGCTGCGTGAGGCGGTGGATCCGATACGGGATACTGTCAGGAAGAACGAGCGCATCGTAGATGCCAACCAACTGGTAACACAGGACATTCACGATCGCCTGCTTGCATTGAGAATCAATTTGCTCCAGCAGGGACGCACTGAACTCTCTCTCACCGGGACACTCGGTCAGATCCTGACTAACGGGCTGTTGTTGGCATTGTTCTGGGTATTGCTGATGCTGTTCTTGCCGGAGACTTATGAATCACTCCGACGAATGCTCGTGCTCACCCTTCTGTTCGTCCTGGTGATGTTGGGCACTGCGGCCAAGGTTCAGTTCTTACCGGGCGATTCGCCGGAGCTCACTCCCATCCCCTTCGCGGCGATGCTGATTACGATCCTGTTTGGCGGCCGAATCGCAATGGTGTCCGCGATGGTGCTGGCCGTGCTGCTTGGCTCCCAGGCGGCCTTCGGGGGTGGCGAAACGCTGTTCATCCTCTTGATGGGTGGTGTGGCGGCGGCGTTGAGCGTACGCACTATTCGGCGACGCAACCAACTACTGCTGTCGGTGGTCGTCGTGACGGCGGCATTCTCACTCGCCGGGCTGACCACTGGTCTACGTCTGGATGCTTCGGTCGTCGAGGTAGGCAGAATCGCCGGGCTGGGCGGTGTCAACGCTCTCATATCCGCGGCGCTGGTTACGATTACGCTGCCGCTTTTCGAGTCCATGGCCGCGGTCACCACCGAGTTGACGCTGCTCGAACTCTCAGATCCCAACCGGCCGTTGCTCCGTCGTTTGGCTACGGAAACCCCAGGTACCTATGCCCACAGTATTGCGCTTGCCAACCTCTGCGAATCGGCGTGCAATGTGATTGGTGCCAACGGACTGTTGGCCAGAGTAGGATGCTATTATCACGATGTGGGGAAACTGAAGAAACCCCAATTCTTTGCAGAGAACCAGACGCCCGGACAGAACCCTCACGACAAGCTCAAGCCCGAGGTCTCGGCTGAGATCATTCGCAACCATGTCAAGGAGGGTATCTCTCTCGCGACTGAACAGAGGTTGCCGGACGCAATCAAGGCATTCATCTGCGAACATCACGGCACCATGGAGATCACATATTTCCTCGATCGGGCGAGGAGCCGCGATGTGGAGAATGAAATCAATTGCGATAACTTTCGGTATCCTGGGCCTAAGCCTCAATCGGTCGAAACCGCGGTGGTGATGCTCGGTGATGGGGTGGAAGCAGCGCTACGTGTGTTGGAAGATACGTCTGCCGAAAACGTGACCAACGCGGTGGACCACCTCATCCGGCAGCGAATCGAAGCCGGTCAACTGGACGAGGCACCACTTACAATGGCGCAAGTCACTCAGGTACGAGCTGAATTCATACGGGTGTACGGACGGGTCCATCACAACCGTATCGACTATCCCGCCGCAACGGGTGGCCTATCTGCCGAATGGGATGGCAAGTCCGAAACGTGAGATCCGTGTCGCATCGGCGGGTAAGGTCGACACCTTGCCGGCGGCTGATGTCCGTCGGGCGGTCCTGGCCGTTCTGGACGGTGAACACGTTGGCGCCGCCGATCTGAGCGTGACATTCCTGTCCTCGCAGCGTATGCGTGGACTCAACCGCAGGACATTCGGGCGGGATAGGGCAACCGATGTGATTGCCTTTGCGCTGCCGCATCCCGGCACCACAGTGGGCGATGTTTATCTGTGTCCATCGGTGGCCCGACGTACGGCAAGGGAATTGGCAGTTCCCGAGAACGAAGAATTGCTGAGGCTGGTTGTTCACGGCACTCTTCACGTGTTGGGATATGCTCATCCCGAGGGCGATGATCGACGGGAGCTTTCCCTCATGTGGCGCGTACAAGAGCGTTACGTACACAAGCTGAGAGGAAAAAACGGGTGATCGCATCAGGCGTGATAGCTCCGGTGGTCACGGTAGGGGCGACGTTGTGGGCAGGCCTCCTGGTGATGGCCCAGGTGTTTGCCCGTCCCGGCCGCACCGTTGCCGATTCGCGAGAGCCAACGCGTACTACCATACCACTCGCTGGCGCAGTCAGGGTGAGTCGGCTGGCGCTCCTCATCGTCGCGGGCACCGCCGGTTCGGAGATCGCCGGATGGTGGTATCGACCGTGGCTGGAGGGTATCGCACGGATCGTGATTATCCTCGCGCTGATATATCTCGGCGGGGAGGCGATCCCGCGTGGCGTGGCGCTCTTGGCCCCCGGACTTGCGCGAGCGGTCGCAGATGTGGCACGGCGCACGCTAGTCGTGTTCTCTCCCCTCTTCGGCGCAGTGACGGCGGCCGGATCGGCTATCGACGCGCTGATACCACCCGCGCCCAAGCGCAAACAGAAATTCGGTAAAGCCCACAAGGACATGCTGCAAGGGATATTCTCCCTAAACGAAACTTCGGTGTCCGAGGCAATGACACCGAGGTTGGACATTGTAGCGCTCGAGTCGTCCGCAACCTGGAGTGAAGTCGTCGAATTTCTGGGTCGGAGCGATCACGCGCGCATCCCCGTCTACGAGGATGATCTAGACAGCATCTGCGGCATCATACACGCCAAAGATATGACGCCGGCGGTAAACGGCAGCGAAGCTCCTCCTGAGAGATGGCAAGATCTGATTCGACCGGCGCAGTTCGTACCTGAGTCCAAGTCGCTCACGGCGCAGCTACGAGACTTTCAGCGGGGTGCCGGTAGAATCGCTATAGTCGTGGATGAGTTCGGTGGCACTTCGGGGCTCATAACTCGAGAAGACATCCTCGAAGAAGTGGTAGGCGAAATCCACGATGAGTACGATGCGGAAGAAGAACCCATCGTACGGGAGGGTGCCGACCGGTTTTGGGTCGATGGGAGCGTCGCGCTGGATGAGTTGGTCGAAGAGTTGGGTGTAGCGGTCGAGCGCGAAGATGTCACTACAGTCGGCGGCTTGGTTTACTCAGAGCTCGGACAGGTGCCGAAACCGGGTCAGGAGCTGCAAATCGGTGGGTTTCGGGTCGTGGTTGAGCAGGTGATTCGACGTCGAATCATGCGAGTGTACTTCGAACGAGTCGCCGAACACGTAGGTGTCAAGGCGGCTAAGGAGCGGGCGAAGTGACGGGTTGGTTCCTGATCGTGGGCGGAACGCTCGTGGCCGCACTGGGCATGGTGACGGCCGTCGGTTCGGCGTGCGCAAACAGCATGGAGCTATACCGTTGGATTACAACGCGAGCGCACGAGCGGGGAGGCGCACATGCCCTGTTGGCGGCCCCGGAGCGGATAACAGATGCAGCGGAGGCGATTGCGGTAGTCGGAATTCTAGTGGCGTCGGCGGGATTACGTGTCGTTCTGGCGAACGGGTTTTCCGGCCTGCTGTTGGCGGCTGCACTCTTCGGCGCAGTGCCCGCGCTTCTGGTGATAGTCTACTCGCTACCCGACAGGATCGGAGAGCGGTGGACGGACGGCGTGGTACGTTGGGTGGTACCGCTGGTCGACCGCTCGGCGGTTCTTCTTGCACCGATTACGCGGCTGAGCCCGGGTCCGCACTCCGAGGGAGCCGTTGTCGGAGGCATCGACCATGGAACCGGGCAGAGGCTCGATACCAAGGAACTGAACGTGGTCTCGGGTGTCCTCGCGTTCACTGAGCGGCCCGTGCGAGAGGTGATGACCCCGCGAACAGACATCACGGCGGTGAGTGAGGGAACGAGCGTCGAGGAAGTGGGGCGAGTATTCGGTGAGTCGGGACACTCCCGCATTCCCGTCTATCATGAGTCATTGGACAATATCGTAGGAATGTATTACGCCTTCGACCTGCTGAAGCTTTCCCCGGGGTCGGAACTGTTGGTGCGTCCAGTCACCATGGCGCCGGGTTCGAGACCTTGCGCGGATCTCTTGTTTGAGATGCAGCGCGAGCGTCACCAGATGGCAGTGATCCTGGACGAGTATGGTGGCACGGCAGGTATCGCCACGTTTGAAGATCTTCTAGAGGAGCTTGTGGAGGAGACCGTCGAGCCGCTGTCTCCCGTGAGTGTGAAGGAATCTGGAGAAGAACCGGTGATCGAGGTGAGTGGTGCGACCCCGTCCGAGGACGTAGCTGCGCGCTTGCACGCAAATCTACCCACCGATGCCGAGACGATCGGAGGGCTCTTGGCGCGTGCCGCCGGAAGGATACCGTGCGCCGGAGAGCGGTACGAATTGGCAGGTCTCGAGTTCGACATCTTGGCCGCCACGGCGACGCGGGTCGAGCGAGTGGCGGTGCGCCGTGGAACCGTCCGGACCATCCACCTGCGATCTGGAGGCGTCGGGTGAGCGCGAGGGAATCACGAGCGGATCGCGGCAAATACAGGGTCGTGCGCCGGCTGCGTCGCTTTTTCTTGGTTGGGCTCATTGTAATTGCCCCGGTGGGGCTGACCGCGTTCGTCCTGACGTGGGTATTCCGTACCATCGACCCGATATTGGGTGTGCCACTGCGCACGGCACTCGGCTTCCAGGTACCGGGTCTGGGAATTCTGCTCCTCGCTTTGGTCGTGATGGTCGTGGGATGGTTGGTCCATCTCGCCGCGGGTAAGCAGATGCTGCATTGGTGGAATCACTCGCTTGCGCGATTCCCTCTGACAGGTAGAGTCTACAGCGCAATCAGCCAGATCGTGCAATCGGTCGTGGGACGGAAACGGAAGCTCTTTCTGCGTACGGTACTCATCCCATATCCGACTGAAGGTATCTGGGCGGTTGCCTTTGTAACGAACGAATCGGCTCCACAACTGTCGGACGTGATCGGGGAGCCGTGCGTAAACGTCTTCGTCCCCACTACTCCCAACCCGACGTCGGGTTTCATGCTGATGGTTCCGCGAAAACGCACGTTGGCCGTCAATACTTCGGTCGAGGATGCAATGAAACTCGTCGTGTCGGCGGGCGCCGTCAATCCAGCGGGATCGCCGGCCGCTACAGTGCGTACCGGTCTGGATGTGGACTTGCTTCTCAAGGACACCGGTGAGTGGAAGGACACGCAATCGTGAACGATGGCGTGGCATACCAGGAGCTGCGCAGGCTGGCGGAAGCTGGTGATGTGGCTCGGTTCCTGGCGGAAGTACGGGATCTCCACCCGTCGGACCTCTCCGATGTGCTTGCCTCGCTCGACGGTGAGACGCAGCTCAAGCTCGTGCAGACCTTGCCGGCGGACATCGTTTCTGACGCCCTGGCGGAAATGGAGGATGAAGAGCATCCCGAGGCTGTGCTCGCTGCGCTGCCGTCCGAGAAGGCCGCGGATATAGTCGACGAACTGGCGGATGATGATGCGGTGGACTTGATCGCCGAACTACCGACCGACAAAGCTGCCCGCATTCTCGCTTCCGTAGCGGACCGAGCCGACATCGAGCGGCTCCTGCTCTACGATGAAGACACGGCTGGCGGGAAAATGACCAGCGCGGTCGTCGCAGTGCAGGACTCAGCCACGGCCGCTGCTGCGATTGAGGCGATCCGCAAGCAGGCGGCCGAGGCCGAAGACTTTTACCAAGTCTACTGCGTGGACGACTCGTTCAAGCTGGTTGGGATTCTTCCCTTGCAGGGCCTGGTGGTTGCCGACCCCATGACCAAGGTTGCGACCATCATGGAGCCACCTCTACCGAAGGTGACCGCCGATCTCGATCAAGAAGAAGTGGCCCAATTGATGGCGCGCTACAACGTGCCGGCCGTGCCGGTTGTGAGCCATTTCGGCAAGCTGTTGGGACGTGTGACATTTGACGACGTCATGGATGTGCTCGAGAAAGAGACAACCGAGGACATTCTCAAGTTCGGTGGTGCGCCGCCGGATGAGCAGCTCGCGGGCGCGTGGCACCAAGCGGTGCGAAACCGGCTCCCGTGGCTCTACGTCAACCTGCTCACTGCGTTCTTGGCTGGTGCGGTGGTCTTCTTGTTTCAGGATGCGATAGTGCGTGTGTCCCTGCTGGCGGTCATGATGCCGATAATCGCCGGCATGGGCGGCAACGCCGGTACCCAGGCACTGGCGGTGACCGTTCGCCGCATCGCGGTGGGGATGATTCCCGTTGGCCAGGGCTGGAAAGTCATTGGCAAGGAGTTCTTTGTGGGCATGGTCAACGGGATTGCTGTCGGGGTCGTGCTCGGGTTGGTAGCGGCGGTTGTGGGGCAGGGTTGGCAGCTGGGCCTGGTGGTTGTGCTGGCAATGTGGGGGAACCTCGTGTTGGGTACTGCCGCGGGAGCCGCAATGCCGTTGCTCTTGCAAAAACTGGGGGTCGATCCGGCAGTAGCGAGCTCGGTGCTTGTGACTACCTTCACCGACGTGTTTGGATTCGGACTCCTGCTCGGGCTGGCAGCCCTCCTGTTGTTGCCGGGGACGTGATGGCTTTGCCAAACCGCATGTGTGCGAGCACGCTGCTAGATGGAATCAGGGATCGCAATGTTGCGGCTTTGGCCAAGGCCGTTACGCTCGTTGAGAACGGGGGTGATGGTTTCGAGCAGTTGTTGTCGGCGATCCACCCGCATGTGGGACGGGCCCACAGGATAGGCCTGACCGGTCCACCGGGGGCCGGAAAGTCGACGTTGGTGGAACAGTTGGTCCGGCAGTTCAGGGAGAGGGGGGAGACCGTGGCCGTCGTGGCGGTCGACCCGACGAGCCCCTTTAGCGGTGGGGCCCTGTTGGGAGACCGCATCCGCATGGAATCGGTTGTGCTCGATCCAGGGGTCTACATCAGGTCTATGGCGGCGCGAGGAGCGACGGGCGGTTTGGCCATGAGTAGTCGCGAAGTATGCGACGTGCTGGATGCGTTTGGATTCGACAGAATCCTGATCGAGACGGTGGGAGTAGGGCAATCGGAGTTGGCCATTGCGGGTAGCGCAGATACGGCTGTGCTGATCTTGGTGCCGGAATCGGGTGACGGAGTGCAGATGTTGAAGGCCGGAGTGATGGAGATCGCCGATCTATACGTGGTGAATAAGGCAGACCGGCCCGGGGCCGACCGACTCGTCCAGGAAATCATGATGATGCTGGGTCTCAAAGGGGCCGTTCCAGTGAGTGAGGCAGTTGCGGGTCACCACGGTGCCGTAGCGGCGACGGTGCGGGGGGGGGAGGTTGCGGAGAATGAGTGGGCGCCGCCCGCGCTCGCGACATCGGCAGTGAATGGAGTCGGAATAGGGGAGCTCGTGGCAGCGCTGGGTGCCCACCGCGCGTATCTGAAAGAGAGTGGCGAGTTGAAGCGCCGGCGGCGGGAGCGGCTCAAAGAGCACACGCGGGACGTGGTGGATCGGGCGCTCAATACTTTGGTGTGGTACGAGGGGAGAGGCGAGGAGATCTTGGAGGGGGGTATGGATAGCGTGGTGCGTGGAACTGCGAGTCCATACAAGCTTGCCGAACAGATTGTCGCAGCACTTCGAGAAGGCGGTGTCGATCGTGGAGACTAATCATGGGGTGGCACAAGGACACAAGAGATTCGATGCCGGCGCCAAGCGAAATACCGACTTTGTTGCGCAGGGTTCCGCGGAGTTGAAGCCGCTATACACCGGGGAGGACCTGGCGAACTTCGATCCGGACCAAGAGTTGGGCTGCCCCGGTACGTATCCGTTTACCCGGGGGATCCACGAAACCATGTACAGGGGCAAGCTGTGGACGATGCGACAGTTTGCCGGATTTGGTACCGCGGAAGACACCAACAAGAGGTACAAGTTTCTGTTGGGAAGAGGGCAGACGGGACTGTCGGTGGCTTTCGATTTCCCCACGCTGATGGGGTACGATTCCGATCACCCGCGCTCTGAGGGCGAAGTAGGCAAGTGCGGTGTCGCAGTTTCGTCGCTGGCCGACATGGAAACTCTGTTCGACGGTATACCCATGGACCAGGTATCGACGTCGATGACCATAAACGGGCCGGCGGCGATGTTGTTCTGCTTCTATGTGGCCGCGGCCGAGCGGCAGGGTGTCGATATTTCGCAACTGCGCGGTACGATCCAGAACGATATTCTCAAAGAGTACATGGCCCAACATGCCTGGGTCTTCCCTGTCGAGCCCGCGCTCAAGATCATAGTGGATCTCTTCGAGTGGGCCTCCGAGCATACGCCGTTGTGGAACACGGTGTCGATCAGTGGCTACCATATCCGCGAGGCGGGAGCGTCGGCCGTTCAGGAATTGGCGTTCACACTGGCGAACGGATTCGAGTACGTAGAGCGGGGCATAGACCGCGGGCTGGATGTCGAAGCGTTTGCCGGACGGCTGTCATTCTTCTGGGATGTCCACAGTGACTTCTTTGAAGAGATCGCCAAGATGAGAGCCGCCAGGAGAATCTGGGCTCGGCACATGCGGAATCGTTACGGCGCGACCGATCCGCGGTCCACTATGATGCGGTTCCACTGCCAGACTGCTGGGGTGTCGTTGGCCGCTCAGCAGCCCATGAACAACGTCGTTCGTGTGGCCTATCAGGCAATGGCAGCGGTGCTGGCGGGAGCGCAGTCGCTGCATACCAACTCGCTGGACGAAACGCTCGCCCTGCCTACCGAGGACGCCGTCAAGCTCGCGCTTCGTACCCAGCAGATCTTGGCCTATGAGACCGGGATTGCCAACGTGGCTGACCCCCTGGGCGGCTCGTATTTTGTGGAATCGCTCACCAATCGAATGGAAGAGGAGGCCGAAGCGCTGTTTACCGAGATAGAGCGCATCGGTGGCGTGGTCCGAGGTATAGAGACAGGCTGGTTCCAGCGGCAGATAGCACAGAGTTCATTGCGGTTGCAGCACGAGATCGAACAGCATCGTCGTATCGTTGTGGGAGTCAATGAGTTTGTCGAAGAAGACAATCACCAGATAGAGATACTGAAGGTCAGCGACGCGGCTACGCTAACCCAGCAAGGACGTCTCAGAGCTCTGCGGGAACGGCGCGATAACGAGCGGGTAGAGCAATGCCTAACGGCGCTCAGGGAAGCCGCGCAGGACAATGAAAACGTTATCCCGTCGATGTTGGATTGCGCGCGCTCATACTGCACGTTGTTCGAGATGCGGCATGCGCTAGAAGGCGTCTATGGCGCTTACCGCGAGCCGGTGTTTTTCTGAGAATCGCTATTCGAACAACTTGTTTCGGAGTTCAGACAGCGCTAGCTTCACCCCACAATGGATTCTGACAAGAATCGTTCCAGCGCTGCCGTCTCGCCCCGTCCGATCCGTGTACTTGTGGCCAAGCCGGGGTTGGATGGCCACGACCGCGGCGCCAAGGTCGTGGCGGCGGCCCTCCGCGATGCCGGTATGGAGGTCATCTACACCGGGTTGCACCAGACACCGGAGATGATCGTTACGGCCGCTGTGCAGGAGGACGTCGACGTTATCGGCCTGTCGATTCTCTCGGGCGCCCACATGACTCTGATGCCGCATGTAAGGGACCTGCTCGTCGAGCAAGGTAGGGGCGATATACTCATCGTCGGTGGCGGTATCATATCGAATGATGATGCCGATTCGCTGCAGCAAAAGGGAATTGCCAAGTTGTTCGGTCCCGGCACTTCAACGCAAGAAATCGTCGATTACATCACCACGTGGTTCGAGAGCCGCGCCGAGCAGGAGTGAGTTGCGGTGACCTCTGACGGGCGCCTCCGCGAGCTTACTGAAGAGTACCGCGAGCTGGTTCAAGTGCTGGAACAAGGGGGAGGAGCAGACCGGATCCGTCGCCAGCACGACCAGGGTAAACTCACCGCGCGCGAACGCGTGAGCGCGTTGATCGATCCCGACACTCCGTGGTTGGAAATCGGGTTGCTGGTCGCGTACGATCTCTACGACGGTCATGCCCCAGGTGCGGGAGTGATTACCGGAGTCGGCGTTGTAGCGGGAAGAGAGGCGGTGATTGTCGCCAACGACGCTACGGTGAAAGCAGGCGCCTGGTGGCCGGAGACCATCAAGAAAATGCTGCGGGCGCAGGAAATCGCGATGCGGCAGCGTATCCCGATCATCTACCTCGTCGACTCTGCCGGAGTCAATCTCCCCTACCAAGACGGTGTGTTTCCCGGCCAGTATGGCGCCGCTCGACTGTTCTATTACAACTCGATAATGCGTAGATATTTGCACGTGCCACAGATAAGCGCAGTGATGGGTCAGTGCGTAGCCGGTGGGGCGTATCTGCCGGCGTTATCCGATGTGATCTTCATGGTCGAGGGCACATCCTTTATGGGTCTAGGCGGTGCCAACCTCGTGCAGGGTGCAACCGGTCAGAAAGTCGACGCGGAGGAGTTGGGAGGTGCTGTGACGCACACCTCTTCGAGCGCCGTAGCCCACTATCGTTCTCCCAACGACCGGGAATGCTTGGAAAGCATCAGGGCGTATGTGGCGCGACTGCCGAATGTTCTACCAGGAGGGGCGGACAGGGTCAGCGGGCCGGCTGCGCACGTTCCAGCCGAGCTATACGAGATACTGCCGCACGATCATAGGATGGCGTACGATATGCGTGCGGTTCTCGAGTGCATTCTGGATGGCGACAGCTTCGCTGAGTTCCAAGCGGATATAGCCAAAGAGATGATATGTGGCCACGGTGCCATCGAAGGCCATATGGTGGCGATCATAGCGAATCAACGCGGCCTCATTAAGGGCAAATCGGGTCAGCCACCCAAGGCCGGCGGCATCGTCTATACGGAAAGCGCAGAGAAGGTGGCCTACTTCATAGAAACAGCCAGTCGTGAGCGCATCCCATTGCTATTTGTTCAAGACGTCAGCGGTTTCATGGTGGGACCCGAGGCGGAACGTTCCGGGATCATCAGGGCGGGCGCCCGCTTCGTGGAGGCGATGGCGTCAGCCGTGGTGCCGAAAATAGTGTTGACCGTAAACCATGCGTCGGGCGCTGGATACTATGCAATGGCGGGTCAAGGATTCGATCCCGACTTCCTCTTTACGTGGCCGACAGGGCGGATGGCTGTGATGGAAGGTGATTCCGCCGTCACCGCCGTGTTTGGAAACCGCAGTGACGATCCCGAACTCGCCGATCGCGTTCAGAAAATGCGTAACGACTATGAACATCAACTCGATGCAAAGTACGCCGCAGCCCGGGGCTACGTGGATGCGGTAATCGTTCCCGAAGAAACGCGCAAGATATTGGGATTTGCGCTGGGTGTAACAAGCAAATATCGTGGGCCACATATTGGACCGTTCGTACTACCTCCGCTGGATTACTGCGAAGCATGAAGGCCTTATGGCTCGTGGTCGTCCTGGCTGTGGGATGTGCGGCACCGGGAGTGGTGTCGGAGCAGCCCACGCCGCAGGAGGAAATAGCTACTAGCGCGACGGCCGGACCCGACACCGCGGCCCCCGTCGCCGTTCTCCGAGAGCGTCCCGATCCCGCGCTGCCGCCGCGTATAGCCATGCTCGCGGGGTTGCTGCCTTTGAAGACCATAGGCGCAGATACTTTCCTCGTAGCCCATCCGGAGTTTGACGGACGGGGCGTGCTAATCGGAATCCTGGATAGTGGGATCGACCCCGGTATGCCGGGGCTGTCGCAGACCACCACCGATCGCCCGAAGATCATCGACCTGCGCGATTTTTCGGGTGAGGGTCACATAGAGTTGGCGCGGCTGCGTGATGTGGGCGGAGATACCGCAGTTGTCGGGGGACACCGCTTGACCGGGTTCGGACGGGTCGCCCGAATCTCGTCTCCGCCCTACTACGGAGGCGTGTTTCGCGAGCTGCCACTCGGTAGCGGGCCGGCCGCCGACGTGAATGGCAACGGCCGCATCACCGACACGTTCCCCGTGGTCGTAGTAAAGACGAGCGCCGGATGGATCGCGATCACGGATACTGATTCGGATGGCTCGTTGGCAAATGAATCGCCCGTTAGGGACTACGGTATCGGCCGCGAGACCTTCCGCTACACGGCGGTTGGTGCGACCGATGGACTCGCGCCCATGACCTTCGCCGTCAACATCGGTGAAACGGACGGACGTCCCGTCGTCGATTTCTTTTTCGACAACTCGAGTCACGGGACCAGAGTAGCA
>JBHHZE010000029.1:0-42370 GCA_046757925.1 Gemmatimonadales bacterium
CGATGCCTGCAACTCCAGTGAAGAGATTGGTTATCTGAAAAATCTCACCGGTCTCCATGTCGCGGCGGTAGACGTTGGATACTCCGTTTTGGTCGCTAATGAAGTACAGGCTGCTGCCATCGGGCGACCACTGAGGGTTGATGTGTTTGCCCTTGTCGAATGCCGGTATCTCTCTGATGGCGCCGGTCCTTGGATCCAGCGATGCCAGCGTGTAGTTGCCGTACATCAAGCTCGAGAGTCCGGTCGTGAAGCGATCGGTCACGAACGCGATCTGCCGGCCATCGGGGGACCATACCGGGTGCATGTCACCGTAGGCATCGTTGGTGAGTCGCCTGAGATCGTCCTCCTGCGTGTCGTAGATGAAGAGATCGGACAATCCACCGCTCAGCGCCGAGAACACGATGTACCGGCCGTCCGGTGACCAAGCAGGGTTGTATATCTCTCCCAAGTCGGGAAATATCTTTTCCTTGATAATCTTATTGTTGTCCGTATCCATGACCGAGATTGACGGATGCCCCTTGCGTACGGCGGCAAACGTGAACTTGGTGCCATCGTGGCTCCACGAACCCGCCGAGTTTACGAATTGCAGCCCTTCGAAATGCGGGTCGAGCGAGGCCTTGACGATCTTTTTTTCTACCTTGCCGGTATGGGCATCGGAACGAAACATTTCGATCGCGAACAAGTCCTTCTCGGACAAGTACACGACATCATTGCCGTCGGGGCTGATGGCCGGCGAGATGTTGAAGGCACCGCTTCCAGTGGCCCGGCCCAGAATAGGTGTACCGAATGCGGATGCTCGGTCGGTCTGGCTAACCAGTGGCTCTGCCGCTGCACGCATTTCGTCGTACCATTGTGACAGCAACGTGCTGGGCATCACGCGGAGCACCCGCTGAAACGCCGCGGCAACACTTGGCGTGGTGCGGGTGGCCTTGAGGATGCGCCCGATGACGTCGTCACCCCAACGACCACCTATGTAGGCCCACAGAGCCTGGCCGTGTTGGTAGGGATGCAGGAAGCGCGGATCGGTGATTTCCTCTGGCGGTTTGTCTTGCGAGACCAGTGCCCGTATCCACATCGACGTCTCGGTATCGACCGGCCCGACCGAGAGGTACTCCGCCATGCCTTCGACGAACCACAGCGGCATCCGCGCAGCACCGGGAACACCCGATATCAGCGTCCCGCCACCGTTGCCCGTGATGTCGAACTGAAATGCGTGCGTCAATTCGTGGCCGATGACGTGGTCGGTCTCCTTGAGCGGACCCAGCATGGGCAGGACAATGCGCCGCTTGAAGAGTTCCGTGACACCCTGGGTGCCCTCATCCTGTACGCCCTGTAGCGCGTTGGTTTGCTCAAAATGGGGATGGGAAGCGTAAACGATGAGCTTTTGGCGATCGCTCAGTTCGTGATCGAGCAGTCGTGACAGCCTCGCGTACCACCGCTCGGCGATGAGCGCAACGTACTCGACCTGGACCTCGGGATAGTAATAGATGTCAAAGTGCTCGGTCTTCAGTACCTTAAAATCGAAATCTTCGTATTGGACTTTGTTTCGACCAAAATATTGCGCTTGGGCGGCAGGTGCGGACAGCCCTAACGCTGCCGCGCCGACCACCAGGCTGAAGATCCACCGAGGCGATAATGGTCCCATCGAACTTGCCCCCCTTGGGCGCAGATTACCAAAACCTGTAAATAGCGTGGTGCCGTACGTAAATCATACACTAAGACAGCCGGGAACGGCAAAATGTTCCATGTCGAGACCGCATGCTGAGATGAGTTTAACTCCCGGAGAGCGAGACAGAAAGGGCGACCTCCGGGCGTGGTCGGGCTACCGTTTGTTGTATTAACTTCTGCGGCCAATGGAACTCGATACTTTTCGGCCCGCGTGGTGGCTCAGGGGGCCTCACGCCCAGACGTTGGGGGCGAGAATGTTGCGGTCCCGCTCCGGCATCGCACTAGAACGCGAGCGGATCGAGCTGCCGGACGGGGACTTCTTGGACCTCGACTGGGCCCACTGCGTTACCGATGGTGTAACCGCCGATGGGCCCCTGGTCGTGGTGCTCCATGGCCTCGAGGGTTGCGCTAGGTCCAACTACGCTCTCGAACTCTACCGCACCTTGGGAGCGCACGGTCTGCGGGCGGTTGGCCTCAACTTTCGATCTTGTAGCGGCGAACCCAACCGCCTGCCGCGGATGTATCACTCGGGTGAGACAGGCGATATTGCCTCGACGCTAGAGCTGCTGGCCGGTCGCAACGGCACGGCGCCTTTGGGGATCGTTGGGGTCTCACTGGGCGGCAATGCGCTACTCAAGTATCTCGGCGAGCGAGGCGGCACCCGGAAGACACGAGTGACCGCCGCTGTCGCCGTCTCGGTTCCCTACGATCTGGCGGCCGGATCGGACCACATCGAGCGCGGATTCTCCAAGTTCTACCGGATGTATCTCGTACACAGGCTCAGAAAGAAAATCCTCGCCAAGTCGACGATACTGGAAGGGCACATCGACGTTGGAAAGGCACTCAGGGCGCGGACCTTTCGGGAGTTCGACGATCGGGCTACGGCCCCGCTGCACGGCTTCAAGGATGCCGACGACTACTATGCCAGGTCCAGTGCCAGCCACTACCTTGGCCGGATCGACGTTCCTACCCTGCTGATCCATGCGCTCGACGATCCTTTTCTACCTGCGGGGTCGCTGCCCATCTACGAGGCGAAGCAGAATCCACACATCGAGATCTCGATCAGCGAGCGCGGGGGGCATATCGGGTTTGTGTCGGGCAAGCCGTGGGCACCGGTTTTCTGGGCGGAGCAACGGGCCGCCGAGTTTTTGGCTGGGAAACTCAACCCCGATTGCGCTCGGTCTAGGAGCGAAGGGTAGTGGACCCGGTAACCCACACTCTCGTCGGAGCCGCGCTGGGAGAAGCGGGTCTCAAGCGCCGCAGCGCACTCGGTATGGCCACCTTGATGATCGGGGCCAACTTACCGGACATAGACATCGTATCGCTGGCGTGGGGTTCCGAGACCGCGTTGTGGTTCCGGCGCGGCATCACCCACGGGCTTCCGGCCGTAGTGCTACTGCCATTACTCCTCACTGCAGTGATGGTGTTGTGGGATCGATTGGCTCGGCACACGGTTGGCGCCGAACACCTGCCGGCGGTGCGGCCCGCTCAGGTCCTGCTCTTGGCGTTTCTCGCCGTTCTATCACATCCGCTGCTGGATTCGCTCAATGTATATGGGATGCGCTGGCTCATGCCGTTTTCCGGATCGTGGTTTTACGGGGACACTCTTTTCATCGCGGATCCGTGGGTGTGGGTGACCTTGGGCACAGGTGTCTATTTGGCCAGAAGGCGGAATAAGGAGGAATTGCCGCGACCCGTGCGCGGTAGCCGTCCGGCGGCGCTGGCGCTCATGGTGGTAGCGGTTTATGTAGCTCTCATGGCCGGTTCAAACTTGGCCGCCCGTAGCGTCATCAGGCGGACAGCGGCGGACCAGGGGATCCACCTCAGCAAGTTGATGGTGGCGCCGCTGCCGATCAATCCGTTTGTGCGGCGCGTGGTGCTGGAGGACGAAACGAGCTATCGAATTGGGCGCTTCAATTGGCTCTCGAGTCCCAACATGCGACTGGATGATTCTTCCTTGCCAAACTACCCTCCCGACCCACAGGCCGCAGCGGCGACCCGTGGCCCCAGACCACGAAAATTTCTCACCTGGGCCCGATTTCCCTTTTTCGTTGTCGTCAATGATGCCGCAGGTGCCACCGTGCGGATTGGAGACGCCAGGTATACCACCGATGCCGCCGGTTCCTGGGCCGTCACGGTGGTGCGGGTCGCTACGATGGGGGGACGGGGGCGCGGCCGGGACAACTGATCGGGTAGCAACCACAAGGGGCGGGAGGTAACCGCCCGCCCCAGCGCTCCGAGACCTACGATGTGTGCTAGTTGGAAGAGACGGTGACCGCCACTCGGCCCCAGGGTTCCGGATGACTGCGGTTGTGGCGCAGCACCGCCTGTTGGGCTGCCGACACCCCCGAGATAACCTCTCGTCGAAACTCGCTCGGGAGTTCGGTGGCTCCTTGCTCCAGGGTGACGGACGCCTGATAATCGTTCAGGAAGCACCTGCGGTCGGATGCTATGCCGTCCGGACGAGCCAGCATCCGATTGTGAACGATCTCGACATCCAGTCGAACGGCCTCGCGCCAGCGAAACAGGTTGGCCACCACCTGTCCCTGTCCGATGCCATCGGGAAATCTCAAGGGTGCGCGAAGTTTGATGTCGGTGCCTTCAGTCTCCAAGCACACCACTTGGTCTTCACCAGACAGACGCTGGAGCAGATCCTCGACGGCGGGAAGGACACTCTCGATCGTCGCGTCGAGTTCCCGGCAAGTCGCCGGGACTGTACTGTCTATGCACCCGGTCATGGCTCACTCCAGTTAATGGTGTCAAAGTAATTAGGGATCCCTCTGTGGTCCCTTGCCTAAAGTAATTGCTAGATCCGTGCCAAAGTTCCCCTCTCGATACGGTCGATCTTAACGTGTGAGCCACCATAGGGTTAACCGATCGCGTGATCTAGGTTTCGCATTCTAATCATCGGCAGATGTGCGGCAACCTGCAGTCTTGGCAATCACAACGCCCTACTTGTCCTCTTGGGAGGACGCCAGATTGGCATGCAGGATAGCGGCGGCGCGGAACACTGGATCCGCCGACTGCTCGATCTTGAGGCGCAGGCGACTCGGGTAGTTTGGCCGCGCGGCCAAAAAGTCTCTTATCTGGGACGCGGCAGTTGGTGAGGAATAGCCCGCGAGCGTGGCGTCCAGCCAGCGCTTCGGAAAGAAGATGTCGCCGGTCTCCTGTATTTCCTCCAGCAAGACGAGACTGGGCCGGATGTACTTCTCTGACGCCCCATCCCGCAGCGGATGATGGAGGAACGACACGCCCGAGAGGACCCAGGGCTCGTGCTCTCTATTCTCGGCGTCTTTCAGGCTCTCGAAGAAAGCATCTCTCACGGATTGTTGCGGAGACAATGCCGGCCGTACGAACTGGAAGCGAGACTTGCGGTCGGGATTGTGAATGCGGCCGAGTTGCTGCGACAAGATCTCTTCTACATCCGGCACCCCGCGCAACGCCAGTTCTTCAGCAATGGTCGTGTAATTGCGTTCGGAAAGTGGAAGCCCTCGTATGGTTCTCTCGTGGTTCCATATTTCCCGTAGCCGTTCAACCCCCTCAAGAGTGAGTGTTATGGAGGCGTAGCCGTTGAAGTAGGCGGCTTTGAGGCTGGTGCTGCCGGCATTCCCCATGCTGTTCCACAGCAGTTGTTCCAGGGCGGGTGCCAATCTCGCGCGCTCGCCGGGTCGGGAGAACTGCCAATAGGCGGTTCTGATGTATCCCAATATACGCTGAACGATGAGTTCGTCTTGTTCGGCCGGCAGGGCGTGCATCGCCAGGCTAAGCAACGCTGCGGGAGTCACGTTCTGCTGCAGCATGTCATCCCACAGAGTGAGCCACGCGCCAGCCCTGGTGAGGGCGTCGGATATTTCGGAGATGTTCTGTAGCAGGTAGTCTCTGCTGCGCTCATCCAGTTCGAAGAGCCCGTATCCGTGGCCGTGTCCCGTGGCTAGCACGTAGAGCGGCGGTTCCCACCCGACAACGTCGGGCACGCCTACAGCTGCCGCGTTCAAGTGGAGGGGAACTCGCTCGACGTGATCTTGGTAGCCCAGCGTCAACTCCAGTCGTTGGTTCCAGATCTTTCCGGCTCCACTGGGATCTTGCTGTCTCACCTCCAGTGATCCGATCTTGCCCGACCGGTCGATCGCTAGATTGGTGGAGATCGTGGGACGGCCGGGTTCTTCGACCCACACGTTGCTCCAGGATGTCAGGTCTTCGTCGGTGCGACCGTCCATCCGGACTATCAAGTCGGGCCAGGTCGCGTTTCCGTATCGGAAGTCGGCTAGGTACAGCTGCAGGCCGTCCCTGAAGGCCTCCGCTCCGGTGAGTTGCTCCAACTGCTGCATGACGATGGGCGCCTTCTGATAGATGATCGCGCCATACAACGTACCGGCGTCCTTGAGATTCTCGAGCGGCTGCCTTATGGGGTTTGCGCCGGCCGTTCGATCGACCGCATAGGCGGCCGGATAGTGGGCTAGGAAGAACCTGAGTTCGTGGTCGATGCCGGGGAACGAGGGGTTCACGATCTTGGCGGCCATGAAGTTTGCGAACACCTCCTTGGTCCACACGTCGTCGAACCAGTTCATGGTGACCATGTCACCAAACCACATGTGCGTTGTTTCATGGGATATCACACTGGCGCGGCCGAGCATTTGATTCTGCGTCGCGGCCTCATCCAGCATCAAGCTGGACGAGCGGTAGTAGATCGCTCCGGGGTGTTCCATGCCACCGTACTGAAAGGCCGGCACGAGAACAAAATCGAACTTCCCGAACGGGTATGGCATGTTGGTATACTCTTCTAGCCAGGAGAGTGCGGCGGCATGGAGATCGAAGATCGCCTCCCTGTTGCGTGCAACCTTGCTGCGGTCGGTCTCGCGGTGATACATGTGCATCGTACGGCCGTTGCGTACCGCTGTCTCGACCATGAATTCACCAGCCGCGAAGGCGAATTGGTAAGTGCTCAGTGGCTTGGTCTCGGCAAAGACGTGGGTGACTCTCCCCTCGGCCGTGTCGCTCGATACCAGCGCTCCGTTTGTGACAGCACGCCAGGACTCCGGTGTTGTCAGAATCAGTTGGAATGTGGCTTTCAGGTTCGGCTGATCGAACGAGGGGAACAACGTCGCGGCGCGGTCTGGTACGAGGAGCGTGTAGAGAAAATCGGGATTGCGGTTGAGCGACAGGTCGCCCGCCAGGAATTCGATCTGGATCAGGTTCTGGCCGTTCTCGAACGCCCGGGCAGGGACAATTATGTGGCCGTTGGCCACCTCATAGTCGACCGGGTCGTTGAACACATGAACGCGGAGCACGTCCTCCGGCGCGGCACGGAAGTCGAGCACAACCGGCTGGGAGGCGTCACTCAGCGCAAAATGAATGGACTCCACACTGTTTATTCGCTCGTTCTTTGCCGCAGGTATCGAAAAGGAGAGTCCGTATCGCACATCTGAAATGATTCGCTTCCGGTACTGTGCCAGGTCCCAAGACACACCAGGTGATGTGTCGGGCGCATTGGCACTGCACCCGGATATGACAGTCAGCAGAATCGGCACGAGTAACGAGGACTTCTTCATAATCCACCGTCTGGATCAGTTTGGCACCGCTATGGTGGCCGCTCACGGGCGCGATGTCAACGCCTCAAAGTCATTTTGGGCCTACCAAACTCTCAGCGCAGCATCTATGTTCCAGCCTGCGAAATGGCTAAGAATACCGGTGGAAGTGGTGCCGTGGACCGGTTCGACCGGTCCCTCGGGAGTCTCCGGATGTCAGTTACCGACCGATGCAACATCAGGTGCGGCTACTGCATGCCGGAGGACGACTACGTATGGCTACCCCGTCAATCGCTCCTTACCTTCGAGGAATTGACCACGCTGGCACACGTCTTTGCCGATTGCGGGGTCAGCAAGATTCGGATCACGGGGGGCGAGCCGTTACTCCGCCAGAACCTGCCGGATCTCATCGAGCAGCTTCGCTCGGGCAATAGGTTCTCCGATATCGCGCTCACTACGAACGGCATACTGCTCGCGAGATTTGCGGCTTCCTTATTGGGGGCCGGACTCAGCCGCGTCACGGTTAGTCTGGATACGCTCCAACCGGACAGGTTCACCGACTTCACGCGCAGCAATCGTCATGCTGACGTCATTGCGGGGATCGATGCAGCGGTCGACGTGGGCTTTCGGGATACCAAGTTGAACACGGTAGTCATTCGGGAATTCAATGACGACGAGTTGATCGACCTGATCGAGTTCTGCCGCGTTCGCTCCATGGAACCCAGGTTCATCGAATACATGGACGTCGGGGGAGCCACTCGCTGGTCGATGGATCAGGTCGTTTCGCGGGCGGAGATCCTGGACAGACTGACCGCGCATTATGGCCAGGTGACCGCTGCACCGGCAGTGTCGGAAAGGGTGGCTCCCGCCGAATCGTTTGTGTTGTCCGACGGATTTCGCTTTGGTATCATCGCATCCACTACGCAGCCGTTTTGCAGGGAGTGCGACCGCAGCCGGCTGACGGCCGACGGGATGTGGTTTCTCTGTCTCTATGCAACGGCCGGCGTCGATCTCAAGGAGATGCTGCGCGGAGGCAACTCGAGAGACGAGATAGCGGATGCGATTAGATCGGCCTGGCGCCAGAGAGCAGATCGTGGCGCAGAACGCCGTTTAGAGGAGAGTAGTCGGGGCGTGCTTTACCAGTTGGAGAGCTTACGAGCGAACCCTCATCGAGAGATGCATACGAGGGGAGGATAGTGGTTCAATTGATCTACAGTGACGATCGGGGGCTTGTGCAGTGATTGTTTCAGTTCCGAAAGAGGTGGTTCCTGGCGAAAGGCGAGTGGCACTGACACCCGATGTCGTACGGCGCCTAGTCGGTGGCGGTTTGAGCGTTCGGGTAGAGCAGGGAGCCGGCATTCGGGCATCATTCCCGGATGAGACATATAAAGAGGCTGGTGCCGAGATCGTGTCTGGTGCCGACAAGCTGTGGCAGGAGCCGGATATAGTGGTGAAGGTGCAACCACCTACCGCTGGAGCAGATGGCGGCCCGAACGAAACGGCGATGCTCGGATCGGGCAAGGTGCTTGTGGGCATGCTGCAGCCCTATTCCAACTGGGACGTTATATCGCAGCTCGCGACCAATGGGGTGACGGCGTTCGGTCTCGAGGTGCTTCCCCGAATCACCCGTGCACAACCGATGGACGTTTTGTCCTCGATGAGCACCGTGGCCGGTTACAAAGCGGTGCTCTTGGCCGCGGCTTCCTTGGGCCAGTTCTTCCCCATGTTGGTGACTGCGGCCGGCACGATCGTGCCCGCCAAAGTTTTCGTGCTGGGCGCGGGAGTTGCGGGCCTGCAAGCGATTGCCACGGCGCGGCGGTTGGGTGCGGTCGTCAAGGCGTTCGACGTGAGGCCGGCGGTCAAGGAGCAGGTCGAGAGTTTGGGCGCAGCATTCGTCGCCGCCGAAGCCGTAACCGGCGAAGGTGAAGGGAGCGGTGGATACGCCAAGGAACTCTCGGAAGATCAACACGAGAAGGAATTGGAGCTCATAGCGGAGAACGTAGTGGACGTAGACGTGGTGATTACTACGGCTCTGATACCCGGCAAGCCTGCGCCGCTGCTGATTACCGGCGAGATGGTGGCGTCCATGAAGCCCGGTTCGGTGATTGTGGACCTGGCGGCTGAAGCCGGTGGGAACTGTGAGGCTACCCGGCCGGGTGAGGATGTTGAGTCACACAATGTCTTGATCAAGGGTCCACTCAATCTCCCGTCCAGTATGCCGGCCGATGCCAGTCGAATGTATGCCAAGAACATATCGGCGTTCCTAGCTCACATCGCGAAGGATGGTGAAATCCAGCTGGATTTCGACGACGAAATCACGCGAGGCACATGCGTCACACACGATGGCAACGTTATGCACGAAGGTATCAAGCAAGCTATAGATGAGAGGGGTTAAGTGATGCTCGAGAATCTGGTTGAACTCTTGGTGATTTTCGTGCTGGCAATGTTTGTCGGATTCGAAGTGATCACGAAAGTGCCACCCACGCTACATACGCCGCTGATGTCGGGATCCAATGCCATGTCGGGGATAACCATCTTGGGAGCACTGGTCGTGGCGGGTCGCGGGAATGAACGGTTGGGTGCAATCCTAGGCTTGGTCGCCGTGGCATTTGCGATGATAAACGTTGTCGGAGGCTTCCTGGTTACAGATAGAATGCTTCGGATGTTCAAGCGCACGCCGGAGGAAAATAAGTGATGGCAGCGCTGATCAAGCTGGTCTATCTGCTCGCTGCGGTGTGCTTCATAGTTGGTTTGAAGCGGCTCAGTCACCCGGCAAAGGCACGTTCGGGCAACGCGATCGCCAGCGTCGGAATGCTACTCGCGATCGTTGTTACGTTGCTGGATCAGGAAATCGTGAATTTCCAGTACATCATCGTGGGTGCCATCATTGGATCGGCCATCGGTGCGACGTTCGCGAAGACGGTCAAGATGACGGGCATGCCGCAGATGGTAGCGTTGTTGAACGGCTTTGGAGGCGGCGCATCTGCCTTGGTGGCGGGTGCCGAGTTCGTCCAATTTTTGAGGGCCGGAACGCACCCGCAGATAGATGTAGGGTTGACCACGCAGCTGAGCGTGCTGGTGGGATGCGTCACGTTTTCCGGCAGCCTGATCGCGTTCGGGAAGCTTCAGGAGTTAGTGACCGGACGAGCGGTCACCTATCCGCTACAGAAGACCTTGAACGCTCTGTTGTTTGCCGCCCTGGTAGCACTGATCGCGCTGCTGGTGGTTTCACCCGGGCGATCCGATGCCTTCATCACGCTCGTTGTCTTGTCTCTGCTGCTCGGCGTGCTCTCGGTAATTCCGATAGGCGGCGCCGACATGCCGGTCGTGATCTCGCTGCTCAATTCCTACTCGGGCATAGCTGCGGCGTTGACCGGGTTTGTGATCGGGAACAACGGGCTGATCATTGGCGGCGCACTGGTTGGTGCATCCGGCATCATCCTGACGAATATCATGTGCCGGGCGATGAATCGATCCTTGGCGAACGTGTTGTTCGGTGCCTTCGGATCCGGTGCAGGCGCGGTAGCGCTGGGACCGGGAGGTGGAGCAGAGGACCGGCCTATACGGCAGATCACTGCCGAGGACGGCGCCATGATGATGGCCTATGCCAAACTGGTTGTAGTGGTGCCGGGCTACGGACTGGCGGTCGCGCAGGCCCAGCATGAAGTGAGAGAGCTGGCCGAGTTGCTGCAAAAGAAGGGTGTAGATGTCAAGTACGCCATCCACCCCGTGGCGGGCCGGATGCCGGGGCACATGAACGTACTGTTGGCCGAGGCGAATGTGCCCTACGACGAGTTGTACGACATGGATCAAATCAATCCCGAGTTCGACCGAACCGACGTGTCGCTCGTGATCGGTGCGAACGACGTCGTCAATCCTGCCGCGCGTAACACGCCGGAGAGCCCGCTCTACGGTATGCCGATTCTGAACGTGGACAAGTCACATCAGATCATCGTACTCAAGCGGAGCATGCGACCGGGGTTCGCCGGAGTGGGTAACGAACTGTTCTACGATTCCAAGACGTCGATGCTGTTTGGCGACGCGAAGGATTCGATCAAGAAGTTGGTGGCGGAGGTCAAGGAAGTTTAAGGGTCTTCCGTCGGGACCTCGAGTCCCCCGACGGATGCGCCCCGTGTTGCCACATGACGTGTTACCGTCTGACCGGCCGTCATCCCCCCAACGATGGTCATGGTGCCACCAGCGACCGCTATGCCCCGGTGATCCATCGTTGCAAGGGAAAGACTGTCGAGCGTGAGCCACCGACCCAGCTCTACGTCATAGGCGAAAACGTTCCTGCGAGGCTCGGATGGCACGCCGTTGTATCCCACGCCGTTGTAGTTGTAGGGATTGTCCGTCCCACCCGCAAACACGACCGAGTTCTCCACGGCGCCCGCCGCCGCCCGGTACAGTGGAGGGCCAGGATGGTCCGCGAGTCTGTTCCACGTGATCTTCGTCGGGTCGCTCGGGTCGATCTCGCCCCGCCACGACGATCCGGCCATCGAGAACCTCGGCCGCTCAGGGTTGGTTCTCACCCCGTCGATGTAGACGATCGTATTGCCGGCGATCGAGCCCGCATGCCCGAAAACGGGTGGGCCGGGTATAGGAGTGGCCTGCGACCAGCTGTCCGTCGCGGGATCGTAGATCTGCACGTTGTCGATATTGTCACGGTCGTGCCAACCAGACACCAGGTAGATGAGCGAATCGCGCCACACACCCGAGACGGCGTCGTCGGTGGGAATGGGAATGTGTGTACCCGAGGTCCAACTGTCTGTTTCCGGGTCGTAGATATCGACATGGGGAGTGGACTTCTCGGTTCCATCCTGAGCGACAGTGTAGCCACCGAACAGATAGATCTTCCCCTCCACAACTTGAGCGGTGGCGGCTAGGCGTCCCGGTCCTGCAACGGACTCGATCTCTGTCCAGTTGGAATCGCCCACGTTCCAACGGAACGCACTGCTCACGATTCCACCGGACAACTTGGTGGCATCCAGGCCGAGGAACGAGAAGACCGCGGGGCCACTGGGGGTCGTGACGGCAGCAACGGCATTGTTGGTGATTGGAACTGGCAATGGAGGTGCCTCGTTCCAAGGAACGACGGGTGTCTGGACTAGCAGCAACGAGAGTGATAAGATCTGATACATAGATTCTCTAACCGAGGAGACGTTGAATAATGTCAGTGGCGTATACGTCTAATGTTACGATTCGGCGGTTGGGCGGTCCACTCAGAAGTGCGACGATTCCCGCGGAGGATGAGCCCGTCATGTTCGGCGTGCACGGCGCCATAGCCGAGCACTACGGTGTCGACATGTCCGAGATGGAGGCGCACGCCACCACGATCGACTACGTGATCGCAGCAGCGGGCGGCTGACTCACGGGCACCTTTGCCGGCGCGCTGGCAGCGCGCGAGATAGTGTTGGAACCCGAGGATCTGGTTGGGAACGTGACGGGAGAGGTGGAAAAAGACTCGGGCGTGTTGGTTATCCGTCGCATCCACGTCGACTACCAACTGAATGTCCCTGCCGACGTGCACGATACGGTGGAACGGGTGAGAGCGGTCCACGCCGATTCGTGTCCAGTGGCGCGTACATTGAAGGGGTGTGTGGATATCACTACTGAGGTAAATTACGTAGGCTAGCTTCGAGCGGTTCAAACTTGCCGCTCTCGAGAGACCGGTAAGCAGCAGCCACGGCCTGCATGTCGCGGCGCGCGACCGCCAGCGACATCGCAGGCTGCCGGTTTTCGCGCACGCATTCCAAGAAATGTTTGAGCATGCCGCGATACCCCATGATGTCGAGCAGACCCGGTATCCGTAGGCGCTTGCGGCGTCCCAAGATCAGCGCGAAGAGCCCGTTGCTCTCGAAGTGGATGTTGCCTGCCGTACCGAAGATCTTCGACATGCTGAGTCCGGCAATCCGGTTGGATAGGTTCCAAGAATGCAGCAGCTTGCCCACGCCGCCGTCACTGAACTTGAACAACAGTTCCAGCGTGTCCTCGAACGGTGCCACCTTGGGCCCGTTCCGTCGAGGTTCGGCTGCTATCACCTCGCTCGAGTCACCACCCAGGTTCAACAGCAGGTTCACCCAATGGACTCCGCCCTCCAGCAGCGCACCGCCGCCCATCATCTCGGCATCCGCGCGCCACCCCGTTGGTCTGGAACTGCCCGCCCGGTTCAACTCGATCACGATTGGCTCGCCGATGTCGCCCCGTTCGATGTGGTATCGCAGCACCCGCACCAGCGGTTTGAAGAAGTAGTTCTCCGCCACCATTGCGTGGACTCCTGCGGCGGCGACGCACTCCTCCATCCGTGCGAGTTCGTCGAGGTTCCGTGTGATCGGCTTCTCTACCAGAACCGCCTTCCCGTTCGACGCGGCAAGCCTGACGTTCTCAACATGGAAGGCATGAGGCGTGCAGATCAGGACGGCATCCACCCGGGTGTCGGCACAGCCTTGTTCGTAGCTCCCGAACGCACCGATGCCGTGAAATCTCTTGTTGTAGTCTCGAGCTTTGTCGGCGTCGCGGCTGGCGTATAGCAGATTGACTTGCGACCGCAGGGTTCGGGCGACCCGACTGTGCAGTCGAGCGATGGACCCACAGCCGAGTATTAGCAGATTGACCTTGTTCACGCCGATCCCGTGCCTACTATGTCGCGCCAGTTGTCAGCCAGATGCCTCCCAACTCTGAACCCCATCGCAGCTATCGTCAAGCTCGGATTCACTCCGCCGGAACTGGGGAGGAAGCCGCCGTCCACGACGTACACGTTGTGCATGCCAAAGAGCCGGCACCACGGATCCAGCACCGAATCGGCCGGGTCGTGGCCAAATCGAGCGGTTCCGATTGCGTGCGAGTAGGTGTGTATAGGCATATGTCCATGCAGTAGGGCTCCTGCTTTACGCAGGATCCTTCCGGCGGCTCGGAACAAGTTGTTGCGCGCCTGAAGATCGCGCTTGCAGTAGCGGTGGTGGACCAGGGCCATCGGCATACCGAAGGCATCGTTCCGCTTCGACTCGATTTCCACTCTGTTCTCGTAATTGGGCAAATCCTCGGCCATGCAGATGAGATAGGCGTGGTGTGAAACGGTCTTGGCGCCGACCCAGCCGACAATGCGGGGATACTCTCGGCTTGCCAGCATGAATTCGGGTGGCGGGGTTTGGAGCGCCTGAATGATGCCCCATGGTCCCACGGGCTGTTTATCCGGCCGGCCGAAGTAGTAGTCGGTAATTGCAAACTGCTTGTGAAATTGTCTTTCGGGATTGGTCTTGAACGGGAAAAACGCGATAGCAACACCGCTACAGTGTCGCATCAGGTAATGGCCTATCAATCGTCCGTTGGGCTCGAGGTTACCCAATCCGGAGTTGAGGAGCAGCTTGGCGGATGCTATCGCCCCACAACTGACCACACAGAGGTCACACGATATCGTGTAGTCGCCACCGTTGACCACGTCATGACATTCGACCGCCGAAACGCGTTTCCCCGACCATACCAGCCGCTTGACCTTGACGTTGTCACGAATGATGGCGCCATGCTGTTTCGCTCGCGGCAACAGGGTGACCGAGAGATCGTTCTTGGCGCAGATCTTACATGGAAAAAGGTCGCACGTCATGCACATCGCGCATTTCGGACGATCGGAGTTGTCCGTGTAATTGATGGCGAGAGGCATAGGAAAGGGCTTGAGCCCGAGCTTGGTGGCGGCATCGGCCAATCGCCGCGATACGCTGCCGTATGGAGGTGGAGCTGTAGTATAGCCGGCATCCCGAGGTGGCTCAGTAGGGTCCACTCCGGCGACTCCGGCAACACCGATTTCATGTTCGGCCTCGGTGTAAAACTGCTCGAGAGCCGAGTAGCTGATCGGCCAGTCCACCGGCTGCGCGGGGTCCTCACGCGGAACCTGGATCGTAGAGCGAGATCGGAAGTCGGCTTCGCGCAGCCGGAACGACGCCGCGCCGTAGAACACCGACTTACCCCCGACCGCATCGTCGGGATGCATCAACTTCCGGCCGCGCCGCTCGTCCACCTCATGAGCCGTCCGGCTCTTGTACTTGCGGTCTACCAGTATGGATATTGGGTCCCAAGCGGAGTCGTCACGGTCGACCCACCTGCCACGTTCCAGCACCAAAACCCGGTGCCCTGCCTGCGCCAATCGAAGGGCTACGGTGCTTCCACCAAATCCAGTACCAATGACGACGGCGTCCCAGTGCTCCTGCGTCATAAACTGTTTGAGTTCTCTTCTATCCTATTACGCCGATCTTGTATAAGCGGTAGATGAAGAAGACGATGACGCCGCCCTCCAGCACCCACGACATCGGCTGCTTGTAGTACCCGATGTACATCTCCTTGCCCCAGTATCCGGTGTCCTTGAAAAGCGCGAGCGTGTAACTCCGTTTCGAGAATGGCCAGAGGAGTGGCAATCCCACGGTGCTCCCGATGTCGGCAGCGAAGTGGGTCATTATCGCAACAAAGGTGAAGATCGCGTAATGGGGTGACCAGATTGCCACGAGGGCACTCATTACGACCGCGAACCAGGTGGTGTGGGTCACCGTGCAATGAAATTTCGATCCCGCCAGTCCGCTCCGTTCGACCAGGGAGTCGGCATTGGGAATGAAGTGCATAGCCAGGCAAAGGAACGCGGTTTTCGGGTTCCAGTCGTATGTGGCGATCGAAAGAGCCAACGGCACGTGCCCAAGCTGCATGTCACTTCCTCCAAGGTTAAGCTGTAGTTTCGACTCGCCTGTGATTACTCGTCGCCGTCTACCGGACGGCGGTCCCGCTTGGTCTCCGAGCGCCGCCGCTTGGCCTCGAGGCGTCGCTCTCGCGCCGCGGCTGGCGTCCGCGTTTTCTTGCGGGGACGCGGCTGCTCCAACGCCTTTCCTACCAAAGCGTTGAGCCGTTCCACCGCGGCCACGCGGTTGCGGAGCTGACTGCGTCTCTCATCGGCCGCCACCCGTAGGGTTCCGCCCGAGTCGACCCTGCTCGCAAGCCGACGCAGCAGGACCTCGCGCTGACCCTCCGAAAGGCTCGGACTCTCGGCGATGTTCCACAGCGCCTCAACTCGTGTAGACGCTTTGTTGACGTGTTGTCCACCGGGGCCACCCGCACGGCTGGTACGAAAGCGCAGCTCTCCTTCTGGCACCGTAAACGGCATGGCACTGGAAAATAGTCGGCCGCGGCTCGTGCGGAAGTCGCAGGTAGCGTAGCGGCCTTGAGCTGGCGACCTTTTGACGCATGGATGGGAGTCTGAAAGTCAAACGAACTGGGTACCAGGACGTTGCTCTGGTGCTGTCGGGGGGCGGCGCCCGGGCCAGCTACCAGGTGGGAGTGCTGGCTGCGATGGTGGAGCGGGTTCCCGACTGTAATGTTCCCATTCTCACCGGCGTTTCGGCTGGGGCGATCAACGCGGCCAGTCTGGCGGCGAATCCGGGGTCGTTTGCTGAAGCAGTCGCCACACTCTGCCAGAATTGGAGGCGGCTGACGTCGGACCAGGTCTACTGTGTACGAGCGATGTCACTGCTCGGAATGGTGGGACGGTGGATCTTTCGCACGGCAACGGGCAGGAGGTCCGGCCCCGGCGTGCTCAAGGGGCTGATGGACATGTCTCCGCTCCGAGTGTATCTCGGTAGCTCGATCGAGCCGAACGGAGTCGCCCGCAATATAGAGTCCGGTCGACTGGACGCCGTAGCCCTTACCGCAACGTCGTATTCCAGTGGCGAAACGGTGACATTCGTCGAGGGCTGCGAAGATGTGCCCATGTGGAGGCGCACGATGCGAGTGGCGGTGCGTACCCGCATCGAGTTGGACCACGTTCTTGCTTCGGCGGCGATCCCCATTGTCTTTCCCGCGGTCAAGCTCCACGACGGTTTCTATGGTGACGGCAGTCTTCGCCAGACTGCGCCGCTCGCGCCCGCGATCCATTTGGGTGCGAGACGGATCATAGCGATCTCGATGCGAGCCGAGCCGCCAATGCGGGGACCGGCCGTACCAATAGGAGACTATCCGACGACCGCAGAAGTGGTCTCAGTCTTGTTCAACTCCGTATTCTTGGACGCCCTAGCGGCTGACGTGGAGCGGCTCGATCGCGTGAACCAGCTGGTCGAGGCGGCCCAGCGGGCCGGCGAGGTGCCCCAAGGACTCAAGCCGGTGGATCTACTGGTGCTCAAGCCATCGCGAGATCTCGGTGCGCTCGCTCAGGGACGGGAGACCAAGCTGCCGCGCATGGTCAGATCCGCGGTCCAGTCGATCGGTGGAAAGCGCAAGAAAGCATCTGACCTGCTGAGCTACCTGCTGTTCGACCCTGGCTATATCGAATCCCTGATAGACTTAGGCTATTCGGACACGCTGGCGCAATGGGACGCAGTCGAACCGTTCATTGCTCGGTGCAGCGGGTGCGAGGCAACCGGCAGCTAGGCAACCAAGTCCCGCAATACGTATCGCAGTATGCCACCGTTGCGGTAGTAATCGACCTCGACCGGAGTGTCGAGGCAAGCTAGAACGTCGAACTCGGTCGTGGCTCCCTCCGGCTTGACTGCGGCTACGCGCAGTCTGCATCCCGGTGCGAGATCGTTTGCTATGCCGCCGATGGAGTAGGACTCCGTACCGTCCAGCCCATGCGAGTCGGCGCTTTCGCCGTCCAGGAATTGCAGGGGCAGTACCCCCATTCCGATGAGATTGCTGCGGTGGATCCGCTCGTAGCTCTCGGCTAGCACTGCGCGGATGCCGAGCAGGACGGTTCCCTTGGCTGCCCAATCCCGCGAACTGCCGGTACCATACTCCTTACCGGCTAGAACGATTAACGGGGTGTCGTCCTCGAGGTATCTCATACCTGCGTCGTAAATGCTCGTTTCCTCACCCGTTGGGAAGTAGATAGTCCAATTCCCCTCTTTCCCGGCGACCAAGCGGTTCTTGATGCGTATGTTGCCGAACGTGCCGCGCATCATGACCTCATGATGGCCCCGACGCGATCCAAACGTGTTAAAAGCCGACGGCTTGACACCGTGCTCCATGAGCCAACGTCCTGCCGGTCCATCCTTGGGGATGGCTCCCGCTGGTGATATGTGATCGGTGGTAACGGTATCGCCCAACCACACCAACACTCTTGCATTTCCGATGTCGCTCACTGGTTCGGGCGTCTTGCCCATCCCTGTAAAGAAAGGTGGATTGGCCACATAGGTGGAATTGGGGTCCCAATCGAACCGGCCACCGTCGCCGGCAGGAACCGGTAGATTCTGCCATGCGGGGGTGCCCTCGAAGACGCGCGCGTACTCCTTGTGGAACATCTCCGGCGCGAGCGCCTGGGACACGGTTTCGGTGACCTCCTCGGCGCTGGGCCAGATATCTTTCAGAAAGACCGGGTCACCGCTGTCGTTCTTGCCCAGTGGCTCGGTGGTCAGGTCGATGTCGATACGGCCGGCAATCGCGTACGCCACCACTAACATTGGAGACGCCAGATAGTTGGCTCTCACCAGCGGATGTATGCGGGCTTCGAAGTTGCGGTTGCCGGAGAGCACCGCCGCGGCCACCAGCCCGTGCTCGTCGATCGCTCGGGCGATCGGCTCGGCGAGGGGGCCACTATTGCCGATGCAAGTCGTGCAGCCGTAGCCCACCGTGTAAAAGCCCAATGCCTCGAGGCCTTTGGTGAGTCCCGACGCGTTGAGGTAATTGGTGACCACCTTGGATCCCGGTGCCAGGCTCGTCTTTACCCATGGTTTGCGGTTCAGTCCATTGGCGAGCGCGTTGCGGGCAACCAGGCCGGCCCCGATCATGACCGATGGATTGGACGTGTTGGTGCAACTCGTGATTGCGGCTATTACCACCGATCCGTCGCACAACTCGAACCTGTTGCCCTCGTACTCCACCTCGGCCACTGCCGCTATCCCCGGGGCGGTTGCGGTGGCGGTTGCTGGCGACTGACCGCCTTCACTCGCCCACTGTGCTCCGTCGCGCTCTCCCACTTCCCGCCTGGCATCCGAAGGCACCAGGTTCGGCAGCACCAACTTGAATGCCTCTTTCGATTCGGCCAGCGGTATCCGGTCCTGTGGTCTGCGCGGTCCGGCGATGGACGGCTCGACGGTCGCCAGGTCGAGTTCGAGCACGCTGGAGTAATCGGGCTGTGGAGTATTTGCGGTGTGGAACAGATTCAGAGCCTTGGTTACACGCTCGACGCGCTCCACCAGTTCCGGCGGCCGACCCGTCTGGTGCAGGTATCCGAGCGTCACGTCATCAACCGGGAAGAACCCCATGGTTGCTCCATACTCCGGAGACATATTGGCCATGGTCGCTCGGTCGGCCAGTCCCAGCGCAGCAAGCCCAGCGCCGAAGAACTCGACGAACTTACCAACTACGCCGTGCTTGCGGAGCATTTGGGTGACGACCAGGACCAGATCGGTGGCGGTGGCTCCCGCGCGGAGCTGCCCAGTGAGTTTCATGCCCACCACTTCGGGGAGTTGCATGAAGTAGGGTTGCCCCAGCATGACGGCCTCCGCCTCGATCCCTCCCACGCCCCAGCCCATGATGCCGAGACCGTTGATCATCGTAGTGTGTGAGTCTGTGCCCACCAGCGTATCGGGAAAGACGACGCTGCTCCCGTTTTGCTCGATCCTGCGAATCACGCTGCCGAGATACTCGAGGTTCACCTGGTGGACTATCCCCGTTCCGGGTGGCACGACCCTGAAGTTGCGGAACGCCTTCTGGCCCCAGCGGAGCAGAGCGTAGCGTTCTCCATTCCGCTCCATCTCTCTTTCGACATTCAACTCAAACGCAGCCGATGTACCGAAGAAGTCGACCTGGACGGAGTGGTCGATCACCAGGTCCGTTTGGACGAGGGGATTGATCTTTTCCGGGTTGCCGCCCAACGCCACGATGGCATCCCGCATCGCGGCCAGGTCGACCACGGCCGGCACGCCGGTGAAGTCCTGAAGCACCACGCGGCCGGGCATGAACGGAATCTCAACGCTCTTGTCGGGTGTGGGTTGCCAACCTGCAACCGCGGTCACATGGTCCCGAGTGATTGCGTCCTCGCCGCAGTGCCGCAAGATGTTTTCGAGTAGCACGCGAATGGAAAAGGGCAGTCGGTCGAGGTCGGCGATTCCCTGGCCGGCCAGCGCTTCCAAGCTGTAAACGGTGGCCTTCCCCTCGGGGAGATCTATAGTCGTCTGAGAATTGAATGGATTTGTCATGTCCGATAAGATAAAGGGTTCACGTGCCACAGTTGCCACATGGCTTTCCAGCCGGTAGCGTTGTCCTGTGTGGGTGTGTACAATGTCCTTGGGTTACGAGCGATTACCGAGCCCCGCGGGGCTACCCACCATCCCAAGCAATGTACCTAGGAGAAAAAGCAAATGTCCGAGCCCGCCGTGGCTGACTCCAAGGCCCTGGACGAGCTATGCATAAATACGGTGCGCGCTTTGGCCATGGACGCTGTCGAGCGGGCCAAGTCCGGTCACCCCGGGGCTCCGATGGGCTTGGCGCCGCTCTGCTACGTTCTCTGGACCAGGCATTTGAGGCATAACCCATTGGATCCGACCTGGCCCGGGAGGGATCGCTTCGTACTGTCCTGTGGTCACGCCTCGATGCTCCTCTACAGCGCGCTCCATCTTACCGGCTACGACCTCTCGTTGGAAGACCTGAAGGCCTTCCGGCAGTGGGGGAGTAAGACGCCGGGGCACCCGGAATATGGCCACACGCCGGGCGTGGAAACGACAACGGGGCCGCTGGGACAGGGCATGGCCAACGCCGTCGGGATGGCCGTTGCCGGTGCGCACCTCGCCGCCGAATTCAACCGTCCCGGACATGGAATCGTGAACCACAGGGTCTATTTTCTCGCCAGTGACGGCGACATCATGGAGGGGATCTCGCACGAGGCTGCATCGCTCGCGGGTCATCTCCGGCTCGGTAACCTCATCGGCTTTTACGATGACAATCGCATTACCATAGATGGCGAGACATCGCTGGCGCTGAGCGACGATACGGCACGACGATTCGAGGCATACGGTTGGAATGTTGTGAGAGTGAGGGACGGTAACGACGTCACGGCAATCGACGAGGCAATCTCGACGGCTCGGGCGGTCACCGATCGGCCGTCACTCATAATCGTACGGACGCACATTGGATACGGCAGTCCCAATAAACAGGACACATCCTCCGCACATGGTGCGCCCCTTGGCGAGAAAGAGGTGTGGGCCGCGAAGGAGCAATTGGGCTGGGAGTTGGAAGAACCGTTTGCCGTGCCCGACGAGGCGCTCTCCGAATGGCGTAAAGTGCAAGCGCAGGGGGTACGGCTGCAGGACGAGTGGAACGAGGCGCTCGACCGATATGCGGTGGAACATCCGGACCTGGCCGCCGAATTCCGGCGTAGAGTAGCCGGGGAACTGCCCGATGGGTGGGGTGATGCGCTGCCCGTGTTTTCCGGCGACCAGGATCCCCTCGCCACGCGTTCGGCTTCGGGAAAGGTATTGAATGCGATATCGTCCACCCTGCCGGAGCTTCTGGGGGGGTCCGCCGATCTCGGCGGCTCGAATAACACTCTGATCAGAGGTGCAACAACGCTCAGCAAAGAGCAGCCGGCCGGTCGGAACGTGTTTTTCGGGGTTCGGGAACATGCCATGGGGGCGGTGCTCAACGGTATCGCGTTGCATGGAGGATTCATCCCGTACGGAGGCACGTTTCTGATCTTCTCCGACTACATGCGGCCCGCGATCCGCCTGGCTGCGATGATGGGACTCAGGACCATCTATGTATTCACGCACGATTCCATAGGGCTCGGTGAGGACGGCCCGACGCACCAGCCGATCGAGATGCTATCGGCCTTGCGGGCAATCCCCAACCTCACGGTCATTCGTCCCGCCGACGCGGCTGAAACGGTCGAGGCGTGGCGGGTCGCCATCGAGCACAGAGATGGTCCGGTGGCGCTGGCGCTGACCCGCCAGAAGGTGGCATCGCTCGACCGCAAGAAGCTGAAATCCGCGGACGCACTCAAACGCGGTGCATACGTTCTGTCCGAAGCAGAAGACGCTCCCAGGGCGGTGATCATCGCCACCGGTTCCGAAGTGGAAATAGCGCTGGCGGCCCAGGAGCGGCTGGCGGCAGACGACATACCCGCAAGCGTGGTGAGCATGCCATCGATGGAACTCTTTGCCGCCCAGAGCGAAGAATACCGCAATGAAGTGTTGCCGCCGGCGTTGAGGGTGAGAGTCGCGGTCGAGGCTGCACACCCGATGTCGTGGTATCGCTGGGTGGGTGACGGCGGAGCGATTGTTGGGCTGGAGCGGTTTGGAGCTTCGGCGCCGTACGCCCGGCTCTATGCGGAACTGGGCATCACTGCCGGCCAGGTCGTCCAGCGTGTCAAGCGCCTTCTCGAGCGGTGAAGCTCGCCGGGCCCTGATATCCCGTATCTGGAAGCGGGATCCCACCGTGTGGAGCGAAGACGCCTCGACGCCCGAGATCTCGAATCGTTTGGGCTGGCTCACGGTACCCGAGGACATGGCAGACCAGATCGACGCTCTAGAGAAGTTCGCCAGAGTAGTGCGAGCGGAGTTCGAGAGCGTCGTTCTCTTGGGGATGGGTGGATCGAGTCTGGCGCCGCTGGTGTTGCATCGCACGTTCGGTTCAGCCGACGGATTCCCCGCATTCACGGTGCTGGACAGCACGCATCCGGAGGCCATACACGCCGTGGACGAAGCGACACCGCCGGACGGGACGCTGTTCATTGTTGCCAGCAAGTCCGGTACGACTCTCGAAACCAGGAGTTTGCTGGAGCACTACTGGGACATGACCGAGGGCCGTGGGTCGCAGTTCGTGGCGATCACCGACCGTGACACTCCGTTGGCGAAACTATCGGACCAGCGTCAATTCGGCCGCACGTTCATCAACCCGACCGACATAGGCGGACGCTACTCGGCATTGTCACTGTTCGGGTTGGTACCGGCAGCGACCATGGGGATCGACATCGCCCGGCTAATTCGTCGTGCCGGAAAGATGGCAGAGGAATGTCGGCGTACCGATCTGGACGAAAACCCCGGTGCTGTGTTGGGCACCCTGATGGGAGAGGCTGTGCTGGCCGGCCGGGACAGGCTCACCCTGTTGTTGTCATCGCGCATTGCGAGTTTTGGATTGTGGGTCGAGCAGCTCGTTGCCGAGAGTACCGGCAAGGCGGGGAAGGGAATTCTGCCGTTGACTTCGGTCGAGGTCGAGCCATACGGCGAGGAGAGCGACCGCCTGTTGTTCATTGGAGTCGATCTGCTCGATAGCGATCGCGCGTTGCTTAGAGCCAGCAGGGAGCAGATGGCAACATCCGATCACCCCGCGACGGTGCTCGAACTCATGGATCCATACGATCTCGGCGGCGAATTTTTCCGCTGGTGTTTTGCGATCGCGTTTGCGGGAGCTGTACTTGGCGTCAATCCATTCGACCAACCGAACGTAGCCGAGAGCAAGAGCAATACCCAGCGCGTTCTGGAAGGACCGACCGAAGCACCGACTGCCTATGCTGCGCCGCGAGAGATCGAGCGGTTCTTGGAGAGAGTGGAACCGGGAGCGTACCTCTCGTTGATGGCATATCTGCCACCGACCGAGGATAACGACCAACGACTGGAGCGAGTGAGGCTCGCGTTGGAGAACCGGCTTGGCGTGGCTGTCACCACGGGCTACGGTCCCAGGCTCTTACATTCCACCGGACAGCTGCACAAGGGCGGGCCGGCCACGGGACACTTCGTGCAGATTCTGAATCCATCCTTTGACCACGACGTGTCTGTCCCGGGCAAGCACTACACTTTTGGTCGTCTCTTGACCGCGCAGGCGGATGGGGACTTTGAAGCACTGCGTGCGCGGGGACGGCCCATCGTGCGGGTACCAAGCGCGGAGGAGCTATTGGAGGTGGCAACGTGAGCGGAGTCGAGCACGATGTGACGGCCCTCAAGCGAGATGCGGCCGAGCGGGCAGTCGAGTTCGTACGCCCCGGAATGGTTGTCGGATTGGGCACGGGATCGACCACGAGATTCGCAATAGAGGCGCTCGGGCGGAAGCTCGAGAGCCGTGAACTCACGGATGTGGTGGGAATCCCCACTTCCACCGAAACCAGAGATCTCGCGCGACGCCTGGGGCTTACACTCTCTACCCTGGAGCAGCACCCGGTCATCGATCTCACGATCGACGGTGCCGACGAGGTGGATCCCGCAGGTAACCTCATCAAAGGTGGTGGGGGTGCGCTATTGTGGGAAAAGATTGTGGCGACCGCCTCGCGGAAGCTCGTCATAGTGGTAGACGAGGGAAAGCTGGTGGAGCGTTTGGGCAAGACCTTCGCGCTCCCGGTTGAGGTTGTCGCCTTCGGGTGGAATACGCATGAGGGGGCTCTGCGGGAACTCGGCGCACAGCCGGTGTTGCGGTGCGATCCATCGGGGGCCGCGTTTCGAACCGACGAAGGCCACTACATCCTCGACTGTAGATTTCCCGAGGGAATTGTGGATCCCGCCATGGTCTCGCGAACCTTGGTTGAGCGTCCGGGGGTGGTTGAGACCGGATTGTTTTTCGGAATGGAGCCCGAAGTGATCGTGGGACGGAGCCTAGAAGAGTGAAGCGCTACTTGCCACTGGTCGTAGGCATTGTGGTAGGTGCCGTGTGCGTGAGACTTGGTGTGTGGCAACTCCACCGCCTTTCGCAGCGCAAGGCGTTGAACGCGCATTGGGAGACGCAGCTCGGCAAGGCACCGATCGATTTGACTGAGTCGGTGATGCCCGATTCCCTGGAAAGACGTCGTGCAACCGGACGCGGGATCTTTGACTTCGAACACCAGGTCGTGGTTGTGCTCCAGAGCATGAACGGCGTTCCGGGCGTGTATGTGGAAACGCCGTTGCGGTTGGATGATGGTACGGCGGTGCTGGTAGAGCGGGGTTGGGTTCCGTCTCCGGACGGCAAGACCGTGGAGCTTGCAAAGCTCACCGAGCCGGACACGGGTGTTGTGGAGGGAGTGCTGGTGCTGCCGGCTGGTCCGGCAGGGATGTCGCTGGGTGACACTTGGCCGATCTACGTACGACGCCCGCATCCCGACGACCTGGAGTCGCGTTTTCCATATCCCTTGATGCATGCGGTGTTGCGACGTACCGAACTGCCCCCTACTGCACCCGCGGCGCTGCGGCCGCTGCCGCTGCCGGATCTCACGAACGGTCCGCATCTGTCGTATGCCATCCAATGGTTTTCATTTGCGACGATCGCGGTGGTGGGCTCGGCGATCTTGGTATGGAAGAAGGGTGGGGAAGTGGGCAGAATGCAGAATGCAGAGTGCAGAGTGCAGAAGGCGGATTGAGTGGTCTATGCTTGGTGTCCCTTTAGCGCCCGTCAGTGCGGAGAGCTGCCCGGCGAGCGTTTGTTAACGCTCGAACACGCAATCTCCACTTGACAACCCACGTCCAACCTCACACATCTGCAAGTAAGCCTGTCCCTTCGATCGGAGTTGTGTCATGAAGACGCGTCGTGAGTTCTTGAATTCCATGTTCGGGGCCGCTGCGGTGAGCGTGCCCGCACTGCGCAACGACGGTATCGAGCGGATCCTCTCCGCTGCATCCTACGTGGGCGATCGTGACCCCGATGAAGTTGCCAGAGACGAAGATTTTTGGCTCGAGATCCAACAGGCGTTTACCGTCGATCGCAGCCTGGTGAATCTCAATAACGGTGGAGTGTCGCCCAGTCCCAAAACGGTGCAAGATGCCATGAAGCGGTTCCTGGATTACTCGAACCAGGCACCGGTTTACACCATGTGGCGGATACTGGAGCCGGAGATCGAGGCGGTGCGTACCAGGCTGGCTCGGAGCTTCGGGTGTGACCCCGAAGAGATGGCCATCACCCGCAACGCAAGCGAGGCGCTGGAGATATGCCAGTTCGGGATGGATCTCAAGCCCGGCGACGAGATCCTGACGACCGATCAGGACTACGGACGCATGCTGACCACATGGGACCAGCGCGTGCGGCGAGAGGGGCTAACCATCAAGAAGGTACCGTTCCCGACACCGCCACCCAGCATGCAATATCTGGTGGACATGTTCGAGGACGCAATTACACCTCGCACCAAAGTGATTCACTTCTGTCACATTACGAACTTGACGGGTCAGATCTTTCCGGTGAAAGAGATCTGTCAAATGGCTCGCGACCGCGGGATCGAGACGATTGTAGATGGTGCGCACGCCTACGCACATTTTCCGTTCACGAGGGATGAACTGGACTGCGATCACTACGGGACGTCGCTGCACAAGTGGTTGCTTGCACCGCATGGAACTGGATTTCTCTACGTGAGACGCGAGAAGATCGAGAAACTCTGGCCGCTCATGGCCGCGCCCGAGAAAATGAAGGGCAACATCCGCAAGTTCGAGGAGATCGGCACCCACCCGGCTGCAAACCACAATGCGATTGCCGAGGCACTGACCTTCCACAATGGTATCGGAGGAGAACGCAAGGCAGCGCGGCTGCGCTATCTGAGAGACCGGTGGATGAAGCGATTGGAGGATCAGCCGGGAGTGAAGCTCAACACGAGCTACGATCCAGCGATGTCGTGCGGGCTCGCCAACATGGGAGTCGAAGGAATGGATCCGGGCAAGATTGCGTCCGAACTGTGGAAGACGGGACATATAATCGTGACCTCTATCGGGCACCCCGCATGTACGGGCATTCGAGTTACGCCCAACGTCTACACGACGCTGGAAGAGGTGGATCGGTTCGCCGAGGCGATGGAGAAGATCATCAAGACCGCGTAGGGTCCGTGTAACTCTATCAGTTCACGAAAACTTCACGTTTCTTTCAAAGCTCGCCGCTTGGATCCGTTAGTATACTAACTGGCGGAGTATTACTCAGTGTGCCTAACCCTCGCGTGAGCCTGCCAACACATCGGAGTTTGCAGTATGAGCGAACATAAGAGCAAGACGATAGGTGGGAGGGAACTCAGGCCCGAGAGCCTGATGATGAGTTACGGCTATGACCCCAGGCTCTCCGAGGGCGCGGTAAAGCCACCGATCTTTCAAACGTCTACGTTCGCGTTCGAGAGCGCCGAGGCTGGGAAGGCGTTCTTCGAGGTGGCGTACGGGTTGCGAGACAAGGGTCCCACCGAGCAGTTGGGCTTGATCTACAGCCGGCTCAACAACCCCGATCTCGAGTTGCTCGAGGACCGACTCACCCTGTGGGACGATGCCGAATCGTGTGCCGTGTTCGAGAGCGGCATGGCCGCGATATCGACATCGTTGCTCTCGTTCGCTAGACCGGGTGATGTCGTGCTCCATAGCGAACCGCTGTACGGCGGTTCAGATTATCTGGTCAAGCACATTCTTGGCGAATTCGGAGTCGACAGCGTCGGCTTCCGGGCGGGACTGCCGGTGAGTGAGATCGCAGACGACCTAGCGGCGCGTGTGGACGGAAGGCGCGTTGCCGCTGCATTGATCGAGACTCCCGCCAACCCAACCAATGCCTTGGTGGATATCGCCGGTGTTGCCGGATTGGTGCACACGATGGGTGGTCACGGGCCTAGGCCCGTAGTCATGGTTGACAACACGTTCTTGGGCCCATTGTGGCAACATCCCTTGAAGCACGGTGCCGACCTGGTACTCTACTCGGCCACGAAGTTCATCGGTGGCCACAGTGACGTGATAGCAGGTGCCTGTCTCGGCAGCAACGAGTTGCTCTCCACCGTGAGGATGATGCGGACCATAATGGGGACCATGGCGGGGCCCTGGACAGGTTGGCTCTTGATGAGGAGCCTCGAGACGCTGAAGATGCGGATGACGGCGCAGATGAAGAACGCGCGCTACGTAGCCGACTTCCTGAACGAGCATCCCAAGGTGCGAAAGGTTTTCTACTTGGGGTTGTTGCAGGAAGAAGATCCGATGTTCCAAATATACCGGCGCCAGTGCGCGGGACCTGGGTCGCTCATCTCGTTCGATGTGGAGGGTGGTGAAGAGGCCGCGTTTCGCTTCTTGAATTCACTCAAGCTCACAAAGCTAGCTGTGAGTTTGGGTGGAACGGAATCCCTGGCCGAGCATCCCGGCACGATGACTCATGCAGATGTACCGCCCGAGGAACAGGAGCGAATGGGTATGCCGCCGGGTTTGGTAAGGCTGTCGGTGGGAGTCGAGTACTACGAAGACCTGATCGCGGACGTGGAGCAGGCGTTGGAGGCGGTGTGATGTAGAAGGTCTGGTGCGTGCATCGGACTGTCGAAGAATGTGGCGTGCCCGACCTGCTAGAACGAGATCATAGTGTAGCTGGTCGCCGTGATCACGTCCGTCTGACAGTTGGCGCATGGACGGAATACGTTACTAAACGTTCCCGCCATAGAACCGTACGTCAAGACAGTGAATGCGTCGTTATTCACCGGCGAGAACCCGCCCACTGTGTTACTGGCGTCCAATATGCCCGAGAAGTTCGCGACCCCGGTAATGACCAGCTGATCGTGTGTTCCCACTCCCGAGCCGGGCGTTGTCCCACCGACGTCAATCTCAATCGTGGGGCTTGTGCCTGCTGGTAAGTTACCCTGGATCGTAAGTATGCCGGTCGCGCCTGCGCCTCCGGGGCGAATAGTGCCTTCCCACGCGGTAACGGTAGCGCCGGATAGATCGAAGGTTCCCGTTCCCTGAAGTACCGATCCGGCCGATTGGGTGAAAGTAAGCGGACGGACGGAACCCGTCTGCACATCGAGCGTCCCACCACTGGCATTTGTGAACGGGATGTCGATGCTGGTGACGAACGTACCGCCCGACTTCTGGAACGTACCGTTGTTCTGAACGTTTGCAGTGCCGGCACTGAATTGGCCGAAGTCGGCGTCGGTCTGCATGTCGAACACACCGCCGGCCAGAATGTTGAGCACCGCGTTGTTGCGGAACTGTAACTGGCCGATGCCCGACCACTCTGCCGTACCCGAAATATCCAGAGTCCTGGCGTCGATGCTCTTGGTACCGGTCGTGCTGCCGATCAATATGACCCCGGTCGGGATCACCGTCTTACCGCTGCCACTCCAGAAACTGTTTGTCCAGGTGACCGTGTCGGTGGCGAGGAACACGCCGCCACCGTCCAGCGTACCGCCACTCATGATAAAGCGCCCCAACTTGACTGTGTCGGCCAAGGTGGCTCCGCCGAGTGTCATTGTTCCACCGGTAAGTCGCAATAGCCCGGCAGGACTTGGTGCCAAAACTTGGCCCACTGGTAGAGTGGTCGTGCCGCCCGTTACCTGCACCTCGGCACCACTGGCAATGGTGACGGTGCCACCCAAACTGTTGCCGTTCACCGGGAACTGGACCTGCCCGGCCTGCACGTCGAGCGTTGCACCGCTGTTATTGGTAAAGGGAACGCTGAACGATGTGGCCGCCGCACCAGCCGATTTGCGGAATATCCCGTTGTTCTGAACGTTTGCAGTGCCGGCACTGAATTGGCCGAAGTCGGCGTCGGTCTGCATGTCGAACACACCGCCGGCCAGAATGTTGAGCACCGCGTTGTTGCGGAACTGTAACTGGCCGATGCCCGACCACACCGCGCTGCCGGTAATCAGCAAAGTGCGGGTGTCGATGCTCTTGGTACCGGTCCCGCTGCCGGTGAATGTGGCTCCCGAAAGGACGACGGTGCTGCCCGTGCCGGACTGTATACCGCCACTCCAATCGTAGGAGCCGCTTACGGAGACCGTACCGGGTCCGGCGAGAGTGCCGCCAGTCTGGATGATGGCTCCGTTGGTGCCCACGGCGGCAGCGGTGTCGATCGTCATGGTGGTGGACACAATGGCGAGCGTCTGTGTCCCGGTGTTCCCGCCCAGAACCAGCGTCTTGACCCTGGTGTTGATGTCTAGTGTAACTGTGTAGGTGCCGTCGACAGTGATGAACACATCATCGAGCGAATCTGGCACCACACCGGTACTCCAGTTGGACGCCACGCTCCAGTTGCCGCTCACCGGGTTGACCCATGAGACACCCAGCTGTGGTCCTACATCGAATGTGGCGCTCGCGGCGGCGGTCAACCCCGTGGCGGTCGCGGAGAGCTGGTATGCAGTACCAACCAGATCGATCGTGAGATCCGTGAACGACGCCACACCGGATGCTGCAGTCACCGGACTCGTACCCGACAAGACCGCGCCCGCCGCACCCGTACCCGCCGCGATAGCGAGGCTCACCGATGTAGTGTTGTCAGTACTCACCAAGTTCCCGAACGTGTCCTCGACGCTCACGTCCACCGAGAACACCGCAGCCACCGTCGTGTTCGTAGGCTCGACGGAGAACGCCAACTGCGCGGGCGCTCCCACATTGGCCTGCTCGGTGAAGTCCACAGAATCCTTACCCGCCAACACGGCCCGCACGAGGTTGGACACCGGCGTGGTCCCCAAGGTCAACACCACCGCCGCTCGACCCAGCGAATCGGTCACCGTGCTCGTAGCACTCAGCGTCCCGCCTCCCGATACGACACTCCACGCGATTGCGGTACCCGGCACCGGGTTGCTGTTGCTGTCGGTAGCCACCACGATCAACGAATCGGGCAGGACGGTGCCGACCGTGCCGGACTGAACGTCACCAAGGACCTTGGTCAGGAGGCTGGCGTTGCCCAATGTGCCCGTCGCCGTAAAGACCACCGAAGCGGGAACGGTGAGAGCCGCCTTCTGTGCAGAGTCGGCAACCGTGGCGGTTGTGGTAACCGTGGTAGCGGGCTTAGCGGCGCTACCCGCCGAGTCGGCCGTAACGGCCGGTGGCGCAGGGACCACGTCGGTCAAGGCGGTAAGTTGGTTGGTGCCCGCGGTGGTGCCCAACGTCCAACTGCCCACCGTGGTCAGTCCGGCAGCATCGGTGTTCTGGGCACCGCCGGTGATACTGCCCCCGCCCGCCGTGACGGAGAACGTTACCGGAAGCCCGGCTACTCCATTGCCGAAGGCATCCACCACTCTGACCGATGGCGGTGTCGACACCGCCTTGCCCGCCACTACCGCCTGTGCGTCACCAGCCACCTTCACGATCGACTTGGCGGGGCCGGGGGTGCCAGTGGCCGTCACGGTGGTCTGCGCAGTCGAACCGAACACAGAAACTGTCGCGGTTTGGGTACCCGCTCCACCTCCCAGCGTCCAAGTGGTCATTGCAGCACCCAGTGTATCAGCCGCCACCGTGTCCGCCGAGAAGGTCCCGCCGTCGGCCGTGGCAAACACCACCCTGGCACCCTCGACTGGGAGTCCGTCGGAGGCTGTGAGCTGGACCGTTATGGGCTGAGCCAGGGCTAGCCCCACCTGGCCCGTCTGCTGATCGCCCGACACCACGGTGACCGAGTTGGGCACTGGCTGAACCAGCACCGAGGCAGTGTCTGCGGGTCCAGTAAGCAGTTCTGCTACGATCATCACGGGTCCCCGGGTGGCCCCTCCCACCACCTGACTGCTGCCCGGGTCCGGCACTTGGGCTGCCACAGTGTCCAGCGAGCGCCACGCTATGGGGGTCCCGGGGATAGGGACTCCGGCGGTGTCCAGCGCCACCGCATTGAGAGCTACCGTATCGCCCGTGAGCACCGTGGCACCGGCGGTTAGAATCGATACTCCCACGGCGTTGGCACCCACACCCACGTACACTGCAGCTACGTCTATCGGCACCGGAGGAGCGTTCTTGGGCGTATCGGTGGTTGCCGTCACGGTAACCGGCCCGGCCTTGAAGGCCGTATCGTTTGTCGGCGTGATGAAATCCATAGTCAGCTGGAAGTCTTCAGGGGATTCCATCACGGTGACTGTGAGAGTCAGGGCGACGGAGTCTGCGCCGGGAGTGACCGAAAACACGGTGTCTAGGGCCGTCGAGCCATCGCTCTCACGTTTCAGAATCAGGTGGATCTTGTTGATGTCTACGATCCCGGCGGCTTGGGTGACGAACGAGGGGGCAAGCGAGAAATTGGCGAATTGGGGTACGGGAGGACCGCCCACGTCGTCGTCACAGCTGCCGACGAGTACGCCCAGAATGAGCGCAATAGGCCATGAGTTGCGTGGGCGCAACAGCGGTCGAGTCATATGGTCGGTTCTAACGGGTGCTAAGGGTCCGACGGCGGAACGGGGCAATTTATGGGCCGGGACGGGCTCGGCAAGGAGGGCGGTGGCCCGGCCCCGCCGACTTCCAAGTCAGCGGCCCGTCTCCGACCGTCTTGTCCGTCTTTGTCCGTCCTCTCACTCGGATGGACGCCCCTTGCTCACTCGGCCGAGGAGAAGCGATACTATGGCTATGCCCGATACCGCACGCCGGTACACCATCGACGAGGTCCTCGCATTCCCGAGCGATGGGAATCGCTACGAACTCGTGCACGGAGAACTCCTAGTGACTCCGGCACCTCGGCCGGTACACCAGGTAGTGATCGGATCCGTTTACCGACGGCTCTCTGCGTATCTAGATGACCACTCAGAGGTTGCACGCTTATTCCTGTCGCCGGCAGATATCTCGTGGGCGGACGACGAGTTGGTGCAACCCGATTTGTTCGTTGTGCCGTCGGACGAGGTCTCGACCAGCTGGACGGCCTACCGGACGCTGCTGCTAGCCGTCGAGGTTGTCTCTCCGAGTTCGTCGCGGTACGACCGCGTTTGTGGCATTTCACATTTCACTTTTCACATCTTGCCACTTGCCCTTTTCCCTGTCGTCCCTACCGCCGCATTCCTACGGAACAAACCGCCAAAGGTCGTTGAGTCGGCCCACCAGCCCCGCAACGTCAAAGCCGCTACCACCAAAGAGCCAGAGATTGTCAGCGGCGTCGATCCACGAAACAGGCACTTGGCGTGCGCCCGGAACGTTGGAGGGGCTGGCGGTGTCCCGGGTGCCGTAGACGCCCAATTGAGCGACACTCGAGCTGCCCGAGACCCAGGTCCAGTCTCCAGTCGTTGGTGCTGGCGCAGACGCCGTGACGTACAGAGTATCCGGTGTCTGGCCGGAGGTGAACAAGGTGTCGAGGGTCACCCCGGTGATCGTCGGCAGGGTCACCGCACTGAAGTTGCCGACTCGTGACCCGAACGTCATGATGGCGAACCGGTCGCCGCTGCTCGGCGCAAACGTATTGACCGTATCAACTACCAGTGCACCACCCAACGTCGCCACGCCGCTCACGTTCAACCGGTCGTACCCTGTACCGACGGTCGTGCCTCCGAGTTCGATGCCGATCGCACCCGATGCTCCGAGCGGTACGGCACCGGTGAGGGTGAGGATGCCTGGCGACGTGCCCGGATTGATCAGTCCCATGTTGTCGAACGTGATGAACGAAACATCGAGCGTCCCGTTGCCTTCTATGGTGCCGCCCGTGGAGTTAGTGAGGGACGTTCCTCACGTGTCAGGATCACATGGATCTTGTTGATGTCCACGATCCCGGCATGTCGCCTTCTCTGTTTAGATCGGTACTACGACGGCGGGCGTTTGGTTACGAGACCAATCTCGTGGGCCGTGGATCGGTTTCGCAAGGAGGGTAGCCCAGCCCCGCCCGCTTCCAGGTCAACTGTCCGTCCCCGACTATCTCCGTCCGTCTCTGCCCGTCTTGCTCACCCAGTTGTCGTACCGCCTACAGGCAGGGTGGCCCAGACGCAGTTGGGCTCAGGGCTCACACCCCTACGGGAGGAATCGATGCAAGGCGATCATGATGCCTATTGTTCCGACCCAGAACCCGAACATCCACCTGACGAGTTCGGCCTTGGTAGCCGCAAGGCGCTGTTCGAATCTGGATTCCAGAGCCGACACCCGCTGTTCCAGCTTGGCGTCGAAGAAGGAGTATCGAAAACGGCAGCGCGTTGAGCGCGGAGGCTGATCTGGGTCGAGTTCGTTTGCCACGTGCCGTGAAAAGAGGCGGCTGCCGCCGCCTCGAGTTCACGTATCGGAACTGCGGTTGCCTGGTTAGGAGCTCTTGTCCCTGACCGTCCCACCCCGTTCCAACCAGCACAGTTCGTCCGCCATGATCGACTGAGCGAGGCTGTAAATAGCCATGTCGTCGTTGTGGAACACGCTCTTGAACTTCTGGTCGACTCTCCGCCTCGCCCCGCGACAGAAGATATCGGCGAGCTGAACCGCCGTGCTGGCATTGGCGCGCTCCTCGGGTGACTTGCTCATGCGCATCCCTTGAGCTTTGGCGGTCACGGTAGCCATGGCGAACAGTTCGGCGCTTATCTCTACCAGGCGTGCCAGCACGGTCTGCCGTTTCTCGAGCTTGGGACCGTGGCGCACGATCGCGTAGAACAGCGTCCGCGCGAGCTTGCGTGCGCGGCGATTCACAAACCGCAGATGCTTGGCGAGTTTGCCAAACTCTCCGTAGCGGGGCCACCAGCCCCAACCGATCAAACGTGCGGGATACCAGAGGGCATAAAAGAAAGCCGTCTTGATGAAAGCCGGTATCTTTTGCCCCACCGATGCCCGCGGGTCCACCAACGCACCCGCAACCTTGAGGTGCGTATCTACGGCTTCGCGGGCAATGAACAGGCGCATGATCTCGCTCGAGCCCTCGAAAATGAGGTTGATGCGGAAGTCCCGCATCAGGCGCTCTACCGCGATACCTTCTTCTCCCCGCTCCCGCAAGCTTTCGGCGGTCTCGTAGCCGCGACCGCTGCGGATCTGCAGCGTATCGTCTACGATTTGCCACCCATTCTCGGTGTTCCACATTTTGGAGATGGCCGCCTCGAGCCTGATGTCGAAGGTGCCCTCGTCGGCCATCAGGGTTGAGATCTCGGAGAGCGAGTCCATTGCAAAGGTGGTCGCCGCCATCGAGCCGAGTTTTTGTGCGACAGCATCGTGCTTGCCAATGGGATGACCCCACTGCACGCGCTCCTTGCTGAAGCGCCGGGATATGTCGAGGCAGCGCTTGCCCGCGGCGGCGCATGTAGCTGGGACGGTGAGACGGCCGGTGTTCAGCGTTACCAATGCTAGCTTGAGGCCCCGGCCTTCCTTCCACAACAGATTTTCCTTGGGAACCCGCACGTTGGTAAAGCGCAGCACACCATTCTCGATCCCCCGCAAGCCCATGAAACTGCAACGGTGGATCACTTCGACGCCGGGCCAGTCGGTTTCGACGATGAACGCGCTGATCTTCCTTTCACCTGTCTTGGCCATAACCACCAGGAGCTCGGCAATTGTGCCGTTGGTGCACCACAATTTCTCGCCGTTCAGAATGTAGGCGTTGCCGTCGTCCGTCAGCTTGGCCTCGGTCGTCATGCGCGCCGGGTCGCTTCCGACTGCTGTCTCGGTGAGTGCAAACGCGCTGATGGCGCCCTTCGCAAGGCGGGGGAAGTATTTCTGCTTTTGCTCGGGAGTACCGAAGAGCTTGAGTGGCTGAGGTACGCCGATCGACTGGTGGGCCGAGAGCAGGGTCGCCACCGAGGCGTCCTTGCTCGCAACCATCGAGATGGCTCTGTTGTAAACCGTCTGAGAGAAGCCGAGTCCCCCGTACTCTTGCGGTATCTTGATCCCAAAGCAGCCGAGTTCTTTGAGCCCGTCTATGACGGACTGCGGGACCTTGCCGTTCTTATCGATCTCATCGCCGTCCACATGTTGGGCCAAAAACTCTCCCAAACGCTCCAGCCACGGGGTGGCACGTTCGAGTTCCTTCTGGTCCACCTGTGGCCACGGGTGGATGAGGTCGAGCAGTACCCTACCGTTGAACAACTCGCGAACGAAACTAGGTGACTTCCACTCTTCTTCACGCGCGGCTTCGGCTACGGCACGTGCTTCTTCTTCGCTCACGTGTCGCTTGGCCGTCGCTGCGGTATCGTCCTTCTTTTCCGCGGTAACCGTAGTCATGATATCCGTCTCTTTATTTTGACTCGTTCTGATATTTTCTTTCGGACAGGTTGCGATATCGTACCCGTAGGGAACCTTTAGGTATACTCCCAAGTTCCACCGTCGAAATATGCAATGGATCGAGGAGATCGGATAGTAGGTCCCTTCTGTCCGTTCTACTTACTGCCTATATTCGCAGGGTTATGGGTACGGATTCCGACATACAGGCGCTATACCCGTCGCGCTCGGGTGCGGGGGCCCAATTGGGTGGCCAGCTCAATCGCCATACATCGCCGCCGACAGCGGTTATCGGGGTGACACCCTCGGGTGTTGAAGTAGCCGCCAATGCTGCGAAGGCGATGGGAAGCAAGTTCGATGTTATCGTCGCCGCACATGTCCGGATGGAGGGGTTGGGAATCATCGGTGCGGTTGCTGAAGACGGTGATGCCGTGCTCGATCCCGATTTCAACCCCCGGTTCGGTGTGATGGATGCGCTCAACGAGGCTATCGACAAGGCACGCCGTGCAATCAAGACCGAGAGACTCCTGTTTCGTGGACAGCGACCGCTGATTTCCGTCGAGGTGATGAACGTTATAGTGGTCGACGGCCACCTCACGTCGCCTTGGAAGGTGTTGGCTGCGGCGGAGGCACTCAAATCCATGTCACCTCTCAGCATCATGATCGGCAGCCCCGTGGGTACTCAGGCGGTCCAAAACCGCGTCCGCGCTCGCAGGCTGGAATTCGTATGCCCGTCGGTAGTGCTCGATCCCAGTGGCCATCCGAAGCCGTTTGGCGATCCCCAAGATCCCAGTGCCGAGCGCTTGCGCAGCATAGTGGTTGCCCGTGAAGCGGCTTAGCTCGGCGGCGCTAGTCGCTGTCTGCCTATTCGCAACACCGCAGCTCTCCGCCCAACTCGCACCACCCACCTCCGGGGGAGTGGTCGCGCTCGATCATCTCCTGCAAAGACTTGGCGAGAACAGGAGAGTACTCGTGATCGGCGCGCATCCGGACGACGAGGACACCAGCCTCCTGGCACTGCTGGCGCAGGGTTTCGGGGCCGACGCAGCCTATCTATCGCTCTCCCGGGGTGACGGAGGGCAGAACCTGATCGGCCGGGAACTGGGCGTGTCTCTGGGCCTGCTGCGCTCGAGCGAGCTGGTCGCCGCGCGCAAAGTAGACGGTGCCCGGCAGTTCTTCACCCGCGCGTTCGACTTCGGTTATTCGCGTGAACTCTCCGAGACCTCCCGTTTCTGGCCGCCGGACTCGATCTTGAAGGACGTAGTGCGCATAGTGCGACGGTTTCGCCCCCACGTGATCGTCTCCGTGTTTTCCGGCACGCCGCGCGATGGGCACGGCCAGCATCAGGCGGCGGGTGTGGCGGCCAAACGGGCGTTCGAAGTGGCGGGAGACCCTACGCGGTTCCCGGAACTCACCAGTGAAGAATCGCTCGCGCCGTGGACGCCACTCAAGTTTTATCGCTCCACGCGATTCGACCGGGCATCGACTACACTCGAACTGTCGACTGGCGGGATAGATCCGAGGTCCGGCAGGACTTTCAATCAGATAGCTATGGCCAGCAGGAGCAGCCACAGCTCCCAGGACATGGGCCGGATCCAGAACTCGGGACCGGCGTCTACACGGCTGCAGCTGATCGAAAGTCGAAAGAGTCATCCGGGGAATGGCGGAAACGACCGCGACATCTTCGACGGGATTCCGCGCGATACCTCTCGGTTGGTTCAATTGGCGGACTCCCTAAGAGCCGCAGTTTCGGCAAGCCGCCTCGCGACGGCAGCGAGGCCGATTGCAGCCGCTATCCGGCGGGAGAGCAGCGAGTTTTTGGACGGCGAACGCGGACACGTGCTTCAGAGAGCCCTCGAAGTCTCGGCAGGTCTCGTTATGGATGCCCGTGCCAGCTCTTGGGCTTTGGTACCGGGGCGAGAAGTCGAGGTCGAGGTAGAATTCTATGACGGCGGTCCATACCCCGTGTCGCTGGATGACATATCCATAGTGGCTCCCGCCGGCTGGGCGGTAGAGCCGCTGGATGATCCGGGATCTCAGGTGCTCCCGGGCGCTGAGGCTCTCGCGAAGTTCAAAATCAGGATTCCGGAAGACGCGGAGTTGACCCAACCATATTTCCTGAAGCGTCCGCTCCGGGGCGCTCTGTACGATTGGAGTGCTGCGCCGCCCGAGCTACGCGGTCTGCCGTTCGATCCGCCGGTGCTGCGAGCCGTGGCGCGGGTGAAGCTTCTTGGCGCCACGATCGCCGTCGAGCGGGAAGTCGCGTACCGTCACAACGACCAGGCGACCGGCGAGATCAGAGATCCCGTACGCGTCGTACCGGAAGTAGAGGTAAGGCTGTCTCCGGAGCATGTGATTTGGCCCTCGGACGGTGCAGCCGAGCGCACGTTCACGGTTACGCTTACCTACAACGGTTCAGACACCTTGCCGGGCACGGTAGGTCTCGACGCGAACGGTTGGCGCATGCCGGATCCACTCCCGTTTGTGTTCGAGCGGTTTGGTGAATCCAAGGTGTTCAGATTTCGTGTGCATAGGCCGAGCGGGGTCGAGCGAACAGCTGTGGTGATCAGATCTGTTGCGACTGCCGGAGCCGGTAGGAGTTTCTCGCAAGGGATCGAGTTGATCGATTATCCCCACATCCGACCGGCATCCCGGGTAACCTGGGCGGGAGCGGACGTCCTGGTGGCGCCGATCGAGCTGCCCGCCGTCAGTAAGATCGGTTATGTGCGTGGTGCGGCCGACCGGGTGCCCGAAGCGTTGGTACAGATCGGCCTGCCCGTCGAACTGCTGGACGCAGCCGCGCTGGCGGGCTCGGACCTGTCGCAGTTCGACGCGATCGTCATAGGAAGCCGGGCCTACGAGAGCGACCCTGCGGTGGTCAAGTACAACGACCGGCTGCTGGAGTACACGCGCAGTGGCGGGCTTCTGCTGGTGCAGTATCAGCAATACCAGTTCGCCCGCGGGGGGTATGCGCCCTATCCACTGACGATCTCGCGGCCACACGATCGCATCACCGACGAGAACGCGCCGGTGAAAATCCTCCGGCCCAGGAGCCCGGTGTTTACCAGTCCCAACGAGATTGGGCCCGAAGATTGGAATGGATGGCCGCAGGAGCGGGGGCTCTATTTTGCGGGAACTTGGGATAAACACTATACCCCGTTACTCGAAATGAGGGACCCGAACCGCGCTCCGGTTCGAGGCGGCTTGCTCGTCGCCGCCTACGGGAAAGGGACCTACGTGTATACCGGTATCAGCTTTTTCCGCTCACTTCCCGCCGGCGTACCCGGTGCCTACAAGCTATTCCTCAATCTGCTGAACCTGAACCAACGACCCGTGCAGTGAGGGAACGCGGAACCACTGGCTTCCGGCGCACGCTTGTGAGTGTCATCGTGGTTCAGGTCATCACTCTCGTTCTTCTTTGGTTCCTCCAGGTGCGATACGCGGGGTGAGTAACACGTCGTGCATTGGCTGAACTGGGTCATCGTCGGGGCCTATCTGGCCTACGTTGTCGTGGATGGCCTGCGGCGGGCCAAGGGTACTCGAAAACTCGAAGGCTATTTCCTCGCGAACAGGAGCCTCCCGTGGTGGGCGGTTGGCCTGTCCATCATGGCGACGCAGCTCTCGGCAGTGACATTGATCGGGACGACCGGCCAGGGTGCTACCGACGGGCTCCGGTTTGTGCAATTTTACTTCGGGCTGCCGGTCGCCATGGTTATTCTGGGCGTCACGCTTGTCCCGTTTCTGCGTGGCGCCAAGGTTTTTACTGCTTACGAGTATCTGGAACGGCGCTTCGATGCCAAGACCCGCTCGCTGACGAGCTTTCTTTTCCTCGCCTCCCGCGGGATGTCCGCGGGCGCCATCATTGCGGCTCCTGCAGTGGTCTTCTCGGCGATCTTTGGGTGGAACCTCGTTTGGTCGGTGGCGCTCATCGGTATCCCGACGGTTGCGTATACCATGATCGGTGGTGTGCAAGCTGTAACGTGGGCTGATGTGAAGCAAATGGTGCTCATCGTCGGCGCGCTGGTAGCGATCGTCGTGGTGCTGCTCGTGAGAATGCCTATCCATCCGGACGATGCACTCCGCATTGCGGGGGCAACCGGGAGGATGCGGGTGTTCGACTTCTCGGTAGACCTCAACCAGACCTATACCTTCTGGTCGGGGATGATCGGCGGGACGTTTCTCATGCTGTCATATTTCGGGACCGATCAGAGTCAGGTGCAGCGCTATCTGACCGCCAAGTCGACCGACCAGGCGCGGAGTTCGCTGCTTATGAGCGCGTATTGGAAGATCCCGCTCCAAGCGCTGGTTCTGTTGGTAGGAGTACTGGTCTTTCTCTACTATCTGTTTCAAGCGCCACCCCTCTTGTTCAACCCCGCCCATGAGCAACGCGTACGGAATGAGGAACCCAGTGCCTATGCGGCACTCGAGACTCGCTATGCGGAGGCATTCGCCGAGCGCGAGACTGCGGCGCGGGCAGTGGCCGATTTGCGAACGACCGGTGACGGCCCCGCAGTCGACGCCGCAATGGCGGCGTTTCTCGCTAAGCAGAGCGAGGCGGAAGCCATAAGGGGCGAAGCACTCGCCCTCGCAGAACGTGTCACGGGGGAGTCAGCGCGGGATGTCAACTACATCATTCCCCGTTTCGTGCTACGAGAGCTGCCGCTCGGTTTGGCAGGGATCTTTATCGCCGCCGTGTTGGCGGCTGCGATGTCGAGTATTGCGGCGGAACTCAATTCGCTTTCGACCGCTACGGTAATCGACTTCTATCGCCGCTGGGTGCGGCCGGAGGCAAGCGACGCACATTATCTTATCGTGTCCAAGGTTGCTACCGGGTTCTGGGGACTTTTTGCTTGCATAGTTGCTACATTTGCCGTCACTCTGGGGTCGCTGATCGAGGTGGTGAATCGTTTCGGCTCGTTCTTCTATGGTTCGATTCTGGGCGTTTTCCTACTTGCCATGATTCCGGGTGCCCGTGCGCTCGGCGGGTTCGTAGGGCTGCTTGCTGGCATGGCAGCGGTGGCAGCGGTGACTTTCGGGGCGCCCTCGATATCGTTCTTGTGGCACAACGTGATTGGCGCGGTGACTGTCGTGGTGGTCGGCGTGTCGCTCAGCCTGGGTGTGAGAGGGACACCGCCATCGGTGGCTTCGTGACCTCGGTCGCGCCCAACAGTTTATCTTCCTCGCCGATGTCAACGAGGACACGGCGATGAAGCGTATTTCCATTCTCATGGCGACGGCGTTCGTGGATATGATCGGATTCTCCATGATCTTTCCACTCTTGCCGTTTTACGCGTTGAGATTGGACGCTCCGGAGTGGTTGATCGGCTGGATGATCGCGATCTTCTCCGTCGCACAGTTGAGTTCTGCGCCGTCGTGGGGTCGGCTATCGGACCGGTGGGGTAGAAGGCCGGCGATATTGTCGGGATTGCTGGCAGGCGCCGCGGCGTTCACAGTGTTCGGTCTGGCCACTTCCATTTGGATGCTGTTTCTCTCACGGCTGATCCAGGGCATTGGCGGTGGTACTACAGGGGTCCTGCAGGCCTACGTGGGGGACTCGGTGCAGCCCAAAGACCGGGCGAGGGCATTGGGCTGGCTCACGGCCGCCACGAGCGCGGGTGTTATGGTGGGTCCGGCCATCGGGTCGCTTGCATTCAACATCGGGGCCGCTGCCCCGGGGCTCATCGCCGCAGGTCTGTGCCTCACCAATTTTGTTTTTGCCTGGCGGTGGCTGCCTGAATCGTTCCCGGCCGCCCAGCGAGACAGCTTCATAGGGGTGGGTCCGGATGAACTGGAAACGCCGCCCCGCCGACCGATTTTCCAGTTGATTGCCGAGGTGGTGCACTCGCCCAAGGGCCAAGTCTCACGCCTGATCTGGATATATGCGATAGGGATGCTGGGCTTCATGTCCATCACCTCCGTGCTGGCGCTCTATATGGAGTCCAAGTTCGGAATCGACGAGAAGACCATAGGGATTTTCTTTGTCTACATCGGCGCCATGGGGGTCGTAATGCGGGCGCTGGTTTTGGGGAGAATGGTGGACTGGATAGGTGAAACCCACGTGATGAGGCTAGGGGCTGTGCTGCTGGCATCAGGTATGATCCTGATCCCGTTGCCCGGGTCGGTGCTGCCGCTTGCCGTGTTCATGGGATTGGTTCCGATGGGGACTGCTTGCCTGTTCCCGTCGGTGTCGGCGCTGGTGACCCACAGGGTCTCGAAGCAGGAGTTCGGACAGACGTTGAGTGTGCAGCAAGCATTTGGAGGAATGGCGCGGGTGATAGCGCCGATCTGGGCGACGGCCGCGTTCCAGGGCTTGGGTGCACACGTTCCCTTCTATATCGCTGCGGGCGTGGCCATGCTGGTGGTAGTCATGACGTTCCGCATTCCGCCCCGGCCGGTGCCGACAGGAGTGCCGGAGGCGGTGTAGGTGTAGCGGCGACGCATGCGTCGCCCCCCATGTCCCCAACG
>JBHHZE010000030.1:0-42158 GCA_046757925.1 Gemmatimonadales bacterium
CGCTCACGGTCCCCCGTCACCGCGACGATCCCTGGCCAGAGATCCGATTCCGGCGTTGCCTCGCACGGAAGCGAGTTGATGGTCTCGACAGTGGCCTTAAGCTCCTGGAGCTTTGTAGCGCATGCGGTGCACCCATCCAAGTGATGGCGCACGGCGGCATCGGCGGTCTCGTTCAGCTCCTCGTCGAAGAATGCGGACAACAACTCCTCGACGATCTTGCAGTTGTCGGTCTCGTCCGTGTGCCAGATCTTGTCACTCATCTGAGTAATGCCTCCCGCACCAACCGCCGGGCCCTGTTGAGCTGTGACTTAATAGTCCCCTCGGCGGTGCCAATCATCTCTGCGATTTCTCTGTAGCGGTATCCCTGGATGTCGTGGAGTATGAGAACTTCCTTGGCACCCTGGGGGAGACCGGCGATTGCCCGCTCGACGTCTATCTTGGTCTCCGGCATCGCGTGTCTGACTTCGCCCAGGTACGTGTCCAATTCGTCACCAACAGGAATAATCCTGTTCAGACGATTCTTTTCGGAGCGGAGATATCCCAGGACCACGTTGACGCTCAGGCGATGGAGCCAGGTACCGAACGCACTTTGGAACTTGAAGGAGCCCACGGCTTCCCATGCCCTAACGAAGATGTCCTGCGTGAGTTCGTCGGCGAGCGTCGCGTCGGCCAGCATCCTCAAGCACAGAGCATAGATGCGGCGGACGTGGATCTCGTAGATGCGCTCGAACGCGGCGGCATCGCCGGCCTGCACCTGGCGGACGATATCGTCCTCATGCGTCGGTGTTGCGCTGGGTCGCGTGTCCGGTGCGGTCAGGGTGGGACCTCCGTGGGTGTCGGATCTAGAAATCCAGGGGAACTCGAGGCTCCAGTTCTTAAGCGCCACCGACACTATAGCAACTCCTCTCGCGCCACCGTTAACGTGTTCTCATGAATTGGATGGCTGGGAAGGCCGTTTTGTTCGAAGGCGCTCTACTTCGTGCTAGTCTGCCCCGTTTTGTTGCAATCCACAAGGATTGTGACGTAGCTCATAGTCTGGTGTAAATCAATGTCTTACCTAATGTTAGAGCCGACTGAAATGGTGGCCTTGCGTGGCACCACTGTTGCGCTTGAGGGCTGGCAGAAATGGCACAACCGGTGTCAAACGCAAGACTATCACTATCCCTTTAGGAGGATGCTGTCATGAAGAAGTTCATCAATTTTTCGCTGATCGCCGCGGTTGGCATAGCGGCCGGCGCCTGCAGCGACAGCGGGGGCACGGGCCCGACCACGGGTCCCTTGTCGAAGCAGGTATCTCTGTCGTTCTCGAGTGCTGCACCCAGTGCTGCTCCAGCTCCCGCGTTCTCGCGGTTTCCTGTGGCGGCCCTGAGTGACACGCTGGCCGACGGTGCTAACACGCTCATATTGGACAGCGTCCAGGTGGTGCTGAAAAAGATCGAACTCAAGCGAGTCGAGTCTGTAGATTGTGCCACGGACGACTGTGAGGAATTCGAGTTCGGCCCCATCGTTGTCGACGTGCCGCTGAATGGTGGTACCATGCAGGAGATCGCGGTACCGATCGATACTGGTACGTATGACGAACTGGAGTTCAAGATCCACAAGGTGAGCGGTAACGATCCCGAGGATCTGGCCTTTGCGGCGGCGCATCCCGACCTGGTGGGCAAGAGCATCGTTGCATTCGGGACCTATAACGGCCAGGCGTTCGCCTACGAAACGGATTTGGATCAGGAGCAGGAAACCGAGCTGAATCCGCCTCTCATGATCACGGATTCCACGACCACCACCAACGTGACGGTACGCCTCGATGTTTCGCTGTGGTTTGTCGACGGCGCGGGGAACCTCATCGATCCCGCCACCGCAAATAAGGGCGGAGCCAACGAGAACGTTGTCAAAGACAACATCAAGAACTCGATCAAGGCGTTCGAGGACGAGGATCGGGACGGCGACGAGAAGGACGAGGACGGCGACAACAGCAACTAGATGCTGATTGTCACAACAGCAGAAGGGGTCGGGCTAGATGCCCGGCCCCTTTTTTCCTACTTGGCTGGTTCCACCGTCTCTGACCGCCCTGGCCCGTCATCGACCGTCTCTCGCGATTGTCCTACCATCCCGCCAACAAATGCCCCACGCTCACCGTCACCAGCTTGTGGTCCGAATCCGACGCCAAGTAGACAAGTGTCTTGCCGTCGGGGGACCACTCGGGCTCATTCTCGTTGGCGGCCGTTTCGGTGAGTTTGCGAACCGGCCCGCCGGAAGCCGGCATCACTGCAATGTCCGAGTTGCCGTCCTGGTCGGTGACGAACGCAACCATGGTTCCGTCGGGCGACCACCGCGGTGCGAACTCGTTGGCCGGAGTAGCCAAGAGTGTCTTTACGGCCCCTCCTTGCGCGGGCATCACCAGGAGGTCGGCGCTTTCTCCCTCGAGTCCCGTGAACGCAACACTCGCGCCGTCGGGTGACCAGCGGCCATTTTGGACTAAGCCGGCGAAGGTGAGTTGCTTCACCTCACCCCCTTTGGCGGATACACGGTGCAGGCTTATGCCGCCTTCATCATCCAGGCCATTGTACAAGAATGCCGAGCCGTCGGGACTCCAGAGCTGGTTACCACTCACGTTCCCGCCCGTGTCGGTTACGCGCACAGGCTCGCCCCCCTGGGCAGGCACCGTCCAGATCTCGACCAAGTTTTCCGCCTCTCTATCTGAGAGGAAGGCGATTAGGCTGCCGTCGGGCGACCACTGCGGGTCGTTCTCGGTGGTCGGCCAGTCGGTGAGTTGAACCTGGTTGGCCCCGTCGGCGTCGATCACCCAGATGTTGGCATTTCCTCCGCGCTCGGCGACGAACGCTATCCTGGTCCCGTCGGGTGACCAGCGTGGCGCCCTGTCATCTGCGGGGTTGGTGGTGAGCCGCGTGGGCTCGCCGCCGGATAGCGGAACGGTCCAGAGGTCCTGGTTTCCGGCGCGTTCCGAAATGAAAACGACAGACTGACCGTCGGGGGACACCTGAGGTGAATAGTCGTCCTTGTCGCTTGAGGTGAGCTGGCGTGTGGTGCCGTCGTCGACCGCGGTGGTCCAGAGGTTGAGCACTCCCTCGTTGTACGCGAACGTGACACCTGCGCCGTCGGGAGTCCAGGTGAGGTCGATTTCATTGCCGGGATCGTCTGTGGCCCGCACCGGTTCGCCGCCTGCCGCCGGCACGATCCACACGTCGGTCTGTCCGCCACGGTCCGAAAGAAAGGCTACGAAGTTGCCGTCGGGCGACCACACGGGCGCATAGTCCTCCCGTATGTCCCGGGTCAATTGCCGTGGCGGGCTGCAGGATGCGCACGGTCTCATGCACAGGCATGGGGCCTTCGCGTCTGAGTTTGGCCCTGAGCGACTCGCCATCCACGAAGGGCATTACGTAGTAGAGGAACCCGTCCAGTTCGCCGGAGTCGTGAAGTGGCAGAATGTGCGGATGCGACAGCTTGGCCACGATGCGGATCTCGCGTGGGAATCGGTCGGGCCCCAACGCGGCAGCGAGTTCGGGACGGAGCACTTTTATGGCGACCGATCTGTCGTGCTTGATGTCGCGCGCCAGATAGACTGTTGCCATGCCGCCGGCCCCGAGTTCGCGCTCGAACTCGTAGTGATCGGCAAAGGCTGTCCGAATGTGGTCCCAGTTATCTCCCACGGCGCCTAACGTATCAGTCGCGAAGTCGGACCGCAAACGGCCTAGACCGTCTTACACCATCTTCGACCGTCTTCGACCGTCCTTCGACTACCGGCGCCACGTTCCGCTGTTGCAACATCCGATTGAACGCTGCCAGGTCGCCCTCGAGCAGTGCGTCCAGTTCGGCGCGATAGCGCTGCAGGCGTTCCTCCAGCACTCCTTTGACTTCCAGGGCCTGGTCGGTCGGTCGGAAGTCAGCCGTGGCAACGGCTCCAGCGAGGTAGCCAATCCGGCCTACCAGCATTGCCGGCCATCTCACCCCATCCTGGCCGGTTCCCGTGAGCTTGAGTTGAATCAAGTTCTCCTCGACGCCCAAGAGCTTCGCGTCCAGCTCGTCGGCGGAAGCGACGATCTCTTCCGAACGCTCCTGCTCCACTATGACAGCCGTGAGATCGTACAGCTGCCGTCTTACGAGTTCGATTCGGTTCACCATCTGGGCGGCAGAGTTTGCGTCTTCCCTCAAAGCCGTCACCGTGGCAGTCTGGGCAGCGATGTCCGCATCGCTGCCCTCGGAGTTGGGGTCCTTCAAAACGTTGAGTTGCTGCGTGTACTCTTGGCCGCCAATCGCGAGAGTGACCGTGTACGTGCCCGGCGGTTGCAGCACCGTGACTCGGCCGGTATTGACCTCTCTAACGCGCTCTTTCCCCAGATCTACCCAGTCGGCATAGCGTGGCTTGGTCCGCAGCTTGATTTGCGTCGAGGGTTCGCCCTTCAAGTCCCACCAGACCCGGTTGATACCGGCATCCTTCGTGCCTTCCAGCGTTCGCAGCACCGCGCCCGCACCATCGGAGATCCTTAGGCTGACGTCACCCTCGGACTGTGCCCCGAGCCAATAGTTGATTGACGCCCCGTACTTGGGGTCTTTCCCCGCTGTGGGATCGTTGATCTGCAACATAGGTTCGGTTACCGGCTGAAAGCGGTAGGCGTTGCGCGGCTGGAACAAATACGCACCCGACGCAGCGATCTCCGAGGTAAGCTGCTGGAGCGGCGTTATGTCGTCTAGGATCCAGAAGCCTCTCCCGTACGTAGCGACCACCAGATCGTTGAAGTGTTCCTGCACCACGAGCCAGTACATAGGGGTGTGTGGCAGATTGTTCATCAATGGCTGCCAGTTGTCGCCATCGTCGAACGACACGTAGAGGGTATTCTCGGTACCCATGTAGAGCAGTCCGGGACGAACCGGGTCTTCGTGAATGCTGCGAGCATAGCTGAGTGGGCTGTCAGATATGCCGCGGGTGATTCTCTGCCAGTGGGCGCCAAAGTCTTCTGTCTTGTAAACGAACGGCTCGAAGTTGCCCACCATGTGGTGTTCGATGGCGATGTATGCCTTGCCCGCGCTCCACTTCGACGCGTCGATGTTCCGCACCACACCCAACGGAGGAAGGTCGGGAATGTTCTTCGTCACGTCGGTCCAGTTAGCACCATCGTCCCTGCTCACGTGCACCAGGCCGTCGTTGGAGCCCGCCCACAGCACTCCTGCCTGCGCCGGCGACTCGTCGAACGCGTAGATGACGCAGCAGTACTCGACGCCGATGTTGTCGGGCGTCAAGCCGCCGGAGATTCCCTGTTTTGATTTGTCGTTGGTCGTGAGATCGGGACTGATCACCTCCCAACTCTGCCCGCCGTTGGTGGTGCGATGCACGTGTTGGCTCGTCACATAGACCGTGTTGTGATCGTGTGGTGAGATGAGTAGTGGAAAGGTCCACTGAAAGCGGTACTTGACGCCCTCGGCCGGCCAGCCGCCCGTGCTCTCGGGCCAGACCTCGACATGCCGGAATTGCCCCGTGCGCTCGTCGTAGCGTACCACGATGCCGCCGCGGGCGCCGGAGCCGGACGCGCTGGACCAGATGACGTTGGGATCGACCGGGTCCGGCGTGGCGAATCCGCTCTCGCCGCCGCCCACCGCGTGCCACTCTCCTCGCGGAATGATGCCGTTGGCGAAGATCCCGCCGATGCGGGCGTTACTGGGACCTCGCACCGAGGGGCCGTCCTGGCGGTTGCCGTACACGTAATAGGGAATGCGATTGTCAACGGTCACGTGGTACATCTGTGCAATCGGGAGATGCACCAAGAACCAACTCTTGCCCCGGTTCTCCGAGATCGATACGCCGCCGTCGTGCGAGACGATCATCCGGTCTCCGTCGGTGGGGTCGATCCACATGTCGTGGTGGTCCCAGCCGGGCGACGGTCCGCCGTCGGTCTCGAAGAAGCCGCGGGTCTCGTTGGTCTTGCCACCGTCGAGGGTCACGCTGAAGGAGGCCGCGAGGAAGTACGCCTCGTCGGCGTCTTCCGGCGACACCGCACAGCGGGTGTAGTAGGCGCTCCGGCCCGCCAGGTCCCGGTCGTAGCTCGTCAACTTCCAATCGGTGCCACCGTTGTCCGAGCGCCAGAGCTCGCCGCTGTCGGTCTCCTGGCCGTGCCACGGCACGCCGTCTCCCGTCTCTATCAGTGCGTAGACTCTGGCCGAGTTGTCGCGCGACATGCACACGGCGATCTTGCCCACCGGGCGTTTGGGCAGCCCGTGGCCTTGGAGGCGGGTCCACGTATCGCCGCCGTCCCTCGATGTGAATATCCCACTGCCGGGCCCACCGCTCTCGCGTCCCCACTGATGTACTTCGATCTGCCACATCCCGGCAAAGAGAATCCGTGGGTTGTTGGGATCCATTGCGAGGTCCGACGCGCCGGTGTTTTCGTCCACGAATAACACGCGCTCCCAGGTCTTACCCCCGTCGGTCGTGCGGTAGATCCCGCGCTCTTGCTGTGGCGCGTGAGTGTGGCCCAGCACGGCCGCATAGACGATGTCGGGGTTGGTGGGATGAATGACGATGCGCCCGATGCGGCCCGTTCCCTCGAGTCCCATGTGCTTCCAGGTGGCGCCCGCATCGGTCGATTTCCACACACCGTTGCCAATCGAGACGTTGGAGCGAATGAACGCCTCGCCGGTACCGGCCCATACGACGTTGGGATCCGACGGCGCGACTGCTAGGGCGCCGATCGAGTGCACCGGTTGGCGATCGAATATCGGTTTCCAGTTGAGCCCGCCGTCGTCGGTCTTCCAGATCCCGCCCGACGCCGCGCCCGCGTAGTACGTGTGGGAGTCACCCACAACCCCGGCCACCGAGGATGCGCGGTTGCCTACCGGCCCGATGTGTCTGAACTCAAGTTGCCGGTACATCTCCGGCGCGATCTGTTGAGCTAGGCTCGAGCCAGGAACGGCTATGATTGACAGCAATGCTGCCAGAGTTGCGGCGCTGAGAGGCCAACGCGGGGCGGTACTCGGCATGGTCACTTCTCCTGCTATGGTGAGGATATGGTAGGAGAGAAAGTGCAGCCGATGACGCGAGTGCGGTAGGGAGGTAGCGTAGGGGGCGCCGATCCATCCAGCAAACCTGGCGAGTTCTGGTACCGGCCATTATGACGAACGTTCCCAGCTTCCTCGCCGAGACTGCCTTCGTCGCTATCTTAAACGGTTCCCACGGGAGTGCCTATGTCAATTCATCTCTCGGTTGTTATGCCCGTATACAATGAGAGGCACCTGGTGGCGGAGTCCATCAGGCGCGTCCTGGCCGTTGATGATCCGGCCGTCAGTCGTCTGGATCTCATTCTAGTCGACGATGGCTCGACGGACGGTACACGGGCCATTCTACGTGAAATCGCGGCGAAACATTCCGAGAGCGTGAGCTACGTTGAGCACGAGACGAATCGAGGAAAAGGAGCCGCCGTCGCCACGGGCGTTAAGCTCGCCGAGGGCGCTGTCACGATCATCCAAGATGCGGATCTGGAATACAATCCTGCGGATTTTGGGATAATGCTGGTACCGTTCTTGAGGGAAGGTGCCGACGCTGTTTTCGGCTCTAGGTTCATGCCTCGGGAATATCGGAAAGTCTTGTACTACCGCCACACGCTCGGCAATCGGCTACTCACGACGCTGTGCAATCTCGTAACGGATCTGAACCTAACCGATCTGGAGACCTGCTATAAGGCAGTTCGCACTCGATTGCTGCAATCCATTCCCATACGCAGTTCCGATTTTCGCATGGAGATAGAGCTCACTGTCAAGCTCGCGAAGCGGAATGCTCGTATTTTCGAGGTGCCGATCTCCTACGCTGGGCGCACGTACTATGAGGGCAAGAAAATTAGACCTCGTGATGGAATACTTGCACTGGGAGCGCTGCTGCGTTGGGCTCTAATAGACGATCTGTACAAGCCCGATGAGTACGGTTCGAATATTCTCGCAGCCATGTCAGAAGTGCCGCGCTTCAATAGATGGATGGCTGACATGGTGCGGCCTCACGTCGGAGCGCGAGTCTTGGAGATAGGAGCAGGTATTGGGAATCTCACGAGGCAGTTGGTGCCACGGGAGCGCTATACGGCTTCCGATATCAATCCGCTCTATCTCGACCACCTACGGAGCTTCGCGGCGGATAAACCGTACATGGACGTAGTCGAACTCGATGTGAGCAACGCCGAACACGGTAGGCGGCTACAGGGAGAGTTCGACACGGTAGTTTGCCTGAATGTCCTCGAACACATTGAGAGGGAGGCAGACGCACTCCACAACATTTGGCAGATGCTTGCCCCCGGGGGAGTCGCCATCATCCTCGTACCTCAAAATCCTAAGCTCTTTGGAAGTTTGGACGAGGTGCTGGATCATCAACGTCGCTACACTCGACGCACATTTAGGGACGCTCTGGAGGGTGTGCAATTTCAAGTGGAGCGGATGTTCGATTTCAATCGCATGACGACTCCGGGCTGGTGGCTAAATGGACGCTTACTACGTCGGCGCCACTTTAGCAAGGTGCAGTTGAAGTTGGTAAACTACTTTACGGGACTGTTTCGCGTCCTTGATCACGTTCTGCCGTGGCACGGTGTCTCGTTGGTTGCCGTTGCTCGGAAGTCTTAGTCGAGGTGCAGTTGTCCAACCGTAGAGGCTGTCAAGATCGCCAGCTTCGCTCACCAATATCTAGCCCGTCCCAGCCAATCTTAGATCGTCCAGGACCGTCTTAAACTATCCACCCACCGCCATCTATCAGCTCCGCGCAAACGTCCTGAGCCGTTCGCCCTGCGGCCTCGGCCGCGAAGTTGACCACAACACGATGACGCAACACGGAAAGCGCTACGCTCTTCAGGTCGTCCAGGTCTGCCATGGGACGGCCATCCAGGGCGGCCCGGGCCTTGGATCCCAGGACGAGGTATTGGGAAGCCCGGGGACCGGCGCCCCAGTCAACGAATTCCTTGACCGTCTCTGGCGCTTGTTCGTCCGAGGGCCGTGTCATCCGCGCCAGTGCCACGGCGGCCCGGACGACCGGTTTGGGGGCGGGAATGCGACGCACCAGATGCTGGATCCGGGTCAGCTCCGGCCCGCTCAGGACCGCTTCAACCGGGTGCTCGTCGTCGCTTGTCGTCGCTTCGACAATCCGTTCTTCGTCGTCGCGCCCCGGGTATTCGACCCTGAGTTCGAGCATGAATCGGTCGAGCTGCGCCTCGGGCAGTGGGTAGGTTCCTTCCTGTTCTATGGGGTTCTGTGTGGCCAGCACGAAGAACGGCTCTGGTAGTTGATAAGTGTCCCCCGACGCGGTCACCTCGTGTTCCTGCATCGCCTGCAACAGGGCGGCTTGGGTCTTGGGCGGAGTCCGGTTGATTTCGTCGGCGAGCACGACGTTGGCGAAGATGGGCCCGTGCACGAAACGGAACTCGCGCTTGCCCGTCTTGGGGTCCTCTTCGATGATCTCCGTGCCGGTAATGTCGCTGGGCATGAGATCGGGAGTGAACTGGATGCGGGCGAACTTGAGATCCAGCGCATCGGCGATGGTCGACACCATCAGGGTTTTCGCGAGCCCAGGTACTCCGACCAGCAGGCCGTGTCCTCCCGAAACGATGGCGGTTAGGATGCCTTCCAGAACGCCGAGTTGACCGACGATGCGGTGACTCACCTGTTCCAGCAGTGCCGCGCGGGCGGTGGCCAGGCGCTCCAGCAGTTCGATGTCGTTGTCTTCGACTTTGGCGGGTTGTGCAGACACGTTTGTGATGTTCCTTGTTGGTCGTGGTTGTGTGGTGAATCCTACCCGTATACACGCTTTTCAGCCACCTCTTGTTTGCTTGCGAAATTTTTCACAAGCGATACATTTCCGGCCGCATGGAGCCTAAAGAGGATAACGGGGCCGCGCGGGAGTTTGGTCGAGGTTACCTCTATGTGGGCGTCGGGTTCCAGTTTGTCGGCGCCATTCTGCTGTTCCTGTATTTGGGATGGAAGGCCGACGGTTGGCTTGGTATCAAGCCGGTGCTGACGATACTCGGAGCCTTCTTGGGTGCAGCCTTGGGCTTCTACGCGATCCTGCGAGAGGTGCAGCAGGACGTCGAACGCAGGAAGTCCAGGGGGAAAACCGACTGAGGCCGACGTTCAGACGGGTGGCTGCAGTCGGCGGCAGCGGATTGGTGTTGAGCGCCGCAGCCGGCGCCATAGGTGGATGGCCTAGCTTTGGCGGAGGGGTTGTCGCTGCCACATCACAGGCGATTTCCGTTGGGTTGCTATTGCCCAGAATGTCGGCCGAGACGAGTTCTTTTGTGCGTAGCTGGATAGGTGGGATGGCAGTCCGGTTGCTTGGTTTGGGTCTGACTGTCGTGCTTTTCGCGCCGCTCCAGGGGGCGCTTGGATTTCTGGGAGTTCTGCTCCCTCTTTTGTTTACGGAAACAGTCTTTCTTCGATGATGCAAACACCCGACATCGGTGGGATGGTACTGGAGCACACGGCGGATAGTCGGGTCGTGGAGCTTCCCTTTGACATCGAGTGGCACCTGCCATCCAATTGGTATTTATGGGGCATCAACGTATCTCCCACCAAACACGTGGTATTCATGGCATTTGCTGCGGTCATGGTGTTGGTGACGCTGATCGTTGCTGCACGTTCCATCGAGCGCCGGCACAGACTGGGCAAAGCACCCGCCGGTTTCGGCGGTGCTATAGAGGCGCTGGTGCTGTTTCTTCGAGACGAGATTGCGATTGCGAACATCGGTCCGGCGGGTGCCAAGTTCGCTCCGTACATCGCCGCGCTGTTCTTTTTCATCCTCTACTGTAATCTCCTGGGTCTTTTCCCATGGGGCACTACGCCGACGGGCAACGTGGCCGTCACCGGGACGCTCGCGATCACGGCGTTCCTTGCGATAGAAGTATCCGGCATGGTTGCGTTGGGTCCTGCCGGTTACATCAGAACGATCGTCATGGTGCCAAAAGGGATGAAGGGAATCGGCGCAGTGATGATGGCACTCATCATGACGCCGGTGGAACTCATAGGAAAGTTCGTCAAGCCATTCGCGCTCTGTTTGCGACTTTTCGCCAACATGACGTCGGGGCACTTCGTGATCCTTTCATTACTGGGCTTGATTTTTCTGTTCGGCACGACGGCCTACGTCAGGTGGTTCGTCGCCGGGTTCGCCACCGGGTTCGTGCTGTTCATGATGGCTCTCGAGTTGTTCGTAGCGTTCTTGCAGGCATATATCTTCGCGTTGCTGACCAGTGTTTTCATTGGACTCATGCAACACGAACATTGAGTTTGCACTGGGCTGTTGAGTAGAACATGAGGTCGGACCGGTGCGACGATCGCGTTTCGCGTCGCATCGCTGAGTACCCGGCCGGGTTGGCTGGGGAAGCCCACTGGTCGTGAGACCGTTGGTGGGTTGCCGTGCAGCGGCCGTTGGGGAGAAGCGGCCGTGGATCGGGGAGCGCATACGACGTCCAATCTCCCTTGATTTAGAGGAGTCACAAAATGTTCGAGATCCTTGCGACACTTCAGGCTACTGGGGAGCTGACTGCAGAAGCTGCGAAGAACATGAATTCGCTGCTCGGTGCGGGTATCGGCTTGGGCCTGGCGGTAATCGGAGCGGGCCTTGGCATCGGCCGTATCGGCGGTCAGGCGACGGAGGCCATGGCACGCCAACCTGAGGCGTCGAACGACATCCGTGGTGCTATGATTCTCACAGCGGCGCTCATTGAGGGAGTAGCGTTGGCAGCAGTCGTATTCGCGTTGCTCTTCAAGGTGCTATAGCAAGTGTTCGCGCTAATCTTGTTGCTCCAGCATGCGGCGGAGGGGGGAGAGGCCGAGTTCTCTCCCTTCTCGATCAAGACCGGCATGATGTTCTGGACTCTGATAATCTTCGGTCTCATGCTCGGCATTCTGTGGAAATGGGTGTGGCCGGTAATAGTCCGCTCGGTGGAGGAACGCGAGCAACGTATAGCGGGTCAGCTCGAGCATGCGGATAAACTCAATGCCGAGGCAAAGGCGGCTCTCGAAGAGCACAATAGGTTGCTTGCCAAGTCGAAAGATGAAGCGCAAGCCTTGATAGCGGAGGCAAAGTCAGTCGCGGAGAAGGAACGCGAGCATTTGCTCGAAAAGACGCGTCAAGAACAGGAACAGCTGCTGGAGCGGGCCAAGCGCGAAATCGAGGCCGAACGGGAACGCGCGGTTGCCGGGCTGAGACGCGAGGCCGTCGACTTGTCACTCGCAGCCGCCGCGAAGCTGATTCGCCAGAAGCTCGATAGCGAGACCGATCGTAAAGTGGTCGAAGACTATCTTGCCTCATTGGAGGACCGGGCTTGAGAGAGAGTACGATCGCGCGCAACTACGCGGAAGTGTTGTTTGAGCTTGGTGAGCGGTCGGGACTCACCGAGCGATATGCCGCTTTGATGGAGGCTCTGGCCGCGGCGATCGCCGGGGACGCGGGCATCCACACCGTGCTGGAGTCTCCACGGGTATCCAAGCCACAGAAGCAGGAGATTCTGGCTCGAGCCTTCGAGGGAATTGCCACGAGCGAGTTCGTTCGTTTCTTGGCTGCCGTGATCAAGCGCGGCAGGCAGGGTGTTCTAGGTGAGATTTCCAACCAGTACCTCGCGCTGGTAGATGATAAGTTCAACCGCGTGCACGCGGGCGTCACGATGGCGCACGAGCCCGACGGCGATCTCCGGGAGGTCGTGAGGAGTCGCTTGAGCGAACTCGTGGGCAAGGAAGTGATTCCCCACTTCCGCAAGGACGCAGCTCTACTCGGCGGACTCATCGTCAGGATCGGCGACCGGATAATGGACGGATCGGTGCGCCGTCGAATGATGAGCCTGCGGCGTCAGATGCTTGGATAAGGTCGGTTTCGTAGGACTAGGCGCCATCGGCCGCCCGATGGCCGTGCATGTGGCAAGGACCTTCGAGACCCGGGTCTGGAACCGAACATCTAGCCGTGCTAGCGAATTCGCTCGTGAGCACGGAACTGTGGCAGCCGACTTATTTCCCGATCTGGTTGCTTGGGCCGACGTTCTCATCACGTGCCTCCCCACGTCAGTTGAAGTACAGGAAGTGGTAGAGGGAGCCACCGACAAGTGGCATCCGGGACAATTGCTGCTCGATACGACATCGGGCGATCCGGGAGGGGCACGGGCTACAGCGGATTGGTTGGCCGAGCGCGAGGTCTCTTTCGTGGATGCACCGGTGAGCGGCGGGACGAGCGGTGCCAAGGCAGGCACGTTGACGGTGATGGCGGGCGGCGGCAAAGACGATATCGATCGAGCCAGGACCATAACGACCCCGTTCGCCAGCAGGTTTATCCATGTGGGTCCGGTGGGCGCTGGACATGCGGTCAAGGCGATCAACCAGGCGCTGCTGGCGGTGAACATTCAAGCTGCAGGCGAGGGACTGGCTGCGCTGGCAAAACTCGGCATAGCTGCAGAGACAGCCCTGGAAGTAATCAATTCGTCGAGCGGTCGGTCGAACGTGACGGAAAACTTGATACCGAAGCGCGTCGTGACGCGGAAGTGGCCCCGGACGTTTCGTTTGGCGTTGTTAGACAAAGACGTGGGGATTGCGCTCGACGTACTGAAGGATGCGGGTGTTTCGCGCGAGAGCTTTGAGGTGGTAAAGCGGGCACTGGAGTCGGCCCGCACAGCGCTCGATGCCGATGCCGATCATGTCGAGTTGATCAAAGAAATAGAAAAGGCGGCGGACGTAGAGATACACTAGCCGCCGCCTTCACTCCGATCTAGGCCGACTCGCTAGAATTCCACTTTCGGGACTTCGCGTGCGGCCTCATCAGTGACCTCAAAGTACTCTCGTCCCTTGGCCCCCACCATCTTCGCCGTGAGCACCTGGGGGAATCGCCGGATATACGAGTTATAGGCCTGGACGGCCGCGTTGTAGTCCTGACGCGCCGTGGATATGCGATTCTCCGTGCCCTCCAACTGATCCTGCAAGGCGTGGAAGTTCTCGTTGGAGCGGATCTCGGGGTTGTCTTCGGCAATCGCTATTAGGCGCCCCAATGCCCCTGTTAGGGCTTGGTTGGCAACGGCCATTTGTGCGAGGTCTCCGCTCTGGACCGCTCCCCCGAGCTGAGCGCGTGCATTGGCGAGGCTCTCGAAGATCCCCTTTTCCTGCTCTGCGTAGCCTTTTACGACCGCAACTAGATTGGGAACCAGATCGGCGCGTCGCTGTAGTTGGACTTCTATCTGACTCTTGAAGCTACTGGCCTGTTCGTCAAGCGATTGGATTCGGTTATAGCCGCAACCTGACATGACGACCACTGCCAACGCGGTGAGGGCGATTCTCTTCATTGGTTGTCTCCTCCATCGGTTGCACTGTCGATGCTCGTTACTTCAAACGAGTCTACAAAGTGCGCCAATTGTTCGATCTGCATCACATAGCGATCCCCTATGGGGTCATACGGCTTTAGGTTCTGGGGCTTGGCTCCGGAAATCTTGGCGAGAACCCACTCGAAAGCGTCTGCTTCCAGTCCTGCCACCTCGGCTGCTTTTTCAACGAGTTCACGAGGTCGGCGCGGAGGTGTGTGTCCCGTCAATCGTAGGACAGCGCGAAACAAGATGAAAAAAGTTACGATCGAACGGGTCAACAAATTGCTGAGCGCCTTGCCGTCGGATGCCGCGGCCGCGAACTGAGTTCTGAGTTGTAGGAGCTTGCCACGGACCTCGCGCTCGAGTTCCCGGCGCAGGTCTTCGCTATCGGTCTCGACGCCGTCCAGTGGGTTGGCTCCCTTGAGTAGCAAGTGTGCCTCCCGCATCTCTTCGATCTCTATGGGGAAGACATCGGCTGATGATCGCCACTCACCATCCGAGAAAATGAGGGGTGGCGGATCGCCTCTCTTGGTCCACGCCGCTATCGTAGCTTGGATGGATCGCAGGGCCTGTGGGGATGCGTCCCGCACCACGAGCAAGGTGGTCGGCTCGGCCGAACCCGCGCTCTCGTCACGCACGCCGGGACCGTAGAGCAGCAGCGAAATCAGGTTTTCCCCCAGGCACTCTGCCAGCTGGGTCGCGAAACGGTCGATCTTCTGAGTTGTGTTCTTGGTCATTAAAAGCTCCCTGAGGCACCGCCGCCGCCAAACCCGCCGCCGCCGCCGAAACCACCGAATCCACCTCCACCGAATCCACCTCCGCCAAAGCCCCCACCCCCCCCTCCGTACCAACCGCTGTGCCGCCGGCCTCCACCCAACATCATTCCCAGCAGAAGCCACTGCATGCCGCCGCCACGGCCACCGCGACCTCCAGAAAGCATTGCAAATAATACGATGAACGCGATTAGCGGCAGCAGCTTGCCGAGAGGGCTGGATCTCCGGCGTGGCTGCACCGCGACCGGTGCGTTACCAGTCAATTGGAACCCAAACTCCCGTGCATACGCTTGTCCCAGGAGGTAAACCCCGGCGAGCAGGCCCGTGGCGTAGCTGTTGTTCGCCACCGCGGTGCGGCCAATGGTGTCACGAATGCGGCCGGCCTGCGCATCGGTGATGAAACCCTCCGCGCCCGTCCCCGTGGCTATTGCCAATTGGGAACGTCCGTCTCCCAGCTTTTTACCGGGTACTAGCAGTAGAACGACGCCGGCGTTGCGGGCACTGTCTCCAGCCGATCCGGCTGCGCCCACCTTCCACTGTCGCCCAATGTCGCGTGCGATATCGATGGACGGCCGTCCCTGGAGGTCAGTCAGTGTTACAACCACGATCTCACCGCGGGACTTCTGGCGCACCTCGCGGATTATGCCCTCCATCGCCTGCCGGGATGTCGGATCTATTACTCCCGCGAAGTCGTTGACGAATCCGGTCGGTGCAGGGATCTGCAATTGTAGTGCTGCGAGCAGCGGTAAGGCGGCAATTATCATGTCATAAAGGTAAACAGTTGGGGAAGTGGGCGGATCGGCGGGTTTCCATCCAGGCAATCCGCGGTCACGAGCTATGCTATCCCTACGTGGAGAGTGGCCGTTTTGTTACATGGGTTTGTGTGATATCGGTGTCAGAAGGGTAATATTGGTACACTCGACCGGTTCATCAAACATGGAGCAAATGGTTGTTCACTTTTTTGGCAGTTTCGATCGGCGCGGCATCCACCGTTGCATGGTCGCCAAGTCAAGATTCCACGAGATACTGGCAGCAAGAGGTGCACTACGAGATCCACGCCCGACTCGACGAAGGCCCTGGAACTCTCACGGGCCGGGAGCGAATCGTGTACGTGAACCGTTCGCGCGACACGCTGACAGAGTTCTTTCTGCATCTGTACCTCAACGCGTTTCGGCCCGGCTCGCGGTGGTCCGATCGCGATAGTGTAGAAGGCCGCCGTCGATTCAACGACTTGCAGGACCCGGACTACGCCTACGATAGGATTACCGGTAGCACAATCGACGGCACGGTAGTCGCGGCGGATTTTCCTTACGCACCGGATTCTACTATCGCGCACTTTGGTTTGCTGGCACCGCTCGGGCCGGGTGACTCCATGGTAGTTGAAGTTGCCTGGCAGGCGCGGCCCAGCACCGTACCGCGCCGCCAGGGCCGTAGGGGCAGGCGGTTCGATTTTGCACAGTGGTACCCACGCGTGGTCGCGTACGATCGGGATGGTTGGGAAGATCATCCGCTTTATCCCGCCGGCGAGTTCTATGGTGAGTTCGGTACGTACGATGTTACGCTCGATCTGGCGGAAGATCAGGTGATCGGTGCCACTGGGGTGCCCATCGAGGGAGATCCCGGTTGGGAGAGGGCGCGCGCCGACCCCGCTACCACGGTTGACTATCAACGGGACTGGTATTCGTCTTCTGGCGGACCCGTGACCGACGGGAAACGAGGTTGCGCGGCGGTCCATCTGAGCGCTGGGCGGAAATGTGTGCGCTTCTATGCGGCGGACGTACACCACTTCGCCATGTCGCTCAATCCCGATTACGTCTATGAGCAGGGTCGGTACAAGGCTGTGATCGTGAGGGTTCTGTACACGCCCGAGGATCGCAAGACCTGGGGTGGTGGAATAGCAGTGGGGCGCACTGCGGAGGCGCTCAGGTGGCTTGACGAGATCTTCGGCCCTTTCCCGTGGCCCCAAATCACCAACGTGCATCGAATCGAAGGCGGCGGAACTGAATTCCCAATGATGGTCATGAACGGAGGCGTGTCACTGGGGCTCATCCTCCACGAAGTCGGACACAACTATCTCATGGGCATACTCGCCAACAACGAATGGAAGGAGGGTTACCTGGACGAGGGTTTCACCAGCTTCCAGACGACGTGGTACTTCGAGGAACACGCCGAGAACTATGACGGATACCATAGAGTCGAGGGGCGAATTCTCGCCATGGATCTCGATGGCTGGTCCCAGCCGGTGAGCACTATTAGCGAGAACTTTAGGGATTTCAATACCTATAACGCGATGATATACAGCAAGGGCGAGTTGTTCTACCATCAGCTACGCTATATCGTGGGGCCGGAGAACATGCGGTGCATACTGCGAGAGTACTATCGTCGCTGGAAACTGAAGCACGTGGACGAACGCTCTTTCCGGGATGTGGCGGAAGAGGTGAGTGGAATGGATCTGGGCTGGTTCTTCTCTCAGTGGCTGCATGGAACTCCGATGTACGACTACGCGATCGGCAAGGTGAAGCGGGAGCGCCGACCGGACGGGACGTGGGACACTGCGGTTGAGGTCGAACGGAAGGGTGACGGGTGGATGCCCGTGGAGATAGGCGAAGGGCGCTGGAAGAACGGGACACAGCCGCTCTATGGCCGCGCCTCAGGCTTGAAGAAGAAGGAGGTCGTAACATTCCATACGCAAAACAAGCCGGGGAGGTTGCTGTTGGATTCGCGTATCGTGAGCCACGACTGGAACTTCACGAATAACCGCGAGCGGCATTTCTTGGATGTTTTGGATGTCTTCGGTGGACGCTGGAGGTTGGACAACTACGTCCAAGATGTTTCGTTGCGGGATCGGGCGGTTCATTCAATCGCACCCACAGTGTGGTATAACGACGCAGCAGAGCTTACGGTGGGTTTCAGAGTTAGGTCGAACTATTTGGGCAGGTACAACCGTACCACGGCCTACTACACGCGCGGCACCACGGGTGACGATCCGACCACTCGTGATGCTGTGCAGCTATTCGACAGTTATTTCAAATTTGAAAACCCGGTGTTCCTGCGCAAACCGAACACGTCGCAATCGTTTGAGTATTTCAGTATGGAAGGTCGGCTGGGCATGAGCTTGGGTTGGGAGAGCGAACACCGGAAAACAGCCTCCTCGGAAAACCGGCTGCATCAGGGGTGGAAGTTGCGGTGGATCAACGTGGACAAGAAGGAGTTTCTGGATCCAGCCTTATGGGAAGACGGCGGAACAGTGGAACTGAGTCGCTTCGTCGAATGGGATCTGCCGTCCGGCCCCACGGACTGGAATGTTCGACTGGATTATGGTGGTGGTCTGGTGTACGCGGATGACGATGCTCGGCTCGGCGGTTCAGACGTAGAAGCATTTGGTCGGACTACTGGCAGCGTCTGGGTCAAGCGTGCCAGCGAAAACGGTCGCTGGCACTTTGGTGCTCGGTTCTTTGCCGGCGGATATCTTGCCAAGTCCGATCCGCTGCACCAACGCGCGATTCCCGTGGCTGGTGCGGATCCATATCAGACGATTCTCAACCCGTTCGTCCGCTCGAAGGGAGCACCGTTTGTGAGAAACGATGTTTTCTATCAGTCTCCGGGCAACGGCAACCTGCGTGGCTACGGCCTTGGAAGGAGCGGCCGCTGGGCGACCGCCGTCAATGTCCAGCTGGATCGCGATCTCTACGTGGCGCGCTCCGGCCTCCTGCGAGCGTTTGCGTTGCGCGGGTTCTTCGACGGAGGTGTAGTGGATTCACTGGCGGTACCGTCTGGTGGAAACGGTGCCGCGACGGCACTATACGATGCCGGTGCGGGAGTGCGGTTCCACCTGAAGATCGGTGACCTCGACTTTCCGTTGCGGGTGGAGTTTCCCCTACTGGTAAGTAGACCGGATTTCGCCGACAATACCAACCAAGGGGTCGATAGACTGGAGTTTCGATGGCTCGTGAGTCTGGCGCCGACCTTCTAGCCGGCGGCGAAAGCGACCGGCGCGACTTCTTCCGCACCACGCTGGGCAGGTTGCTAAAGGAGGTCTCGGAGCGTACCGAGCGCAGGGTTGTGCCCATGCCGTACTTCCGTCCGCCCGGAGCCCTGGACGAAGTCGCGTTCATAGCGGCATGCACGCGATGTGATGAGTGTATAAGAGTGTGTCCGGCCCATGCCATCTTGAAGGTGCCGGCATCGGGCGGGTTTGCGGCCGGTACTCCTATGATCGACCCCAAAACACAGCCGTGTACCGCGTGCGACGAAATGCTCTGCGCCGATGTCTGTCCCACTGACGCGCTGATCCGGCCGCCGGATATCTGGCATGGATACAGGATGGCCGTGCTAGAATTGGATCCCGAGCGGTGCATAGCATTCGGCGGAGTCGAGTGTGGAGTTTGTGTCCGTGTCTGTCCGGTGGGCGACGATGCGATCTCGCTGGACAGTGAGGGACGGCCGGTATTGAAAATGGAAGGGTGTGTGGGGTGTGGCGTCTGCGTCAGGGCCTGCGTGACAGCGCCGTCGTCCCTATCTCTGGATTTCCGATAACCCAGGAGGCGGTTTGGACGCGCCGTACCGAGTTGAGAAGCCGTGGGGGTACGAACTGATCTGGGCGAAAACCGATCGTTACGTGGGGAAGATTCTCCACATCGAACCGGGTCACGTATTGAGTTTGCAGTATCACGAAAAGAAAGATGAAACGATCCACCTGCTATGCGGCGAAATCATATTTCGAGTCAAGGTGGGAGACGAGTTGACCGAACGCCGTATGGTGGAGGGCGAGAGCTGCCACATAGCTCCAGGTACAGTTCATCAGATGGAAGCCGTTGTTGCAAGCGACCTGCTAGAAGCGTCCACCCCGGAACTCGATGATGTGATACGACTGCAAGACCGCTATGGGAGAGTGTGAATGAAGGTCATTCTTCCCGTAGCCGGCAAAGGAACTCGACTGCTTCCCGTCACCAAATCGGTACCCAAGCCCCTAGTCCGCGTGGCTGGCCGGCCCGTGTTGGACTATGTGATGGAAAAGTTGACGGGCCTGGAAGTCGAGGAGTTGATATTCATCACCGGACATCTCAAAGATCAGGTCGAACAATACGTCACGGACACCTACGATTTCCCAGCGCGTTTCGTGGAACAGAAGGTTCAGGACGGAACCGCGGGCGCAGTGAATCTGGCCAGACCGTACATTGATTGTCCGGTGATGATCATCTTCGTGGATACCATCTTCGATGCGGACTTGTCCATGGTGAACCGCACGAATGCCGACGGAATTATCTGGGCCAAGGAGGTGGAGGACTATCAGAGGTTCGGTGTTGTAGTGACCGACTACCACGGTTACATGGTGCGCATCGTGGAGAAACCGTCGGAGCCTATATCGAGGCTCGCCAACATAGGACTCTACTACGTGCAGGACTGGCAGTGCATGTTCGAGGGAATCGCCGCCACCCTGTCGGGGACCAAGACTAAGGGAGAGTGGTTTTTGACGGACGCGTTTCAATACATGATAGACAGCGGGAGAAAGCTGCTGACCGCTCATGTGGACGGATGGTACGACTGTGGCAAGGTGGAAACCCTGCTTGAGACGAATCTCCACGTGCTCGAGACTGGTGGTGCCCGTATACCTGAAGTAAGTGAGGGCGTTGAGATTGTGGAACCTGTATACATAGCCGATCGCGTCGAGCTTGGCGACTGCACTGTTGGCCCCAATGTCTCGATCGACGAGGACACGGTAGTGCAAGGAAGCAGGTTGACCAATGTGATCGTAGGACGAAACGGCAGAATATATGGATCGAAAATCGAACAATCGTTGCTGGGAGACGATGTAGAGTGTTCGGGCGAGGAATTGGTAAGGATGGTGGTGGCGAAAGACGAATCCGGCAGAGCTCCCTGATGATCGAGGTCCAAGGGCTGACGAAGTATTATGGCGACTTAGCCGCCGTCACAGATCTGTCCTTTGCCGTTCGAGCGGGTGAGGTGCTGGGGTTGGTCGGTCCCAACGGTGCAGGAAAGACTACCACGCTCAGGAGTATCGTAGGTATCATAAATCCCACCTCGGGAAGCATACGTATAGCAGGGCACGATCTGGTACGGGATCCCCTGGCCGCCAAGCGTATGGTTTCGTTCGTGCCGGATGATCCCAAACTGTTCGACCATCTTACTGTAGAAGAACACTTGCGTTTCGTAGGCCGGATCTACGAGGTGGAGGACGTTCACTCTAAGATCGACATCCTACTCGAGGAGTTCGAGTTGCTCGAGAAGCGCCATGTCCTGCCGGATGAGCTTTCGAGGGGCATGAAGCAGAAACTCGCCATCGCGTGTGGCCTTATCCATCGGCCCAAGGCAATCCTGTTCGACGAACCGATGACCGGCCTCGACCCTGCCGGGATTCGTCGGATGAAATCCACCATTACTGCGCAGGCTCGAGCCGGGGGCGCGATCATTCTGAGTTCTCACCTGCTTCATCTGGTCGAAGAACTGTGTACCCGCGTGTTGGTTATCCAGAACGGGCGCAAGGTGGCGGTGGGTTCACTGTCGGACATCATCGCCAGCCAACCAGAACTGGAAGGTCAGGGCCTGGAGGATGTGTTCCTTGCATTGACGGAAGATCGAGCTTGAGATCTCTCTCTCTCGGCATCTTCTTGCTGCGCGCGAGCGCTCGGAATCGACTCGGACGAATGGTCACTCGGATCAAGAGCCCGCGCTACGCCGTAGCATTGTTGGCGGGCCTGGCATACTTCGGGTGGCTGTTTGGGTCCATGCTAGTCCGCCGTGCCACGGGCCAAACCAGCGGGATCGAGATCCCAATAGCGGTTGATGCTTTCGTGCCGTTCCTCGTGGCAATATTTGCGCTCTGGTGGTGGCTCTGGGGCGGATACGATAACGCTCTGGCTTTCTCTCCTGCCGAAGTCCAATTCCTGTTTGCCGCGCCACTCACACGACGTCAGCTGGTACAGCTCAAGCTGCTCAAAGCCCAGGTGAGGATTCTGTTCACAGCCGTCTTCATCGGAGCCGTCTTTGTTCCTCCGCCGTTACCCTGGTATTTGCGAATCACCTCGCTCTGGCTTGCATTGTCATCGTTGCATATGCACCAGTTGGGTGCGTCGTTGGTGCGGGCTGGTGCAGCCGGCAAGGGGTGGAGCGGCGTCCGTAGGTTCGCTGTTCCGGTGGTGATAGTGGTGCTGGCGGTGACGGGAGTAGCTTGGAGTCTCAACTCGGGCATGGCGCAGCTCAAAGGAGCAGACAGTCTGGCAGAGATAGCTGCGCAATTTGGTGAATTGTTGCGCCGGCCAATCCCGCGATTGGTGCTGTTTCCCTTTCGCGTGATCGTGCTGCCTGCTCTAGCGGGTGACGTGGCTACCTGGGCACGCGTATTACCGGGTGCAGTGCTGGTGTTACTGCTCCATTATATCTGGGTGATCAAGACAGACGCTGCGTTTGAAGACGCGGCTGTGAAAGCAGGTGTTCGACGCGCCGAGCGCATTGCACGGATGCGGACACGCCGGGGCGTTCAGATTTCCAGGCCGGCACGCCGTGTGGCCAAGAGCTCACGCCTCAGATTGTCGCCCACCGGTAGACCCGCGGTCGCGATACTGTGGAAGAACTGGATCGCCTTCACACGCGGAATGCGGCCAACCACCGTACTAATATTAGCGCTGGGCCTGGGCGCAATCTTTGCCATGACGGCGTTTTCCGGGGACTCGTGGCGACGTGGGATAGATGCGGGGGTCTTCATGCTTGCGGGCTTGACGGTGGCTTTGAGCGCTATCGGGCCGCTGGGGTTTCGTTACGATCTCAGGAGCGACCTGGCCAACCTCGAAGTGCTGCGGACGTACCCGCTCCGCGGACATTGGGTTATAGCTTCCGAGATCTCGGCCTCCGGCCTCGCACTCAGTGTGTTCCAGGCGGGACTCGCCATCCTCACCTTCGTTGCAGCGCTGTTCAGTTCGTTGGATATTCCCCTCTGGCCATACCTCGTCGTGTCGCTAGCGGCTTTTCTGTTGCTTCTTCTGCCCGTCAACCTGTTGACTATCGGTCTCCAGAATGCAATGGCGTTACTGTTTCCCGCGTGGGTCAATATTGGAACCGATCGACCTGGAGGTATCGAACACATGGGGCAGAGCATGCTGTCCTTTCTGGGTACGGCTTTGCTCGGGACGGTTGCCATGATCGGCCCCGCGCTCGTCGGAGCTGCAACGTTCTTCGCTGCCCGAACCGGGTTGGGCCGGTGGGCGTTGATTCCATCCGGATTGGTTGCTTGGATTGTAGTTATCGCCGAAGTGGTGTTCTTGGTGCTCTGGCTCGGACGACTCTATGATGACACCGACCCGGTGGAGGCAGGTCTGTTGCGATGACGGGAACATGGAAGAAACGCGTACTAACTGCACGAACATTGATTTTGGTGACACTATATGTTTGCGTGGTTGTGCCCACGGGCTTGCTCGGTTCTACTCCGCAGCAGAACCATGCGGCCGACTTCGTCATCGAAGAGGCAACGATCTCCCAGATCCATCAGGCCATGATGGACGGGCATGTGACGGTGCGCCAGTTGGTGGAACATTACCTTCGCCGGATCGCAGCCTACGACAAGCAAGGTCCTTCACTCAACGCGATCATCGTCGTGAATCCTCGGGCGTTGGGGCGAGCAGACCAACTCGATTCCATGTTTGCCCTGAGCGGGTTCGTTGGTCCGCTGCACGGCATCCCGATCATCGTTAAGGACAATTACGACACGCACGATTTACCCACCAGCGCCGGTTCACTCTCACTCGAAGGTTCGCTTCCACCAGATGATGCGTTTCAGGTTCGCAAGCTGCGCGAGGCTGGCGCGATCGTCTTGGCCAAATCAAACATGGCAGAGTTCGCGTTTTCCCCCTATGAAACAGTAGGCTCTCTGTTGCCGGGCTATACGAGAAACCCATACGCAACCAACAGAGTGACGGCGGGTTCGAGCGGAGGAACAGCGGCCGCCGTGGCGGCCAATTTCGGAACGGTCGGCATGGGAACGGATACGGGGAACTCGATCAGGGGGCCGTCTTCACACACGAGCCTGGTGGGTATCAGGTCCACCATGGGTTTGACGAGCAGAGATGGTGTGATACCTCTCTACCTGGACCGGGACATCGCGGGACCAATGGCCCGTACTGTCACCGACGCCGTGGAACTGTTCGACGTGATTGCGGGCTACGATCCCGCAGACCCGGTAACGACGGAGAGTCGCGGGCGGAGAGCGGCCGACTACAGGGAGTTTCTCGACATAAACGGGTTGCAGGGCGCGCGCGTCGGTGTATTGCGGCAGCTATCGAATACCGAAACGGCCGATCCAGAAGTGCTGCAACGACTCGATGAGGCGTTGGCCGCAATGCGTGCCGCCGGCGCGATAGTGATCGATCCTGTAGCCATTGCAGCTCTAGACGACATAAAGGGATCGCTCTGGTGCCGGCGCTTCAAGTGGGACATCAATGCGTATTTGCGGAGTCTGGGCCCTACGGCACCAGTAAAGTCACTGCACGAGATCATCGAGTCGGGGCGGTTTCATCCGTCGATCGCTCAACGGCTCCGTTTCTTCGAGGGCGTCGAGCAAGAGCCACGGCTGGATGAGGGATGTATTGAGGCGGAGAAAAACACCGAACAGTTGCGACGCGGTGTGCGGGCAGTGCTCAAAGAACATCGGCTCGACGCATTCGTGTACCCGTCGTGGAATAACCCACCCCGGCTGATCGGAGATCTGAACACCCCGCATGGCAACAACAGCCCCAAGATATCGCCACCCACGGGCTTCCCGGCCATTACGGTGCCGATGGGATTTGTAAGAGGTACGCTGCCGGTAGGATTGCAGATTCTAGGGGATGCGTGGAGCGAGCCCACTCTCATCAGGATTGCATATTCATTCGAACAGGCTACCAGGCATCGGCGCCCGCCCACCAGCACACCGCCCATCCCGTAGTAGTCCGCCAAGAGTAGCCAAGGAGGTTTCCGGATGCTTGAACGATTGAACCGTAGAGACTTCGTACGAACGGCCGTCACCACAGCCGCAGCGGTCGGTGGCGGTTCGAGACGGCTCTTTGGCCAGGCACCCGTCGTCATGATTCCCAAGAGCATCAAGCCCGTCGTGATTTCTGACCTGAGTGGAATCAAGTACAAGAATGGCGGTCCGGTGAGCGCTGTCGAGAAGGCGTTCGACATGATTACGCGTGGGCACGACGTGTTGGACGCGTTGATAGCAGGAGTCAACATCCCGGAACAGGATCCAGAAGAGACAGGAATCGGATACGGAGGGCTTCCCAACGCCGATGGCGTGGTTCAGTTGGATTCGTGCTGTATGCATGGTCCCAAGAGGTGGGCGGGCGGTGTGGCTGCTCTTGAAGGTGTACGGACGCCGTCGCTGGTGGCGAAGGCTGTAATGGAGCGGACCGATCACCACCTCTTGGTGGGGAGAGGCGCCCAGCAGTTCGCGAAGAGTTTGGGCTTCACCATCGAGAGCGACCTGAATACTGAGCGATCCCGCAAGCTCTGGCTAGAGTGGAAGCGGAGAGCTGATCCCAAGCACTATCTCGATCCGACGAAGCGGTCGGAAGTCGGTTACGAGGCTGGCCTACAGATGGTGAGAGAGGGGCTGATCGACGAGGGGAGCTTGTGGGGCACCGTCAACTGTAACGGCATAAGTCCCACGGGAGATATCTGCGGGGTCACTACGACGAGCGGTCTCGCGTGGAAGATACCGGGGCGCGTGGGGGATTCGCCGATTCTGGGTGCCGGCCTTTATGTCGACGGCGAGGTCGGGGCCGCGGGATCGACGGGCCGCGGTGAAGCGAACCTCTACAACCTCAGCTCGTACCTGATCGTCGAGGGTATGCGTCGGGGAATGGCGCCCAAGGATGCGGGGATGGAAGCCCTCGAGCGCATCAGGTCGAATACGGTCGAAAAGCGGCTGTTGAACTCCCGCGGCCTTCCGAACTTCAATGTCCGGTTCTTCGTGCTGAATGCGAAGGGAGAGTTCGCCGGCGTAGCCATGTACGCGGCAGGCGAAACATCCTTTGCCATCTGTACCGAGAACGGGGCACGAGAACTGCCACTCGAGGGACTACTCAGCGGGGCACCGACCGACTAGACGAATCTATTCGATAGTCCTTGACGGCTCGGCCCGCTTGCGGCAACACTTCGTCATGCGAGAATCCGATCTGATATACGACTGGAACGAGGTGGACGGCTTCGACTGGAGTGCTGTCGATGTTGAGCTGAACGATGAGACTCTGCGAGACGGACTGCAATCGCCTTCTGCAATAGATCCACCCATCGAGGACAAGATCGAACTGCTGCACCGGATGGCCGGATTGGGGATAGCGTCGGCGGACATCGGCTTGCCCGGTGCGGGCCCTCATGTGGTCGAGTCCGCGAGGAGTCTCGCGCGGGCCATCGTGGACAGCAGGCTTCCGATCGCTCCCAACTGCGCAGCTCGCACTGTGGTCGCAGACGTAGAGCCAATAGTGCGGATATCGCAGGAAGTTGGGGTCGCCATCGAGGCGGCCACTTTCATCGGGTCCTCTCCTATAAGGCAATATGCGGAAAACTGGACCCTGGACCGCATGCTCGAGGTGAGTGAGAAAGCTGTACGTTTTGCCGTTTCCGAAGGGCTGCCCGTGATGTTTGTAACCGAAGACACGACACGGGCGCGACCAGAAACGCTCAAGGCCCTGTATGGACATGCGATCGGGTGGGGTGCCCGGCGGCTTTGTATTGCGGATACGGTGGGTCATGCGACACCGCACGGCGTTCGGAGTCTCGTGCGGTTCGTCAGAGAGGAGATCATAAGACCGTCCGGTGCGGATGTTAAGCTCGATTGGCACGGACACCGTGACCGGGGCCTCGGGGTGGTGAATTGCTTGGCTGCGATCGAGGCAGGAGCGGATCGCGTGCACGCCACGGCGCTTGGAGTGGGCGAACGGGTCGGGAACGCCGAGATGGACCTGCTCATCGTGAACCTCCATCTGTTGGGTGCGCATCGACACGATGTATCGGGTCTGCGAGACTACTGTATGCTGGCACAGAAGGCTATCGGCGTCCCCCTTCCACCGAACTATCCGGTGATGGGAGAAGATGCGTTTCGAACGGGCACCGGCGTCCATGCGGCAGCCATAATCAAGGCGAAGGCAAAGGGTGATGATTGGCTGGCTGATCGAGTCTACTCCAGCGTGCCGGCCGGCAGTTTCGGAGCCCGCCAAGTGATCGAGATATCGCCGGTGTCGGGCCTGTCAAACGTCAAGTGTTGGCTGGCCGACCATGGATACAATCCCGAGGATGAGGCTTTGTCACGGCACCTGTTTAACGCCGCCAAGCAGAGTGACCGTGTCTTGAGCGAAGAAGAATGTCACGCACTTGCAGCGGAACTCGGCGGCAGGGCGGATATCACTTGAGTCCGAAGTCCCAACTCGGCGATCTAGTTGACTCCTATCTAGATCTCAAGTGGCATGTCGATCCAGTGGAGGCAACGGGCGCCGGCGTAGCGAGTCACGATGGGCGGCTCGGTGCCTACCGGGATGAGGACGTCAGTCAGTTTATTGCGGCGCTCAAGTCACTAGGTGCGGCGTTCGAAGAATGTGAGATCGGTTCACTGGAGGACGAGATCGATCGCACTGCGGTGCTCAACGATCTGCGCGTTACTATTCACCGCTTCGAGCGCGAGAGACCACAAACGAAGGATCCCTCTTTCTGGATAACCCACGCCCTCGAAGGACTCTATCTCCTCCTCGCTCTGCGAGATCGGCCGGCCGATCACCGCCGCCGGGCGGTAGCTGATAGAGTGGCAGCGATTCCCGGGTTTCTCGAGCATGCGAGAAGTACTCTGGAGTCCTGTCCCACTCCGTTTCTGGCGACGGCGGCCGAAGTGACGCATGCGGGCGGTCTTCTCGTCGACCAGGTCAGAGAGGAGTTCGTTCCATCCGAGGAGGCAAATTTTGCAGATGCGTGCGAAGCGGCGAAGGCGGCATTGTCGTCATTTGCCGATCATCTGGATTCCTTGTCTACCGAAGAGGCCAGCGGCGATTTTGCAATTGGAGAGCGCGCGTTCAATTTCCGCCTGCAATACGAGCATGCGATTCAAGCGGTTGCGTCCGAGATTTGGCGCTATGGGCACAGCTTGATCGACGAGGTCGAGTCTCAACTCGACGAACTGGCCAAAGATATCTCGCCGGCAGTGCGGTGGCCCGATTTGGTGCACCGCCTACGTGGGACCCATCCGGCGGCGGATGAATTGGTGCAGGCATACAAAGATGGAATGGAGCGGGCATACCGCTTTGTGGAACATGAAGATCTCGTCACTATCCCCGATGGCAGCCTGGAGGTAGTCCCAACTCCAGCGTTCCTACGTCCGTTGATACCCTTTGCAGCGTACCAGCCGCCGGGGGCTTTTTCGGAAGACAGGACCGGGTGGTTCTATGTAACGCAACCGTCTGGTGATACGGCGCAGGCCGATGTAGATCGCGCGCTGCGGGATCATTGCACCTATGAGATAGCTTGCACTTCGCTGCACGAAGGCGTGCCGGGTCACCATCTGCAGTTTCTGAGAGCCCAGACCCAGACGCGCAAGGTGCGTAAAGTGCTCGGTACTCCTCTGACCATCGAGGGCTGGGCGTTGTATTGTGAGGATTTGATGGACGAGTCGGGCTTCTACCAAAACCGGGAGGAGAGATTCTTTCAGCGTTTGGCGCTCATGTGGCGGGCTGTGCGCGTTGTTGTAGACGTAGGGCTGCACACCAGAGGGATGTCTTTTGACGAAGCTGTGGATCTATTGGTGAATCGGGTGCATTTTGACGCGAAGAGCGCGGGGGCTGAGGTGAGACGCTACTGCGCACATCCTGCATACCAGCTATGCTACGCTGTTGGGCGCAGGGAACTCAAGGCGTTGCGGGATGCTTACCGGGAGAGGACGGGGGGCGAGTATACACTGAGAAAATTTCACGACGCTGTTCTCAGCTATGGGGGATTGCCGGTGAGTTTGATCCGATGGGGAATGGGTCTGGGCAGCTGACAGATCCCGACCATGAACCTCAAAGGGGCGCGAAAGATTTGAAAAGCTTTTTCGGCAGCTTGCTTCGCAGAATCCGCGCCAACGCTAGTGCCGCACGGGGTATTTACGAAGGCATGTACATCGCCCCATATCGCTCCGCCATTCACCGCGAATATCTCGAGCAGCGGGATTTATTCCTTTTGCTTGGATTCTCCGATCTGATTGGTGTGCCTAATCCGGTGGGTTTCTACACCTTGGAGCTATATCCAGACCTAATAGATCAGTTTCACGAGTGGCATAAGCGGATGGGGATGCCGACTGCCCCGGAAGGTGGTTTTCGGTGCTGCTAGTTCGTGGGGGAATGGTCTGCTCGTCCGATGGACGTGCTTGATTCGTTACTGAGCAGGAGCATCCTCTTTTTCGGTGGAAAGGGAGGTGTCGGCAAGACCACTGTAGCTTCGGCTGTCGGGCTCCGAAGCGCGTCACTGGGTAGAAAGACGTTGCTCGTCTCCACAGATCCGGCACATTCGACCAGCGATATCTTGCAAGCGGATCTTGGCCCGGATCCGCGCCCGGTGCGGGCTGATTTTTGGGCAATGGAAATCGACCCGTCCGAGGAAACAGAGCGTTACATAGATGGTGTCAAGCGGCGAATATCAGATTCGGTCGCGCCGCGGTTGGTGGAGGAGGTGGAGCGGCAGATCGATATTGCGCGGGTATCGCCGGGTGCTGAAGAGGCGGCGTTGTTCGAGCGCTTTGCTCGTTTGATAGAATCGGAGAGGCGGGAGTTCGACACAATTCTATTTGACACCGCACCGACCGGCCAAACGCTCAGGCTCTTGTCTCTGCCCGAATTGATGTCGGTCTGGATCAGCGGACTCATCAGTAGACGTAAGAAGGTAAACGTATTGGGACGTATGTGGCGTAATGTAGCTGGGGCTGCCGCGGGCGATGCTCCGGAACCCGGCAAGGATGCAGTCATTGCCACGCTGGAGGAACGAAAGGCCAGATTTCACAGAGTACGTCAGTTGGTGACCGATCCCGAGCAGACTGCCTTTGTCTTTGTGCTCGTTCCCGAGCGCTTGCCGATACTCGAGACCGCAAAGGCGGTGAGAGCGCTGGAGAAGTACCGGATCCCGGTTGGCGCGATTGTGGTCAACCGCGTGCTTCCAGATGATGCCGATGGAGACTTCTTGGCCAAGCGTCGCGTGCAAGAGGCGGAATACTTGGTGCAGATAGACCGCATGCTGAGCGGCTATCCGATCTATCACGTACCTCTGCACGAGAAGGACGTGGTTGGGATGGATTCACTGCTACGATTGGTTGCTGTGGACCACGTGGTTCATCGTACGTCACAGGATGTTTGAGGTACCTGCCACACAGGTATATCATACAATAGTTCTAATAGTTCGGACCGCCCGCCGTCCCGAGGAGGTTCTGCTGTGAGTTCAATTGCACTGCTGGTTGTAGGGCTATTGGCTTTTCTGGCGGGCTACCAAATCTATTCGCGTTTCATCGCCGAACGGATTTTCCGTCTCGATCCAGACTTCAAGACCCCGGCGCACGAATTCGAAGACGGAGTCGATTTCGTACCCACTAACAAGCACGTTCTGTTCGGTCATCACTTCACGTCAGTAGCGGGTGCAGCGCCGATCGTAGGACCGGCGATAGCTGTCATCTGGGGTTGGCTGCCAGCGTTCCTGTGGGTGGTGGTGGGGACGATTTTCGCAGGTGCAGTCCACGACTTCGGTACTTTATGGATCTCGACGCGCCACAAGGCACAATCTGTGGGCACCTTGGCAGAATCGTTAGTTGGTGACCGGGCCAGAGTTCTGTTTCTTCTCATCATCTTCTTTCTATTGCTGTTGGTCAACGCGGTTTTTTCGGTGGTGATCGCCAACCTATTGTTGGCGAACCCGGGGACAGTACTTCCGGTTTGGGGGGCACTGGGAGTGGCAGTGGCAGTCGGCTTCCTCATTTATCGGAGGGGCACCAGAATTCTATGGCCGTCACTTGGAGCGCTGGGGCTGCTGTACGTGATGATATGGCTGGGACAGTACGCGCCGTTTACGCTACCGGACTTCTTTGGATTCACTCCCAGCGCAGCTCAGATGGCGGCGGCGCAGGGTAACGAAGCTGTGGCGGCGGCGGCGGCCCATACAGACGGTGTGCGCGCCGGTTGGGTGATAATTCTCTTTGTCTACGCATTCTTCGCCAGTGTGTTGCCCGTTTGGCTGTTGCTGCAGCCCCGGGACTACGTCAACAGTCACCAACTATTTGTGGCTCTGGGGATAATCGCAGTCTCTGTACTGGTCACTAATCCCGAGGTCGTTGCGCCCGCGATCAATCACAGTTTGCCCGGAGATGCACCCAGTTGGTTTCCGCTGCTGTTTATCACGATAGCGTGTGGAGCCATAAGTGGATTTCATGGACTGGTAGCTTCGGGTACGTCCTCGAAGCAGATCAATAATGAGACAGAGGCACGATATGTCGGATACGGCGGAGCGTTGGGCGAAGGGGCACTCGCGATAACTTCGATTCTTGCTACGACTGCCGGGTTTGCGATATTCGCCGGAGTCGATGGTTGGCACGAGCACTACGGATCTTGGGCGCAGGCGTCCGCCGGGGCGACGTCCGCATTCGTAAATGGCATCGGGGTGCTGGCGGAAGGCATTGGGATCCCTCACAGGGTGGCCGTGATATTTGCGGCTGTGGTGGTTATTAGCTTTGCGGCCACGACGATGGATACGGGAGTAAGGCTCCAACGCTACATAATCTCGGAGCTCGGCTCCGAGTACAACATCAAGTCGGTCCAAAACCGCTGGGTTGCCACGTTGATTGCAGTTGTGAGTTGCGCACTACTCGCCCTCGGTGTGGACCGTGGAGCCGGTGGGATGCGGCTGTGGCCGCTGTTTGGCACCACAAATCAACTGACGGCAGGCCTGAGTCTCCTGGTACTAACCCTATTCCTCGTTCGTTTACGCCGTCCGATATGGGTTACCTTGGCGCCGATGATCTTCCTGCTGCTCATGACCACCTGGGCCATGGTGCTCAACTTGACGCGGTACTATAGTGAGAATCAGATCCTCCTGCTGGGAGTCGGTGGAGCTATTTTCGTGTTGGAACTCTGGCTCATGTTCGAGGCGGTTGCGGCAGTGAGGAGGGTTATGGTAGACCGTTCGGCCCTGACGCCTGTCACGGAGCCCGACCCAGCCAAGGTGGAGTCCTGAGTCTGTGCCCGCCGCCTATTGCTCGATCGTTACCCCGGCCGTACGTTGGTCTGCTCATCGAAGGGTGGCATAGCCGATCTTGTTCGCCGCAGAGCAGCCGTCAGGGTTCAATCCCCGGCGTGAACGCAGTTCTGGATCCGCGCTAGCGGAACAACCGGATCCTGAAAGGCGCGCTGGACACGACATGCGTGGTAGTTCCGCGATCGTGACTGGCGGAGCATCAGGGTTGGGTCGTGCAGTGGGAATAGAATTCGCGCGACGTGGTGTGAATGTGGCTTTCAACTACGTGGATCTCGAAGGCCGCGATATAGCAGCCGAGGCTCTACTCACCGAAACCACACTGCGGAGCTACGGAATCCGGGTCTACAGCGAAAACTGTGACGTGCGGTATCGGATGCAGGTTGAAGAGTTCGTGAATCGAGCAAACGCCGCGCTGGGAGGGCTGCATTTCTTGGTCAATAACGCTGGCGTACACAGTGATGCGGCACTGTGGCGTCTCACCGAAGAGGCATGGGACGAAGTTATCGACACCAACGTCACGGGCAGTTTCAACTGCTTGAGAGTGGTAGCCCCTCATTTTCGGCAGCAACGCTATGGTAAGGTCGTCAATGTCGCATCGCAGAAGGCGTTCAGGCCCGGGTTCGGAATTTCCAACTACGCGACGAGCAAGGCGGCACTGATAGGATTGACCAAGTCGGCGGCGGTAGAACTCGGTCCGTATAATGTCAATGTAAATGGGGTTGCACCGGGGTTCGTGCGCACGGAACTCCTGTCAGGGCTGCCCCCCGATCTGCTGGAGGATGCCAAACGCCGATCGGTGCTTGGGCGGCTGGCGGAACCGGAGGAGATCGCCTCGGTAGTAATGTTCCTCTGTTCCGACGACGCCCGCCATATTACCGGTGAGGTTATTCTCATCGATGGGGGGGCAACACTCACCTAGTCGAACGGGGACCTTGTCACCAACGTTCCGTCAGATAACTTCAGCAAGCTACACTGTACAAGGTACCGGTTCATGGAGCGTAATGTGACGTACCAATTCATTAAGCTCGCGGTGGACGGTGGAGTGGCAACCCTTTGTCTCGATCGGCCGCCGTACAACATCATGAATATAGCGATGATGGAGGAGATCAACGCCGGGCTCCTGGGTCTGAAAGATCGGCCGGATGTCAAGGTGCTTCTGATCCGGGGAAGCAATGACGCCTTCAGCGCGGGCGTAGACATTGCCGATCACACGCCGGAGAAGGTTTCCCGACTGATCCATGTGTTCCATCGGATCTTCGAAACCATGCGTCTCCTCGATGTGGTGGCTGTAGGAGCCGTGGAAGGAATTGCGTTTGGCGGCGGGTTCGAATTGGCCCTGGCATGCAACCTCATCGTGGCCTCCGAAAACGCACGGTTCCAACTTCCGGAGGTCAGAGCTGGGGCATTTCCACCCCTAGCATGTGTCGTGCTGCCACGGGCCGGCCCGCGCAGAAAAGCCATGGAGTGGATTCTGACGGGAGATGAAATACCTGTCCGGGATCTGGAGCGGTTCGGTTTGCTAAACCGGGTCTTCTCGGCGAGCGACTTCGAGAGCGAATTACAGGGATTTGTGGGCAAACTCACGAACAAATCCGGACCCGTCCTGCAGTTGGCGAAGCGAGCGCAGATCGAATCGTACTACTCGGCTTATGAGGAGGCGCTCTACAAGGCGGAGGATCTCTATCTGAGGGAATTGATGGCGTTGGAGGATTCTAAAGAGGGTATCCGTAGCTTTAGAGAAAAGCGGGAGCCGCATTGGAAAGACGGCTAGCGGCTGCTGTTGCGATGGTGGGCGGTCTTCTCGTACTGGGTACCGCGTGTGGAGGTAAGAAGACCTCTGACACAGCTCCTGAGGGAACATCACCCTTGCCGATCGTGGGGATAGCAGGCCGCAGCGTTTCAGTATTCCCCATGACGCTCATCGCTGCAGAGGAGGCCCTCGGTTGGGACGAGCTATTGAAGCCGCGGCGGGAGGCTCTCGATCGGGCGGACAGTATGATCGCGTCGTTTCTCACCGAACGTGCTCCGGAAGTTACATGGATCCTTCCCGATCAGTTGAGAAAGGCGGCGCGCAAGGCGCCAGGCATGCTGACCGACCCGGATCAGATGGGAACTGCGCTCTTGCGCGCACCCTTCTCACAGCTTCCCGATCCGTTGCGCAGTCAGATGCGCACACTTGTAGGCGTAGCCGGAGGCAGATACGCTCTCGTTCCAGCCAGTCTTGTGTTCTTGCGGAAGGATGCGAGTACACCTAGAGCCGAAGTAACACTCGTTATGGTAGACGTTAGGACCGGCAGAGTTGGCTGGCGCACGGTGGCACGTGGAGAGGATGAGGAACCGTGGGCTGCGATGAGAAAGGCTCTCAAGGGGTTACTCCCGGGGCTCCCGTGAGCAGGAGATGTGTGACGCTCATTCCCGGAGATGGTATCGGACCGGAGATCACTGCGGCAACGCTGTCAGTTCTGGATGCCTCGGGCGTTTCGCTGGAATGGGATGAACAGGCAGCGGGAATGGCAGCCCTCGACGAACTCGGGACTCCATTGCCGGATTCCTTGTTGGAGAGCATAAGGCACACCAAAGTGGCTCTGAAAGGCCCGCTCACTACCCCCATCGGAACAGGATTCAGGTCCGTAAACGTTGCCTTGCGGAGGGAATTCGACCTATATGCCAATGTACGTCCGGCAAAGTCGATACTGCCGGATGGCCGCTACGATGATGTGGACATTGTGCTGGTACGTGAGAACACGGAGGGTCTCTACGTGGGTTTCGAAACCACGATTCCCATCGCCGGCGACCCGAAGGCCGTAGCACAATCGATCGCCATAGTGACCCGTCATGGCTGTGAGAGAGTGATTCGTTACGCGTTCGAGTACGCAGTGTCACAGAGCCGCCGGAAAGTGACGATCTGCCATAAGGCGAATATCCTGAAGGCCGTGAGTGGGTTGTTTTTGGAGATCGGGCGGGAAATATCGAAGGAATATGAGGGCCGGGTAGAGGTCGACGACGTTATCATAGATGCATGTGCGATGAAACTGGTGCTGGATCCGTCACAATTCGATGTGATAGTTACGACCAACATGTTTGGTGACATATTGAGTGACGAGATCGCCGGACTGATCGGTGGCTTAGGCCTGACGCCGGGAGCGAACATAGGTGACGAGTATGGGTTGTTCGAAGCCGTTCACGGATCGGCACCGGATATCGCCGGCGCTGGCGTGGCCAATCCGTCGGCAATGATACTCGGGGCGTGCATGATGCTCGATTATATCGGCGAACAGGCGGCGGCAAGCAAGATACGGACGGCACTGGTAGACGCCATACAACATGGTGAAGCGAGAACTCCGGATTTAAGGGGAAGTGCTACAACGGCCGAGTTCGCAGATGCCGTTATTGGGCGCCTTAACTGAAAGGGAGTGCCCCAGGTGTGGCAGTGATGTAGAGCTGCCTCTTGGGGAACTGTGTTCGCAATGCCGCGCGGCCATCGAACGGAGGGCACGAAAGTACTCGCGGCTGATAGCTGGTGTAACCACCCTGATGCTCGCCGCATACATATATGTTCGTCTACCACAGGACAGGACCGCACGGCTGGTCGGTGTTATCGCGGTGGTTGCATGGTATGTTCTAACTGGATTGATAGTGAAGAGAACGATGCGGGAGATCCGCTGGTGATGCTCGAGGTCCTATGAGTCGCAGCATTGTTCATCTGTCAGATCCACATTTCGGTGAGCTGGCCGACCTGGGACAAATCGGTGGAGTAGAGGAACTCATCCCGGATCTGGAGCCCCGTGCAATAGTGATCTCGGGAGATTTGACCCAACGGGCCCGGCACGGAGAATTCCAGGCGGCCAAGGCATTTGCCAGGAGTTTGGAGCGAACGGCGCCCGTATTCGTTATTCCGGGCAACCACGAGGTCCAATGGTGGCGTAGACCGCTCGTGCCGTTCGGCAGGAACGGCAAGTATCGGAAATACATGCGGTATTTTGGTCCGATCTTGGCACCTACGCTTGCGTTGCCCGAAGCTTGTGTCGCCGGAGTGCTGACGTCACACGGAGTTTCGTGGGGATCGCTCACCGCTAGGCCCCGCGACCTGGCAGTCAAGGGGCATTTGCCGAAGAAGGAGATAGTTCGCACTACCCGAGTGTTTGCGCAGACAAATCCGCGCCAGCTTAGGGTCTTGGTGGTGCATCATAACATTCTACGTGGTCAAACCTCTGGGCGGATGGGTCTCGCGAGATGGAAACTCGCCCAGTCACGGATAATGAAGTGTGGAGCCGATGTAGTGCTTTGCGGGCACGATCACCAGGAACGGGCAGATTTGCTCGGAGATATAGTAGTGTCGTGCGCCGGGACGCTGTCCAGCCGACGCCGCGGCGATAGGCCGGCGATATTCAACAGGGTGTGCTGGGACGACGACTCGATTCAGGTCGAACTGTATCGTTGGGACCTGGGCAGACACGTGTTTAGGCGATCGGATGTATACGCGTTCGCGCGCGTTCGGAGGCAACCCGGAAGTGAGATCGCAACGCGCGCTGGCTGAGGAGGCAGCACGCGACGCCGATGAGGTATTACTCGTCCGGCGGCTGAGACAGCTCGGGGTACGGCGCCCAATAAAGGTACACGAGAACCGTGCGGTGTTAGTCAGCCTGTCTCGTCGCGGCGTGCTAAGGGTTCATCGAGGATATGCATATGGTGGCGACCGGATTCTTCAGGCGATCGTGTCCTTTGTGAATCCGCGATGCCGAGGCCTCGACAGAAACCGGGCTCGACGGGTGATAGTGGAGTTCCCGGTGGATAGTTTTGTGCGGCCTATACCCCGGGTGCGACCCCGCACTGGGTCGAACGTGGGAGATCGGCCCTTGCTGAAGGAGCTGAGCCGAATTCATGCCGCATTCAATGCGATGTATTTCGGGGGTCAACTCTCGGCGATTCGATTCCGGATTTCCAATAGGATGCGAACCAAACTGGGCGAACTCTCGATGGATGCGAGGGGTGAGCGACCTACCGAGATCGCGATCAGTCGATACCATCTCGAGCGGGACGGGTGGGATGAAGTCAAGCACACCGTGCTTCATGAAATGATCCATCAGTTCCAAGCAGAAAAGCAATTGACTGTCGACCATGGCATGGATTTCCGGGCATTGGCACGGAGAGTGGGGGTGGAACCCCGAGCGAACCGCCTGGTGACGTCAGGACGCGGCAAGTTCAAACGAACAGATTGAGAGGTGTGATGTCTTTTCAGGGTGTGGATTTTTACAACATAGATGAGATGTTGAGCGAAGAAGAGCTGGCAGTGCGCGACACGGTACGACGGTGGGTGGATGATGCCGTGATACCCATAATAGGTGAGCATTACGTAGAAGGACGGTTCCCGATGGATTTGGTGCCGCAGATGGCCGAGTTGGGATTGTTCGGCGCCAACTTACCTGCTGAATACGAATGCGCCGGGCTCAACAACGTCGCGTATGGGTTGATCATGCAGGAGTTAGAGCGAGGAGATAGCGGGATTCGTTCGTTCGCATCCGTCCAGGGAGCACTCGTCATGTATCCCATCTTCGCGTTCGGCAGTGAAGAGCAGAAGCGAAAATGGTTGCCCACGATGGCAAGCGGTGAGGTGATCGGCTGTTTCGGGCTGACGGAGCCCGACTATGGATCCAATCCAGCAGGGATGATCACTACAGCGAAACTCGATGGTGACGACTGGATCATCAACGGTGCCAAGATGTGGATAACGAATGGATCGACGGCGCAGGTCGCAGTGATCTGGGCTAAGACCGGGGAAGTCGATGATGCGCAGAGCATCCGTGGGTTCGTCGTCAGCACCGATGCGGAGGGCTTCTCTGCGAAGGATCAAAGGGGCAAACTATCTCTACGGGCAAGCGATACGAGTGAACTGGTGCTGCAGGATGTGCGCGTACCGCGTGATGCCGTTCTCCCGAAGAGTAGCGGCCTCAAGAGTCCCCTCATGTGTCTCACACAGGCACGCTATGGTATAGCTTGGGGTGCCGTAGGAGCGGCAATGGCATGCTACGAAGAGGCTGTAAGTTATGCCAAGAATAGAACCATGTTCGATCGTCCCATCGGTAGTTTCCAAATTCAACAGGTTCGGCTCGCCGATATGCTAACGGAAATCACGAAAGCCCAATTGCTTTGCTTGCAGCTGGGCAAACTCAAAGACAGCGGCACCATGACACCGCAACAGGTATCATTGGCCAAGCGGAACAACGTAAACATGGCGACGGAGTGTGCACGTGAGGCACGACGTCTGCTCGGCGCAAACGGGATACTGGCGGAATATCAGTCGATGCGCCACATGGCGAACCTGGAGAGTGTGTATACCTACGAAGGAACGCACGATGTGCATACGCTGGTGTTGGGTCAAGAGGTAACCGGGTTGAGTGCGTTTGGAGGGTGAGCGGGAAGCCGGAAATAGGAAGTTTAGGGAAAGGGAAAAGGGGACAACGAAACCGGGCTGGCAAGGAGGTGAAGACTCAAATGGCAAGAGCAGTTTGGAACGGTGTGGTAGTTGCCGAGTCGGATGTATTTGAAGAGGTGGAGGGGAACGTCTATTTTCCGTCGACCTCGTTGCGAGAGGAGTATTTTAGGCTGTCGGATTACCACACGACATGTCCATGGAAGGGTATAGCGAGCTATTACGACCTGGAAGTTGACGGAAAGGTAAACGAACAAGCCGCGTGGTTCTACCCGGATCCCAAGGACGCGGCGAAGAACATCAAAGACCACGTGGCATTTTGGAAGGGTGTTCAGGTAGAGAGAGTTTGACACCCAATCCGTGGCCGGCCGAGATTGTGGCGCCGCGCGCCAGCACCGAATGGCAATGCCACGAGGGCCATGGTTGCGGCGGTCAGCGTTCCCACGATCACTGCGAGACCGAATCGCTGAGTGGGCGGAAACGACGACAGGCTGAAGATCCCAAAACCAGCACAGATTATTAGTGTTGCTCCCAACACCGGCTGCCACAGGTGCGATCTGGCCTCTTCCCATGTTTCCCAAGTGATAGTCCCGTTTGCCAGTCGGCGGACCCGTAATACCAAGTGTATCATCGAATCAACCCCCATGGCGAGTGCAACATTTGGGGCCGGAGATGCTATGATGTCTATGGCCATGCGCAGATGTCCCATGAGGCCGAGGACCGTGATGGGGATGGCAGTGAGACATAAGACCATGGCAAGTGTGGTGCGGAGGCTTCGTGAAACGATGAACGCAATCCCCACGAACAACAGGATCAGCCCACCCAGTCCTATTTTGAGACTGGATGTGATGAGCCGGCCCAGTTGGTTCTGGAGGTCGTATTGCCCGGCTGCGAGTACCAGCTCGAATCCCGCTTCGTGCACGTAGTTTTCGACCCGGGCGATCACGTCTGCGCGGGGTTCCGTGCGGCCTGATTCTCTCATCCGCAGGAAAAATCTCGCCTCCTTGTGGTCCGGCGTGACGAAGCTGAGTCCAATATTGCCAACCAAAGGGCCCTCAAGAATATCAAGCAGTTTCTTCGAGCTGAGGAAGCTGGCAAACGGAGCCAGCCTCGCGTGAGCCAATAAGATGGCGGGAGAGAGGACCACGCCGACAGATGAGTCGCCTTCCAAAGCGTCTTGTAGCTGCCACATCTTCTGGTTCGCCCGGTCGCTATCGAGGGGCGCGCCTGCGGGATCCTGAATCACGAGACTCAGTGGGCTGCTGCCGCCGTCTCGATCGATCGCCTCCAATCCGTCGTGTAGCTCGGTGCCGCGGGCAAAATACGACAGGATGCTGGGGTCCGTTGTGAGCTTGCCGACCCCCAGCAGGGCGGCAAATGCGGCCAACCCAATGCCGGCGAGCCACATTCGTGGATGCTCCCGGGGCAGTTGGAAACTGGATGTGGGTTCTGGCCCACCTCCGCTGCGCGCAGTGGTCGTGGAGGCAGCGCGCAAGAACGTCGGGTAGATCGTATAGGCCAGGACCATGGCGGTCACCGTTCCAACGGCCCCGGCTAGTCCCAGTTCTCTGAGCGGTCGGGCTGATGCGACCAGTAAACTGAGAAACCCCAGCACAGTTGTGACCATCGACCAGAAGGAGGGCGCGAAAGTGGTGTGGATGGCTGAGGAGCTTGGATCCATGTTGCCGCCCAGCCGGGCGCATGAACGCTTCCAATTGGACGTTAAGAACACAATGTGAGAGAGAGTCACTACGAAGACGATCACTGCGATATTGGCAGTCAATAGTCCAATGTGGATTCCCAGAACGTCGGTGAGCGCGAGGGTAACCGCGCACGCCAACAGGCACGTTGTGAGAGTGCCGAACACGATGTTTCTGTTGCGGTATACCGCCGCCACCAGCAATCCAAACAATATGAGAGCCGCGGAGCTGAAGAGCGCTAGATCGCGTAGCAATCTGCGCCTGATCAACTCGACGATGAACGGGATTCCCGATACCTCTAGACTGAACTCGGGCGTCTCGAGCTGTTTGACCGCGGTTTCTAATCTCTCCACCAACGTGCGGACGTCGGCGGTGCCGAGCCTCACCACGACATTGGTAGACGCGCTATCGGGATTGAGTAAGATGCGTCCCCAAAGTGGGCTGTGGGAGGCATCATCTGTCGTTATACTATTCACCCCGACCACACCCGCGATGTCGGATATGGTCGAGCTGAGTTGCTTTATCGACGTACGGTATGCTTGCGAGCGAATATCCGGGCCGGCGGCCCGAATGATGATCTGGTCGGGCGATGGAAAACGGTGTGACAGATTCTGCAAGGCTTGAAGTTGCGGGTCGTCGGGAGAAAAGAAGAAATCACGCTCGACTCGGGGCGAGAGATCGACCCACCGCAACACTGCAACAATCATCGCAGCCGTGATTGCACCGACAATCCATCTTGGACTATGGCTCAAGCTCGAAACTCCTGATTGGTATGGGGTAGCAAGATGAGTGACAACTGGCAAGATTGAAAGGTGCCAGCCACTATGAACTCATGGAGATCGATGGCGATGCCCAAGAACCGATTGCTGACCTCAAAATGTTTATCATCTTTTGCTCTTCTGTTGATGCTCGTCAGTGCACCTGCCGTGGCTCAGGTGGAAGAAGTGCGTGCCGACGAAATGCGCAGCCTGGCGGCCTGGAAGGCGGGCAATTTGAAGGAGTTCGCAAAGTATTTCAGTGAGGACACTCGAGGCTTCAACCTCGATGGGGGAACTGTGTTTAACGGTTTCAGCGCCACGGCTCTCAGAGTGCTCTTAGCGGCGGGTTTCCGGTTCGACGTGGAGCCACGGGATATCGACATCGAAGTGTATGGCAATACCGCGGTGTCGATTGCATATTTGGTGGGGAGCGTGACGTTCCCAGGTGGAACCACCCGCAAGGGGACTTGGCGCTATTCCGATACGAGAATCAAACAGCAGGGAAAGTGGCGTGTAGTACAGTATCACATATCACGACTTGCGACGCCTCAGCGGCGAGGCGATAGATAGACCTCGCGCGAATCCTGCACGCGCGCCATTTTAGCTGTCGACACCATCGTTCCGCTCAATCTTCACAGAGGGTCACCCAATGTCGTACCAAGATTTCCGCCGGATAGCGCGGCGCTTCTCGACGTTCGCCTGCTTCACGGGACTTGTTGCACCCATTCCCCAGATTCATGCCCAGGTAAGAACCGACGGGCCAACGATTGCAAGGGTGGTTAGCGAGTTGCAATGGCGTGAGATCGGGCCGGCCGTAACAGGAGGTCGGATCGCTGATATCGCGGTGGTCGAGACGGATCCGCGGATCTTCTATGTAGGCACTGCGAGCGGCGGTGTATGGAAGACCGTGAATGCGGGTACTACGTGGGAGCCGGTATTTGACG
>JBHHZE010000031.1:0-41111 GCA_046757925.1 Gemmatimonadales bacterium
GGCGACCAACGGGTTCGATGCGTGGGTACGCGAGATCATGGAGGAGTGGAACGTGTCCGGAGTGGTTGCCGTCGCCCTGGTAGCCGCCGCTTTCTATCTGGTGGTGGGATTCGTCGTGACTCGGTGACGCACATTTCTCAAGAGGAATAGAAGATGAAACGCTACGCGGTCATGGGTGCCGGACTCATGGGCCGGGTCGTCGCCAAGGATCTCATCGAAACGGAGCCGGACACCGCAGTCACTCTCATCGATTTCAATGCCGCTCTCCTCGAGGACGCGGCCGCCTTCATTGACAACCCCCGATTGAGCGTCGAGCGCGTCGATGTCGGGGAGACGGATCGTACGGCGAAGGTGTTGGAGGGATGCAGAGCAGTGGTCGCAGCCCTACCGCATCGCCGTAGTATGGACGGCTTGACCGCCGCTATCGCCGCAAGAGCGCCCATCGTGGACCTGGTGGGCAGTCATCCGGAGCGGCGGCAGCAGCTGGATGGGCGGGCGCAGGATGCGGGCATACTCGTCGTTCCGGGCTGCGGTGTGGCTCCCGGTCTGAGCAACGTTCTGGTGACTCGGGGTGTGGAGATGCTCGACCAAGTACGCGAAGCCGTCATCTATGTGGGTGGACTTCCCAGGCTCAAGGCTCCTCCGCTCGAGTATCAGACCGTCTACTCGCTGGAGAGTGTGTTTAATTCGTGCGTTCGTCCGGCGCGTATCTGGCGCGACGGTCACGAGGTTATAGTGGAGCCACTCTCCGGCATCGAGCTGCTGCAATTCCCCGAACCGATTGGGAAGCTCGAGGCATTCTATACCGACGGCCTCGCGTCGTTGATGCTCACGATGACCGACCGCATTACCGAGTCGCTGGTTGAGAAGACGCTCCGCTACCCGGGATTCGCCGACCGCGTACGGTTGTTGCGGGATTGCGGTCTACTGGACACCGAGCCCGTGCACGTCGGATCCGTTGAGATAGTGCCGAGGGATCTGCTCGTCCGGCAACTGGCACCGATGCTCGAGCTGGGACCGGATGGTGACCTGGTAGTGATGCGGGTGACGGTGAAGGGTTCGGTGGACGGCGCCGAACGCAGTCACACTTTCGATCTCGTGGACTATTTCGATCCGCTCACATCGTACACGGCAATGGCACGAACGACCGGCTTCACAGGGGCGGCGGCGGCGCGTATGATCGGCGCCGGAAGAATCCCTCAGACCGGCGTGCGGTTCCCGGAGCAGGTGTTTGTGGGGTCTTTGGGCGCCGAGTTTCTCACGGCGCTAGGGGAGCATGGGATCGCGATCGCGCACTCCGAAGACGGGTGAGCGCTGAGCAGCTCGTTTTTGGCCACGCGGTGAGTAAAAAAGGTAGGGGAATCGACCTGCCGCCGACGTATGGTAGGCTGTGTATTGTACTTGCGTTCTACTTACCGCCGAGGCGACATTATGGGTATGGCAGCACCTGTCTACTACTCTGCCGAGATGGTTCTTGCGTTGCCCGACGACGGCAAGCGCTACGAGACCGTGCACGGGGAGTTGCTTGTGAGCCCGGCGCCACGGGCCTGGCATCAGGAGGTTCTAGGGCGGGTGCAACGGGCTCTTTGGAGCTTCCCGGATGACCACCAGGTAGGTCACCTGTTTGCCTCCCCGGCAGACATCTCTTGGGGTCCGGACATCCTGGTGCAGCCTGATCTGTTCGTTGTGACTCTAGACCAAGCGCGCACTCTCGACTGGTCGCGCATGCAGGACCTCCTTCTCACTGTCGAAGTCTTGAGTCCGTCGACCAGCCGCCACGACAGATTCACGAAACGGAGACTGTACCAGGAGGTCGGTATCCCGCTGTATTGGATCGTTGACCCCGACAACAAAAGTGTCGAGGCATGGACGCCGGAGGCCACGTTGCCTACGGTAGAGCGGGAAAGAGTGGTGTGGGAGCCAGAAGGTGCTAGGGAGGCCCTGACAATCGAGTTGGACGAGTTGTTCCGGCCGATCTAGCACTCAGCAGCGTCCTTCAGGACGCAGTACGTGGCCGAGCCCGGACTCTAAGTCCGGGACTCCAAACGGGTCCGAGGAAATTCTGCTTAAGATGCCGCGTCTCCAACATTCTCGTACGCATTTCACTTTTCACATACTCACATTTCACATCTCCTTGTCTGTCACCTCCCCAACGAAATGACATGCGGTAATTCTTTCTCTCGCACCAATCGCTTGAAGGCTGCAACATCGGTATCGAACAGCGCTCGGAACTGTCGCCGATACTCCGCAAGCCGCTGCATGAACAGTTCGTGCACGGCGATTTGCTGGGTGGTCGGTGCGAAATCGGCGGAATTGGCGCCGACGTCGCTCGCCAACGCGCTCAGCCTGCCATAGAGTTTCATGGGATTGCGGAAGGCGTCCTCCCGCGCACCGGTGAGATGCACGTCAAACAAATGCCCTTCGACCGCGATCGCCTTTTTCGCCAGCTCCCCGGCTGCGGCAATCACGGTGTCCGCATCGTGGTTGCCCTCGAGTATCGATCGCATATCCTTCATCTGTTTCCGCAGCCATTCGAGCTGATCGATCATGTCTACTACTTCGTCTAGCTCGTCCCGCAATTGCAGTGAGAGCTGCACCTGCGCTCGTATGTCCGCTTCGCTACCCGCCGAGTGTGGATCCTTGAGCACTTCGAGTTGTTGCGTGAGTTGGGCGTCGCCAACTTTCAGGGTAACGGTGTAGGTTCCCGGCGGTGCGAGTGGTCCGCGCTGTCCGGCGTTCAGGTCGAGATCCCATGTGACCAGCCGTCGCGTGCCGTCGGGCCCAAGGGGAACGAAATCTTTGCCCGGTGGAGGCGTGCGCAGCTTTGCCTTCTTGCTCGCCTCGTAGCGCAGATCCCACCATGTGCGATTGATACCTTGGCGTTTCGGCCCGGTGAGCTTACGCACTGTATCGCCTGCCTGGTCGAGAATCGTGATTGTGACGGTATCCTTGGTCTGTTTCTGCAGGAAATAGTTGATGTCTGCACCGTAGCGTGGATTCCGGCCCACCACATTGCTGCCGGACTCGGTCTTGATAGCGGTAACGGTTCTGAATCGATAGGCTTGTCGAGGTTGGAATAGATATGCATCCGCGGCGATGACATCCGAATCGAGCGCTCTCAGCGGTGTGAGATCATCGAGTATGTAGAATCCACGTCCGTAGGTTGCGACAACGAGATCGCTGAAGTGCTCTTGAATCGTGAGCCAATAGACAGGCGCGGGCGGCATGTTGTTTCTAAGCGGCATCCAATGCTTGCCGTCATTCAACGAAACGTAAAGACCGTTGTCAGTCCCGGCGTAGAGCAAGCCCTGACGTGCCGGGTCTTCCTTCAGAACATGAGTAAAACTCAGAACCGATCTGGGAATGTCAGAGTTGATCCGCTTCCAGTTCTTACCGAAGTCGGTGGTCTTGAAGAGATACGGGTCGAAGTCTCCCATCTGATGTAGATCGACCGCAATGTAGGCCGTTCCCGCGTCGAAATGCGATGGGTCGATGCTGGCTACCGTGCCCCATTTGGGAAGGTCCGGTATGTGCTCGGTTACGTTCGTCCAGTTTCCGCCACCATTCAACGTTACGCTTACTTGACCGTCGTTAGTGCCGGCCCAAATGACTCCTTCCTGCACCGGCGACTCGGCTATGGCGAACAGTGTCGAACCGTCGAAAGTCATTAGGTTGTCGATCGCGATGCCACCCGAGCTTTGTTGGTGGCTCTTATCGTTGGTCGTCAGGTCGGGACTTATCTTGGACCAGCTTTGTCCAGCGTCGGTTGTCAGATGCACGTACTGGCTTCCCACGTAGACCCGGTTGTGGTCGTGCGGTGAGATGGCAATGGGGAAGTTCCAGTGCCAGCGATACTCGAGATCCGCGGGTGCCCAACCGTAGCCAGCCTCGGGCCAGACCCGCACGTTTCTCACCTGGCCGGTCTTCAGGTCCCATCGCTCGAGACCGCCGTCGTAGCAGCCCGACCAGACAATGTCGTTATCCACGGGGTCCGGAGTCGCGAAGCCGCTCTCGCAGCCTCCCATCGTACGCCATAGACCGACGGGAATGTTTCCGCCCGCGCGGCTGTTGCTAGGCCCCCGATAGGAATACCCGTCCTGCCGGTTGCCGTACAGGTAGTACGGTATCTGGTTGTCGACGCGTACGTGGTAGACTTGTGCGATGGGAAGATTGATACGCTCGAAGGTGCGACCGCGGTTGAGCGAGATGTTGGCGCCACCGTCGTCGGCCACCATGATGCGGTCCGGGTTGGAAGGATCGATCCAGATATCGTGATTGTCGCCGCCACCGCGCGGCGGCCGCGGTACGATGGACGCCCCACCGTCGATCGACATGCTGAAGCGTACTGACACAAAGTAGAGCCGGTTCTCGTCGTCCGGCGAAACTGCGAAGCGAGTGTAGTACGGGGCACGTTCCGCAAGTGTGTGGTTCTGACTGATGAGCTTCCAGTGCTCGCCGCCATCGTCGGAACGATAGAAACCGGGGTCCTTGTCTTCGAACAACGCATATACACGCTGCGAATTGCTGGGCGCAACGCCCACCGCCACCTTGCCGACGGGGTGCTTGTCGCCGCCCGGCAGCCCTCCGGCCACGCGCTTCCACGTGTTGCCACCGTCGCGCGACACGAAGACACCGCCACCCGGTCCGCCACTGTTCAAGCCCCACGTATTGATCGACACCTGCCACATTCCGGCGAACAAGACTCTCGGGTTGTTCGGGTCCATCGAGAGATCGATACAGCCCGTGTTGTCGTCTACGTGGAGTACCAGCTCCCAACTCGTACCACCGTCCGTAGTCCGGTACACGCCACGTTCGGGCTGTGGTCCGTAGGTGTGTCCCAGCGCGCACGCGAAGGCTACCTCCTCATTGCGTGGATCGACCACCATGCGGCCAATCCGTCCCGTCTCGTCGAGCCCGACGTGCGCCCAGTGTTTCCCCGCGTCGTTCGAGCGGTACACCCCGGTGCCGATGGAATGTGCGGGTCGGATGATGAACGTCTCACCGGTGCCGATCCAGACCACGTTGTTGTTCGAAGGAGCGATCGCGATGGAGCCAACCGATGACACACCCTGATCGTCGAAGATCGGCCGCCAGTTTCTACCGCCATCTGTAGTCTTGAACAGACCACCGGACGCCGCTCCGATGTATGCCACCATCGGGTCGCCGGGGTTGCCTGCGACCGCGATCGCACGATTGCCGTCCGGTCCGACAAATCGATAGGTGAGTTGTCGAGTGAGTACCGAGTCCGGCACTTGTGCCGAGCCGTTCGCCGGAAGAATACCGACGAGTGCGAGCAGGGCTATAGCTATTGTCTTGTTTCTCACTTGGAAACTCCAGTCACGCATCGGGTTGGACCATGTCGGCATCATGTTTGGTGCGGCGCAGTAAATTCTTCCACTGAGAATAGTGTTGTCTTGTTGTAACTCGGCGCAGGATAGTGTTGAGAACTGTGTTGGACGTGGCTTGGGAACCATGGGCATCTTTCTGACGAACTCGTGGTGACAGTATACTCGCTTGTTCCCACTGCTGGCAACGCCGGTCAGCACGCTTTGGCGTTGGTAAGTCGGACGACGGTGTGGTGAGACTGGCGTGCGAGCGGATGTTGCCGTGATCAACCTGGAGGACTTCAACGGCCAGGTGGTTTGATACGTATCCTGGGGAGAGTATTCTTTGCCTCAGTTCCAAACCAAGAGAGCACCATGAAACGCTACCTGTTACTGTCAGCAGCTTTTCTGCCAGTCATGGCGGTGAAACCGGTCCGCGCACAGATCTCGACTCCACTCGATTCCACGATCGTAAGTGGATTCCGGTGGCGGTCGATTGGGCCCGCAAATATGGGCGGACGCATCACCGACATCGAGGGCATCGGTAGTCCGTCCAAGACGTTCTTCGTAGCCGCCGCTACGGGCGGTATATGGAAGACCACAAACAACGGCACCACCTTCAGATCGGTGTTCGATGTGCAACGCGTAGCCGCTCTGGGAGATATCGCTATCAGTCCAAGCGACACCAACATCGTTTGGGCTGGCACCGGAGAGGAAGATTCCCGCAATTCCATATCGGCCGGCGGCGGTATTTACAAGTCGACCGACGGGGGTCTGACGTGGGAATTCAAGGGCCTCGAGGGGACCCAGGTCATCGGCCGCATCATCGTGCATCCGACTAACCCCGACATTGTCTACGTCGCCGCGTTGGGTCACGTCTGGAACTCCAACAGGGAACGAGGTCTCTATAAGACCACCGATGGTGGCGAGACCTGGAAGCTCGTAAAGTTTGTGAGTGATAGAGCGGGTTTTGTCGATATCGCCATGCACCCGAACAACCCAGATATTCTCCTTGCATCCAGCTGGGAGCGTGTACGAGGTCCGTACTTCCTGAACAGTGGCGGTCCGGGGAGCGCGCTCTGGAAAACGACGGACGGTGGTGCAACGTGGTCCGAGGTCGAAGGCAACGGATTTCCCGAAGGCATGAAGGGAAGGATTGGGGTCGCGATTGCGATGAGCAACCCGGACATCGTGTACGCTTTGGTAGAGGCGAAACAAAAGGCCGGTAGCGGCCTGGCGTCGGGGCTATACAGGTCCGACGACGGCGGTGATAGCTGGACCAAGATGAATTCCAACAACTCTCGGCCGTTTTATTACTCACAAGTGCGAGTCGATCCTAAGAACCCGGACCGTGTCTACTGGTCGTCTACTCCCGTCAACTTCTCGGACGACGGTGGTAAGACCGTTCGCAATGCCACAGTCGGGGTCCATGTGGATCATCACGCCATGTGGATCGATCCCAACGATCCCGAACACTTCGTCATCGGGAATGACGGCGGTGTCGCGCAGACATGGGACAGGGGCGGCAACTACGATTTTCTGAATATCATAGCGCTGGCGCAGTTCTACGCAGTCAGCTACGACATGGCCATCCCGTACAATGTTTGCGGTGGCCTACAGGACAACGGTTCCTGGTGTGGGCCCAGCAGGCGCCGGCAGGGAGCGATTACCAATGCGATGTGGAACAACGTCGGCGGTGGTGATGGATTCTATACGGCGCAAGACCCGGAAAATCCCAACATTGTTTACGTGGAGTCACAGGGTGGAAACATGAGCCGGCTGGATCTTTCCACCGGTGAGCGCACGAGTCTCCAGAAACCTGACTGGCGGGCCACGTACCGTCAGTTCGAGGACTCGATAATCATCGAGCGCGGTGACACCACTAAGCCGGCAAGTCGGGCCACCAAGCGCCGCATTGCCGATTTGCGGAACCGGGCGGCGGCAGACTCTCTCGCGCACGCACTGCGTTGGAACTGGAGTACGCCGTTCTTCCTGTCGCCGCATTCGCCGACCACCCTATACGCCGGCAGCAACCGGGTGATGAAGTCGACAAAGCGGGGTGAGGACATGTATCCGATTTCGCCGGATCTTACCACGCGCGACACGATGCGTATTCGCGTCAGTACAACGACCACGGGCGGGATCACGAGGGATGTGACTGGCGCCGAGACTCATAGTACGATAGTGACGTTGGCCGAATCACCGCTCAAGCCCGGACTGCTGTACGCGGGTACCGACGATGGCAATGTCTGGATGACGCGTAACGACGGCGGGTTGTGGGAGAACCTCACGGGGAGGTTCCCTGGAGCTCCCAAGAGAACGTGGGTGAGTCGGATCGAGCCATCTCACTTCGACACGGCAACTTTTTACGTCTCCTTCGACAACCATCGCGAGAACGATTTTGCGCCGTACGTGTTCGTCACCGACGACGGTGGCAAGACATTCAGGTCCATCGCCGCCAATCTCCCGTCCGACGGGCCCGATTTCATTCACGTCATTCGCGAAGATCCGGTCAATCGCAATCTTCTCTTTGTGGGCACCGACGTGGGTGTCTATATGTCGGGAAACGCCGGACGGTCGTGGCAGCGTTTCATGGTCGGCCTACCTACGGTTCCGGTACACGATCTCAAGATCCATCCTCGCGCACACGATCTCATAGCGGGTACACATGGTCGGGGAGTATGGATCGTCAACATTGGACCGCTGGAGCAGATGAACGACGCGATTCTGGCTGAGGGCGCGGTGCTTTTCAAACCACCAACCGCCTACGAGTATAGCCAGCCGCCGGTGGGGGGCGGGTCGCCGGCACAGAAATCTTTCCAAGCGCGGAGCCCACAGTACGGCGCGGAGATCGCTTATCTCTTGACGAGTGGTAACCGTCGGTCGCGTCCGACCGTTGTCATTACCGACGTCAAGGGTGACACGGTCCAGACGCTACAGGGAACCGGCGGACCCGGACTTCACCGCGTTACGTGGAACTTTCAGGGCAAGCGTCCGCCTGCACCGCCGTTGTCCCCGTCGCAAAAGCGCGACAGCATAATCGCAGCCCGGCGCATAGCCGTGGTATTCGATTCGTTGGCAGAGGCCGGTGTGAACAAGCAGATGCTGAGTCGCATGAGATCCAACATTGAGAGTGGCAACACTCGTGCCCTGTTCCGAGCCTTTGGCGGTGGCGGCGGTCGGTTCGGCCGCAGAGCTGGTGGGCCACAGGGTTTTATCGAGCGCCCAGCCGAATCCTCCGCTCGAGGTGGTAGAGGACGACAGGGCGGAAGAGGTCGTGGCGGTTTGGGAAATGCTCCGGACATCCGGCAGATCTTCCGACTCCTCAGGACCGCGGGTTCACGCGGCCGCTTCGGGTTCGGGTTTGGCGGCAGGAGAGGTAGAGCAGGACCGGTGGTGCAGAGTGGCGATTATCTAGTCAGCATCACGGTGGACGGGAAAACTTTGACGCAGGTCCTTCGCGTCGAGCGGGCCAATGGTACCGGCGGAGGTCCAGGATTCGGGTTTGACGATGGAGCGTAGCGATTAAGGAGTAGGGAGTGTGCCACGGGTCGGACCTGGCAATCATAGTTCGTTCCGTGGCACGCCTCGTTTCAGAGATCGCATCGCTTCGCCCGGTCCCATGACTAACATCAGGTCTCCCTCACGGAATCTATAGTCCGCCGTCGGTGCTGTATCGAGCTGCTCGTTGCCGTCCTCTGTGGGGTGTTTGACCATCAAGATGCTCACGCCGAACCGCTGCCGGATATCCAATTCGCGAATCGTTTTTCCCACAAAGACACTTGGTGCTGCTACTTCGGCTACCACCGTGTCAGGGGCCGAGGGCAGAGATTCAATTTTGTTTTCCGCGCTCACCGTGGCAGCCATACTGTGTGCCATGTCCCGCTTGAAAATTTCCGTGTTATAGCGCTGGATGACATCCTCTGGCCAGATCACACCTACGATTCGACCGTTATCCACTACCGGTACCTCGCCGCGATATCCACCGAGCAACTTCATGACGTGTGCCAACGAGTCTGTTGGTGATACTGTGGGAAAGTCCGCCACTACCATAACATCCTGCGCGATCACAAGGGCGCCGAGCGATGAGGCGTCAGCCATCACCGGCCTTATCTCGTTTGCTGTGATTATTCCCAACAGACAGTCTTCTTCGTCCAATACGAACAGTGTGTTTCCCTGATGGTCGAGAAACCTACTTACTAGCGGTATCAGCCCATCTGCTGCAGAGACGCTGGCAAAGTCGCTGCGCATTTGCTCTCGAACGGTTACATGCTGCAGGACGTTGAGAGCTTTACCCTTGCGGATGTCGATGCCGCGGCGCAGCAGCTTGATAGTGTAGATGGAGCCGGTCTGAAGCTTTGTCGCCAGCAGTGTCGCAATGATGCAGCTGATCATGAGCGGGAGCATGATCTTGTACTCGCCGGTCAGCTCGAAAATGATCAGTATTGCGGTTATCGGTGCGGCCGTCCCAGCCGCGACTACTGCACCCATTCCAACTAGTGCGTATGCTCCCGGTCCGGCGGTGGACAGCGGCCAGATCGTGTGCACCACGGTTCCGATAGCGCCGCCCAACATCGCTCCGATAAAGAGCGATGGCGCGAATATGCCTCCGGATCCTCCGGAGCCGATGGTGATCGAAACCGCCAGTATCTTGAGCACTACCAGGAGGAGCATGAACTTCCAGACGATGGCGCCGTTCAGAGCGTCGTTGATCGCCTCGTAGCCAACGCCAAAGACGTGTGGTGCCCATAACCCGATCACCCCAACAGCGGCTCCTCCGAGCAGCCCCTTGATGGGTGGATACATGCGGATCTTGTCGAACAGATCTTCAAGACCGTACAAGGTTCGTACAAACGCTAGTGCCACGATTCCCGCCAGGATGCCCATCGCGGCATAGGCAAAGAGTTCGTTTGCGTTGACCAGACTGTAGGCCGGGACCTGGAAAGCGGGAAAGTCGCCCAGGAAGTGTTGACTCACGACTGTACCCGCAACGGATGAGATCACGATGGGTGAGAACTGTGACACGCCGAAATCTCCCAGTATGATCTCGACGGCGAACAGGGCTCCCGCAACCGGGGCGTTGAACGTGCCGGCAATGCCCGCTGCGGCACCACAACCCACCAACGTCCTGAGTCTCTGTTGATCGATTCTGAGCCACTGTCCGATGGTCGACCCGAGCGCGGAACCGATCTGTACGATTGGGCCCTCTCGACCGACTGAGCCCCCGGAGGCAATACATATTCCGGAGGCGAACATCTTGGCGACGACTACGCGGGGTCTGATGCGCCCGTTCTTGAGGGCCACTGCTTCCATGACCTCAGGGACGCCGTGTCCCTTTGCCTCTCGCGCAAAGCCATAAGTGATCAGGCCGACGAGCAGACCCCCGATGGTCGGGGCAACGATCTTCCACCAAAACGGCAATCCCGATATGTAGTCGAGCGTATACTCACCCTGCCGCCAGGACACTTCGTTCATGATGCGGATGAGCATGCGGAAGCCGACAGCGCTGAACCCGCCGAGGAGCCCGATCGCGACAGACACCAACACCATGTAGATCTGCTCGGTTTGGCGCAGTGTGTCGTGCAGATGTCGAAGATATTTTATGACCGGCTTGATCATTGGCGCAACTGAAATCGACGAGATTGGTTCCAAATCTAGCTCGAAAAATTGGAATGTGGTGTGTCGAGCAGCAACCGGAAGAGGAGGAGCGATGTCGGCAAGACTCGAATCCTTATGGACAAGAGTGGAGACAGGTGCTTAAATGAGACTCGCCTAGTCATCCTGCTGACGAAAGGATCGTCTTCTACAAATGGAGCGCTCAATCGACGGTCGGAGCAGGAGGGGGCTGGGTCTGTGGATGGCGACTGCGCTCGTGGTCGGCAATATGATCGGCTCGGGTGTGTTTCTGCTGCCGGCAACGCTGGCACAGTACGGTGGTATCAGCGTGGGCGGTTGGCTCGTGACGTCGGCGGGCGCGCTATTGTTGGCACTGGTATTCGCACGTCTCAGCAGTATGGTACCCAAGGCCGGCGGACCGTATGTGTACACCAGGAGAGGCCTCGGGGAGTTCGCCGGGTTCCTGGTGGCTTGGGGATATTGGATATCCATCTGGACGAGCAACGCTGCGATTGCGGTGGCGCTCGTTTCTTATCTGTCGGTATTCTGGCCGGCCCTCACACAGAACGGCGTACTCGCCGCGTCGGTGGCGATCTCAACGATCTGGCTTCTCAGCTGGATAAATGCCAGCGGTGTGCGCAACGCCGGATTCGTTCAGGTCACTACGGTCATCCTGAAGCTCGTTCCATTGGTTGCGGTCGCCACGCTCGGATTGTTGTACTTCAACTCCGATCATTTCACACCGCTAAATGTGAGTGGTGAAACCAACCTGTCTGCCATAACGGCGACCGTGGCGCTGACATTATGGGCCTTCCTCGGCCTGGAGTCAGCAACCGTTCCGGCAGGTGATGTGGTAGATCCGGAGCGTACCATTCCCCGCGCCACTGTCTTCGGAACGTTGTGTGCAGCAACCGTGTACATCTTGGGAACCGTTGCGGTAATGGGAATCATACCTCCTGCCGGACTCGCAACGTCGAGCGCACCCTTTGCGGATGCAGCTAGCAAGGTGTGGGGTGGATGGGCAGCCTATGGCGTCGGGATGGGAGCCGTTATCTCCTGCTTTGGCGCACTCAATGGATGGATAATGCTGCAAGGGCAAATCCCATTTGCAGCTGCGCGCGACGGGGTCTTTCCAGCATTCTTCGGCCGGACTTCCAAGCAAGGCACTCCCACGCTGGGCATTCTGATATCCAGCGTGCTGGTGAGTGTGCTCATTGCCACGAACTACACGAGAAGTTTGGTGGAGCAGTTCAAGTTCATCATCTTGCTGGCCACACTCAACACCTTGGTGCCATATGCCCTCTCGTGTGTGTCGGAGCTCATGATCTTTATCAAGGAACGCTCACGTTTCAGTGGACAACGATTGATGGGATCGAGTGTCATCGCCCTGTTAGCGTTCGCCTACACAGTGTGGGCAATTGCGGGTGCGGGCAGCCGTACCGTGTACCTTGGTTTTCTTCTGCTGTTACTGGGGTTGCCGGTTTACGTGTGGGTGAAATGGCAACAGAGCTATCAGAAAAACGACGCAGTCAAGACGGAAGGATGAGCGGTAGCGTCTCTCACCGTCTCTCACCGTCTCTCATATACGCTGCTATTGCCATTCGCGTCGAAGGCCAAGACGGCATAGGGCTCGCTGTACCCCACTTCCATCCCGGGCGATCCGGCCGGCATGCCTGGGACGCTCAAGCCCTTGATGGCTGGGCGCTCTGCCAGCAAGCGACGGATAGTTGCGGCCGGAACATGTCCCTCGACGACATATCCGTCGACCAGGGCAGTGTGACATGCGAGCAGGTTCTGGGTTACGCCGTAACGCTGCTTGATTTGCGAGAGATCTGCCACGTTCTGGGTCTTTACCTTGAATCCGTCAGCCTCCAGATGCTTAACCCATTGCTCGCAGCAGCCGCACGTGGCTGATTTGTACACCATGATCTCGGGCTCGTCACCGGAGTTCCACGGGTGCCACGCCATCATGAGGAGGATGAGCGCGATAGCCGCGGCCCCTGCTGTAAGCTTGTTCCAATGTTTCGCAATACTCATGTGCGACGTATCCCCCTCGAATCCGTTAGCCCTGAGACCTCACTCTGAAACCTTACTCAATATATCTACCCGGCACGGATGAGGTTTGCGGCATTCTACCGTTAACCTTTCTTAATAATCCTCACTTAATAACCCTCACGCATTCCACAGCAAAAGCGAGGGAACCAAGGCTCCCTCGCTCATATCGCTGGCGGTCTCGACGGGCGGACCTACGGTTTTCTGCGTCGGCTACCAGAACTTCTTGCCGTCCGGCTGCGGACCGACACGGCCCGTGACCTCGCCCGAGAGGGTGAAGACCGTCTCACACTCGGTCGACTGGTCCGAGCCGACGGACGGGATATTCTCGTCGGGCCACTCCGCCTCGCACTCCGCCCCGTCGTCACTGCACGCCGCTTGAGCTGAAACGTGCGCCGTGATTGTACGCTGCTGCCGCGATTCGAATTGATCCTCGGGCGGGAGACCGCGCGCGATCTCGTTCTCACGGTGGGCTTACTCCGGCGTGCCGTTCGCGGCCGCGGTGCAGCCGTGGCCTCTCTGGGGCGGACGGATCGGCGCGCCGTGCGCGGCGCAGCAGTGGTGCCCCTGGACTCGACTGACCGGCGCGACGGACGCGCGGCGTCGGGTCTGGTACGTTGTGACGAGCTTGCCACTCTGCGACCACTGCGTGCCGGCGCCGCCGAGGTGCTCGGTCGGCCTTGTGACGGTGTAGCCGTCCGTCGCCCAGGTGAGGCATCCAACCTCTGGCCCTCCGACCTTCCGCTAATCTGGACGGAGCGGCGGCGTACCCTTACGCCGGATGCCCGTTTCGCAGGGGTCACGCTGGTGTGTCGACGAGCGATGGCGCTACGGCGCCGAGTTGGCGAAACCGCCGAGCGCGACCCGACACCGCTGCGTCGGTTGGCCTTCGTAAATACTCTTCGTCCCGACTGCCCACTGCTGACCGTCGGCCGTATGCGTGTGGGACGCAACCTCGGAATGGTCTCCACGAAAACCGTTCCTCGATGCCCGAATCCGAACCCCGAGTGCCGCCCGAAACCGAAGCTGGAACCGTAGAAGAACGGATCGTAGAAGAACGGGTCGTAGAAAAACGGATCGTGAAAGAACGGATCGTAGAAAAACGGGTCGTAGTGATACGGATCGTACCCGCCGAACCCGAAGCCGATGCCGAAGGTGAATCCATGTCCACCGTAATACGGACGGTGCAACAGGTAGTGGCGCCGTGCATAGGTGTAGCCGGGACCATAGAGAACGGTGAAGCCGAGTCTGGTGCCCCGGTATCCGTATGGCGGGTAGTACGGATCGTAGAGACTGAGATGATAGCGGTGCTCGGCGACTGCGGTGCGGGGTTGCTCGACCTCGTATTGATCCAGGTCGTAATCGAAGTATGCTCCCGATGCCAGCCGCAACGCGAGGTCGGTGAGTTCCGCCTCGTCGTCGTCGTCCACCCTCCACGTGTCCTCCAACGTGTAGTCCCAATGGTTGCCCCGGACTAACCCGTCGAACTTGAAGGGGTCTCGTGAGAATGCCGCATATACGGTGCCGATTCCTTCGGAGGCGTAAACGGTGAAGGACTTGCGGTCCCCACGGCCCCGGAGTTCGTACTTCTTTCCGCCGCGAATGAAGTTGTCGTCGTTGGGATCTAGCGGAAAAAGAACTCGCACACGTCCATCGGGCTCGGCATGGAGCACAACCAGATAGCCGTCTGACTCGGTGCGGACGTAGGTCTTGACCTCGTCGCCCAAGTGTGCGTCGCGCTCACTGATCCAGACTTTGACTGGCGGGTCGGACTCCTGAACGGCAGCTGGTGCGGCAGTGGCACCGAGCCCAGTTGCAGGAGCCAGTAGAGAAAAGAGTAGGGCACTCAGCATTGTCACTCCTCAGTGGAGTCTCCGGCCGCGCCGCCGCGCCGGGATATCCGGCCATGACGGTGCCTTCGCCCGATTCAATATAGCCAGATGTATGCCAACCTGTAAGCTACGTTGTGGCAGAAGGTTAGTGATCCGACAGGTGGGTGCGATCGTCCTCTTTTGGGGACTCGGTGTCTTTATGTACGCGTGCGCTGTGTTGCTAAGCGGTTGGCGGCATCAGCGGCCCGTACGATCCGGCCATTCCCAAACCGGGTGTTGATGCTGTCAACCGCTTCGAGGAGCTGGTGATCGCGGCGGGCCTCCGACGAGGCATTGTCGAATAAACTGAGTTGCTGGGTGCAATCTGGAGTTTGGACGAGATTCGAGGCCGCGACGCCCACGAGTCGGGCGGGTGTGCGCCGCGCCGCTCTGAGCTTGCCGAGCAGTTGCCGCACCGAGTCACGAATGGGCCGATCCGACGCGGTCGCGGTGTCTAAGGTGTGGCTGGCTTGCCGGGTGGTGAAATCTGCATCCCGCAGCTTGACAGAGATGGTTCGGGCAAAGAATCGCTTGGCGCGTAGCTCTGCGGCCAGTCGGGTCGCCTGCCGCAGCGCCCGTTGCTCCAGATCGGCATCCGCGTCCAGGTCGGTAGCGAAGGTCTCCTCCCGGCTCAGAGATTTGGCGGCCGCGTGCGCTATGACTGGGGCATCGTCGACTCCTCTCATCCGATCGTAGAGCCATGCTCCGGTGCGGGGGCCAAGCCATGCCGTCAAGCTGTCCGGGTCGATCGCAAGCGCGTCTCGCACGGTTGTGAGACCGCGACTGGCGAGCCGGCCCTGGAGCCGCGGTCCGACGCCGGGAATATCGGCCAGTTTGAGTTGCGATAGGAACCGAGCTTCGCTTCCGGGTGCGATGACAAAAACTCCCGTCGCACCCCGGTTTTGAGGCTTTGCACGTTTGGCCGCGAGCTTCGCGACGAGTCGTGAACCGCCGCCTCCGATCGACACTCTGAGTCCTGTTTGATTCCAAACCCTCTCTCGGATCCGCCCAGCCGTGCAGGTGAGCGATTCGTCGCCATAGAGCTGCGACGTGCCCGTCATGTCCAGATAGAATTCGTCTATGCTGGCGGATTCCACAATTGGTGTGAACTCCCGCAGCACGTTTCTGATTTCGCGGCTCTTGCGGCGACACAGCTCCCGAGGTACGGGAACGCGAGTTGCCCTAGGGCAGAGGCGCAATGCCTGAGCCATGGGCATTCCTGACCGAACCCCGAAACGCCTGGTCTCGTATGAGGCAGAAGTGACGACTCCTCTGCCTTCGGCGCTACCTCCTACGACGAGCAGCGGAGCTGCACCCGCGCCTTCCGGGTCGGCCAGACGCGCCACCGCCACGAAGAATGCATCGGCGTCGGCCAGGAGGATGCGGCGTTCAGAACTCAGTTGCGTTCTCTCCTGCTGCGAGGGCACTGCGGTTCCTCTAGTCTCTCGTCTGATCCCGCCGCACCATTGCCGGCAAGATGGACCAGGCGAAGCGGATAGGTACGCCGCGTTGAGTGCGGAACGGATCGCCCGGCGCAGGTGAGTTCACGCTCGCGTAGTGGACGGCCACGACGTGCTGGCGCAGGTCGATGAGTGGACCTCCACTACCTCCCACGGTAGTGGCCGCGGTGTGGATCACCTCGGTGCCGGTGGTGTCGCTGACACTGCCGTTTGTAATGAGCGGCTGAATGAGTTCTCGGGCTGCCAGCTCCTCGGCGAGCTTCCGGCTGTCATCGCCGGCCGTCCGAAGGATGTCAGCTCTCTCGTCGTCGTTCACGCGGAACAGCAGATTGTGAACACCGGTGGGATAGCCGATGAACACCAGCGGATCACCGGGGCGGGGAGCCTCTCCGGCCGTAGCCAAGGGGAGCACCGGTGCGTTCGGTGCCGGGCCCAGGATGTGCATTACCGCTATGTCGGCGATGTCGGAAACGGAGTCCACGGCCAAAGAGAACGGGCGCTTGCCATGCGGAAAGAAGGCCTCCAGGGTTAGAAAGCGGCCGGTGGCTTCGATGCCACGCGAGCGCATGAACTCCAACTCCTTGTCCTCGACCCACGGTTCGGCGACATGTCTATTAGTAAGCAGATAGCCTGCCGCATCGACTAGGAAGGCCGTGGCGGTCCCCTGCCTTCTTATCGGCGGGCCGGATCCACCGAACCGCACCTGCGGAGTCGCCGCTCCCAATCCACTCGGCGCGACGTTGACGTCGCCGCGCGAGTCTGCGGAATAGCGCAAGAACTCGGTACCGCCCTGTTCCACGTACCCGTAGACGAAAACCACCAGCGCCACTCCCTGGCTATACTCGCGAATCCGGTTCGGGTCGATTCGTGGATCGCTTGCCAGTCTTTCCTGACCCGCCTGGACTACCCCACGCAGTGAATCGTATCTCGAGCGCACCACTGCCAGGTCCCGCTCCAGCGCCGCACGGGAATCGCGCTCGGTACCCAGTAGCCTGGAGAGCTCGCTGAGAGAAGCCGCCAGCGCTGACTTGCTATGCTCTTGCCATATTCCGACCGCAGCAATGCCGGCAACGCCCAACATCGCCATGGCCACAAGAATCCGCCTGGTGCGGCGCACTCGTCCCACCGCTACGGCCAGCATCTCGCGCGTAGTCCTCATTCGGGATGTCGATAGTTCGGGTTCCCGAGGTGACGCAGAACTTCGCGTGAGCGCCAGCAACTGGGAGGCCCGCGCCGTCTCGCTGGGATCGAGAGTCGGCATTACGCCCGCTCCAGCATGCAGAACGAATCGCGCTCCGGGTCCACCTGCGCCGAACTGAATGAGATCCCCATCCTCGAGTGTCTGCTCTACAACGCGCTTGGCGTTGACGAAGGTACCGTTGCGGCTTCCTTGGTCCCGCAAGACATAACGCCCTTCCTGGTACTGCAAAGACGCATGGTTCGAGGACACCAACACTTCGTGAGCCGCAAACGTTATCGTGTTGCGGGATGCTCGGCCGAACGTCATCGTGTCCTCGGTCAGATCGAAGGCCGTTCCAGCCCGACTCCCCGTCAAGAAAATCAGCCGCGCTCCCATCCAACCCCTCCGCATTGAAAGAACCTGAAAGCTAGCCTAGCTGGCTTGTCGTGGTGGTGTCAAGCAATGCTTGCGTCTGTAGCCGTTCCTACGCCGCCAAGCTATCTTCTCAGGTAATATGAAAGGATGGGTTTCTCGGATGCCCATGATTCTCTTTGATGAACTTCCAGCAAGTGCGCGGCTTTGGACTTTCGGCTGTTCACGGACCCTGGACGAGACAGAGGAACGGGAGTTGGCGCAATGCGTCGAACTCTTTCTTGCCGGATGGGCGGCTCATGGAGTGTTGCTGACGTCGGGTTGGGATTGGCGATATCACCAATTCCTGTTCGTGGCTGCGGACCAATCCAACACGGATCCCTCCGGCTGTTCGATCGATGCTCTGGTCGAGAGTATCAGGACCCTCCAGACGAGGCTGGGAGTCGAGTTCTTGGACCACGGTCCGGTGTTCTACCGGAAAGATGACAGTGTGGTCAGGGTTAGCCGAGCGAAGTTCAGCCAGTTAGCGCACGATAGTGTGGTAGACCTCGACACGGTGGTGTTCGACAACACAATCCAGTCTGTCGGCGAGTTGAGGAGCGGGCGATGGGAAGTAGCTGCAAAGGATTCGTGGCACTCCCGTGCCTTCTTTGCGGCGGCCCCGGCGTCTCGTTCGGGCTAGTTAGGAGGTCTTGCTCACTGGCCGCTGGAAAACTCCACGCGATCGAAGTCGGACCAGTCCACCAAGGACCAGCCTCCGCTGGCATCTCTTATGAATATGCCGAGATTGTCTTCGTCAACGTCGTTCGAGTCGCCCACTCGAAAACTGCGGCCATCCTTTAGTGTAACGTTCACCTGGCTAGAGGAGATCTTCTCGATAGTCTCGATCAGCCCAAACTCGATATCGAATTCGATACCAGGTTGTTCCGCATCGAGTATTTCCCACGTGTACTCCTCATCGTTGTCCCACCTGATGTCTCCGCTGTAGGTCTCACCGTCACTCGTGAACACCGTACCTCTAATCAGGTGCCCGCCGTCCAACTCGGCAGGCGCTTTGTTTTCGGGAGCGTGGAACCGCACCTCGTCAAACTGATCACACTGGACGGTCACTTGTCCCATACCGGGGTCCGCAACGGCGATGCCGCGGTTGTCGTCATCGACGTCGTTCGTGCCGCGCAGAATATGCTCTTCACCCGATACCAGTGTGACAACAGCGGAGCTGCCGTTGCGCCTTGCGATGGATTGAATCTCTGCCCAGGAGAGGTCAGCTACGGTACCGTCGGCGCGGTCGACTAGGACGCCGCGGTTGCTGCGGCCGAGATCTGTGGAATTGGAGTGCAACTCCAGCTTTGCTCCTGAGCGGAGCGTCAGTAGCGCGGTTCTCCTGCCCGTTACCTGTCGGCCGCCCAGGTCGATGCCCTGGAGGGTGTTACGCTCGGGATCCGCTTAGAGGCATCCAGAAGATCGAGCACACTGCCCTCGTTCTTGTCCCAGCGTATGAAACCCTCCAACACTTGTCCATCGGTCGTCGTGATGCGGCCAAACAGGCGGTCTGGCGCTTCCGATTGCGGAGCCGTGGCAAGTAAGTTCGCGGTCGCGAAATAGAGGGCTAGCGGGCTAAGGGCTATCATCCTGTGACTCCGGAGTAAGTCGTTTTGTAGGTGACACTTGAGCCCTACGGCAGGTTCTCGGTGGAAGTTTCGACGGTGCCACCTGGCGGTGCCTGAAACCTCTCGGCGGTACCGTTCGTAGAGGTGTAAGTACTTGGAGATTCGGCAGATACTGAGAGTGAGTCATGAAACCTAGTGGAAGGCTGTTGGTGTCGATCGGCGCGCCTCTGATTCTCGTGTTGGGAGTCGGGGTGGCTTGGGGAGTGAGGAGGGGCGCGGTCATGGTCAAACAGATAGAAGCGTGGAGCGAGAGTCTCGAGAACACCGCCGATCCGGTGGAGCTTAGAATCTCCGGATTTCCCATCGTTTCCACCATGTATCTCGACGGCGAGAGGATCGGCAAGTTTGAGCGAGTCGTGGTCCTACGTGAGTCGCCCGGTGATGTAGACAGTCTTCATGTGATTGCACGTGTCGACGATCGTCACCTGGCCCGCCTGAAGGAATGCAACTTCTCGTTTGATCCCGATGCCCTGAAAGGAGCGTTCCCGACCGAAGGCTGGAAACGTGTGCTGCGGTGTGAGGCAAATGTCTCGGGGCTCACTCCGTTTGGCACCGTGATATTCGAGGGGTCGGGCCAAGAGTCTCCGCTTTACGTGGAACGTTGGTCATCGGACTGTGGTGATGTGAGTGCGGCGGTCTCAGGTGGAGGGGTGGCTCCCAATGTTACGGTATCGGTAGATTGCGTCAGGTCGCACAGGGAACAGGTGCGGACGGAAGTTAGGCGCTTGCGTGATCAAATCCGCAGGGATGTACGGAAGCGAGGCAGAACTATACGCGTGAGGGTGCCCTGAACGGCCCTCACTGCGCAGCAGCGCTAGGCCCGCCTGGCACCATGCCAGGCGGGCTTTTCTGTGGACAACCGGCCCGTGTTGGTGGTACACTCGTGGGCGTGGAGGTGTCGCCTTTGTGAATGAGCCGTGGAACACTACCTGTCCGATGGATTGTCCGGATGCCTGCGCACTCGAGGTATCATGCGGAGACAAAGCTATTTCCATTACGGGTGGTCGGACCAATCGACTCACGTCCGGCTTCATTTGCAGCAAGATATCTAGCTTCGGCAGCCGAGTGATGCACCACGACCGATTGCTGCATCCCATGCGCAGGGTCAGCGAGAAGGGCGTAGGGAGATTTGAAAGAATTTCCTGGAGTGAGGCAACCGACGACATCACTACTCGGTTTCGGAGGATCAGGCGCAAGTGGGGTGGCGAGGCGATTCTCCCCTATCATTACGGTGGTTCTAACGGGCTGGTTACGGACGGTCTCATCGACGATCTGTATTTCGCGAGGCTCGGTGCGTCGCGGATCACAAAGACGCTCTGTGCAGCCACCTCGGGCGCTGTCACCGAAGGTATGTACGGCAAGATGCCGGGTGTGGCGTTCCAGGACTATGAGCACGCCAAGTGCATAATCATCTGGGGTGCCAATCCAAAGGTATCGAACATCCACCTCGTGCCGTTCTTGAAGCGGGCGAAGCGAAGGGGTGCTTTCATCGCGGCGGTGGATCCGATTCGCAATTTCTCTGCCGGCGAGGTCGATCTTCATCTGTCAGTACGCCCAGGTACCGATCTGGTGTTGGCGTTGGGGCTCATCAAATGCTGGGCCGATAACGGACGACTCGACCGGGATTTCGTGAGTACGCACGCACGCTCTGTCGAGCCGCTGCTGGCAGCGGCCCAAGATTGGCCACTCGAGCGTGCAGCCGAAGTAGTCGGTGTTTCCGAGTCGCAGATTCGCCGATTGGCAGAGAGCTATGCCGCGGCATCTCCCGCGGTTATCCGCTGTGGCTGGGGGCTCGAACGGAACCGGAATGGCGGCCGTGCCATCGGCGCGATTCTGGCCATGCCGGCGCTGCTGGGAAAGTTCGGTGTGCGGGGAGGCGGATACACTCTGAGCAATAGCAGCCACACGCCATTCGATCGCGACGACCTGTTTGACGTCTCGGAATGGCAGACTCGTACGTTCAACCAGGTTGAGTTGGCCACGGTGTTGCAAGAGGCGACAGATCCACCGGTGAGAGCGCTGTTTGTGTACAACTGTAACCCTGCAGTCACCGTACCCGACCAGACCGCGGTAATCGAAGCTCTCTCGAATGAAGACTTGTTTACCGTGGTATTCGATCAGGTGATGACCGACACCGCTGCGTACGCCGACATTCTGTTACCTGCTACGACGTTCCTGGAGCATTGGGATCTGCGGGTCTCTTATGGCAGCTACACCGTGGGCGGTGTACGGCCCGTGATGCCGCCGCGAGGTGAGGCGAGGTCCAATCCGGAGGTGTTCGCAGAGCTGGGACGTGCCATGGGGTTCGAGGATAGCGCGTTTGCCTGGGACGGGGAAACGGCCGCGCGGCGCGTAGCGGAAACGATCTCGAGTAACGGTGCACCGCTCGATTTCGCTGAGCTGGCGAACGGCGGTTCGGTAGCGCGAGATTCTTCAGGTGCCGGGCCTATCCAGTTCGGTGATGTTTTTCCACTTACGGCCGACGGGAGAATCGATCTTTGCCCCTCTCAACTCGGCCCAGAGCCGTTCCGCTACGAGTCCGTATACCGGGAGCAGTTCCCCCTCAGTTTGGTGAGCCCCGCCAGCTCGAAAATGATCACCAGCACGCTCGGCGAATTCAACCTGCAAACGTTGGTGGTGTTGCTGAACCCGGGCGATGCAGCGAGCCGTGGAGTCGAGACGGGGGATGATGTTCGTGTGTTCAACGAATTGGGCGAGGTCGTGTGTATCGCCCGTATCACCGATCGCGTGCGTAAGGGCGTAGCATCGATGCCCAAAGGAGCCTGGCGGAAGATGTCGCGCAACGGATATACGTCTACAGCTCTCTGTCCTGCCCACGTGAACGACGTCGGTGGCGGCGCGTGCTTCAATGATGCCAGAGTCGAGGTCGAACGGCAGCAGTAGTACGCTAGTTCCGGAGACCTGCGATAACGTCCTCGCCCTGTTCGAAAACGATGTCTACCGGAATGCCCAAGGTTGCCAGTCGATCCAGATCCGCCTCGAGCGTAGGACCGATCACCCCTTGCTCGCTGAACAACTTGGACGCTGCAGCGTAATCACCCTCCCCCTGGATCGTGAGAATGAGGCCGGAGAGTTGGTCCATTGCCTGCTTCATCTTCTCGAAGTTGACCCTGTACTTGCCGGTGGCGTCGTCGCGCTCAAATGCACCGCGGTCTTCGAAGAAATTGAAGCGTACCATGTTCGCCCTACCGTGTGCGTCGGAAGCCCCGAATCTGACAGAGCGGAATACGCCGGCCATGAATGTAACGTAGTTGTCTTCAACGCGCCCTTCGGTCAGTTCTCCTTGCTCGAACAGCTTCGTGACCATGTAGAGCCCCAGGATATCGGCCTTACCTTCCTCCATGGCCGACGCATGTTCCTTTAGAGCTTCTCTGACAGTGCCTTTGCCATTTACGGTGTTCTTGATTCCCAAGCCGTGTGCTACCTCATGGAACATCGTGTTTGCGAAGAACGCGTCGAACGTGATGTGCTTCAACTGGTCGTCAGCCATAACTTCATTTGCGATGGGTACCAAGATCTTATCGAACTTGGCGCGCATTGTGTTTTTGAGCTGCAGTCTACGCGTTCCCTTCTCCAGTTGCACGGTCTCGTCGTTGGGAAGATTGATGGCGATCGTCTTGCCACCCGTGTTGGCCTCTCCTGCATAGTAGATGACATCGTAGGCATTGAGGTCGGCATCCGATCCGGGGACCTCTTGCTTGTAGGCGGCGCTCACCGGCAGTCCTCGCTGCAATTCGGGGAGCAGTGCAGCGAACCGCGATAGCCGGTCACTCCAGATCTTGTCCTTGACGAGGACATACGCCTCATACGCGGCCTTATAGCCGAATAGGGCGTCCTCATAGGTCTCTATGGGGCCGATAACGATATCGATGGTGTTGTTCTTCATCGACAGCCACGCAAGATCGCTGGCACGGTATTCATCGTCGAGCAGTGCGTCAGCTCGGAGTGATAAATAGCGTTTGAGTCCGGGGTCTTCGGCGAGTTCAGAGGCCTGGCGCAACTTGTCGGCGGCGCTTCTCACATGATCGGCAAAAGCTTCGTGATATGGGATCGTTGTAAGCGAGCCGTCCGAAGCCCGACGCACCGAGGTGTAGAGGCTGCGGAGCCGTTCGGAAGCTTCGGCGGAAGCGGATGCTGCCAATTCGAACTCTTGCTTTGTCATGTCCGCGGGATACAGATTGGCACCCGCGGGCTTCTCGCCGATTCCGTCTATGAACGGCTCATCGTTAGCGAGCCGGTCCCAGGGTCCAATGTTGATCTCGACGTAGCGGCGCGCTGTGGGCGACGTGATGGCTGCGAGGAGGGAATCCCCATTGCCGTAGGTCTGCTGCCAGAAAATCGGGTCCATCTGTTGGGCCGCCTCGATCAGCAGAGGGATCATCTGGCGCTGGGAGTTGGTCAGATGAGATGTGTCGATGGTGAGCGGTACGGTCGCGTACTGGTCAATCTTGTTCTGAATGTTCACTTGATCGTTGTCACAGCTTGTTGGCGAAAAAGCGAGCGCGAGGCATGCTGCCGTGGTCATAAGTCGGCTGAATCGAGTCATAACTATCTCGGTGTCCAGGTTGGCGCCAGCTGTTGCTGACGGGTCATTTGTCATTCGCCTGCGGCGTGGTAGTAGGATTCTAGGCCCGTTGCGGCCGGAGGTCCACCTCGACGGGGGTTTCGGGGACGTTGGCCTTGGCTAGCCGGCGCCGGGCGTCGATGCTACAGCTCGCCGCGGGCGCGGTGATGATCAGTTTTTCGCCCGTTTTCGTGAAATTGGCGGCTGCAAGTGCCGCCGCCATAGCGTTTTACCGTGTCTTCATTGGGGGCATCATCCTTTGGGCACTGGTATTGGCCCGTGGCTACCCCATCCGGATTGGCACGACGGCACTGCAATTGGCCGGGCTCTGTGGTCTGTTGCTAGCTGTGGATCTCATCGTGTGGCACCGCAGCATTCAATTGATCGGGCCCGGCCTCGCCACCATCATGGGGAACTTCCAAGTCTTCGTACTGGCGGCTTACGGGGCGATAGTACTGCGCGAGCGGCTCACGCCCCGGTTGTTGGCGGCGATCCCTCTGGCGATCGTTGGGCTGTTCTTGATTTTTGGATTGGACTGGGATGTCGTAGGCGCGGACTACAAGCTAGGCGTTGTCCTCGGGATCCTGACGGCGCTGACGTACGGGGTTTTCCTCATCCTATTGCGCAAGATACAGTCTGCACGAGAGGCGCCGGACCCAATGGTGACAGTTGCTGTCCTGTCGCTGGTTGCGTCGCTGTTTCTGCCGGCGGTGATTGGGATCGAGGGTGAGAGCCTGCGAGTGGCCGGCGCGTCTACCTGGATCGCATTGGTCGGTTATGCCCTGGTGGCACATGTGATTGGGTGGGTGCTCATATCAGGGGGGCTACCCGGCGTGCAGGCCTCGCGCGCGGGCCTGATACTGCTGCTGCAGCCGTCGCTGGCTTTTGTCTGGGACGTCATTCTGTTTGGCCGCAGTATCGTGCCGTTGGAGCTGGTAGGGGCTGGCATGGCACTGGCCGCCATCTATCTGGGCACGGCGGTCGATCCCACCAGCGAGCACTAGAACTTACCTCTCAACCGTTCCTTGGCAGGCAACACCTCCAGACAAGTCGTCCACCAACCTGTTCTGATCGTTGCGATGAACTCCTCCGGTAAGTGCTCATCGCGCATCTCATCTGCGAGTGACTCGTGGTCGTACGGCAGTGCGACGAACTCGGCTTTCATTGCAGATCCGGTCGCCTCGATCATCGTATACCAGATATCTGTCCGGCCGTCGTTGGCAGGACGGCCGATCGCTCCGACATTGACATACCACTTGTTTGGCCCGATGCGACGCTGCCAGTGGAGCCCGGTATGGGTACCGAGCAGTACATCGCAGTCGAAGTCTCGGGCGAGCTTCTGGAGGAAATGCGTCGGCGTTGCCGACTCCCAGAGGAACTCGTTCATCTGACGGGGACTGCCATGACAACAAAGAGTGTCCAACCGACCCAAGCGGAATCGAAATTCAGTGGGCAAAGTGTTGAGCCACTCACGATGTGCGATCGAGGTGTTCGTGAACGTGTAATCGTATGAGATCGCCGCGAAATAATTGTCGCGAGGGTCGGTGTATCCACACTGGCAGTCACCTAGCCCACGTCCCACCGAGTCGTCATAATTCCCCCGCATGACCTGGATGTCATGCTGATCGAGCAGCGGAAATACCTTGTCGGGCGAAGGTCCGAAAGCTCCCAGATCTCCCAGACAAAAGATTTGCTCGGCGCCCCGACCGCGAGCGTCACGTATCACCGCATCTAACGCTATGTGATTGGAGTAGACTCCACCAAACACTGCTATTCTCGAATAACTCTCGACCGTTGCCTGCCTCATGCCGGGCTTCCACGCCCCAGGGTGACGTTCGAGCAGATCGCACCACTCCTATAACATGTGTAGCAAGCCTGCTCTCCCAGAGTAGTTCGAGTCTTCGCCGCTTCGGCCAGATTATCTCCTAAGCGGGCGGTCGGGTAGTCCACCAGAATCGGACATGCATAGACTCCGCGTGCGGTTACCAGTCTGGCTCGCGTGCACAATAGTTGATCCAGATCGTAGCCGGCCAGCATCTCGTGGGTTATGCGCTCATAGGTCGCGTAGGCCCGTGACCGCGATGCCTCTGCCCCGATCAACAGTGGTGGAATGATCTTTATCCTCGCCCGGTGATAGTTGACCCCCGCCAGGATTTCGCGAAAGTCCTCGATGATTCGATCGTGCTGGTCGTCGGGCCAGCTTTGCATGGCAGTGATAATGGGGAGGAATCCGGCTGCAACCAGACGCTCGACCCCCCCCAGGGCACGACGAAACGTTCCCGTGCCCCGAATCGCATCGTTGCTCTGCTCGGACACGCCGTCGATGCTTACTCGGAACTCCAAGGAATAGGGTGAGGTGGCTGCCACGGTGGCCAGCGCCGCGACACGCCTGTCTGTCAGGAGCGTGGCATTGGTGAGAACCGTCGTGGGGCCGAGAGCTAAGGCATCGCCCAGGATCTCGACCATCTCGCGGTTCATGAACGGCTCTCCGCCGGTGAAGTAGTATTCCTTGACACCCAGCTCCGCGGACTCGTCCAGTGCCCGTCGTACAGTGTCCCGGTCCATGAACCAGAAGCTGTGATTGTCCGGTGAGCAGCTAATGAAGCAGTGGGTGCACCGCAGGTTGCACACGGTGCCGGCAACTTGAAACCAGAGTTGGTCGAGAGCCGTCAGCGGAACGGTTGGAGACGATGCGGCGTCGTGGCTTGATTGGACCATGTAGGATAGTATTCTGGTGCCGCGGAGAACGAAAGCCGTCGTACGACATCGGGTTCGCTGAGATGGAGAGATAACATGGGGAAGTCGGCAACCGGGCCTGACACCGGTATCCTCTTGATGGCGTACGGTACATCGCCAACCACAGAAGAGCGTGATGTGCGCAACTTTTTGCGGCACATAGTCGAGTTTTATAGAGCGGCTGAGCCGACAGATGAAGCCGTGGAGGCTTTGCGAAAAAGACTGATCAAGGTTGGTGGGTCGCCGCTGTACGACATCACCGCTCGGGTTGCCGCTTCGTTGCAGCAGGAGATGGACCGCAGGTCGCCTGGTGCATTCGTTGTGCGAACCGCGATGAAGCACTCACCACCCCACATAGGCACAGCGGTACAGGCAATCAACCGGAGCGGTGTGCGACGAGCCGTTGCTGTGGCTCTTGCACCGTTCAGTTCGCGTCTGAGCACCGAGGGCTACTACCGTCTAGTGACGAGGTCCACCGAAGAACAACCGGGCTCATTGTACTGGAAGTTTGCGGGACCCTGGCATATTCACCCCTTGTTCGTGCAGTTGTGGGAAAAACTGATTCAGGATGCCAGGTGCAGAATGGCGAGTGATCCCCTCGTGGTCTTTACCAATCATAGTCTCCCTGTTCGAGTAACGGCGTGGAACGATCCGTACCCGGCGGAGTTCAATGAAGCAGCGAGCGCAATCGCAAATCGGTGCGGTCTCGAGCGCTGGACGACCGCGTACCAGAGCGCCGGTACGAGTGGAGGTGGGTGGCTTGGCCCCAGTCTTGATGACGTGTTGAGAAAACATGCGTCCCAAGGCTGCCGAGAGTTTCTGGTGGCACCGGTCGGCTTTCTCACGGATCACCTGGAGATTTTGTACGATCTGGACGTTGAGGCGCAGTCGGTTGCGCGCCGTCTGGGAGTCCGTTTGGACCGGACCGCCATGCCGAACGATGGCGCGACGTTGGTGGAACTTCTCGCGAACATCGTGCTAGAAACTCTGGCCTGCTAGCGGGCGAACGGCAGCTTTGTGCTGAGGCTCGTCACCAACTGTGCGCCGTTCGGGAAGTTTCTGCCCGAGATCGAAAACTTTACGCCAACTTCCGCCCAAAGATCTTTTACGACGTTGACGGAGCCGGAGAGCTGTGTGGAAAGCAGCCGGCGCGTGGCATTCGATACCTTGAGACCTTCCACGGTCCACGCCCTGCCAAACAGTCCGTCAGTTGTGACTTTGAGCAGGGTCCTGCTCGTAGGGTTGACCCCGACCTCGGTCAGGAATGCATACTCACCGCTGGGGTCTTTCTGTTTATTCGTGTTTTTCAGTCGGGCCCGGTAGCCCACCCAAGCGATCGAGTAGATCGGCAACGGCCAAAAAGAGTGCCCGATCTCGCCCCATCCCTCGAAATCCCACTGGCCCTCTCCCGCCGGGACCGTGCGGGCGTCAAGCGGAGAGGTCCCGATTGGGGCCTTGGCGCCCACTCTGATGGCTATAGGCGTACTGCCGCCCAGATCAGTGAGCTTCCATCGCAGCCACCAGCGGACATCTCCGATCTCCAGGCCCGACCTGAGGGTGTCACCCTTAGCGCCCAGGGTCCCCTTTTGGTTGAACCGGAGGTCGAAGAAGGATGCTTGCACCCACAGGTCCACGTTCCTGTGCAGGCCTGTAATGACGTCGATGAATATGGCGCGCGCATCCGACGTGGCCTTTGGCAGGAAATCGTCATCGTCGCCCAGTTCGTTGAATCGCCGGTCGGTGCTCTGTCTCAGGTATGCAACCTTGACCCAGGTCCGGCCGGGCGCTCCCTGGGTCCACTGGGCCGCTGCGGGCTGGGCGAACACGATGATGGCGAGCAGTGCGAGTGCACTGTTCGCTGCGGCTCTATGACACTGCGGCGGTTGCGGTTTCATGGTTTGTTTCGTTGAGAGTGAAATTCGGCATATCCTTCAGGAACACTCAATGATCACTCTCAGTTCCGGTAGAGGCGAGGGCGGAACGTCGCGCATCCAACAACTGTTAGATATGGAGTATGATAGAACTGGTACGACATCGGATATCCCGCGCCTTCGGGAATTGGCCGCAATCGCCAAGCGTAGTGCTGCTGGCGGGAGTACTCTTTGTGCTCCCCGGCATCCATCCTCTCTTGCGCGCGTTTGTGGGAGAGCCGTCTCACCTGCTGTGGTTTGTCCACGTACTTCCCGTGGCGCTGGCGGCATTCGCCTGGGGTATCACGGGTGCTCTTGCGGTGATCCCCGCGAGTGTGCTGCTCGTAATGGGGGGGGAACTGGTCTTCGGGGCGGGATACGGGAGTGGTGCGGATGTCGATACCGTCGTCGCACTGGGGCTGTCAGTCGGTCTTACCGAGATTCTTGTCGCAGCGTTTGCGATCCGCGTCAGGAGTGCTGAACGACTGGGTGCGGATCTCAGAAGCCTGGCAATCACGGCCCTCGGCTCGTCTACCGTCGCGATGTTTATCGTGGAGCAAGATGGGCGTATTAGATACTCAAACTCCGCCGCCAACGATTTGTTCTCCGGGGGAGTTGGAAACTTGGTGGGCAAGGACATTAGTTCAGTCGTGGGCGACGAATTGATGTCCACCGATGTGTGCTGCTCTGCTGGAACCCGCCAGGTCGTTGCGCGAGCGACCACCGGCCGGCTGTTCCCAGCAGAATTTCATATGTCGCCTATCCGGACCGATGGAGAGGAGCCTTCGGCCTGGCTCTTGAGCGTCCACGACAGAACGGACGAACTCAAGAAAGAGGAAGGTGACAGGCGGGCACGGGCACTGAGTGAGTTGGGTTCGGTTGCGGCGGGAATCGCCCACGAACTGAATAACCCTTTGACCAGCGTGGCGACCTACGGGGAGCTATTGTCAGATTTCGCTAGCTCGCTAGATCTTGAGGTGGCGGAGCTGGTAGACGCCATGGTTCATGAGAGCCGTCGGGCATCCCAGATTGGGCGCCAGTTGTTGAAGCGTGTCCGCAAGGAAGGTAAGGATCGTGAGCCATTCGACGTAAACGCGGTGGTGCGTGAAGCGCTTGCATCGAGGCGGCGCCAATTCGTGGCTCACGGCGTGCGAGTTGAAGCGTCGCTGAGCCATGAGGTGCTCCCTGTGGTCGGTGATGCCGGCGAGATCGAGCAGATCATCGTCAACTTGTTCGCCAATGCCGAATTCGCGATGTACGATGCGAACGGGGGTGGTGTCCTGCGGGTCACTACCGCATTGAGGGAAAACCTGGTCGAGTTGTGCATCGAGGATAACGGTCCGGGGATTCCGCCGGAAATCCTTCCCAACGTCCTGGAGCCCTTCGTTTCCACCAAGGGCGACCAAGGTACCGGGCTTGGCCTGGCCATCGCTCGCAGGATCGCCCGATCGCACGGTGGGGAACTCGAGGCCGGTAACGTCCCGACTGGTGGCGCAACTTTTCGCCTCACTCTCCCGACTCAGGCCTCTCTCAAGCTATCGGCGCCGGCTGGTGAGCGCCCGGATGCGAGCCTGTGGCCGGCCGGGAGGCGTGTGAGGGTTTTGATCGTTGATGACGAACGGGGAATCCGTCATTCCGTGGGCAGGCTGCTCACCCGGCGGGGCTTGGAGGTGGAGACGGTTGACAATGTTCCCGCAGCACTGGAGAAGATCGATTCTGGCCCCCTATTCGACGCCATATTCTGCGACTTCCACTTGGCAGGTGCGACCGGCATATCTCTCTACAACGAGCTTTGCAAGCGTGATCCTCTCCTTGCCAAGCGTTTCGTTTTGATGACCGGAGATATCTTGGGAGCGGATGCCTCGCGTTTCTTAGAAGAGACCGGTTGTCCCTATCTTGCTAAGCCTTTTGAAGCCAACGAGTTGGTGGCTCTAGCCCACCGGCTCGCCGCCTAGTGCTCGTGAGTCGGGAACCCTATTTTGTGCAAGGTTGTTATTTTTGATGCATCGCCGTGAGTAGCGCGGTGGCGCCTCGATGCCCCGCGCGCTGGTATCGAGTACTACCCTTTTTACTCCTTAGGAGGAAAGTATGCTGAAGCGTCTCATGGTCGGCGTTGGTGCAGCGGCGTTACTCGCACTGCCGTCGATGGCTCAGGCACAGAAGATGAAAATGCCGCCGATGCCAAAGGGCCACCAGGCGTCCATCACCGGCACAGTGATCGACGTGTCATGTAAGTTTGGGCACAACCTCACCGGTGACGGACATCGGATGTGTGCCCAGGTATGCGCCGACAAGGGCATTCCACTCGCCATCCTCGGCAGCGACGGCAAGCTTTACATGCCGATCAGCGAAGGGATGCCGGGCGAGGGTGCGAACGCACAGCTCAAGCCGTTCGCCGAGCAGAAGGTGCGCATCAGCGGGATGGTGTACGATGCTGGTGGGGCAAATGCAGTGGTGATCAAGGAGATTAAGAAGGCTTGACCGAATCACCATCACGCAGTGAGACGGGCCGGGGAGTGCTTCCTCGGCCCGTACTCTTAGCTGCCGGCGTCATCCTGATCGTAGGCGGAGTCGTTGCCGCGGGACGGCTGCGTGATTCCGCTGCGCCGCGCCGAGGTCCCATAGCGGAACCCAACCCCGCCGCACAGCCACCGGTAGCGCGGGTGGAGGCAGGAATTCGCCACATAGATGTAGGCGAGCCCGCGGAATGGCCCATCCTCGATACCGTTCCGCCCACAGATCCATCCAGATTGCTGTGGTTTAGGGGACAGCCGGCCCAGCGACTGGCCGATGGCGGGAGTGTCGTGTTGGACGGCGGCGGTGGGATAATCCGATTCGACGACGAATTGCGGGTTCATCGTGTCAGGGCAAAACTACAAGGGCGAATCCCCGTCAGTGTGGCGGCAGATACGGGCAACGGGTACTGGATCGCGGATGCGAGCGGTGATGTTAGCAGGATATCCTCCGACGGAAACGTCGTGGACACCATGGTGGCCCCGTTCGCCTTCCCCGAGATCTTCTCGAGTCCGGCGGGCGACGATGTTTGGGTCGTACGGTCCAACCAGCATTGGGCCTATCGTTTGGCCAAGCCGGATGAGCCGTTGTTGGCTCGGCTCGATCCGGCTGGCAACACGGTAAAGCAACTCGGCGGCATCCAGGTACCGCAGCACGTTCTCCTGGCCGATCTGGCAAACGCCGGCCGGTTGGTGGTGGATGATACCACCGTGTTCTACGCCCCGTTCATTCGCGATGAGCTGATTGCGATGAACCGTGAGGGCGACACTCTGTGGGTTGCACATCGCGGTCTCGAGCAGGCTGTCGACGAGCCGCGCTTTGTAGTGGAAAAGGGCGGCTCACCCTACATCGACTATGCGCCGGTCAATCTCGGCATCGCAAAGGGCCCCGACGGGTTGCTCTATGTGCTGAGCATTCAAGGAACCGTGACCGACACAGCCAGGCTGGACGGATTCGATCCTGCGACGGGTGCTCTGATTCGCTCGGTGAGGGTAGAGTCTGATGTTACCGTCTCGGTCGACGAGGCAGGTCGCATCTACAAACTGGATCCGTTCCGGCTCATCACTGGGGTCGCGCCACGAGAGCGGGAAGAGTTCAGCGACTTCGATCTTCCGACGCTCGAAGGGACGAGGATGACGTCGGACGATCTTCGAGGGAAGGTGGTGTTGGTGAATCTGTGGGCGAGTTGGTGTGGGCCGTGCCGCGAGGAAATGCCGGCGTTGGATTCGCTACAGGCGGGCATCGACAACCCGGATTTCATGTTCATCACGCTCAACGAGGACGTGGCCGCGTCGGATGCACAGGCGTTCATCGACGAGTTTGGCTTCGATTTTCCCGTGGTGCTGGGTGGTGGCGGGCTTCGCAGCAAGTATCACTATATCGGGCTCCCGACAACGATCCTGGTGGATCGCGAGGGACGCGAAATCGAGCGGTGGGTGGGGTACGCCGGTGAGGAGCAGTTGCAAACGATTCGCGCATTGGCGGAGGCGGAACTTGCCCGCGAGGGAGCGGGCGGACACCACCACGCCGGGATGGACATGGGGCGTTGACACCTCTATGTCGGGCTCATGCCCGGTGTTTTCAGTCTAACACCGATTCCAGCTGGCGTCGCTGACGCAACCTCCGAGCCGTCAGCCACACGACGAGCAGCATTATTCCCATGAAGCCGGAGGCTGGACCGGGGTTGTGCCTGTAGAATGTCGCGAATCCCATCCCCGACATCGTAAACAGGGCCGCACCGGGAAGGATCCCAATCGCTGTAGTCCAAAAGAAAGTCCAGCGCCGGATCGGAGTGAGTCCGGCCCCCCAGTTGACGGCGGTGAAGGCAACTGCGGGAAGGAGTCTCAGGAACAGGAGTCCGGGCCAACTCGCCGCCACCACGAGGCGGTCGGCCTTAGCGATGGTGGTGGGAGACATGAGCCGCTCACTCAGCGGCCGTCCCCAGCGTCGCGACAGTTCGAAGCTCACCAGGGCACCGGCGACGGCCCCGCCCCAGGTGATCGCAATTCCCAGTGCAGGGCCGAAGACCATGCCATTGATCATCGCCGGTATCTCGGCGGGGATTGGCAGTATGGCCACAACAGTCATGAAGACGGGCGCCAGGACGTAGGTCCATGGCCCCGCGTTCTCTATGAAATCTACTATCGCATCCATGGTGGCAGGGAATCTAGTGCAGCGGACCGCAGTTCGCGTTGATAGGGCGGTGGTTGCTTGGCGGGACGGTGGCGTGCCGCCGCACGCTGCAGCTCGCGCTCAGAGATCGGACATCCGCGAGTGGCCGAACCGCTCAGCGGCGTGCGCTCGGGAACACCACTGGCTCGCTGCACGGCCAACGAATACCAGGGCTATCCTCACCGGTCGGTTCAGGGACTCAGCCAGTAGTTCAGTTTTATCACGAAGGTGTCGGTGCCGGGTGCTCGGAACAGATCTCCGATTCCCGATCCCAGCCGGAACCTGCCGTCGTTGGAAAAGTCGGTCTGGCCGTGCTGCCATACGAAGAAGATCGTCGATCCCAACACGTATTCCCATCGCAGCACAACGTTGGAGCGGAACGACAGAAACGTAAAATCCGGATTGCCGAGGCTGATGTCGCCGGTCCCGTCCCGATCCAGGTCGGCCGAGACGGCGCCGAGTGTATCTCTCGATACCTGATCGGGAGCAAAGGTCTCCAGTCGGTCGTCGAACCGCTTGGCACGGGGGTCGGTGACCCTCCTAAACGCACCGTATTGCCCTGACGATATGAACGGTTCGGCGTAAACTTGTAGCGACAGAGTTGGAGTAAAGGTCATGTTGCCGCGGAACGTCATGCTGGCGGTGCTCTGCTCCAGAGTGCCGAAGACGTATTGATCGGCGTTGAGCGCCGATGCCGTCGTCAGGTACTGCCAGGCGTTGAACTGCTTGTTGAACCCCGGCGCTATGGTAAAGTCCAGGTTGCTGGCCGGCCGCAATGAGAGGTTTTGGAAGATTCCGTAGGCCCAACTCCCGCTCTCGTCCTCGGTCCAGCGCCATACGTTTATGCCGCCACGGATTGTCTTGCGAGAATCGGATGAGAACCCGAACCAGTAGTTCCACTGGGAAGGTCTGATGATCGCGGGACCCCCGCGGAGTCTGCCGGATGACAGACTGCTGAACTCGCGATTTACTCCGAAGTATCCGTTCCAGTAGTTGAGTAGCGTGAAATTCATATTGATGTTGCCGCCCAACCCCTCGCGATCCCAGCCGTAGTTGTAGACCGACCACTGGTTGAAGTTCATATTGAAGCGCCGAAACACTTTGCCCGGCTGGAGCCAACGGCGGTTGATCCAGGTCCATTGGATCGTGCGGTCGGCGTCGCGCTGGAAACCCAAGTCGTTGACCTCGAAGCCGGGTGAGCGCGTGTCGAAGCCGCCCGAGTAGCGCCAGGCGCCCTTGCGTTTGTTGAAGGAGAACTGGCCCGCTACACCCGATAGCGACGTGCGCGTTGGATCGAACGTGACGTGGTCGTTGTCGGGGCGTTGGAAGTAATGCGTGGACGACCTCTGAGTCAGCTCGATCGCCTGCTCGGAACCGTTGACCCTGCTTTTCACCACCCAGCCGCTCACCGAGTAGTTGTCGTCCAGGAAGCGATGGCTCATGTTGGCGCCCAACGTGTAGGCGGAGCTGCGCAAGTATTGCAGGTTATCCGGCAACGATCTGTTGACTGCCGTTGTGAACAGACCGACTTGCGTCAATCCGTTGCGGAAGTCTTTCGCAAGGCGGCCTACCACATAGGTCGATCGTGGCTCCACCACGTCTTGGAACCGAGCCCCCACCGAGTCGATGACACTTGCCTTCTCCTCGGCTGTAGCGGCTCCGGTTATGCCGAGCGTCCACCCATCGGAAGTCTTGCCCGATATCTTGGCCGCGGTGTAGATGGTGGTCTGCTTGATCTGTTCTGCATAGCCACTGCGCCGATTGGCACTCCCTTGGGGTGCACGGCCGATGCGGCGGGTATAAAACAGGCTCTCGGCCGAGCCGTCGCCGTCACCCAGCCCGATGCCGAACTTGAAGATGTCGAGGCCTTCGTTGAAGAACGGCCGCTTCTCGGGAAAGAACGTCTCGAATGCGGAGAGGTTCACGACAGCTGGGTCAGCCTCGACCTGCCCGAAATCGGGATTGACGGTTGCAGAAAGCGTGATGTTGGACGTTAGGCCGTATTTGATGTCGGCCCCCATGCCGGCGAAACGATTCTGCCCCGTGTGGAATGGGTCGCCGGCAACGCTCGGCTCGTATTCTTGTCTACCTACGATATAGGGCATGATCTCGAGCCGGCGTGGCGGCTTGATGCCCTCTATGCCAACCAGTTCCCCGAACTGTGAAACGACACCCGACTGATCTTTGGGTTGCAGTTTCCACTGTTGTTCTTCGTTCAGGCGATTGATCGTGCGGTAGACGTTGAACCCGAACTTCTGCTTGTCGGCGGTGGAGAACCGGATTTGGCTGAAGGGAATGCGGAACTCGGCGGTCCAGCCCTCGTCATCGCGGCTGGTAGCTACATCCCACACTGCGTCCCAGGAAGCGTCCTGATTGTTGTCGTCAAACAGATATATGTCGCGCTTGACGCCGGCCGGATTCACCATGAAAAGAAAGCCCGTGCGGCGATCGAAATACGAGTCGATTGCGACGCCGAGCCAGTCGGATGGCGAGTTGTCATCGCGTCGAGTAAGGTGTGCCGCGATGGACTCCGCATGGGAGTCATACGCCCGGATTCCCACATAGATCGCGGCGTCGGAATAGACGACTCTAACCTCGGTCTCTTCCGTGCCCGGCTCTCCCTCATTGGGGTTGCGTTGAGTGAATCCGCCGAGTATGGGTGCGTCTTCCCAGGCGCGGTCGGTCAATCTGCCGTCGATGTCCGGGATAGTGGGCTTCGCACGGACGGCGATCGCTATTGTCGGTGGCGGCGGCTTTGCCGCGCGCACGGTGTTTTGCTGGGCGGCGGCTGCATTAGAGAACGTTGCGAAGAGAAACACCAGAGAGCACGTGATTGTTGTCCGGCGTTTGCCGCATCGGTTTTGCGTTGGGCGTTCTATCCCTATGCGCACCGATCCCCTCCCGACGGATGCATGTCTATTGGCCTCTCAGTCCGTAGCAATACGAAGCCGAGTGTAGTTTGGTTTCTGGTTACTGGTTAGATGCCGGTAGGAGCTTGATGGTTGCAAGACATTCTTGCCCGAAGTAATGGGCGTGGCTAAGCTACGGCGGTTGATAAAGAAGCTTCACGACATCGCATGGAAGAGACGTTCTGAGATGAAACGATTGGTATTGCTGCGCCACGGTGAGAGCACTTGGAACAAAGAGAACAGATTTACCGGCTGGACCGATGTCGATCTCTCCGAGAAGGGGGTTGCGGAAGCCCACGAGGCCGGCAAGACGTTGTTGGCGGAGGGGTACACATTCGACGTCGCGTACACGTCGGTCTTGAAACGTGCGATTCGCACGCTGTGGATTGTCCTGGATGAGATGGACTTGATGTGGATTCGCGTATATCGGAATTGGCGTCTGAACGAGCGGCATTACGGTGCCCTGCAGGGCTTGAACAAAGCCGAGACCGCAGAGAAACACGGCGAGGCTCAGGTCAAGCGATGGCGCCGGAGCTACAGTACGCGGCCGCCTGAGTTGGACCGGACGGATGAGCGGTTTCCGGGGAACGATCCCCGGTATGCCGATCTGGCCGCGACCGAACTGCCGGTAGCGGAGTGCCTGAAGGACACGGTTGCCCGATTTCTACCGTATTGGCAAGATGAGATAGCTCCGGCGATTGGGCGGGACGAGCGAGTCTTGATAGCCGCCCACGGCAACAGCCTCAGGGCTCTGGTGAAGCACCTGGACGGGGTTTCGGACGAGGAGATTGTGGGGCTCAACATTCCGACCGGCGTGCCATTGGTGTACGAATTGAACGACGACTTGAGTCCAATTCGGAGCTATTACCTGGGCGATGCGGACAAGATAAAGGCCGCCCAGGAGGCTGTGGCGGCGCAGGGTAAGGCTCGGGGGTAGATCCCGTTGACCGGTTGCGTTGTGGGGGCTAAGTTCAACTGCTCCGTAATGTTACGGGGTCGTGGTGGCTGTAGCTCAATTGGTTAGAGCGCCGGACTGTGGCTCCGGAGGCTGGGGGTTCGAGACCCCTCAGCCACCCCTTATCATACCCGGCTGCGAACCCAGCGCCGTCGGGGTCACAAACCGCGTCAGTCTGGCGCGGGCGCTGCTGGTCCCGGCGATGCTCGGCGCAAGCGCTGCTGCGGTTCACGCCCAGGAGCAGGCGCAGAGAGACCGGCCGGACCGCATCGAACCGGCTCCGTACCGAGGCTACCTCGAAGCCCACGCACCGGTCGAGAACCCGCTCCCGCTGGCAGGTGGCCCCGTGCACGTACTCGTGACACAAACCGTTGGCGGGGTGCACGTCGCCCTGCCGAGCCCGCGGCGCCTGGATGAAGCGGTGGTGGGGACCCCAGAACACTCACGGGCGTATGCCGGGACGTCCTTGATCGACGGCATTCCCCTCGCGGTGCGGGGGACCGAGGGCGGCCGCTACACGCGCACCACGGTGATGACGCCCACGGGGGACCTGAACACCAAGGTCCTGTCCAATGGACGGCTCGAGTTCGAGGCGTGGGACGTCACCGCCACCGATGCGGCCACCACCGAGGACAGCGTGGCGTTTCAGGCGAGCTGGGAGGACGGAGAGGGCAACACCTACTCCGTCACCTGCTGCACGGAGGTGTACGCCCATGGAACCGAGATGCCCACGTTCGGCGGCGTCGTAACGAACCACATTCTGCACGGCTCAAGCCGCCTGTGGACCGCGATGATGCCGACGTTCTTCACCTACGCGGCGTTCTGGGGCAAGGGTGACCTGCTCAAGAACGGTGAGGTGCTGGATCACGGCCGGATGATCCACGGCATGCTCACCGAGTATGTGCGCACCGAGGGATACCGGATGGCCTTCGACCGGGAGGTGACGCCCACCCGGCGACACTTCCACCTGATGGTGTTCCCCATGGATCCCGCTCCCGAGACCGGGGGCTTCACGCCTCGCCCCGCCCACACAGGGTTCATGATGCCTAATGGGAAGGAGCTTCCCTTCTGGCACGTGATGTTCGGGAATCTGAACATCACGTCCGCTCGCGCGGAGCCGTGAGGACGCTATACGCCGCGGTGGTGCTGGCAGTCGCAGGGATCGCGGCCGCAACGTATGCCGGCCTGGCGTCCAACGCGGTCGCTGCTCCCCCCACCGCCGTCGTGGAGATGACCAATGACCTGCGATTCACGCCGGACACCGTGCGGATCGCGCTCGGCGGCTCGGTGGAGTGGCGCAATACGTCCGACCTCGTGCACACCGTCACAGCCGATCCGAAGAAGGCGATCGAGCCGGAGCACGTGCAGCTGCCTTCCGGGGTCGCGGCGTTCGATTCCGGCAACTTGGGCCCCGGCGCCCGGTTCACGAGGGCGTTTGACGTCCTGGGCACGTATCGCTACTTCTGCGTGCCCCACGAGGTGGCGGGCATGGTCGGCACGGTGATCGTCTCGGTGCGCTGAGCCGCAACACACATCAAGAGACTGCGTGCGGCGAGACGGGTATTCAGCGCAACGTTACTCCGCTTGGCGCAGTGATGCTCCGAAGGATCAAGCGGATGCAGTCTTCGGCGTCACCGTCCGATTGCAGGGTTTCAGATCGTCCAAACGAAAGGTTAGCGATAAGGCGCCTGAACCGTGGTGGCACGTTCGGAGGCGTGTTGGCCCAGGCTCACGAGATCCTCTCAGGCGCGAGTCGGGCCAGACGCATGGCGTTGAGCGTCACCACTAACGACGCCCCCATGTCGCCGATCAGTACGGCCACCAGCAGAGAGACCACGCCGCCGACCGCACCGCCCGCCAGCAGCAGCTTGAGTCCCAGCGCGAGCCCGATGTTGAACATGATGACGTGGCGCGCCCGCTTCGCCAGATACACGGCGTACGGCAACATGCCAAGGTCGTCGGCCATGAGCGCGATATCGGCGGTTTCGATCGTGGCGGGGGAGCCGGCCGCGCCCATCGCAATGCCCACGCTTGCCGCGGCGAGCGCGGGCGCGTCGTTCACACCATCCCCCAGCATCGCCACAGTCTCGTGGGTGCGGCGCAGCTCCTCGACGGCACGCACTTTTTCGTCGGGCAGCAGGCGTGCCCGGACGGTCCTGATCCCAAGGTCCCGCGCAATGCTCCTGGCGACCAGCTCGTGGTCGCCGGTGAGCATAACCTGCTCGTGGACTCCGAGCCGCTCGAGCTGCCGGAGGACTCGGGTGGCCGACGCACGTGGTTGGTCGGCCAGCGCGACCAGGCCCAGTAACCGCTCGCCATCACCGACCAATACGACGGTCTTCCCCTCACCTTCGAGTTGCCGAAACCGCTCGGGCAGGGGCTCCCCCGGGAAGAGATCCGGCGTGCCTACGCGCAATTCCCGGCCGTCTATTCTGGCCACCACGCCACGGCCGGTTCGTGCCTCGAAGTCGGTCACGTCGCCGCCGGACAGCGTCGCCCCCTGCTCCTGCCCATGCCTCACGATGGCTTGCGCGATGGGATGCTCCGATCGCCGCTCCACTTGGACGGCGAGGCGCAGCACCTCATCCGGTTGCGCGCCGTTCAACCCTTCGACGTCGCTCACCTTCAGCCGGCCCTCGGTGAGCGACCCCGTCTTGTCGAACGCCATGGCGCAGGTGCGTCCGAGCGTCTCGAGGTACTCGCCGCCCTTGATGAGCACGCCGTGGCGCGCGGCGGACGTGATGGCGCTGACCACCGTGACCGGCGTGGCGATGACCATGGCGCAGGGACACGCGACCACCAGGAGCGTGAGGCCGCGCGTGAACCACTCGAGGCCGCTCCCCAGGCCAAGCCACGGGGGGACCGTCATGGTGACGAGGGCGAGGATCGTCACCCCCGGGGTGTAGTACTTCGCGAACCGTTCGACGAACCGCTCGCTAGGCGAGCGCCGCGCTTGGGCCTGGCGCACGAGCTTGACGATGCGGTCGAGCGTCGTGTCGCCCGCGTCCGTGGTCGCTTCGATCTCGAGGTAGCCCTCGGCGAGGATCGTCCCCGCGTAGACGGGGTCCCCCTCCCGCTTGGTCACCGGGACGGACTCGCCGGTCACGGTGGACTCGTCCACGGCCGACTCGCCGTCAACCACCGTGCCGTCGATCGGCACTTTCTCGCCCGGGCGCACCCGAACGTGCTGGCCCTTCTCAATGTCCGAGGCCGCCACCTCCCGCTCGCCGCCGTCGTCCGTCACGACGCGGGCCCGCTCCGGCGCCAACCGCACCAGCTCCTCGATGGACCGCCGTGCTCGGGCGACGGCCGCGGTTTCGAGCAACTCCGCGAACGAGAACAGCGCCGCGATCGCCGCCGCCTCGATCGGCTCGCCAATCAGCAGCGCCCCGAGAATCGCGACGGTCATGAGGAAGTTCATGTCGAGGCGGAGCCGGCGCACCGCGCGGACCGCCTTGGGGAAGAAGTTCCATCCGCCGATCAGCGCACCGGCGAGGAGGAGCAACCCCGGCCCATCGAACCGGACGCGCAGCCAGCCGGCGACATCCGGCTCGCTGGTGACGAGCGCCAGAACAGCTCCGACTACCCACAGTGCCCCGGCAACATAGGTGCGCCAAGCCTCAGCGGTCTTCCAGGTGGAGCGGCGTTCGAGCGGCATGGCTAGTACACCGGTTCAGAAGTTCGATGACGTATTCTCACGCAGCGAGAGGGACTCTGTCGGAATTGGACGCGGCTCCACGGACGCAGCGCATCCTCGTGCAGCCATCGCCAGATCGTCACGCCAC
>JBHHZE010000032.1:0-40951 GCA_046757925.1 Gemmatimonadales bacterium
AGGGCACCTGCATCGTCGGTCAGGCGTCAATGGTGTTCCAAGCTATTCTGGCATCCTGCAGTTCAAACCACGTAACCACCAGTACAACAACGCGTTAGATATCCTCCGAACACCGCCATATGGGGGTGCGATCGGGAGTTCTCCACACAGAGCAGCAAGCTAACTTAACATAACATATATTATACGCAGTTAATCTATTGCCCGAGCGTCGCGCTGGAACGGTGCCATCTGGCCCTTCAGGCAAATGTGGATAACGTCGACCCGCTCTAGCGGCCGATCTCCACCGAGCTGGGGTTGAGTTCTGCAAGGCGCAGCTTGGCCTCCACCGCCATATCCGTGTCGCCGAATTCATCCATAACCCGTTGGTAGCTGCGCGCGGCCCGAGCCGTGTCGCCGGCTTGCGTCAGAGTGCGGGCGGCATCGATCAGATACTGGGCCTTGAGGAAATCGTACCATGCGGCATCCACGGCCTTGAGGTATGACTCTGCTGCCTCGCGCGGGTTGTTGGCCTGATCGAGCGCCGTGCCAAGCAGTCCGTACGCCGAGGCTAGAAACTGGCTGTTGGGACCCTGAGCGATAAACTTGCGGAGTTCCGTGACGGCTGCCGCCGGCTGTCCCTCCAACAGACGGATCTGCGCCAGGAGGATAGAGGCCTCTTGCGCTGCGTTGCTGCCGGCAAATGTGTTCGCGAGGCGGGAGAGATCGCTTGCAGCCAGGGCCAGATTCCCGGCATTCGCTGCGGCCCGTGCCTCGGCTAGGGCCGAGGCACCGAAGCGTTCCTTTCTCTCGCGCGCGCTGATAGTAAACCAGACGCCGCCTCCCACGACGGCCAACGCCACGCCGGACGCTATCAGAAGGCGTCGTCGTTGCTTGATCCACTCCAAGAGCTTGGCTGCCGGGTCGTGTTCTACTCTATGCGGTGCGGTCACTTAATCTCTTTCGTCACAAGAACTGTCCGGGTATGCCCGCCGGTTCGCAACATGCCCCTGGGGTGACTCGAACACCCGGCCAACGGTTTAGGAAACCGCTGCTCTATCCAACTGAGCTACAGGGGCTAGGGGCCTGCAGTTGTGTGGCCCGGAAAAGCTAATCACATGAATGTGGGTATCCAACACCCCGCCCCGCCTTACTTGCGTGGGTACGACAAGAGACACGAGACGTTGCCCTGCGGCAATTTTGCACGCCCACTCAGATCGGACAACTCAATCAGAAAACTGAACCCAACCAACTCGGCTCCGGCTTCGGTGACAGACCGGGCCGCCGCCTCCGCCGTCCCTCCGGTTGCCAAGACATCGTCCACAACAAGAACGCGCTGGCCGGAATCGATGGAGTCCACGTGGACCTCAATCGCGTCCGATCCGTACTCGAGGGAGTATTCGACTCGGCGGGTCTTCCACGGTAGTTTGCCCACCTTGCGGGCCAATACCAAGCCAGCCTCGAGCGCCATCGCAATCGGCGCACCGAGGATGAACCCACGAGATTCCACCGAGAGCACACGTTGAATTCCCGAGTCCCGAAACGGTTCGGTCATTTGCTCGATCGCGGTGCCCAACAGCTCATGGTTCAACAAGAGCGGTGTGATGTCTTTGAAGACGATGCCGGGCTTGGGAAAGTCCGGCACATCGCGAATCGATCCATATAAATCACTTAAGCTGTCGGAAGAAATGGGCATTGTCTTGTAATTACTTGATATTGAAAGAGTTAGGTATCGGAATGTCATGTGGAAAATCGCCTTTTTCCACATGGTCCACACGGGCGATGCGCGGTCCTCGTCTAAGCGCTGCTTCAAGCAGTTGGAGGTTCTCAGCCGTCCCCTTCCCCACGACCTCCACGCGCCCATCCGGCAGGTTCGCCACCCAGCCCACCACACCTAGTCTCTCGGCCTGGCTCATCACAAACCATCTGAAGCCCACCCTCTGTACCCGCCCCGAGATCGTCCACCTGATTGGCAGTCCGCTCCCATCAGTCATTGTCACCTTCCGCGGGAGCAGCGGTTCTCTGACGATAAACGTACACGGCGACTACTACTAAAACGAACGGAGCAATGACGAGCAAGACCTTGTGGGAATACGTGCGCACCTCCGGACTACCCAGCACTTCGTCGAAACTGGCTATAGCCGGCGCGTGCTTGCCGATATACACGCCGATATAGGTGAGCACGGCACACCAGATCCCTGCACCCAGGGCGGTGTAGAATAGGAACCGGTCGAGCCTCATCCGGGCCAGGCCGGCCGGCAACGAGATGAGCTGACGTATCACCGGTATCAGTCTTCCGATGAACATGCTGATTTCGCCGTGTCGCCGGAAGAATGCCTCGGCCCTGTTCAGCGCCGCATCCTTTATCAGCAGGTACTTGCCGTAGCGATGCAGGAACGGCCGTCCCAGCTTCGCTGCGACGTAGTAATTGAACAACGCACCGGCGAGGCTGCCGGCCAAGCCAGCTGCGAGAGCCAAGCCGGCATTCATTCGTCCCTGCGCGGCCAAATAGCCGGCCGGCGGCAGCACCACTTCACTCGGAAAGGGAAAGAAGGATGATTCCAGCGCCATGAGCGCTGCAATCCCCACATAGCCAAGCTGAAAGACCAGCTCCGTGATCCACGTAATGACGCTTTCGAGCACGCTAGGCCTGGAATCCGTGCCGACCCACGAGGGGCACAAACTCAACGCGCCCGAGATTGCGCTCCGTCAATTGACCCGCGTTTGCGGTGACCAGTTTGAGCTCCTGGTCTTTTCCGTCTCCCACGGGTACAACCATCCGTCCGCCCTCCTTCAACTGGTGCAGGAGTGGTTCGGGGACCCTGGGGCTCCCAGCCGCAACGAGAATCGCATCGTAGGGACCTAACGGCGCCCAGCCGAGCGATCCGTCACCCACCAGTACGGTAACGCCGTGGATCCCGCTTTCTTTCAATGCGTCGCGTGCGGCTACCGCCAGTTCAGGCAATCGCTCTACCGATACCACCTGTGGCACGAGATACGAGAGCAAGCCGGCCTGGTATCCCGATCCGGTACCCACCTCCAGCACCCGCTCATCTCCCCTGAGGGCGAGCGCTTGCAGGTATTTCGCCTGAGTCGTTGGTTGCGAGATCGTTTGTCCACCACCTATTGGCAAGGCAACGTCCTCGTAGGCCCGCCCTCGCAAGGCTTCCGGCACGAAAAGGTGACGAGGCGTTTCGCCAAACGCCCGCAGGACCGCCAGATCACGGATTCCGTTAGCTCGCAGCTGCTCCACCAGGCGAGATCGGTAGCCACCGTAGCTGTCGGCTAGCCGCCCAGTTCCCATTTGGTCACGATATCCAGCGAAGTGTAATTCGTCAGATCAACATGCAGCGGTGTTATGGAAATGTGCCCGTCCCTCACTGCTCTAAAATCACAGTCCTCACGACCGGACCACGAGATCTGGCCTCCTCCAATCCAGTAAACGGTGCGGCCCCAAGGGTCAGACGTTTCGGCAAGGGATTCGGAGTAGACGCGCTTGCCCAGAGTGGTTGTGCGAACACCGCGAACCTCATCTCCCGGGATACCCGGCAGGTTGATGTTGAGAAGCATATCGGCTGGGAAGTCGTCCAGCGCTAAGATCCCTTCTACTATGTGCCTGAGCTTCGTTCTGAAGCTGTCAAGCAAAAGCGCGTTGCCACCTCCCAGCGAGAAGGCAACTCCCGGAATACCCAAGGACAGCCCCTCCATCGCCCCGGCCACTGTCCCGGAGTACAGCACATCCTCTCCCATGTTGGGTCCATGATTGATTCCGGAAAAGACGAAGTCGGGCTTTTCGGGAAGCAGTTTTCCCAGCGCCAGAAGTACGCAGTCGGTGGGGGTCCCGTCCACCTGGTAGGTGTCTGGCTCCGTGCACAAGGGCCTGAGTGGGCGATGCAGAGTGAGAGAGTGGCTGGCCCCGCTCTGCTCCCGGTCTGGCGCAACGACCGTGACCTGAGCGACCTCTCTGCAGACCTCTGTGAGGACTTTTAGACCACGAGCGTGAATGCCGTCGTCGTTAGTGATCAGGATCTTCAACCGGCTTTTTCCCGTCCAGGATATCGAGGATGTTGCGCAGTTCCGCGGTGAGATTCTCGATCGTCTCGTGTTCCAAAGCGAGACGTCCTTCCGCTTTGACGGAGCCGGTGCGGCGATAGTGCTCGATGCGCTTGCGCGCTCCTTCGATGGTGTATTTCTCCGTATACAGGAGGTGCTTGACCAGCATGATGAGTTCTATCTCGCGCCTCTGGTACACACGATTGCCCGACCTGTTCTTTACCGGGTTCAAGAACCTGAACTGGCTTTCCCAATATCGTAGAACGTGTGGTTTGAGATCGGTAAGCTGACACACATCGCCGATGGAGAAATACTCCTGGACTGCGCGCGAGACCGTCATCACCAGCGCTCCGGTTTCAATTCCCGTTCCATCAGGTCGCTGACGGCGATTCTCGGCGGCTTCCCATCGAACAGGACGGCACACACCTGGGCGGCGATGGGTAGCTCGACTCCCGCTTTTTCTCCCAGTGCCACAGCCGCGCGCGCTGTGTGCACGCCCTCGGCCACGGTCCTGCGCTGTGCCAGGATTTCATCGAGCGGCCGCCCAGTGGCGAGCTCGGCTCCGAGCGATCGGTTGCGACTCTGGGCTCCGGTGGCGGTCAGAATCAGGTCGCCCATTCCGGCCAATCCCGAGAAAGTCATCGGATCACAGCCGAGTGCCTGCCCCAGGCGGGTCATCTCCGCTAGGCCCCGTGTGATGAGCGCCGCACTCGCATTGTGTCCCAGCTCTAGACCGTCCAGGATCCCAGCCGCGATCGCATTCACGTTCTTCAAGGCGCCACCCAGTTGCACGCCGTAGGGGTCGGCGCTCGTGTAAACCCGAAAATATTCGGTTGAAAACACACGCTGTGTCATTTCGGCGGCCACGATGTCGTCCGACGCGGCGACAATTGCCGTGGGACAGCGATCGTAGACTTCATGTGCGAAGCTCGGGCCCGATAACGCCACCACGGGTACCCCGGGAAGGGTTTCTCCCAGCACCTCGCTCATCGGCTTGAGGGTGTCGGACTCCAATCCCTTGGAGACGCTCACGACTACAGGCCTGTCATTAGCAAGACAAGAGGCAATCTGACTGCTCACGTCCCGCACCGCGTGCGATGGCGCGGCAGAAACTATGACTTCTCTGCCCGCGACTACGTCAGCTACCAGAGAGCCCGCTGAGAGATTCTCGGCCAGCGGGGCATCTGACAAGAATATCTGATTGACGTGAGATTCGTTGATGGACTGCACGACTTCCGGCTCCCGCGCCCAGATCATCACATCGTGCCCACGGCGTGCCAGCAGGTCTGCCAGCGTCGTGCCCCAACTCCCTGCCCCGACTACGGCGATCTTCACCCTACACCTCGCCCGAACCCACGGAAGCGGTTTTCCGTCCCCGCGACGAGGCGTCGGATGTTACTGCGATGCGTTACCAGGATGAACGCGGCGAGGCCGGCTCCCACTGCAATCGTGTAGTAATTGTTGGGCGATGTAACCCACGCTGCCAGCGGGAATGCCACAGCAGAAACCATCGATGCGAGCGACACGTATCCGCTCGCGACAAACGTGAGCAGCCAAATCAACGCGCTCAAACCCAGTGCTTGAGGCGCCAGCACCAGGACGACGCCCGCAGCTGTGGCCACACCCTTGCCACCGCTAAACCCCAAAAAGGCCGAGAAGACGTGTCCCAGCACTGCAGCGACACCAACGACGAGTGGCATCCATGCCGCGTCGCCCGCGCGCGCTCCGAAGACGGAGGCTGCAACCGATCCCTTGGCAATGTCAAACAGTCCCACGGGCACAGAATATTTCCAGCCCAGCACTCTTTGAACGTTGGTGGCACCCAGGCTCTTGCTGCCGTGGTTCCTGAGATCGATGTGCGCACCGAAGCGCCCAGCCAAGTAACTCGCCGGTACCGAACCGAGAACGTAGGCCGCAGTGAGCCAGAGGAAAAAGTCACTCACCGGCCGCGCTTGCGACGGAATCTGAGTACCAGGGGCGATCCCGTGAACTGCCATGCTTCCCGGAAGCCTCTTTCCAGGTAGCGCCGGTACGACTCAGGAATCGCGTTCGGCCTATTGGAGACTACGGCAAATGTCGGCGGTCTGACACCGACCTGTGACGCGTAGAGCAGCTTTACCTCCTTTCCCGGCTTCTGAGGCGGATGATTCCGCTCGATGAGGCGTCCGAGGACTCGGTTTACGTCCGCCGTGGGCACCCGATGGCTCCGGGCTTCTGCAACCTCTATGACCAGATCCAATATCTTCCGGGCCCTGAGCCCGGTGTGCGCTGAGATGTAGACGAATGGAAAGGCGTCCAGGAACGGGGCACGTTTGACCACGGACTTACGGCCCCGGCTCGCCGAATGCTCATCCTTTTCCGCCACTAGATCCCACTTGTTGACCGCGATAATGAGACCTGACCCCTTGTCGCGGGCCTTCCGAGCGATCTTGAGATCCTGTGTATCGAGCCCCGCAGACCCATCTACTACGAGCACACACACATCGGCCCGATCCAGCGCCCTTTCCGTTCGCACGGTGGCATAGAATTCGATCTCATCTTCTACTTTCGATCGCTTGCGTAACCCTGCGGTATCAATGAAGTTGAGCGTTCTGCCTCTGTATCGCAAGGGGGAATCTACCGCGTCCCTGGTGGTTCCGGCTTCGGGCGCCACCACTGAGCGTTCCCGGCCCAGCAATCGGTTCACCAGGCTGGACTTGCCCACGTTGGGGCGGCCCAGCACAGCCACTTGGATCGCTTGGAGGTCACTGTCGGGTGGAGCCACCGCATCGAACAGCGCTACCAGTGCATCCAGGAGGTCACCACTCCCCTTCCCAGTGGTCGCCGACACGGGATGGGGTTCGCCCAGGCCCAACTCATGGAATGCCAGGTATCCCATATCGTTGGGCATGTCGTCCGCTTTGTTCGCGGCGACCAGAACTCTCTTCCTGTAGGGACTGAGTATTTCGGCCACTTCCAGGTCGGCAGGGTGAACCCCGACCTGTGTGTCCACCACGAGAACGACGACATCGGCCTCGGCAATAGCCAATTGGATCTGCTGACGGACCGGACTGTTCAGCGGATCGCTATCTCCGGATGCCCAGCCGCCCGTGTCGATGAGCCAAAAGTGCCTGCCGGTCCAATCGGCAGGGGCAAAATTGCGATCCCGGGTCACACCTGGGCGATCGTCGACTATGGCCCGTCGTCCTCCGACTATCCGATTGAACAGTGTGGATTTTCCGACATTGGGACGGCCGACGATCGCCACAGTCGGATTACTCATCCCCATTTCACTCTGGAGTCCAGTCCGGATCCGGCACCCGCGCTGACCCACACCGACCGCACTTAGCGGGCCTCACCCAGGGCGTCGGCGAAATTGTACGACAGGCGAATCTCGGTGGGCACGGCCGACTCGAGTTCATCCAGGGTCATGTCGTCCACCAAGATTGCATCTTCGTTTACCGCCTCAGCAGGAAGCAGCGCGATGTCAATATCATGCCTGCCTTGCAGTGCTTTGCGGAACGACTCGCCGGGGAGCAACCCGGCAGTGGTTACTGAGGCTCCGAACAGATCGTTTGCCACCACGATCAACTCGAACTCCCCGCCCGTTATGTCTTCAAGTGGACTCAAGACTTCGGGCATGAGACCACCCATGGCCACCCCGGTCACCACCGCGATGCGAAGATCTGCCAGATTCGTCGTCACGCCGCCGACTGCCCGTTGCAGGTAACGCACGCTCCCCACCCCGTTCTCCACCTGTTCGAAACCATCGTATCGCTCTGCCGGCGGCAGCGGCATGCGGGCCACGATATAGAGATCGTCAGACCCGTACGCCCAGTGGTGCCCTCGCTCCGACAGCGCCCGCTCCGCACAGGCATCGACACAGCGGAGTGCGTCGGCGCACTCCTCGTGGGTAGGTTCCCGAACCTTGTTGTGCTTGCTGAATTCCGTTAAGCCAACAGGCACGACAGAGACCGACAGCACCGACGGGCCCAAGGAGTATAGGTCGGTGAGGCTCTGCTTAAGGACCGGTCCGTCGTTGACGCCCGGCTGAAGAACGATCTGGGTGTGACACTCGATGTCTCCGTCCAGGAGATCCCTGAGTTGAGCCATGACGTCGGGCGCGGTGGGATTTCTGAGCAATCGTCTCCGGATTACCGGATCGGTGGCGTGGACCGAGATGTAGAGTGGCGAGAGCCGATATTCCAAGATGCGCCTCACATCCCATTCTTTCAGGTTCGTCAGCGTTGCGAAGTTGCCGTACCGAAACGACAGTCGGTAGTCGTCGTCTCGAATGTAGAGCGTCTCTCGCATGCCTCTGGGATTCCCATCTACAAAGCAGAAGTCACAGCGGTTGGCACAGCGCCTAATGCGAGGCGGTTCCAATTCTACTCCCATCGGGACGCCTTCCGGACGCTCGATATCGTAGTCCACCCTCTCTCCCTCTGGCGTGACGGTGGAAAGCGTGAATCGATCGTCGGCGGTCAGGAACTCCCAATCCAAGAAATCCGTTAGTTCACGCCCGTCCACCGCGAGAAGCTGAGTTCTCGGCTCGAGGCCCAATGTCGCGGCCAACGATTGCGGGTGAACTTTTTCGATGAGAATCATGCGCCGAGTTTCACGCTACCTGAACAAGAACGCTAAAGCTAAGTGCCGCGAGTAAGCGATGCCACAGAGGTTACCGCACGGACATCGAATCGTAGAGCGTGAGACTTCGTTGGCAATTGCAGCACGTGAGCTTTTGAGGCAGGTGCCACCGGGATGCCAGGTCGAGCCTCTGCTCCGTACCGCAATTCGGACACGTCCCGTGCGCGTCGACTGCAATCGCCTCCGTCCTCAAGCGCCGGACGAACAGAACGATGCCCGTTACCACGAACCCGGGCACTAGAAAGAAGTGCGCCACCACTATGGGGACCGACACGGCCGCCAACCCCCAGGCGATGCCCAGGGCCTTGAGCGCACGCATCAGCCGTGCTTTCTGGTCGAACGATGCAACTTCAATATCAGCGCTAGCTACGTCGTCACCGTAACCTGAAAGCGATAGCTCGAGTTTACTGGTTTTTTTTGCCATGACTCACAACATAGACATCGGATAGACAAACTAAACGGCCACCCATTGGACGACGGATGGCCGAAGAGCGGGCGACCGGATTCGAACCGGCGACGTCCAGCTTGGGAAGCTGGCATTCTACCCCTGAATTACGCCCGCAGTTGGCGTGGTCTAATCAACCTACCTTGTAGCGCCACGCAACGATCCCGGCACCGGCCTGGGTGAACGAAAACCGCTTGGACTTCTTGGATGCGAGGGTTGCAGCGGCCACAGTTTGCGTGCTCACGACGTTCCCATCCTTGTCCAAGAACTCGAATGTGATTGCCGGAACGGACGTACTTCTGGCCCTCAGATTGACGACGCGCCCGCGCAAGGTGTATCCGCCACGGATCTGCTGCGAGATGTCTACATTGACCTCATACCTCAGCTTGTCGACCCGTGCCAGCACGGCCTTTGTCGAGTCCTCCATCCCACGCATCTGATGTGCGGCTGCCAAGAGCCTAAGTGCGGCCCGGTTTTGGGGATCCAACGAGATGACTCGGCGTGCAACCTTGTCCATGGCCGCGGCCATTGCATTCTTGTCTTCCCCGCTCCGGCCACCCGCGGTCAAGATCGCAAGATATGTGTTTGCGAGGTTGTACAGCGCGTCACGATGGAATGGGTTTTTCTCGAGGCCGGCCTCGAAAGCCTGTACGGCCAGCTCGAATTTGTCGGCTGCGAACAACTTGTTACCAGTCCCAAAGAGATCGATCGCGCTCAGTGCCTCCTTGTTGGCGAGCACGCTGTCGTACGTCGCCAATGCGGCAACACTGTCTCCCATTTCGTCATAAGCTTGTGCCATACCAAGGAGCGCGTCAGTGTTGCTCGGGTCGAGATCGCGGACCTTGCGATACCAAACGGCCGCAGAATCCCACTGCTCCAAGCCAGCGAATAGGACGGCCATATTGGATACGGCCTTCTGGTAATTGTCGAGGTGTTCCTCGTCCGCTTCCCCGATATCGATCACCTTGCGGAAGTAGTATAGAGCGCTATCGGTCTCCAGTTCGTCGCCGAAAATGCTACCGAGGTAGAAGTACGACACATTGGCGGTCTTGTAGATGGCATTCGCCGCCCGGAACTCGTCCTTGGCGCCCTCCATGGCACCACTCTGCAAGGAATCAATGCCGGAGTTCACATGCGTCACCCAAGCCGTCTCCCGGTAGTAGTCGATATCATCGGCACAGTCCGGAACCATCTTCTCGACCTTGCCGAATGCCGAATCGGCGCCGCGCATGTCATCCTTCATGAAGTAGTACCTGCCATAGAAATACCAGATCGCCGGGTCATCGCCCATGTCGTTCGCCAGCGCTTCATGAATACTCCGCTCAGTATCGACGAGCAATTCCTTGCGCCTGTTTTCAGACTTGTCCTCGGTTGCGCCCTTGAGGTAAGTCATCGCCTGTTTCACCAAGAAATTGCCGGTACTGAGCTCGCAGTTCGGCCCGTGGAACTTCTCTTGACCTCTGAGCGGGGTCGTACCGATTCCCAGACCCAGCACCACCGCCGCCCCGACGGCAATTATCTTCATTTGGTAGCTCCTATGGTTCGTACTCATCGTGTCAACGGTCCGTTCATCCTTATACCCGAAGGTGCTCCGGCGGCTCCCCACGGCTTTTCCGGGCCGCCTAAATATCTAGCCTACCTAATGATAAAGCCAGCCGGCACCGGTGTTGAAAATAACGACGTTTTCGCTGCGGTCGATGGCCCCGGAGGCCAACAGCTTCTCGAGGGCTGCTAGGGTGGCACCTCCCTCTGGACTTGCGTCTACCGCGGTGGCCGCCGCCATCCTGGATGCCGCCTCGCTCAGGGAACAGTCATCCACGGCGACCGCCGAACCGCCGGTTTCGCGTATCGCCCTTAGAATGATGGCACCGCCCAAAGGTGCCGGTACCCTCAGGCCCTTAGCGACGGTTTCCGGGTTTTCCCATGGTGCGACCGTCTCGGAGTCCGTATCGAAGGCCCTGACAACAGGGGCGCAGCCGGCGGATTGCACGCTGTAGAGCCTGGGAAAGTCAGCGCTTGTCCAGCCGGCATCCCGCAGTTCCTGGAAGCATTTCCACATGCCAATGAGGCCCGTACCGCCGCCGGTTGGATAGATCACGGCGTCAGGGAGATTCCACTTCATCTGTTCCGCGATTTCCAGTCCCAAGGTTTTCTTGCCCTCGATGCGGTAGGGCTCACGGAGCGTCGACACGTCGAACGCGTTATGCCGTTCAGCGTACTCCCGCGCCGCCTTGCCACAGTCCCCGATGTGTCCGTCTAACAGCTCCAAGTTCGCTCCAAACAGGCTGATCTGTTCGAGGATGCGGCTGGGCGTACTGCGCGGCGCGAACACCTGGACTTCCATCCCAGCCCTCCTCCCGTAGGCGCTGAGCGCCACTCCCGCGTTGCCCGCTGTCGGCACTACGAGACGCTTGGCGCTGTCACCCAGCGCCCGCGTCACCGCCGCCGATAGGCCACGGGCCTTGAACGAACCCGTTGGGTTGACGGACTCGTCCTTGACGAACAGGCGGCTCATTCCCAGCGCGTCACCGAGCTGAGGGACGGGTAGCAGCGGGGTCGCCCCCTCTCCTAGAGTCACCGGCTCTTCGCCGGTGGTCAGCGGTAACCACTCCCTGTACCGCCACATAGACCAGACTCGCCCCGCATATTCCGATTTGAGTTCTTTCGGAGGCTTGCTGTTCTCGTATCGCACGAGCCACGGTGCTCCACAATCAGGGCAAACGGTCTCCAACCCCTTCGCCGGTGTTGCCTGCGCACAATTCGAACATTCCAGGGACCAGCCACGCTGTTTCATCGCAATCATTTCTTCAAGTAGTGCAGCACCCGCTCAGCAAGCGCTGTTGAGAAGCCAGGCAAGGCCGCTATCTCGTCTTTGGTTGCGAGAGCCACCCCGGCCAGGCTGCCAAAACTCTCCAGCAGCGCGCGGCGGCGCTTGTCGCCCACGCCGGGGATCTCCAGCAAGGCCGACGTAATGGTTCTCCGCGCGCGCCTCTTCCGGTTGTAGGAAACGGCAAACCTGTGTGCCTCATTGCGGATCCGTTGTAGCAGCTTGAGAGACGGAGCTCTTCTCGACAGACGAAGGCTGTCCCGGCGCCCATGCAAAAAAATCTCTTCTTCCCGTTTTGCCAAGCTCAGGAGTGCTAGATTCTCGAGTCCAAGCTCTTGCAGCGCACGTCGCGCCGCATTCAACTGCCCCTTTCCGCCATCTATCACCAGCAAGTCCGGAATATCCTTGCCTTGCTCTAGTCGTCGCTTCAGGTATCTCGTGACGATTTCATGTACCGCCGCGAAGTCATCGTGCTGTACCTCCCCTTTGATCTTGAAGCGCCGGTATTCGCTCTTCTTGGGTCTTCCGCCTTCAAACCATACAAGAGACCCTACGGTATCGGTACCCTGATTTGTCGAAATATCCACGCCGGCGATGGAACGCGGGAGCTTGGATAGCTCAAGATCCCGGCCCAATGCATAGACCGGATCTTCGGCGCGTTCTTCAGTTTCGAACGACTCGATTCTGAAACTCTCCAACAGATGCTGCGCGTTCTGGTCAGCAAGGTCTCCAAGCCTGCGTCCGATTCCTCGTTGCGGAACCTCCAGACCGGAGCTTTGAGCTAGTGAGGAAATCACGTCTAGGTCGTCGGGTGCGAAGGGTAGTACGACACGGCGAGCCCTGTTTTTCTCCGGAACATAGAACCGGACTAAAAACGCGCTCAGCACAGCGGTACTAGATTCGTGGCGCAGGTTCGTCAAGAATCTGTGCTCGCTAGCGACCACTTTGCCACCGCGTACACGTAACACCAGACAGACGGCATCGTTTCCATCCCTGGCAAATCCTATGGCATCGAGATCTTTGCCCCCGACTACCTGAACCGTCTGGGGGCGCTCCAGCTGGTCCATCCACTTGAGAGAATTCCTGATTTCCGCGGCCCGTTCGAATTCCAAATTGTGGGATGCTGCGTCCATTCTGGCACGCAGCCTTGTACGCACTTCCACGGTCTTACCCTCCAAGAACGCGAGCACGTCATCGATCATCTCTCGATAGCTCGCCTCGTTTTGGTAGCCCACACAAGGGGCAAGGCACCGGTTGATGTGGTAGTCGAGACATGGGCGATCCGGCACATCCGTCGGAAGCGCGTAATGGCAGGATCGGACGGTGAACACACGTCGAATGACCCGGAGAGTCCGGCGCAGCACCGACACATCTGTATAAGGTCCGAAGTACCGTGCTCCGGGGATATCCAACCGCCTAACGACGAGAACGCGGGGAAATGGTTCCTCGACGGTCACGGCAACATACGGATAGCTCTTGTCATCGCGCAACAAAATATTGAAGCGCGGTTGATACTCTTTTATGAGATTGTTTTCTAGGAGCAGGGCCTCGGCCTCGGATCTGACTACAATCGTGTCCACGTCGTCTATCAGCTTGGTGAGAAGCTGATCTTTTAGGCTATGTAGATGGTCCGAGACGAAGTAGTTGCGTACACGTTGGCGGAGTCGTTTTGCCTTACCTACGTAGATCACGTTACCGGAGCGATCCTTCCAGAGGTAGACTCCTGGTTGCACCGGCAGCGATGCGATCTTCTTGGCCAGAGCAGCACTCAGATCGTGGGCCATGCGAGAAAGCTAATCGTGCGACATCGATCGCTTTAGCGCGCGCATGATTCGCGTTGCCTCAGGATGACGTAGCCCTAAAGTGGTCACGGCATACACAACGGTAAACGTGCTCAGGCCGGCTACAACCGATAACCAGAGTGTCTCACCAGCCAGGCCGGCCGCTTCCGCGCTCAGCCACGCCGCCGCCGTAGCGCCAATGGCGGTGGCACCCACCGAGCGGTAAGCATCAGGTGTGGCGGTCCTTCCCACTCGACGCCGCAACGCGATCGAGTTGAGTGTCACGTTGAGGTAAGCTCCTGCGCTCGCACCGAGTGCGATACCGGCGGCGTCGAAGTAGCGCATCAGTGCAAAGGCGGCAACAGCAGACACCACTACGCTAAGAACTGCGATGCGCACGGGGGTACGCGTATCTCCCAGGGCGTAGTGTCCGGAGGCCAGGAGTTTGATACTTGCCTGTGCCGGTATCGCCAGCGAATACGCGGCCAAGACGCCAGCCACCACCGATGTGTCGCGGGCGCTGAATGCACCGGTCTGAAACAGAGCGCCTACAATCTGGGGCGCGAGGGTTGCAAACATAAATGCCGAGGGTATTGCAAAGAAGATTACCTGGCGTAGGCCTTCGGACAACCGCAACCTGATGAGGTCATTGGCGTCCGTGGCAGCGTCGCGGCTCAACTCGGGCAATGCTACCGCAGCAACGCTCACGCCAAAGAGCGATATCGGGAGTATGGCGATCAGTTGTGCATACCCGAGTGTGGCTACGGCGCCGGATCCCAGGAATGATGCCAACTGTGTGTCGATCACGCTCGATACCTGCACCACACCCGCTCCGAAGACCACCGGCAGCCAGGCTCGGGCCACCGCTCGCACGCCCGGTGCGCTGACATCGAACCCCCATCGAATTCGCTGTACCAGCTTGAGGACTGTCGGCAGTTGGATGCCAATCTGAAGGATCCCACCTGTCAGTGCGCCCCATGCAAGGGCTGTGACTAACGAGGCCCCCGCCAGATGACCTCCCAGGGCGATCAACGTCGCAATCTGAGCGATGTTCCACACAGCCGGCGCAGCATACGAGAGAAAGAACTTGCGGTAAGTGTTGAGCACGCCGAGGCACCAGGCCGACAGGATGAGTGCCCCTGACATAGGGAACATGATTCTTACCAGCTTCACCGTGAGATCGCGTTCGTACCCTTCGAAGCCGGGTGCCGCGAAATCTGTTATTATCGGGGCTAGAACGATTCCCAGGATTGCGGCCACGGCCGTCAGGACTATCAAGAGTGACGCAATGATTCCCGCAAGGCGACTGGCGTCTTCCTCCTCGCCTCTTTCCAGCATACCGGCGAATACGGGAATGAACGAGGCCGAGAGGGTACCCTCGCCCAGGAGATTGCGGATCGCGTTGGGAATACGCAACGCAGCCCTGAAGGCGTCCGCTTCGATACCGTTGCCGAAGTAGTGTGCGAATACCCGTTCCCGGACGAATCCGAGGACCCGAGTGACTACGATCCCGGCGCCGACGTGGGCGGCTAGTCGCCCCTGCGACGGTGGCATCCTATTTCTTGGTCGGCAGCGTGTCTAGCGTACTGTTCCATTCTTCGCATTTCTCGAGAATCTGATCCAACACGGACTCGCCGTAGCGGATCAGGAACGGAACTATGTTCAGGACGCGCTCTTGCGACCTACCGAGCGGATAGAGGCTATGCCGAGCCTTGCTGAGTTGTTTCACAACAATCTCATTGCGCTTCTTGAGATGCCCTACAATTCGCTTTTCCACGTGCCCGAGATCGTGGAGTGCGGTGTTTCGGGCTGACTGGATAGGTTTCCGTAGCGTCGCGTCGATCTCGCTGGCGGCGTCTTCCAGACTCTCGTAGAGGCCCGAGATCTCAGTACGGAGTCGTGATATGGCGGCCTTGGCATTGGGCGGCATGTTGTCACGCACCAAGCGGGATTCGAGCTGCCCCTCAGGACCGGCCAGATCGTCGGGCACGAGGTTGTACTTCTCGAGCACCTTTGAGATCCGTGCCTCGATGATCGTACCTCCCCATCGCACAATTCGATGCTGTGGCTCTATTTCCATCACATCGTAGATCGGATCTGTCTGCATCAAATAGTTGTACTCGCTCGGGCCGGCGACATATGCGATGGTCGGTAGGAGTGCAGCCTCTACGACCGGACGTACGAGAACGTTGGGCGAAAATCTCTCGGGCTCCTGCTCTAGAAGATCAACGATACCAGTTCGAGACCATGACTCGCCGGAGCGGCGCGCCACAAACCGATCACCCTCACGCAGCAGTCGATCGCGCCCCAGCTTTGCCTCGATCATCACGCCCGTCGTTGCATCGTCTACGGCTACCGGCACAGGAGCATCCTGTTCGGCAAGCTCGCGTGCGCGTCTCTTGAGACCCTCGTTTATCTCATTTGCGTGTTCCAACGCACGACGAACGGGCGGCACTGCTGCGCACTTCGCGGCGCCGGCAGTTGGCCGGAACACAATGAGCCCGTATCGACCCATCAGTTCTGCCAGTGCTCCGGCGAATGCACTCGCGAGGTCGTTCTCCGGCCGATAGTGTCGCGACAGCCACTCCATCACCTTCGGTCGGAAATCGGTCTCCGGAGTGCCGCGAGTAATGGCAGCCAAGGCTAGTTCAACATCGTCGCCCAGTAACTCCTTGTAGAGAGGTACGAGCGGCGCACGTGGGTCTCGTTCACGCAGCACAACACGATCGATCCGGTTGTCCAACGCCAACAGATGAAAGTGATTCGCTTCGGCAAAGTCGTGGTCGTCGCCCGCCACCCAGAAAACCGGCACCACGGGTCGGCCGCAGCGACGCTCCAAGACCTTCGCTGCGGCGACGGCGGACATTGCCTTGTATATCGTGAGAGAGGGTCCCAGCATGAGTCCCGGCTGCTGTCCAGTGGTGACGCACAGCGCCTCACCGTCTAGCAGTCCGGCCAGATTCTCCTCGGCTTGATCGTGTGCCACGAAGGCCGGCGCGAGACTCGGATCCAGCAATCTTCTCCGGTCAGTCGAGTCGAGACTCAACTCGAGACGCGGTACACTCCCGATGGGAACCGTCGTCAGGGTGAGGGTCATGTGCGCCTCGCCAAGAGGATGACACGTGGGCTATCCTTATCGAGCCGTGCCCCACCGTAGTCGCCGAATTGGTCGAAAACCTGGAGTCCCGCTTCTTGTAGCATATTGGTCAAATCCTCAGGCGAAAAAAGGCGCACGCGTTCCCTGAAATGACGGCCGTCGTGGACGAGATGCATTTCTTTCAATACGTATTGCCGATCGTCGCTGATACGGCGATCAATAATCACGCTTTGGGTGCCCAATTGCTGTTCTTCGTGTGCAACCAGTGTCGTGGCCAGATTGGGAGCATTGAAATAATCGAGGACGAACGTTCCCCCCGTCTTGAGCACGTCGGCAACACATCGCAGTACCCTCGCGTGTTGCCCGTCGTCCGCAAAGTAGCCGAAGCTCGTAAACAGATTGACCACGACATCGAAGGAGGAAGCACGGAACGGTAGAAGACGCATATCTCCGCGCACCACGGCCAACGGTGGCGCCTGCCGATGACGGGCTCTACTCAAGAGTGGTACCGAAAGATCGAATCCCACCGCCCGGGCGCCGGCCGCTCGCAGCCTTTCTAAATGACGACCCGGACCACACGCCAAATCCAGCGTAGTTGCATTTGTCAACGGTACGTGTTGACCTATTAGTGAGATCGCTGCAGCAGCATCCCGGTCGTCCCGGTGGCGATATAGGTTCAAGTACGCTTCCCCAAACCACTGCTCAAACCACTCGGTCAACGGGCGCTTTCCTTAGAGTAGGGCTCCCCCCGTAGAACCGTGCGCGCTCTGTACAGTTGCTCCAAAGTTAGGAGACGAGCCGAGTCGTGCAGGAGTGTGTGGAAGCGCATCAGGCATATAGTCCGCGCAATCGATGGACCGCCGCGACTCGCTCAATCGCCAACATGTACGCTGCAACCCTCATGTTGACCGAATGTCGCTCCGCCACCGACAAGACATCCTGGAACGCCCGCTGCATGATGTTGCCGAGTCTAGAGATTACGGTCTTCTCATCCCAGAAATAGCCGCCACGATCTTGTACCCATTCGAAGTAACTGACGGTAACCCCACCTGCGTTGGCCAGGATATCAGGGATGACAAAAACGCCATTGGATTCGAGAATGCGATCGGCCCCTGGTGTGGTTGGGCCGTTCGCACCTTCACAGATTACTTTGGCCTTGATGGCATTCGCATTCTTGTGAGTTATGGCGTTCTCGACGGCGGCGGGGATGATAACGTCAACGTCGAGCCCAAGAAGCTCGTCGAGCGTAATCTCTTCAGCGTATGGATAGCCCGTGAGATATCTGTGCTCCTGTACCCATTTGAGTGCGTCTTCGATGTAGATTCCGTGCGGATTGTAGATCGAGGCAGAGACATCGCTGATAGCAACTACAGTCAGTCCTTCCGCCTCGAGAAGTTGAGCGGCAACAGAGCCGACATTGCCGAAGCCCTGCACCGCCAACTTGGTACCTCGCAGAGGGAGTCCGAGATACCTTAGCGCGGCCTTGGCAACTATCATGCAACCCCGGCCGGTAGCCTCACGTCGGCCCTGGGAGCCCCCCATCTCTACCGGTTTCCCGGTCACTACCGCGGTAACGGGATGGCGTTTGTGCATAGAGTAAGTGTCCATTATCCACGCCATCACTCGTTCGTTAGTATTGACATCCGGAGCTGGGATGTCGGACTCGGGTCCGAGAATATCGATAAGCGTTGCCGTGTACCGCCGGGTGATCCGCTCCAGTTCACTGATGGACAACACACTGGGGTCACATACGACGCCGCCCTTCGCTCCGCCGAACGGAATATTCACCACTCCGCATTTCCATGTCATCCATGCTGCCAGCGCCTTTACTTCGTCCAGCGACACTCTGAGATCGAAGCGAATACCGCCCTTCGCCGGACCGCGAGCAGTGTTGTGAATGACCCGGAAGCCGGTAAACACCTCGAGCTCACCGCTGTCCAGATGAGTGGGAATCGACACAATTATCTGTTTCTCCGGTTCCCGGAAAATCTTATATATCCCCGAATCCAAACTGAGTAGCTCGGCTGCATGATCGAACCGAGCCATCATCGCTTCAAACGGATTGTCTTCGTCGAGCCGCGGGTCCTTGTTCCTGCCCAGCACATCTTGCGCCCGCTGGGCGACGCCTGGGGCGTCGGTACTCTCGGTCATCTTTTCAGGGCCTCTTAACTTCCCCATTGATCAAGTATATGTCAGAACGTCATCGACCGTGTCGACGACCGCGTCAAGAGCTCTTTCCAGGTGCTCGTAGCCCCTCTGCCATTCTATGTCCAACAAGGCCACCAACGGCTCGGGTTCCGTCGAAGGCCATCGATCCCTCAGCTTAACGGCATCCTTCTCTGTCAAGATCAGGTAGTCGGCACGACGGGTAACTCTTGCGAGCAAGGCCATATCACGTCCCGAGAACCTATGGTGGTCGTTCAAGGGCATGAGCTTCACATCCGCTCCGAGAGCGCTGCACTGTGCGCCGAAGGTCGCCGGGTCAGCTATGCCGGCCGCCGCCACCACATGGGCGCCCATGATCTCACTTGCGTCGAAACGGGTGCCGCTCAGGAGTTCACGGAACCCCGTTATACCAAGTCTCGCGATTATGATTTCCCTACCGGCAACCCGCTTGGCGCGCCGCGCCACTCGCTCCGCCGCGTTCAGGCTCGCTCGCTTGCGCGTGACTATGATGAGGTCGGCCCGGCGTAGGGCCCGCCAGCTCTCCCTCCAGGGCCCGGCCGGAAGTGTCCATCGGACCGCCTTGTCAGATTCCGCACTCACCACGGCGATATTGAGATCGCGCCCCACGTCTAGCCGTTGAAATGCATCATCCAACACGAGAACCTCCGCCCCCCGATCCACCGCACTGCGCACACCGGCGAGTCGATCGGCGTCTTCAACTACGATAGCCTGTTTGACCAGACCCCGATGGACCTCGCCCTCATCTCCACCGTAGCCCCTAAGGACGATACCGGGCCGCATGCCGCGCTCGGCATAGTGCGCCGCGATCCATGCCGCGATCGGCGTCTTCCCGGATCCGCCCACAGTCAAATTGCCAACCGCGACCGTCGGCGCTGGGGGTGCGCGGTGCGGCAACAGGCGGATCTGGTAGGCACGCGCGCGCGCTGCCATAACACCGCGGAAGACGAGCGAGGGCGGGATCAGCGCCAATCGGGTCAACCGCGCCGCCAGCGAGCGGTTCGCCCAAAGCCAATGAGGCGTCAGCACTCTGCAATCCGTTGCACGCGGTTCAACGAGCCCTGCAACTCGCTGGTAGCACCATCTGGCGAGTGGATGCCGCTTGGTTGCGTTATGGGCTCGCCGTACACCACCCGCACCCGAGCAAACGGCTGGGGCACCCCGAACCGGTCCCACGACCGGAACCGCCACCACGCGGAGGCACCGGCGCCCACTGGCACCACCGCCGCCCGAGAGGACCGAGCTGCAACCAACGCGCCCCCCTTGGCGACTCGAGCCGGGCCGCGTGGGCCATCCGGCGTGAGAGCGACCTCACCGCCCGCCGACAGGACCTTCACGAGTCCCAGCAGCCCTCCGACCCCACCCCGGGTGCTCGAGCCTCTCACCACGGAGAAACCCCAACCCTCGGCGGCTTGCGCGAGGTACCCACCGTCTCTGTGACGACTCACCAATAACGTGATTCCCTCACCCCGTCTGTGCCACAGAGGCGCCAACATGTGGCCATGCCACACCGCAAAGACAAGCGGAATCCCACTGCGCCTCAGCCGCTCGACTGTATCGTCGCCGATAATCTCCAGATGCCAGGTCCGGGCCAGTAGTCTTAGCAGCTGCCCAGCCAGAAGTAGGAGAAAACGCCGCATCAGGCTACCAAGCGCCGCGCCATCTTGGCAACGCGGTGTCCGGCACCGGGGCTACCCAGTGCCAAACGGATCTCCCGGAACGCCGCCTTCTGATTCGAACCGGCGGCGTCGTCAGGGTCCAAGAGGCGCATGACCGCACCGTAGAGAGTTGCGGGTGTGGCATCCCGCTGCACAAACTCGGGCGCCACGTCCCTGCCCGCCAGAATGTTCACCAAGCCGATTCGCCTAACCTTCACAACTCGTCGAGCGATCGAAAAAGTGATCGGGTGCATACCATAGGCGATCACCATCGGCGTGTCTGAGAGTGCTGCCTCGAGAGTTGTCGTACCCGATTTACACAGCGCGGCATCGGCCGCAGCAAGAACCGTACGGGCATCGGGCCAGACCTTCAGGTCATCGGTTCCCACGTACCCCATGCCGGACGTTCCGGCCAGCACGACTCGGAGCCCAGGTACGTCTCTCCGCAGCGCTCTCGCGGTTGCGCGAAACACCGGCCACAACCTCCGGATCTCCTGGGCTCTACTGCCGGGAAACAAACCGAGTACCACGTCGCCTTCGTTCAAGCCGAGCGCAGAACGGGCCCCGGATCGGGAGAGAGCAGGTGGCATGTCCAGAAGAGGGTGTCCTACGAACTCGGCGTCCATGCCGCGGTTTCGAAAAAACGACTCTTCGAACGGCAGAACTACTGCAACCGATCGCACAGACCTGCGCATCGACTTGGCGCGCCACTCACCCCACGCCCAAAGTTGTGGCGCAATGTAGTACAGCACGGGCACGCCAGCCGCCGCCGCCAGCTTGGCCACACGCAAGTGGAAACCGGGATAATCAATGAGAACGACGAGATCGTAGCGGCCGCATCGCAAGTCCTGCTTCAATCTATTCAGCAGTTTGAGATGTGCCGGAATGGTCATAACGGTTTCCGCCAGGCCCATCACGCGCATCTTGTCTATAGGCTCTATGACCTCGCCACCCGCAGCCGCCATACGCGGGCCTCCCAGACACTCAATCGAGGCACCGGGAAGTACGTCGCGCATTGACGTGATCAGGTTGGCACCGTGGGCATCGCCGGACGGTTCACCGGCCGATATGAGGATACGAGTCAGACGAGTACCCCCCGTTCTGAGCACGCGACGAATTCCACCAAGTGCATCACTTCCGCGATCTCTCCGCTCTCATGGCGTAGCCGGGTGATGGCCTGGGACGGTGTGAGATCGGAATTGAAGAGCAGTCGATACGCCTGTTTCAGGGCCATCTTGACATCCGGGTCGAATCCCGCTCTGGTGAGTCCAATCGCGTTGATGCCGTATAGCTTATAGGGATTGCCGGCAGCTCTCGTGTACGGAGGAACGTCTTGCGGAAGGCGGGATCCGCCGCCCACAAAGGCATGCGTACCGATCCGGACGAATTGGTGGACCGGGGTCGACCCACCAACGGTGGCGTGCGGCTCGATGTGAACGTGACCAGCCAACTGAACCATGTTCGCGATCACGACCTCGTCTTCGATCACACAATCGTGAGCGATATGTACGTAGGTCATGATGAGACAGTTCCGTCCGATCGACGTGGTGCCACGCGCCGCGGTCCCGCGATTGATGGTGCAGTACTCACGTATGCATGTCCCGTCACCCACCTCGAGCCACGTCTCCTCGTTGGCGAACTTCAGGTCCTGTGGCTCGCCACCCAAGACCGATCCTATTCCCACATAGCAATTGCGTCCGACGCGCGTGTTCCGCTCCACCACCGCGTGAGACCCTATCGTCGTACCTGATGCAATCGTTACGTGCGGGCCAATGACGGAGTAAGGCCCGACCACTACCTCGGAATCCAGTTCTGCGTTGGGGTCTACGAGGGCTGTTCGGTGGACCCGTGCGGTCACTTGTCTACAACTCGGGCCATCATCTCAGCCTCGGCCACTGGCTGACCGTCCACGTATCCCACACCGCGCATCCGACAATTACGGCCCCGGAAGTGAAGCATCTCCAGCTCGAAGCGAATCTGATCGCCGGGAACCACCGGTTTACGGAACTTCACGTTGTCTATCGACATGAAGTACACGACCTTGTCCTCCGGGTTGTCGAACGCACCCATGAGCAGCATTCCACCCACCTGGGCCATGGCCTCGACGACGAGAACTCCCGGCATGATCGGGTGTTCGGGGAAATGTCCTTGAAAGAAGGGTTCATCTATGGTGACGTTCTTGATGCCCACTATGCGCTTGCCCGCCTCGAGTTCCAGGATCCTGTCGACGAACAGCATGGGATAGCGATGCGGAATCGCGCCGAGTATCTCTTGAATGCCGAGTGCACTGGGTCCTTGAGAGAGCGAGGCGCGTTCGATCGAGCGGGCTAGCGCCAGATTCCCCTTGTGGCTGGGCCGGAACGCCGTGATCTCGCCCTTGAAACGCCCGCCCAACAGAGCAAGATCTCCCAGCAGGTCAACCGTCTTGTGTCGCACGAATTCGTCCGGCCATACGAGTTCTGCGCCGATCAATCCCTCTTCAGAAAGAACCACGACATTGGACTGCGAGGCTCCTCGAGCCAGTCCCTTCGCGTGGAGTTCGTCGGCTTCACACTCGAATCCAAAAGTCCGTGCGCGTGCAAGGTCTTTCTCGAACGAGCATGGGGTGATATCGAAGCACCCGGATTGACGACCAATCAAGGGATGGTCCCACTCGACGGTCACGGTCAACCGGGTCGCATCACTTGGTGCCAAGACGTAGGTGGCATCTCCTTCCCGAACGACCATAGGAGCCGTTACGCGGTGGTACGTGGGGGTTCCCCCTATGTCAGTCGGTCCGGCCTCTGACAGCGCATCGAGAAACGTTGCCGCGTTGCCATCGCCGATGGGCACCTCGGGACCGTCGATGTCGATCACCAGATCATCGATCTCCAGCGCGGCTACCGCCGCCAAGAGGTGCTCCACCGTTTCCACGGTGGCGCCGTTATACCCGAGACAGGTGCGTCGTTCTGTGCTCTGTACGTGCTCCGTGCTAGCCCGGATCGCCGGGCAGCCATCGATGTCGGTGCGCCTAAAGACGACTCCTTGATCCACGTCGGCAGGCTTGAACGTAACCGTGGTCTTCTCTGAGGTATGGAGCCCCACTCCGTGGACCGCAGTGGATTTGGCGACGGATCTTCTACTCTCGGACATTTTCCATCATGCGCTCTAGGCTGGCGGCTTTAGACGCGAGTCGTTTGAGCACCGCAGTCTGCCGCAGCACTTCGCGGTGCGAACGGGCTGGATAGCCCGATACGGTGGCTCCCGGCGGGACATCGCCGATGACACCGGCTTGCGCAGCCACACGAGCTCCCGTGCCGACAGTGAGATGACCCGCCAAGCCTGCCTGACCGGCCAGAACCACATCGTCTTCGACGATGCTACTTCCCGCGAGCCCAACTTGGGCCATGACAAGACAGCGAGCGCCAATTCGCACGTTGTGGCCGACCTGCACCAGGTTGTCGATTTTCGTCCCCTTGCCAATCACGGTGTCATCGAGACTGCCTCGATCGATGGTCACGTTGGCGCCGATTTCCACGTCGTCGTCGAGTATGCAACCACCCACGTGAGTCACTCGCACGCGTCCTTCCTCCTCCTTCAAGTAGCCGAACCCCGGCGATCCCACTCGACTGCCAGCCCCGACGACCACCCGGTCTCCCAGTCGAACACCGGCATGGATCACCGCGTGCTCCCCGATGGTGCATTCGTTGCCCAGCACGGCGCTCTCACCGATCACCGCAAACGCCCCGATTTCACAACCGTTGCCCAGCTTGGCGCCGGCACCCAGGTTGGCGCGCAGGCCCAGGGAGATTCGACCGGCCCACCGGACCCCTCTGCCCACCGTTGCCGACGGGTCTATGCCCCAAACGGGTTTGCGTTCCGGATACATCACGCGCAAAACCGCGCTGACCGCGGCGCGGGGGTCGTCCACCACAATAAGCGTCGCGGGTCCGGTGGCACCAACCCGGAATTCCGGGGTGAGTAACACCGCACCCGCGCTAGTGCGTTGAAAATAGGGCAGATATCTGCCCGAAGCAAGAAACGAAAGATCGCCGGGGCCTGCTCGGTCGAGCGGCGCGATCCCGGCGAGGACTATGTCGGCAGGACCCATTAACCGCCCTCCGACGAGGTCGGCTATTTGACCGGTGCTGAGTGTCCTTGCTCCCTTAGACCCGCCTGCGTTATCGGTCGCCACCGCCGGCGCTGCGCAAACGGCTCACGACGAGCGAGGTGAGATCGAGCGTGGGATCCGCCGAAATGATCGCTCCCCTGGCCGCCGCGATGTCGAAGATCATGGCGAGATTCCGCTCGGCCCGTACACCGTCGATAACGGTCTGAATCCTCGACTCGAGTGGGGCAATGAGCTCGCGCTGGCGCTCTTGGGCGCGCCCCTGCAGCTCGTCGGTTCGTTGTTGGAACCGCTGACCCATTTCCTGCAACTCCTTGACCTTGGCGTCCCGGTCGGCCGGACTCAGCACCGCCCTTTGCTGGTCGAACGCCTTTGTGGCGGAATCCATTCGTTGCCGAAGCGAGGTCACCTCATCTTGGAAGCTCTTCAAGTCGGCTTGGAGTGTCGAGTCGGCTGCTGGGTATCCCGGAGTCTGTTGCAGCACTATGTCGGAATTCACGAAGCCGATGGGTAGGCTTCCTTGTCGAGCGCCCATTCCTACTACGACCAAGACTATTGATGCGGCGATTGCCCAACGGGCCATTTTGATCTCCATATGTATGTAATAATGATCTTCAGTTCGAGTTCGTTGTTTGGAACGCTAGAAGAAGTTCCCCAGTTTGAAATGTAATTTCCAGGCTGGGTCTCTATTGCCCAGAAGGTCTCTACGGTCGAACCCGTATGCATAGTCGAGTCCAATGGGCCCGATCGGAGACATCAGGCTTATACCGATTCCCGCACCCCGAAACAGGCGGGTCGGGTTGAATTGGCTCGGCCTGGCCCATACGTTACCGGCATCCATGAACGCATTGAGGTAAAGCTGGCCGCTGAAACGCATGCCGAATTCTGCAGTCGATTGAAAGTAGGAGGCTCCAAACGCGTTGACCGTGTTCGCGCGGAAGCTACTGGCTCCCGCATCAAACCCGAGCGGCGTAATCGAGAACTCTTCATAGCCCCTGAGCGGGATCCCAAACTGCGTTCCACCCATCGAGAACAGTTGGCGAAAGTGCGGTCCGATTTCTCCCCATACAAACCCCGACTGGCTTTTCAACCCGAGGACGAGTTGGATTCCTTCCGATCCGAGCTGGCCGGTGCCACCGATTCGTCCCAGAGGTGCGTACCAACGCCCCTCCACGGTGAGCCGTCGAAAGTTGCCACTTCCGCCTATGGGACCGCCATTCTGAGTCAGCCTGACTTGGTGCATGGTACCGGCGATCGGAAACGGTAGTCCTATTCTGGTGTCCCGCACCACGCTCACACCCACCGTGGACAAAACACAGTTGCTGCACGCGAATCGCGACGTCAGCGAAGATGTTGGAGAATTGAATTCGCTCTGTTCAATAGAATAGGACGTCTGGAGACGCGTATTTCGCGACCCGAGTATCGGGAAGCCGAACTGCACGCTCACGCCCCTCGAGTTTATGCGTCCGAGGTCTGCCACGGTAAACCTCAGCCGCGATCTGTGAGCCGAGAGAGTTGTCGAGATCAGCCCGCCCCTCAGCGACGGATCGGTGTAGGTGACATTGAAATCGCTCACGTTTTTTCCGAACTGCCATTGGAACTGGATGTGCTTGCCCCGCCCCAGCAGATTGGGCTCATCCAAGCCGATGAACCCTCCTACTCCCACGCCCTGCCCTACTGACGCACCGAAATTGACATTGCCCGTGTGCTTTTCCGAGACCGTAAATATGACGTCGAGATCCCCCTGGTCGTTGGCCTGCGTCGTCGTCGGCGCAGCCAGGGGCTGTTCGAAAAAGCCGAGATTCGAAAGATTCTGATACGACTGGATGAGCGCATCCTGGCGGAACAAATCGCCCGGCACAACCACTATTGCACGTCTGATCACGTCCTCATGTGTGACGTTGTTCCCGCGGATGATTACCCTGTTGACGATAGCGGGGGCACCCTCGACGATATCCCATTTTAGGTCCACCACATGGTGCCCGTCCGGCGTATCTCTGCGAATGACCGACGGCGTCACCCGGGCATAGATATAGCCGCTGTTATTATAAAACTGGCTGACCAGATCGGTGGCCTTGTCCCACTTTTGCTTGTCGAACTGACGATGGCTCGGCGCGATCGCCTGAGCGCTGAAGGCCGACGCCTTGGTGTTGCGAAACGGGTAGAGCTGTTCCAGTTGTTCGGTCGAGAAGTGATGGTTACCTCGGACTTCGAAGCTACCTACCTCATACTTGACGCCCTCTGCGACGGTGAGGTATAGCGCCCCCTTTCCCGTATTCCGATCCACCACCAGCGTGTCACTTTCCACATGGAAATCGACGTAGCCTTGCCCGCCGTAGAACTCGGGAAGATGTGTCCTGATGTCCGCGTCAACTTTGTCTTCACTGTACTCTCCCTTCTTCCAGAACCAAAACCCCTCCGTACCGCTGGTCATGTGGCTCGCTATCTTGCCGTCTGAAAACTCGTTGTTCTTATCAATCACGATCTGGGAGAGCGTAACGCGTTGACCTTCGTTTATGTCGTAAACTACGGCAACACTACCGTCGTCCCGCTCTATGGTGCGAAGAGCAACCTGCGCAGAGTAGTATCCGTTTTTCTTGTAGAGTGAGTCGATTGCCGCACGGGAAGCTGCAGCAATTTCCGGGGCGTAAGGCCGTCCCTCAAGCAGCTTCACACGACCTCTTACCTTCCGCTCACTCAGAGCTTTCGTTCCCGTCACGCTCCAGCGGGCCAGCATCGGACGTTCGGTTAGCTCGATGAGCAGGATATTCTTCCCGCCACTACGAGTCTGAAACATCTGAATGTCGGAAACTTGTCCGGTAGCATACAGCAACTCGATGGCGTGCTGCACGTCACGGAAGTTGACGGGAGTGTTGAGTGGAATGCCCGCACGAGATATGACCGTCTCTCTGGTGAGCCGCTGCACACCCTCTACCGCGATGCTGTCGAAGACTACTGTTCGCTGGGGTGCTTGCCCCTGCCCCAGAAGTATGGCTGGGGTGATGGCGGCTATAAGAGAGGAGAGCGCGACAACTCGCATTACGCCTTGCTGTTGGAGAGTGCCCTGAACACCAGTTCTTCGCCGTCTGGATCCACGTCGACTTCGACCTCGTCTCCCGCCGAAAAATCGCCCAGCAGGATCTTGTCGGACAGCGGATCTTCGATGTACCGCTGAATAGCTCGCTTGAGCGGCCTCGCGCCGTACTGCTCGTCGTATCCGTGTTTTACCAAAAAGTCGGTCGCCGCATCGGTGCGAGACAACGAGATGCCGTCGGACGACAGTCGCTCATGAAGCTCTTGAAACAGAATGCCCACGATGTCTCTTATGTGATCGCGCGTGAGCGCATGGAACACTATGGTGTCGTCCAGCCGATTCAGAAACTCCGGATTGAACACTCTGTTTATTTCATCTTTGACCTTCTCGGACATCTTCTCGAATCCAACTTTGGCGCCCTCCTGCGCAAAACCAAGCGCCTTGCCCTTGGTAATATCGCGAGCACCGACGTTGGATGTCATGATCACGACCGTGTTCTTGAAATCGATCAACCTACCATAGTTGTCCGTTAAGTGCCCTTCATCCAGTACTTGCAATAGGATGTTGAAGACATCCGGATGGGCTTTCTCTATTTCATCCAGCAGCACTACAGCGTAGGGTTTGCGTCGTATCGCTTTGGTGAGGGATCCAGAATCTTCGTAGCCAACGTATCCCGGCGGTGCGCCAATGAGCCGGCTTACGCTGAATTTCTCCATGTATTCGGACATGTCGATCCTGATCAGCGCCTGCTCGTCAGCGAACAGGAACCGCGCCAGAGCCCTTGCCAACTCAGTCTTGCCAACACCGGTCGGGCCACAGAATATGAACGTCCCGATTGGACGCCGTGGGTCTTTGAGACCTGCTCGCGAGCGTCGGATCGCCCGTGCTATAGCCTCGATGGCCTGATCCTGACCCACCACAAACTTGTGAAGTTCTTCCTCCATTCTCAGCAGCCGCTGGGTCTCGGCCTCTTGCAAGCGGTTGACAGGGATTCCAGTCCAGCGTGAAACGATAAAGGCTACGTCTTCTTCCCCGATCGTCGGCCGGTGGGTCTGGCGTTCTTTCTCCCATTCTTCGCGCCGCCGCCTGATCTCCGACTGTAGTTCGCGTTCTTGATCCCGCAGCGAAGCTGCACGCTCGAAGTTTTGATCGCGGACCGCCTCTTCCTTTTCTTGGTTGATTCGTTCGAGATCCTCTTTCAAGCTCTCGACCTCGGATGGCGGGACCTGCGCTGCCAAGCGCGCCCGGGCCGCCGCCTCGTCGATTACGTCGATCGCCTTGTCGGGTAGGAATCGGTCGGTGATGTAGCGTTCGGCCAAACGCCCGGCCGCCTCCAGCGTAGCGTCGGGAATCGACACTTTGTGATGATCTTCATAGCGCTGGCGCAGACCCTTCAGGATCTCGAACGCCTCTTCCATGGTGGGAGGCTCGACAATCACCGTCTGGAACCGTCGCTCCAGTGCCCCGTCTTTTTCTATGTACTTGCGATATTCGTTGAGCGTCGACGCGCCGACACACTGCAGTTCGCCCCGTGCCAGCGCTGGCTTGAGCATGTTGGAAGCATCGATCGCTCCTTCAGCCGCACCGGCACCCACCAGCGTATGAAGTTCGTCGATGAACAACACGATGTTCTTATTCTGTACGATCTCGTTCATCACGGCTTTGAGACGTTCCTCGAACTGGCCGCGGTATTTGGTACCCGCGATCACGGCCGCCATGTCGAGTGCCAACACCCTGTGGCTGTGTAACGATTCGGGGGCGTTGCCGGAGGCGATGAGCTGCGCCAGGCCCTCTACAATCGCCGTCTTCCCCACACCCGCCTCACCGATCAACACCGGATTGTTTTTCTTGCGGCGCGAGAGGACTTCGATCACCCGCTCGATCTCATTCTGCCTCCCGATGGTGGGATCGAGCTGACCCTCGGCAGCCAAACTCGTCAGGTCGCGGCAGAAATGATCGAGCGCCGGGGTCTTGGATTTCTTTTCGGGCCTGGCCGCACCGCCGCCCTGCTCGCCCTTGGCCGGCGAGGGCATATCACTTCCCAGGAGCCTCAACGTTTCGGCTCGTGCCTGCTCCAGAGTGACACCGGCATCGGTAAGCACCTGCGCAGCAATTCCCTTTTCCTCGCGCAATAGCCCCAACAGCAGGTGCTCCGTGCCAACGTATGAGTGATTGAGTTCGCGGGCTTCGCTCATGGCCAACTCGAGCACCTTCTTGGCTCGCGAGGTATAGGGGAGATCGGGACCTTCAGGTGCCGGGACCTTGCCCTTCTTGACCGTTTCTTCTATCCGCTGCTGGATCTCGTCCAGATCGACGTTCAGGTTTGTCAGCACCGCGGCTGCGACCCCTTCACCCTCCCTAATGAGCCCCAACAGTATGTGCTCGGTGCCAACGTACTCGTGATGCAGGCGCGCAGCCTCCTCGCGCGCCATCTGGAGTACCTTCCTCACTCGGTCGGTAAAATTATAGCCGTTCATCGGTTTGTACCGTTCTCGACGACGTCTGCCAGTCCTGACATTCAGTTCCTCCGCGCGGCGTCGCTCTCGAGCTCGTGCCGGACGTGGTTAGCGCGCAACACCGCCAACTCGGCATCCGAGAGATTTCTCCCCTGGGTGCTGGTGAGGTGGGCAGGTTGCGTAAAGACCAACAGCTTGTTCAATGTGTATACACTCAAGTCCTCAATCAGGTTCAGGCCCACACCGAGTCGCACCCCGCTAAGCAGATTCATCATTTCTTCAAACGACAGGCTCCGCGCATAACGCAGGAGCCCGTACGCCCGCCACACTTTGTCGGCGATCACCCCTTGGGCATCGCGCTGCAGCACTTCCCTGGCCTGAGTCTCGTATGCAACCACCTGTCGCACGATCTGCCCGAGGTGATCCAACAACTCTTCTTCCGACTTGCCGAGAGTCGTCTGGTTGGACAACTGGAAGAAATTTCCAACGACTTCGCTGCCCTCACCGTAGAGCCCTCGAAAAGTCAGTCCAACCTGCGACAACCCCTGCAAAACTTTCGCTATTTCCTTCGTGAGCACCAGCCCCGGGAGGTGCACCAGCACCGACGCCCGGAGCCCCGTGCCCGCGTTGGTCGGACACGACGTAAGGTAACCAAACTCGGTGTGAAAGGCGAAGGAGAGCCGTGCCCCCAACTCGGTGTCGAGGCGCTCGAGCTGTTCGTAGGCCGGGGCAAGCGAGAAGCCCGAGCGGAGGCTCTGGAGTCGCAGATGGTCCTCCTCATTCACCATGATCCCCAGCTCTCCATCGGTATATAGGGCGGCCGCGTGACGCGGACCCGGGCTACCGGCGAGAAGCCCGGCAAGTTCCTTCGAGACCAAGTGACGCTCGTGGAGCAGCTGCCGCTCCAACTGATCCAACTCACCGAGGCGGAATAGCGTCGCATCGTCCAAGATGCCCGAGTCCCGTCCCGCAGAGACCACCTGATCCAGAACGGACTCCAGGTCCCCGCGCTGGGCTCGAATGCTGAACGGCAGCCCCTGGAGATTGCGCGCCAATCTCACGCGGGTCGAGAGCACTATTTGGCTCTCCGGTCCGCTCGCGTTCAGCCAGGAAATCCCGCTATCCTTGAGAAGGCTCAGGTCGATCGTCATTCCAGTGCCCTGATGCGGTCGCGGATTTCGGCGGCCAATTCGAAGTTTTCAGCATCCACAGCTGCTCTCAGTTGCTGCCTCATGTCGCTCAGTTGGTGTCGCTTCGCGGCGGCACCGGCGGGCGCGGGCGCCAGATAGACCTCTCCCGTATGGTGGCTCGACCCGTGGAGTCTCCGCAGAAGGTCCCGTAGATGGCTTTCGAAGGTGTCGTAGCACTGGGGACAACCGAGCCTCCCCGTTTCGCGGAATTCCTTGATCGTGCCCCCGCAGAAGTCGCAGGCCTGGGCCGCATCGCCAGGAGCGAACTCCGCACCCGCCACCTGGCCCATGGAGGCCAGGAAGTCGGACAGTGGGAACTTGGCCACACTGGCGTCGGATTGAATGCCTTTCTCCGCAGCGCACTGGGCACACAAATGAAGCGTCGTAACCGAATTGTCGACGATCTGGGTGAGGTGAATAGCAGCCTCCCGTTCGCCGCAACGATCGCACTGCATTAGGGCAAGACCTCGACCGAATCGATGGGGGTGAGCCTGCCATCCGACAGCAACAGCGTGCGGTCCGCCCGCCGCGCGACGGCCCGGTTATGGGTTACCACCACGAGCGTCGTTTCCAGGCTATTCGCGAGGCCGAACAGGAGGTCGTTGAGGCGTTCGCTATTGAAATTATCCAGGTTCCCGCTGGGCTCGTCCGCGAGGAGCATCCGGGGATCTCTCGCTAGAGCTCGGGCTACTGCACAGCGCTGCTGTTCGCCACCGGAGAGTTCCGCCGGCCGATGCGTCATTCTACCTGCCAACCCGACCAGTGCCAAGAGCTCCTCGGCCCGGCCGCGAGCGGTCTTCTCGGATTCGCCTGCAATCAGAAGCGGCATCATCACATTTTCCAGAGCTGAAAACTCTCGCAAAAGGTGATGGAACTGAAAAACGAACCCCAGCTTCGCATTGCGCACCGTGTCGCGTTCCCGCTCGGTCAGTCCACTGTACGGCCGGCCGTCGAGCAGGATCTCTCCAGCCGTCGGCGTGTCGAGCGCTCCCAAGAGATGAAGCAGCGTGGATTTTCCGGCGCCACTGGCACCAACGATCGCAACCACCTCGCCCGGTTGCACCTTCATGATCACATCCTGCAGCACCTCGACCGCCGAATCTCCACCGCCCCGGTAGGTCTTCTTGACGCCACGCGCCTCGATCACCGGGTTCATTCGTACTTGATCGCGTCGACAGGGTGGAGCGAGGCAGCCTGCTGCGCGGGATAGATCGTGGCTGCGGTCGCGACGACAATACTCGCCAACACGATCACCACCAGGTCGCGGGGATCGACCTGAACCGGCAGGTGATCGATGAAATATACGCTCGGGTTCAAGTCGATTATCTGCCGCTTGTCGATCACCTGTGCCAAAATCAGTCCCAGTGACGTACCGATGGCGGTACCGACTACCCCTATGAAGGTTCCCTGCAATATGAAGATGCGACGAACCGTCCGCGCCGGTAGTCCCATGGCACGTAGAATGCCAATCTCGCGCGTCTTGTCTCTCACGAGCATCGTCAACGTGCTGATGATATTGAAAGCGGCTACGATAACGATTAGAAGCAGGATAGTCCCCATGGCCAGTTTCTCCAGCTGCAGCGCCGAAAAGAGCGCTTCGTTCTGGCTCTGCCAGTCAATGGCGCGATAGGGATAATCCAGTTTGCCTTCTAGTTCGGCGGCTACCCGCGGTGCGTCGCGGGGATCGGAGAGCCGCACGTCCAGGCCTGTCACCGCGTCTCCCAGCCCGGCGAACTTCTGACCTAGCTTGCGCGGCAGCAATGCGTATGCGTTATCGTACTCGAACATCCCGGTCTCGAAGTGACCCGTCACTTCGAACGTCCAGTATTTGGGTACATAGACTCCGAGTGCCGCATTGAACTTGCTACCGATCGGGGAAATCACCGACAACTTATCACCCGGGTATGCCGACAGACGCTGCCCCAGACGCCTGCCTAGTATGATCCCTCCGTCTACACCATCCAAGTCGGTTTCGAAACTCAGATTGCCGGAGCGCAACCTCCCCGCCAATTGAGTTACCGCCGTGTCGTTCGTGTCGAGATCCACTCCCAGGATATTCGCCCCCTCGCTATAATCGAAGCCGGCCGAGAGCAATCCTTGACTCAGGACGAAGGGACTCACGGCTATCACATCAGGATGAGTTTTCACTTGATCGCGGACCGACTCCCAATCTTCGAGCAACAGCCCTTGGCCATAGGTGAGGATGCGGAGATGCGGTGTCGCTATAAGAATCTTCTCGCGAAGATCGTTCTGCATGCCGTTCATGACGCCCATAACGACGATCAGGGCCATGACGCCCACGGTGACACCGCCGGTCGCAATGAGGGTTATGAGCGATACGAGCCGTGACGACCTCCTGCTGCGCAGATAGCGTTCGGCGATCTTGGCGTCGAGCCTGCTCATGCGTCCGGCCTCAACATGGGAAACAGTATTACGTCACGGATGGAGGCACGTTCTCCCAAGAGCATCACGAGCCGGTCGACTCCGAGCCCCAGCCCTCCGGTGGGGGGCATGCCGTACTCCAGTGCTCGTATGTAGTCCTCATCGACCTCATGCGCTTCATCATCGCCCGCCGCTCTCGCCGCTACCTGGGCCTCGAACCGGCGGCGTTGATCATCGGGATCGTTGAGCTCGCTAAAGGCATTGGCCAATTCCTGGCCTTTCACAAACAACTCGAATCGTTCCGCCAGCGTCGCATCGCCGCGCTTCGGCTTGGCAAGTGGGGAGATCTCAATCGGATAATCCACTACGAAGGTCGGCTGCTTGAGTCGCGGTTCCACAAACTCCTTGAACAGCTCATCGATCAACTTGGTGCGCGGCATAGTATCTAAATCGGCAACCTCCCGACGTTCCAGCGCAGTTCGTATGGATGCGTCGTTCGCCGTTCGCAGATCCACTCCCGCATACTCTTCTACCAGGGATAGATAACCGAGTCGTGGCCAGGGTGGCAAGAAATTGAAGGTCGAGCCGAACCGCTCGATTGCGGAGGTACCGCAGACCTCGCGCACCAATCCGTGCAGCATCTCCTCTAGTAGCTCCATGACATCCGCATAATCGGCATACGCCTGGTAAAACTCCAGCATGGTGAACTCGGGATTGTGCATTCGGTCTATTCCCTCGTTGCGGAAATCCTTGCCGATTTCATAGACCTTGTCCAAGCCGCCAACGATGCAACGCTTCAAGTAGAGTTCGGTGGCGATCCGCAGGTAGAAGTTACTGTGGAGCGCGTTGTAATGTGTCGTGAAGGGGCGCGCCATCGCGCCACCGTATAGCGGTTGAAGCACCGGAGTTTCGACTTCTACGAACCCCCTGGAATCGAGGAACCTGCGGATGTAGGACACGACACGCGCCCGGAGCTGAAACAGACGACGCGTGTCGTCGTGTACGGCCAGATCCACGTACCGCTCTCGATAGCGCGTTTCCGGATCGGCGAGTTCACCGTGCTGCACGCCCGCGGCATCCTCCTTGCCCAGGGGAAGCGGCCTAAGGGACTTGGCCAGAAGGGCCAACTCGGTCACATGAACCGTGGTCTCACCGGTTCTCGTTTTGAACATGTATCCTTCTACACCCACGAGGTCGCCGAGGTCGAGCAACTTGACGAGTTGGTAGATCTCTTCGCCGATATCGTCTTTCCGCAGGTAGAACTGAATCTTCCCCGTGTGATCGGAGATATGCCCGAAGGTGGTCTTGCCGTGCGGCCTGAGAGCCACTATGCGACCCGCCAACCTGACCACCGGCCGGTCTTCCACGTCGAGTTCCACCGCGGACTTGGCGGTGTGGGTTCGGCTGTAGGAATACTGAAACGGCTCGACACCTCGGTTCCTCAACGCGATTAGCTTTTCGCGCCGCGCTTCTTCGACAAAGGAGCGCACTACGCTACTCATGCCGCACGACCTCCGAACTCTCTGAGAAACGCCTCGATGAATGCATCGATGTCCCCGTCCATGACCGACCGTACATCCGATATCTTGAGTTCAGTGCGATGATCGTTCACCATCGTATAGGGCTGGAAGGTGTATGAACGGATTTGATTGCCCCAGCTGATGTCGGCCTTCGACGCCTCAACCGCGGCGCGCTTCTTCTCCCGTTCCTCGATCGCCTTCTGATATAGCGCCGCCTTCAACATCTTCAGTGCGGTCGCCCGATTCTTGAACTGGCTGCGCTCCTGCTGGCAGGAGACTACTATCCCCGTCGGTTTGTGTCTCAGTCGTACGGCAGATGAAGTCTTGTTCACGTGTTGCCCGCCCGCGCCCGACGCACGGAATACATCCATCTCCACATCCTCATCGCGGATGTCGATCTCAACCGTATCATCCACCACGGGATAGACGAACACCGACGCGAATGACGTGTGCCGTCTCGCCTGGGCATCGAACGGAGAGATCCTCACCAACCGGTGGACTCCCTTCTCCGCTTTCATATGACCGTAAGCGTACTCGCCTTCGATCTCCACCGAAACGGACTTGATACCCGCCTCGTCACCCTGAAGCAGGTCGAGGATCTTAACGGTGTACCCGTGGCGTTCGGCCCAGCGGGTATACATGCGAAGCAACATCTCGGCCCAGTCCTGTGACTCGGTCCCGCCCGCCCCTGGGTGGATCGTCAACAGGGCCGATCGGAAGTCGTCGGGACCCTGGAGCATGTTTTGGAGTTCGAGGTGCTCGAGTTCGCGAGTCAGTTGTTCGGTTTCTTCAACCAAGCCGGCTTCCAACTCCGGATCGGGGTCGGCCGCCACGAGTCGCGCGAGTTCCAGTGCCTCGTTTGCCCGTTCACTCAGCCTGAAATGCGGTTCGGTCCAACGCTTGAGTTGTCGGAGTTCATCCACCGTCGAGCGGGCGCTCTCGGAATCGTTCCAGAACCCGGGCGCCGCCATGGAAGATTGCAGCTCGGCTAGGCGTGCCTGCTTCGCATCGAGGTCAAAGATAACCCCGGAGTTCGGCAAGCCTCCCGCTGATCTCCCCAAGGCGTTCCTGGATATCTTCTGCCATGTCGGCTCCTACTCAAACCATGTAAGTCGAGCCGTCTACACCGGACTGTCAGACGGCTCGTGAACGGCCAAATATAAGCCGAATAGGCACTTAACACCACCCTAGAAAACCTTCTGCCCACCCGCCAGAATATCGTTGAGCGCCTCGGTGAAGTAGGGGGTCGAGTTGGCGACATCTTCGCCGACCTGCTCGACGTATTCCTCCCAACTCTTCTTGATTTCCTCTTCGAACGCCGTCTTTAGATTGCCCGCGTGGAGGGCGTCCTGCCGTTTCTTGGGTTGATAGACGATCATGTCCGACACCAAAGCTCGCGCGAGGCGGCGCGCCTTCTGGCTGGGATCCTTGGAAAGAAACGGGTTGATCGGCCGTCGGGGCTGTGTCACGGCCGGGGCCGAGGGCGCTTGCTCCGCCATGGGAGCAGCGTGGAGCGGCTTGGGCACCGCTGGCTCGGCGACCGGAGTGCCCGGCGTGGGTCGGAACACCGGTGCGCTAGGCCGTGCTGGAGCGGGCTGCGGGGCCGGAGGCGGCATGATGTCCGGACGCGGCTGCACGAACGGCCTCGAAAGTCGTGGGCCGGGAGACGGTGGCGGCGGCGGCGGCTCCGCAACCGCCTCGCTCTCATCATGCACCAAGACGGGCGCCGGAGCCGATGTTGCCTCTGGCTGCGGTGGGCTCATGGCGGCAGCCGGCTCGGCCGGGCGTGCCGCGGCAAGGCTTTCGACCGCTGCGGGAACAACCGGTGGAGCCGGAGCCACCGCCTCTCCCTCGGTCGCCTGTATCGAGATTATAGCGGCGCAGGAGCCGCACCTCGCCCTGATCCCCACACTGGGCACCTTCTTAGGATCTACGCGATAGACAGTCTCACATGACGGACAACGCACATTCATTGTTACCGCTCCTAATCTCCTATTGACCACGGTCGGCATCGCGACGCCTATCGACGACGAACACCGAGCCTGGTAGCGTCTTGGCATACATCTTCATTTCAGTTGCGGTCTCGCTCACTTCCGCCGGGTGCGTGAACACATGATTCTCGTTGGTCACGATACCGATCGACAGGGTCATCAAGGGTACGCGATGGAGGTGTCCTCGCCTGTCCTTGCCAAAGAAGTAGCCGGCCCGACGGTCCTGCGCACTGTACTGAAACGGAATCAAGCAGTCGAACACCGCGATGATTTCGCTGCAGACTTCCTGCACCCGGCCCAGCGGCAGGATGATTATGAAATCGTCGCCACCGATGTGACCTAGAAAACCGTCCTGTGGACAGAGACCCTTCACGACATCGCGCAGGATCCGTGAAACCAACAGGATGACTCTGTCCCCGTCGTAGTAGCTGTACCTGTCGTTGAACTCCTTGAAGTGGTCCAGGTCTGCGTAACATATCGCGAATAGTTGCCCCTTGTCGAGCCGTTCGCGGAGGTCACGCTCGATCTCGGTGGTACCCGGGAGTCGCGTAGACGGATGTACGGCCACATTGCGTTCCGTCCGGGCCAGGAGGACCTCGAGTCTGCTGCGCTGTTCGGCCGGTTCGAATAGGGGGGTTATGACTTCGTCTGCACCGGCTTCGAACCACTGCTGTACCCGATCCGCACCATGGCGGCCTGCAACCGATACGATCGGCACAATGGCGCTGAACGCGTCGCCTTTGAGGGAGCGGCACAGGACGGGACCGTCATCGCCGGCTCCGTCCGCATCGATGACGATAAGCACCGGCGGGCTGCGGCGGGCCACCGTCTCTAACTCATCACGGTCGCAAAAGGGGATTACCACAAACGGCTTGGTCCCGAGCCAACTCGAGATCAGATCGGGGACGGGACGCTCGGCCGGGGAAAAATAGAGTACCGTCGGACGCGTCCGCACCGGTCTCCTTTCGTGCTCGTAATTGCAAGAACCGGCAAAACTTATGAGCCCAAGGCCGAGATGTCAAACGCCTTGTGGGGCCGGAGAAACCAGCTTAAAACGACGTTGCCTCGTCGATAAGCATGATTGGAATACCCTCTTCGACCGCGTAGACGAGCCGGCAGGCATTGCACACCAACTCCTCCTTCGGTTCGGTGCGATATTCCAATTCACCCTTGCATTTGGGGCACACCAGAATCTCCAACAGGTCATGCGGCAGGCTCATCAATTCCTCGCTCGATCTCGGGGCATTGGAAGACCTAGCATTCTAAGTACGTTGGGGTTGGAGCGCCACTTCGGGATGACCTTGACCCGGAGATCCAGGTACACGCGCTCGGCTACCAACTCTTCAATTTTGACGCGGGCGGTGCGTCCGAGTGCCTTTATTGTCCGGCCTTCCCTCCCTATCACGATTCCTTTCTGCGACTCACGTTCGACGTATACCACCGCGCTGATGTACACCGGACTCTCTGTTTCCCGAAATTCATCGATCTCGACGGCAATTGCATAGGGCAGTTCTTGATCCAGTAGCTCGAATGCGGCTTCCCGAACTAACTCGGATGTAAAGAAGCGCAGCGACTGCGTACTCACGTCTTCGGGATCGTATCGGAAGGGGCCGGGCTTCGCGTGTGCACCACACCACTCGAGTAGTGCCTGAATCCCCTGCCCCGTCTTGGCCGACACTAAGAATTGCTCAGTTTGACAATCGGTCCAGTCGCAGTCAGCAAGCACATCGGCCTTGGTAAGCACGGTGGCAACGTGCTTAGGAACGCCATCATGCTCTGCGGGCAGAATGGTCTCGAGCGCCGGTGGAGTTCCTTCGGTTATGGGATGTGTGTATATGACCGCGTCCGCGCCCGACAGAGCCTCTGTCGCCGAGAGCAACATCGATACCTGCAACTCGTTACGCGGATTCAGCAGGCCCGGCGGATCCACAAACACCAGTTGGAGGTCGCCCTCAGTATGCACTCCGACAGCCACGCGCCGAGTTGACTGCGGTTTTGACGACGTGATGGCCAGTTTTTGTCCAATCAGCGCATTCAGCAGAGTGGACTTGCCCGAGTTGGGTTTGCCGGCAAGGGCGATGGTGGCGAAGCGGGTGTCCTGCCCGGGGCTTGTCATCAGGAGAAAGGTACATCGCGGGGTCAACAGTAGAACGTCCAATGTCCAATGATTGTTGATTTGGGAATTCGTGATCGGTCAAATGACGAATCTCCAATGAACAAGTCGGACTCTATTGGACATTGGCCATTGGACGTTCACAGAGGGAACCTCACAGAGTTTGCTGTTCAGCATTCGATGTTCGGTTGTTCAGCCGAGCGGGTTACTCCAACGAACGTCACTGAAGCGCGCGAAGTCGCCGTCGGAGCTACAGACCGTTAGCCCGTGCTCGATGGCGAGCGCTGCGAGATGTGCATCGGGGACGAGATTCGCCCGACCCGCGATCTCTTTCAACACGCCTCCAAGGACATCCTGATGCCGAGGCGTTGGCAAGGGGATCCACGCCTGCTCGACAGCGAGCCATTCTTCAACTTGTCGCCAAGCCCGCGGCACCGGGGCGGGACGTTCAAAGATCCGCGGGTTTGAGACCAGGCGGACAAACGCCAGTAGCGACTCCCACGGGAGACCTACCCGGGTGGTCCCATTCAACCGATCGTCGAGCCACTCGCGGGCTCTGTCGTGTTGTGGAAGATCCTGGGCAAATGAATAAACCAGCAAGTTGGCGTCTACCAGGATCACTGAAAATGCTCGCCCTCGGCAACAATTAACGTCTCGGCGACGTCGTCCAGGCTGCCAAGCAGACATCGACCGAGGCGCATACCTCGCGTTCGGTGCACTGAGCCGCGCTGCTCTCGGCGCATGTGCTCGAACCCCGCCCTCAGCAGGTCGTTGACCAGCGCCTTGAAGGAGCGGTCGTCCGATTCCCGGAGGCGCTCGAGGGCCGCCGCGACGTCTGGATCGAGACTAAGCGTGGTGCGCATGGCATCAAAACATAGACTTATTGATGCTATGATGTCAACACCATCGAATGTCCAATGTCCAACTCGGTCATTATTGGACATTACTAGGGGGAACCTCAGGGAATGACGAATGTCCAATGACCTAGTCGGAATTGGACATTGGCCATTGGACATTCGTAAGGGGAGGCTGGCAACGGTCTACTCTCCCACGAGAGATCTCCCGCAGTACCATCGACGCTGACGGGCTTAACTTCCGTGTTCGGGATGGGAACGGGTGTGGCCCCGTCGCGCTAGTCGCCAGCCAATATCAAAGACGGTGGAAGACGGGAGCGTCTTTGTCCATCTTCGTCTGTCCTTCACTGACGCCAGCATGGATGAAACTGGGTGCTGAGCCCGATGTTGGGCTCCGGGCATGACCCGGAGCCCAACAAGGAAAGAGATCAAGCTTCACGGGCGATTAGTACGGCTTGGCTCAAGCGCTTGCACGCCTTACACCTGCCGCCTATCAACGTGGTGGTCTCCCACGGCCCTTCAGGGACCTTGTGGTCCAGGAGTGTTCATCTTGGGACGGGTTTCCCACTTAGATGCTTTCAGCGGTTATCCCTACCCGACGTCGCTAACCGGCGATGCCACTGGCGTGACAGCCGGGACACGAGCGGTCGGTCCAA
>JBHHZE010000033.1:0-40644 GCA_046757925.1 Gemmatimonadales bacterium
ATCTCCATGACCTTGGCCGTGAAGGCGGCGGTCCCGGAGAGTACAAACAGCCAGACGGCCTGACGGTTCTCCCGGACGGGAGAGTGCTGGTTAGAGATCCCGGGAACGCCAGGATCACGGTCTATTCTCCAATGGGCGATTTCCTGGAGGACTGGCGACATCCCGCCGGGGGAGGATTCAATACCGACCGCCGGTTCTATACTGACACCGCCGGCAACAGCGGAGGCCAAGACTCAGGAAGAACAATCAGGCCGACCCCAATTGCGCTTCCGAGAACCGCTGGGCTTCGACGTCTTCGAGCTGGACGGCCGTTACCTCGGCCACGTTAAGCCGCCCGACGCATTCCGGACTTCGCCTGAACCGGTGGTTCGGGGGGACACTGTATGGGCTGTCACGCGGGACGACCTGGACATATCCAGGGTTGTGCGGTTTAGTTTGACCCACCCATAGTATATCCAAGCGGAACAATCTCGGTACAGACGTGGTCTTAGCGGGACAATCATGCCCAAGACACAACTTCAAACAGCGATGCCACGCGGCGTATTGCTCACCGCCGTAGCAACATTCGCACTTGCGGCCTGTGACTCGGGGCCGTCGGGTCCAAGCGGCCCCGGCAGAATCGAGGTGAGCCTGACATCGCCGAACGGTAACGAGGGAGCGGCCGTAATCGTGTTGCAGGGCACCGGCCTCTCCACCGTCGCCGCTCCCGCCGGACAAGTATTCACCGCGCGAGGTGCCGACTCGTTAGTTGCCGTCGTGGTGCTCGCCGAGCCCGGTGCCATAATATTTACTGTGCGCGTCGATGACGTGGCACTGGTGCCGTCCGCGAGGGTCGTCGAAGTGGCCGGCGGTGACAATGGGCTCAGAAGCTCACTGTCCGGTTACAGGTTCCAACTCACCGCCATACCCGACATATCGATGACAGTTCAGGACGGACAAGAATGAAACGGTCGTTGCTGCTGCCGTGCGTGGCTTGTGCGTTCTTCGCTCCCGGCCTGTTCGGCCAAGATATCGAGGCCCTTGCACAGGCGAGTGGTCGCAAGCTGCCGGCGCAATACTATCAACGCATTCAGCGATCACCAGATTTCTTTGAGGTACAGGACGGCTGGATTGCTCGCACACATGCGGTCAGACAGGCGCAGTCCGCGGTTACCGGAGCATTACCCATCGCGGTAGTCCTGGCGCTGTTCTCCGATTCCAATGAACCTGTCGTAACCGAACAAGACGTGCAGCGTTCATTGTTCGATGGGCCTTCTGACAACGGCACTGTCAGCGATTTCTACAGCGAAGTCTCCGGGGGACGCTTCACAATAGACGGACATGCGCTTCCCTGGGTCAGAACCGATCTCACCATGGCCGAAACTGTAGGTTCGTCTTTCGGACTGGGCGCTGATAGCCGAGTTGGGGAATATTTGATCCAGGCACTCGCAATAGCCGACTCCACAACCGATTTCGGCGAGTTCGACAACGACGGCCCGGATGGTATCCCCAACAGCGGTGATGATGATGGGTTCGTAGATGCCGTAGCATTCCAGTTCGCAGAGGTTGCCGCATCGTGTGGCGGTCCGGCTATCTGGCCGCACCGCTCGCGAATTTCCGGCTGGACGGGGGGGCCGTTCTTAACGCATGACAGTACCCCCGATGGTGAACCCCTTGCGGTTGACGATTACATCGTGCAGAGTGCCGTAACTTGCGCCGGCACTGCAATCCAGAACGCTGCTACCATCGCGCATGAACTCGGTCATGTACTCGGTTTGCCGGACCTGTACGATGCCAGTGACGGCATCGAACCGGAGAAGCGCCGCTGGGTCGTAGGGTGTTGGGGACTCATGGCGGCCGGCTCGTGGGGCTGCGGCAAGGTACTGGATCGCTCCACCTGGAACCGCCCCACCCATATGTCGCCCTGGTCCAAGGACAAACTCGGGTGGATCACGCAGCGTGTCGTGGGTGACGTGCTGGATCAAGAATTCACTTTGGGCCCTGTACAGATCACCGGCGAGGTGCTGAAGATCCCTCTGACGCCAACCGAGTTCTTGCTGCTCGAGTACAGACCTGCCGTGGGGTTCGACGTGAATCTCCCGGCCTCCGGAGTCCTCGTTTACCACATCGATCTCCAGCTGCCCCTCCGACCTTGCCCCACTTGCGAGAAGGTTTACCGAGTGGCCTTGGTAGAGGCCGACGGTAATCGTGGTTTGGTGCGCCCTTCGCGATTCGGTGGCAATCGCGGAGAAGCGGGCGACGCATTCGCCGTCGACGGGCCCGCAAGACTGTCCAATTCCACCAGACCCTCCACACGTCTCAACGCTGGTGGAGTTTCATCTGTGACAATCTCCAGCATCGCAGTGGGCGGCGGACGAGCCCGGATCCAATTATCCAGTATCGGCATCGCGATGGACCGGTTGCTCGAACGCTTCACCGGCATCCCGACCGACAATCCCCTCAACGTCGAGGAGGTCAAATATCTCGACAGGATCGGTAACGGGAACGGTTCGTACGATGTGGGCGACCTCAGGGCATACTTGAGGCGCTAGGACCTCCTCCCGACTCGACCCGGGTAGCGTCAGCTCCTATCAACCTGCTACCCTACATACCGCCGTTATGATCTCTATGGTTTGGACCGAATGCCGGACCCAGCCCACTTGACGAACCCTATACATGAGGGAGATGGCTCGATGTCTCAGGTGCAGGTCACCGCTCCACCGGAGGGCGCGAAAATCACAATAGAAGACGGCAAGCTCAAAGTTCCCGATAACCCAACTATCCCGTTCATCGAAGGCGACGGTATTGGGCCGGACATTTGGCGCGCCAGCGTAAGGGTACTGGACGCCGCAGTGGAAAAATCCTACGGCGACCGGCGCAGAATAGCCTGGATGGAAATCTATGCCGGCAGCAAGTCATACAAACTGTTCGAAGATTGGTTGCCCGAGGCGACAGTGGATGCGTTCAGGAATTACCTCGTGGGCATCAAGGGGCCGCTCACTACACCTATCGGCGGTGGCATGAGTTCGCTCAATGTCACGCTGAGACAGGCTCTCGATCTCTACGTCTGCCTCCGTCCGGTCCGCTGGTTCAAGGGAGTGCCGTCTCCCGTAAGGCATCCGGAGCATGTTGACATCGTGATCTTCCGGGAGAACACCGAGGACATCTACACGGGGATCGAGTTCCGGGCGGGCACTGAAGAGAACACGCGCTTCATGGAGATGTTCAAAGAGGCATTCCCAGACGAGTACGCGAAGATCCGTTTTCCGGACACGTCCGGGATCGGGATAAAGCCGGTATCGCGGGACGGCACCCAGCGTCTCGTGCGAGCCGCAATCGAATACGCACTCGCCAACAACCGCAAGAGCGTCACGCTCGTCCACAAGGGCAACATCATGAAGTACACCGAGGGCGCGTTCCGGAACTGGGGATACGAGGTGGCGGAACGGGAATTCGGAGACCGTGTGTATACCTGGAGCCAGTGGGGACGCACGAGAGAAGAAAAGGGTGAGGACCAGGCCAACGCGGAGCAACAACAGGCACTGGACGCCGGCAGGATTCTGGTAAAGGACGCCATAGCCGATATCACCTTGCAGCAGGTGCTGACTCGACCGCGAGAGTTTGATGTCATGGCAACGTTGAATCTGAACGGGGACTACCTATCCGACGCGCTCGCCGCCCAAATTGGAGGCATTGGCATTGCCCCGGGGGGCAATATCAACTATGCGACAGGGCATGCTCTGTTCGAGGCCACCCACGGCACGGCGCCAAAATATACCGATCAGGATAAGGTCAATCCCGGATCGGTGATCTTGTCCGGCGAGCTGATGCTGCGCTACATGGGCTGGAACGAAGCCGCCGACCTGATTATTCGCGGACTGGAAGGCGCAATCGAGGCCAAGACGGTAACCTACGACTTCGCGCGCCTCATGGATGGTGCTACGAAGATCAAGTGCAGCGAATTCGGAGACGCGATAATCGAGCACATGGATGACTAGGGCGACGTCGGGTCACGCCGACGTAATCATCGTGGGACTTGGTGCGATGGGAAGCAGCGCGGCCTATCATGTGGCGGGCCGCGGTTACAGCGTGCTCGGGTTCGACAGGTTCAGGCCACCGCATGACCGTGGCTCTTCGGGCGGTGAAACCAGGATTATCCGCGAGGCCTACTTCGAGCATCCGCTCTACGTTCCGTTCGTGCAGCACGCGTATGACTTGTGGCGCGAGTTGGAGAAAGAGAGCGGCAAACAGCTGCTCACGCAGACGGGTGGCCTCATGATGGGGCCACCTGATGGTGTCTTGGTAACAGGAGCACTCGCCAGCGCCCGCCAGCACGGCCTGCCATTCGAGCTCTTGACCCCGACCCAGATCGCCCAACGATTTCCGGTCTTCCAACCGTCAGACGAAATGGTCGGCGTCCTGGAACCGCGTGCTGGATTCCTCTTGGCGGAACTCTGTATTGGTGCAAACCTGGAACTGGCTCAAGCTCGGGGGGCAAACTTGCGGTTCAACGAACCGATCTCCGCATGGCACGCAAGCGGCTCGGGTGTGGAAGTACGATCGGAACGGGGGGTGTACCGGGCGGAGAAGCTCGTTCTCTCGGCCGGTGCGTGGATGGCCGGCATCGTCGGTGACCTGAAGCTCCCGCTTCATGTAGAACGCATGGTGCTGCATTGGTTCGAGCCCAAGCGGAACAAGGACTGGTTCAGCTCGGCGCGGCTCCCAATTTATGTCATTGAGTACGCACCCAACTACCTGTTCTACGGATTCCCACTACAGCCGCGAGGCATCAAGATCGCACTACATCACCACGGCCCGGAAACTGATCCTGAGGACGTTGCCGCCGTGTCCCAGGAAGAGCGTTCATCGATGCTGGAGTTGATATCGCGATACATGCCGGATGCAGCCGGCCGAATAGTCGACTCCGCCACGTGCATGTACACCAACACTCCGGACGAGAACTTCTTGATCGATTTTCACCCCGATCATGGCAACGTTCTGCTTGCCAGCCCATGCTCCGGTCACGGCTTCAAGTTCTCGAGCGCAATCGGAGAAATACTGGCCGACCTTCTGACCGATGGCCCGTTGCGGTTCGAGCTCGAACCGTTCAAGATCGGACGATTCTCACTTGCCCGGGACCCGTAGCCAAAGCTTCGCCGGCCGTACAGCATGCCGGTGCCGTCCCCGAACCGTGCCGGTGAAACGCAAACTGGATACTGTCCACTAGCGATCGGCGGTGGCGGGACCGATCTCAATTCCCATTTCGTCCAGAAACCTGTTGCCACCTGCGTCCTTGCCCAACCGGCGGGCCACGCGAGTGAGCACGAGTCGATCTGCAGCGCGTGTCATCCCCACATAGAGCAACCGCCTCGCCTCATCTATTTCCTTGGTTTGGTTGTCGATGGATTGGTAATATCCCGGTAATTGATAGTCCTCAACGCCCACGACGTACACCCGGGAAAACTCCAACCCCTTGGTCGAGTGGAGGGTGAGCAAGTTCACCCGATTACGATCGACGTCAGCACCTTCGGAAGTTGACAGCGCTATTCGCTCCAGGAAACTCTCTATGTGCTCCTCTATGGTTTGAGAGCGACTCCCATCCATCAGTGCCTCGAGCCGTGCGAGGGACTGAGGATAGCGTTCCGCGGCCGAGCGCTCAGCCCTGATACGATCCATCAGCTTGCGGCCACCGAGGCGATCGATGACCTCCGCTAGCGAAGGTAGGTCGACACTCCGCAACCGGTCACGCTCCGAGGAATAGAATTCGAGACACTCGCTGTAGCGCCCCAAGACAAAAGGTCGTGCCAACTCCAGAAGCAGCTCGTGTTCGGCAGTTTGTACCGTTCTGGAGTCGAGCGCCAACCCAAGTCCTAGGTAATCCAGGAGATTGACCAGCGCGGCTTTCCTGGCCCGCACCTTCTTCTGTTCGTTCAGTTTTAGGAAGACTCGTGCGAGTGTCTCCGCATCATCCAGCGCGTGGTGCGCACGGCCCTTGTCGATTCCAAAGTTATCAGCGAGTTGCTCGAGTTTGGCACTTCTCCGAAACAAGGACCTTGCTAACGGGAGGGTGTCGAAGAATACGAGATCGTTCAGGCCCGGTAGTCCCGCCGCCGCGCGGCGCAGCACCGGGACGTCGAAGCTGTGGCCGTTGTGTGCGACTAGAATGTCCGTGCCAATGAACTCACGGAACTTGGGCCATACCTCAGTGAAAGAGGGTGCGTCCGCGAGATCGTCATCAGTGTATCCGTGGACCTCGCGCGCTCCCGCAGAGATGGGCTGACCGCTTTTCACCAACGATCGGAAGCGATCCACGATTTGCCCACTACGCACCTTCACAGCCCCAATCTCAATGATCTCACATGTCGTTGCATCGCGATCGGTCGTCTCGAAGTCAAACGCGACGTAGTCTTGCAGAATGTCACCGAACTCGCGGCTATGCATAAGCTGCAATGCCTTGAACACAATGAGCGGCAATCCCAACTCGCCGGCGCTGTCCCCACTTAGTTTCAGGTCCGCCGGACGAAGACCGGCAGTGCTGTCGGGATCCAGAGTAGAGAACTCCATAGCCATGAGCATGCCACGCACGCCTATTTCAACACCGTGACAGGGCTCGACCAGTACCCGCCCCGATCCAGCTGCAACGCCGGTCAAACGCTCCGCCAGCTCGGTGACCGCCGGCTGTGTTGCTGGATCACTCAACTCGGCGTGACGGTCTTCCAGCACGTTGCGGTACTTGCCTACTCTCTGCGCCAGCAGCTCCTCCACCAAGCCGGACAGTGTCCGGTGCGATTGGGCCAGCGCAGGCAGATTCTCCACGTGATAGATGAACCGCCACGCCCTCTTGGTATCGGGATGGTCTTTTGCTCCGGAGCGCGCAAAACGCCTCAGCGCCGCAAAGAACTCACTATCATTGCTGAGCGCCTCGGTTCGTACTTGCTCCATGAGTTGATCCGGCAGCACCTTCGCCGCGCAAGCCTCGATATTGGTGGGATCGTTGGGGGAAGCGATGAGCCGCAGTGATGCCACCACATAGGCAATCACCGGATCGTCTTGCAGCGCTCGGCCGTGCGCCATGCGACACGGCACGGTGTTCTTCACCAGTACTTGCTCGAGATAATCCCCCACTCTGTGTTGTCGATAGAGAATTCCATAATCGCCCCAAGGCCCTCCAGTTTCTTGCTTGTCGCGGACGATGTCGTTCAATATCCAGTAGGCTTCCGCATCCTCATCCTCAAACGAATGCGCAGTCACGTCGTATGCCGATTCGCGCGTCGCGCTCAGGCCCTTATCGAAGAGCGAAGTGTTGTTTTCAAGTAATCGCCGGGCCGCATCGAATATCTGGCGCGAGCAGCGCATGTTCTTGTCCAGAACTATCGGAGCATCCAGCTCATAGTCCCGAACGAACCTCCTCAGAATTGCCGGGTCCGCGCCGGTCCATGAAAAAATCGACTGTTCGTCGTCCCCCACGGCGAAGAAGTTGCAATGACGGGCAGCGAGCCTCCTGAGTATGGTGTACTGGGTCTCGTTGAGATCTTGGAACTCATCTACTAACAGATAATCCCAGCGTTCTGCCACGTCGTCTGCAATATCGGGGTGCCGCTCGAACAGGTCTGCAGTGCTGGAAATCAAGTCATCGAAATCCAGCATGCTCTGGTCTCTGAGATAGGCCAAATACTTCTGGAAAAGAGCTTCGTCGTGTTTCGGCAGCCTATCGCGCTGCAATCGCCTGCGGGAGAACGATAGCAGCACTTGGCTCCAACGCCTGCGCGGAATCCGCAGTTTTCGCAAGACGGCATGCTGATATCCCTCGTCCGCAATTCCAAACCCCCGAACGAGCCCCAGCGCCTCACCGTACTCGCGCAATATCCTCAGACACGCCGCGTGCAAGGTGCTGCGTGTCACATCTTGTGCGACCTGGCCCAGCGATTGCGAAAGTCTCAGGGCTATTTCTTCTGCAGCCTTGTTGGTAAATGTCACGGCGAGAATGCGCTCGGGACGCATTCCCTTCTGGGCGATCAAATAGTTGACTCGTTCGATCAGACAGAATGTCTTTCCGGCACCCGGGCCGGCGATGACGAGCACCGGCCCCAAGGGCGCTGCGATTGCGGCGTTCTGTCCGGGTGTGGGCGTGATTGCTGACACGCAACAAAGATACAGGGATCTACCTGTTTACCAGATCCTCCAACCGATACACTTTGCCGTTCTTGATGACTATTCGAACGTTGCGAGTGTTCCGTATGTCACTTAGAGGATCTCCGGTGATCACTATCATATCGGCCAACTTTCCGGGTCCGATAGTACCCAGATCGTCGCCCGCGCCGAGTGCGTTAGCCGCCACGTAGGTTGCCGTCTGCAACGCCTCGAATGATGTAAGTCCACCTTCGACATAAGCCTCTATCTCGGCGTGGAGATCCAAACCGTAGGGAATAATCGGTGAGTCGGTTCCGGCTACCACCTTACCTCCGGCGCTCACGATCCTACGGATCGTCTGCCCGAGCGGCTTGAGCCGTTCCTCCAACGTCTTGATATTCCGCCGAGCCCCGTTTGCGCGGGTTCGAGTCGACTCTACGAGCGGAGCGGGAAACAAAGTCGTGAACCGTGGGTCTTCCAGCAACGACGGTTCCCTGGCCACCGCGAGCCAAAAACCTCCCATGATTCCCACCGTGGGAGTGATCGTGATCCCGGAGCTTGCGACGAGCTGTATCACATCTCCGTAGCTGCGGTTGAGCGCAGTGATCTTGGGCGAGTACCCTCGCCTACTCGTGCCTTGGAGGTGTTCGACGTGGTCCGACCCGAGTGCCACTGCCGGATACAGCTCGTGCGACGCAACCGGCATGCCATGTGAGTGAGCGAATTCTACGATCCGTTTCTGCAGCAGGTCTGGTAGGCGCACATACGTCTTTATGAGATCGTAATCAAGTGACACTGCCCGCTCGAGTTCCATGCCGATTTGCGCATCGGATGCGAGAGCGAGTGCCCCCGAGTAGTAGATTCGAGTGCCGTCGAAGATTCTTCCTGTGGCAAACTCGCGCGGTCCGACGCGTACCCCGGATTCAACGGCCTCACGCCGCTCCCGTATCGAGTAGGGATCCGACGAGGGATCACGAATTGTCGTGACACCGTACGCCAACAACACTCGACCGAGATTTCGGCCCAAGCCGTAACCGAGATAGTGTGAGTGCATATTGATCAAGCCGGGCATCACGGTCTCACCGGAGGCATCCACCACTCGGCCACTGTGGAGACTGCGGTCGTGTAGCACCACATCACGGATCCGGTTGCCGTCGATCACAATGTCCACGTTGCGTCGCGTCGAGGCGGACGCACCGTCGAACAAACGCCCCGCGTGTACGACGAGGCGACCGGTGGGAATCTTGCGGCGCCAGGTCATGTGCAGCGGGACTACCTCGGTATGACCGTCGTCCAAATACACTCTGCGCAAACCATCGGTGGTCTGGTACACTATGCTGCGCGAATCCCCAGTCCACGATACGGCGTCAGCAGAGTTCCGCGACATCCGTCGAGGGGGACCGATGGGATCCCCGATAGCATTCACCGGCATTACCCAGAGCACTCCCTCCGACACAAACGCCATCATCGTTCCGTCGGGAGACCAGGTCGGGCCGTCAGTACCGCGCGTACCAATTCCTCTGTGCGGCAAAGGCGTTACGAGTCTCCCTCCACCACCGTCGACTGGTTGCAACAGCATCACGTTGCGCCCTTCGCGGTAGAGCGTCGAGTATGGCTGTAGCACCGAAATCGCCAGTGTCGATCCGTCAGGAGACCACGTGGCGCGTGATGGCGCGAAAAGATCGTCGCGCAGTAGTTTCACCGCTCCAGACGCAACATCGACTATGCGTACGTCGCCACCCAGCCCCAACACGGTGGAAAACGCCATTCGCGACCCGTCAGGCGACCAGGACGGCATGACCTCGGCACCCGGTAGATCCGTCAGACGGCGATCGGATCGGGTTGCCATGTCTCGGATCCAAATGTCCATCGTGCCGGCGCGATCCGATGAAAACGCCAACGAGTTCCCATCGGGGGACCAGGCCGGGTCGGTGTCGACATACGGATCATCGGTCAGCTGTCGTGGGACATCGCTCCCGATATCCAGCAACCAGAGATCCCCCTTGGCGGCGAACGCCACTCGCTCGCCGTCCGGAGACACCACGGGCGAGTAGATCCCGCGTACGGGCTTGGGAGCGGTTGAATCGAAATCCTTCTTCTTTCTGCGGTACACCGGACGAGTGAAAGAAACTCCCGCCTCAAACGGAATGACCGCGGTTCCACCTCCGCTAATGTTCCCCCGCTTGACTTTGCCGTCGGCCGTATAGATGAACTCTGTGGCCGAAATCCAGGATGTGCGAAACGGAAAAACATCTTCGCGTGCCTTGCTAATGAGCTTCGGCTCAACCTTTCCATTGCCGGAGACATCAGCTAAGAGCAGGCGGCTCATGCCGTTCGCAATTGCGTTGAAACTGATCTTGCTGCCATCCGGACTCCACGCCGGGCCCGCCCCACGCCCAGGAACCTCCACCACCAATCGCTTGCTACCATCCTCATTCCGAATCCATATCCGGGATCGGGCCGCGCGCCGCGATGGACTCGACACGAACGCGATCCGGCTATCGTCGGGCGAAAAAGCGGGGGCGAACTCATTCCCTGGATCGGTGGTGAGTTGCGTCACGCTACCCGATTCCACGTCCAGAGACCACAGGTCATAGTTCCCCGATCGGTCAGAGGAGAACGCTATTCTCCGACCATCGTGAGACCAGTGAGGCTCGCGTTCATCGAACGGGCCCCTGGTGAGTTGTCTCAGGTCAGTTCCGTCGGGCGCCATGGTCCAGATGTGCCAGTTACCGTCGCGGAATGACTGGAAAGCGATCCGACTGCCGTCGGGTGACCAGGCAGGCTGCCTTATGTCGCTCACAATGTCGCTGATGCGTCGGGCTTCACCACCCCCTGACGGCAGGGTCCACAGCGATCCCAACAGATCGAGTGCTATGGTACGTCCATCGGGCGAAAGGGCCACGGCGAGCGATGTACCTTCCTCCAGCGTCAGGTTCACTTCGCGACCCTGCGCCAACACCGGCATCGTTGCACAGACTGTAAAGCAGCTGATGAGGAAACAGCGTATCGAGATAGAGGGCTCTGTAGTATACATGGGAGGTAATGTGACCCTCGACACCCGATGGTAGCAAGGGTGCCACACCGGTTGCGGCGGCCTCTGGATCGGGCTATCTCATTCTGTCAAACGTTTTGCGCCTCTCAGGCATACTTCGTGGAAGGTACCCGATACCACCGAGTTACGTGATTGAAAATCCCAGTGAAACTCAAGCATCGACTGCCCTTAGTATTGGCGACTCTCATTGCATTAGACTGCGCCGGCGGGCCGGCGCCTCAGACCACCATCGTGCCCAAGGCTCTCGCCGTTGAAACGAGCGGCCATATGTTGATGCCCGTTCCGGCCTCGCTCGACTTCGGAACCGGCACACTCGCGATCAGGGCAGATTTCCGCGTGTCTTTCACCGGATACATCGAGCCGCGGCTGGAGCGAGCAGCAGAGAGGATGGTGGAGTACATCTCACGCATGAGCGGCATCCCGATCGGCTTCGGACTGGATTCTAGCGACACCGAGCCGGCACTCACGATCGAGACGGACGGACCGGCAGAGCCAATCCAATCGCCCATGGAGGACGAATCATATTCGCTCACTGTCACAGTGAACGGAGCACGACTCCACGCCGCCACACCATACGGTGTGCTCCGCGGGCTCCAAACCTTCCGCCAGCTCGTCGAGGAGGGAGGAAACGGCTTCCGAGTTCGCGCCGTCGCCATCTACGACAGACCCCGCTTCCCTTGGCGCGGCCTGCTCATGGACGTGGCGCGACATTGGATGCCGCCCCACGTGATCAAACGCAACCTCGACGCCATGGCGGCAGTCAAGCTCAACGTGCTGCACTGGCATCTGTCAGAGGATCAGGGCTTCAGAATCGAGAGCAAAGAGTTCCCGGAACTCCATGGCCTGGGGTCGGACGGCTACTTCTATACGCAAAATGAAGTAAGGGAGATCATCGAGTACGCACGCGATCGCGGTATCAGAGTAGTTCCAGAGTTCGACATGCCCGGACACTCTACGAGTTGGTTCGTAGGCCATCCAGAACTCGCGAGTGCGCAGGGGCCATATGAGATCGAACGACACTGGGGAATCATGGACCCGGCGATGGATCCCACTACTGATGAATTGTACGACTTCCTGGATCGGTTTATCGGAGAGATGTCGGAACTTTTCCCCGATCGGTATTTCCACATCGGAGGAGACGAAGTAAACGGCCACCAGTGGAAAACCAACGAGCGAATCCAACAGTTCATGCGCGATCACGACATCGCCGACGAACACGATCTGCAGACGTACTTCAACCGCAGGTTGTCTCAAATTCTCAGCAGGCATCAGAAGAAGATGATCGGATGGGATGAGATATTTCGGCCGGGGCTGCCGCAAGACGCGGTCGTGCAATCCTGGCGCGGGCAAGAGGCTCTGGCCCAAGCTGCCAGAGCGGGTTACCAGGGCATTCTATCTAACGGCTATTACCTGGATCACATTAGACCTGCGTCGTTTCACTACAGTGTCGATCCACTCGGCGGAGACGCGGCCGGACTCACTGCTGACGAGCAAGCTCGCGTGCTCGGCGGCGAAGCTTGTATGTGGGCCGAATATATCACTGCCGCGAATGTGGACTCCCGTATCTGGCCGCGTGCCGCGGCCATCGCCGAAAGACTTTGGTCACCGGCGAGCGCAAGTGACGCGGACGACATGTACTACAGATTGAAGATAGTGAGTCAACGACTCGAGTGGCTGGGCCTGACTCATCGATCGAGCTACGCGCAGATGCTGCGGCGTCTCACCAACTATCGACCTATCGATGCGCTCAAGACCTTGTCGGACGTGACCGAGCCGGTCAAGTTCCTGGGTCGGGCCAACTCGGGCGACTATACCAGCCTCACACCGCTCAATCGACTCGTAGATGCCACCAGGCCGGAGAGCGACCGCGCTCGAACTTTCAATAGCATGATCGGCGAAATGTTGGCCGACCGCTCGCATGCGACATATCGTGAAACCGTCCGTTACTGGCTAACGAGGTGGCATGAGAATCACGATCTACTTACGCCCGATCTGGAACACTCCAACCTGCTCCAAGAAGTAACTCCGCTTTCGGCAGCCCTCACTGAGCTGGCTGAACTGGGATTGAGCGCGCTCGACAAGCTGGATCGAAGAAAACATTTCTCTTCCCTGGAATACAACGCTGCGTTGGAGATCCTCGAGCGAACTGGCAAGCCACAGGCCGATCTGCTGATTATGGTTGTGCCGGGTGTGCGGCGATTGGTCGAGGCGGTAGGGCGCAAACGGTAGACAACGATGAGCCTGAGCCTGGTGGTACTCGCAGCGGGGTCCTCCACGCGCTATGGGAGGTTGAAGCAGCTGGAACCCGTGGGGCCATCGGGCGAAACGCTGCTCGACTATGGCATCTACGATGCGGTGCGAGCCGGCTTCTCAAACGTGATCATCGTTACACGGTCGGAATTGGTCGAGCCACTGCGCAGCCACATCGCATCACATCTGTCAGATAAACTGGCAGTTACGTTCGTCGTCCAGAGCCTGGAGCCAATACCCACACGGTTTTCTGTTCCCCCACACCGGACCAAGCCCTGGGGCACGGCCCACGCCATCCTCACGTCACAATCCTCGGTAGAAGGACCGTTCGCCGTCTGTAACGCGGACGATTACTACGGGCCATCGGGCTACAGAGTGCTGGCCGACTTCCTCAACTCGGATTCCAACCTGCATGAGACGAACAACGCACATGCTCTCGTGGGTTACCGACTGCGGGAAACACTGGCTGCAAACGGTGGCGTGGCACGCGGGATCTGCGACTGCGACGACACCGGCTTTGTTCGGCGGATCTCGGAGGTCAGGAGTATCCGCCAAACGAATGATGCCATCGAGGGGATCGCGATGGACTCTACAACCCGAACGCTTACGGGCGATGAGATCGTCTCCATGAACCTTTGGGGATTCAATCTCGGTATCTTTCCGGTGCTTCACCGCGAGTTCGCCGCATTCCTGGAAACCATCGGTACCCAACCAAAGGCGGAGTTCCTGATAGGACCGGCGTTGAACACCAGCCTGCATCATTCGTTCATCACTCTCCGCCTCGTTGAAACGACAGATCGATGGTTTGGAATGACATATCCGGGAGATCTGAAGGGTGTGGTTGCCAAGACGGCGGAGCTCATCGCGCAAGGCGTATATCCCGACAATCTGGCCCGAGGCATGGCTGTTCTATGCAACTGACCACCATCGACTGGACCGTGGTCGCGCTGTACGGCCTCGTGGTAGTAGTAGTGGGGCTCGTATTCGCGAGACGGGCTGGACACGACCTCCACGAATACTTCCTATCCGGCAACAAACTGCCCTGGTGGCTGCTTGGCACTTCCATGGTCGCCACTACATTCTCGACCGACACACCCAACCTCGTAACCGATCTCGTTCGCACAGGGGGCGTGAGCCAAAACTGGGTCTGGTGGGCGTTCCTCATCACGGGGATGTGTACCGTCTTCTTCTATGCAAAACTCTGGCGCCGTTCCGGAGCGCTCACCGACATTGGGTTCTATGAACTCCGGTATTCCGGCAAACCAGCGGCGTTCTTGAGAGGGTTTCGCGCGCTATACCTGGGCGTGTTCTTCAACGTAATGATAATGGCCACCGTAACGTTGGCCGCCATCAAGATCGCCGGCGTACTACTTGGACTCGGCAAGTACCCGACCGTTCTCATTGCCGGTACTGCTACGGTACTCTACTCGGCGACGTCGGGACTTTGGGGAGTTGTAGTAACTGACCTGTTACTCTTCGGGATATCCATGATAGGATCGTTTGCCGCTGCGTATTATGCGCTGCAACAACCAGCGGTGGGTGGACTTGCGAGAATGGTATCCCACCCTGCCATCGCCGATAAATTGGCGTTCTTTCCGGACATGACCGATTGGCACACGGCGTCCACGGTCTTGATAATCCCGATAGCAGTCCAGTGGTGGAGCACATGGTACCCCGGAGCTGAACCGGGCGGCGGTGGCTACATCGCGCAGAGAATGCTCGCCGCCAAGAGCGAAAAAGAATCGATGCTGTCCACGCTATGGTTCAACATCGCCCACTACGCACTCAGACCGTGGCCTTGGATCATAGTGGCTCTCTGCTCCCTCTTGGTCTATCCCACTCTCGAATCGCTGCAGGTGCAATTTCCCAATATCGATCCCTCGATAGTGCGACACGACCTCGCCTATCCTGCAATGCTGGTGTTTCTGCCGCATGGCCTGCTCGGTCTCGTCGTTGCATCGCTCGCAGCGGCGTACATGTCAACTATAAGCACCCATCTCAACTGGGGTGCTTCGTACATTGTGGATGACTTCTACCGGCGATTCGTATCGAGCGGTCGCGACGACCGGCATTATGTGGCCATCGGTCGCACGGCCACAGTCATGCTCATCGTCCTAGCATCGATCGTCTCACTCTGGCTCGACAACGCAATGCAGGCGTTTCAAATATTGCTGCAAATTGGGGCCGGCACAGGACTCATATTCCTGCTACGATGGTTCTGGTGGCGCATCAACCCTTGGAGTGAGATCTCCGCCATGATTATTTCTTTTCTGGTAGCCATATACTTCCAATTCGTGCACGAGCCACTCGGCTTCGCCGCGCTCGATCCCTCGACCATGTTGGTACTCGGGGTCGCGATCACCACAACCGCATGGCTGGCAGTAACATTCGCCACCCAGCCGACCGACCGGCAGACACTGCAGTCGTTCTATGACAAGATCAAACCGATGGGTCGTGGCTGGAAAAGAGTCGTGCGAACGGACGCGGCAGACCGCGACAGTACTCTGTCGGCCTCTCTGCTGAGTTGGTTCTTGGGCTGCGTAGTCGTTTACAGCGCGCTGTTCGGCACCGGATACTTGTTATATGGTAAACTACCGATCGGTCTTACGTGTCTCACCGTAGGCGCTGCCGCAGCTGCTGGCTTGTTCCGTGTCTTTCCCAAGGGTTCGGTACGATAGTTCTTGGGTCACGGTCAGTACTTGATGTCGTCCCGACCGACGCTCTTGCCAATGTACCCCACCTTCCGACCCATAGTGTAAAACTCACCGCTACCAGCCGTCATTCCAAAGAACGGCACGGCGGATACGTTCAGCCGTCCACGGTCGTCGGTTGCACCTTGTAGCACTCTAGTTGCCAACACGTCGGCAAGGAAAACCGTTCTGAGAGGCGGCACTTCGATCGTATCGAACACCCTGCACTCTACATGAATTGGAGACTCTTCGACCGTAGGAGCATCGACGGCCGTAGCCCTTCCGCGTGTAAGTCCCGAGAGTTCGAACTTGTCACCCACCGATCCCGAGTTCATGTCGACAGTGTCGAATGCATCGACCATGTCAACCGTAGGAACGTTGAGTACGAACTCGCCGTGTGACCGAATCAAGTCTCCCCCAACATGTTCCTTCCCAACGCTGATTCCCACTTGTGGTGGCGTGCCGTTGACCACGAACGTCCACACCACTGAGATCTCATCCGGGCCGTCGGGCATGCCATTCACCGTGAGAAGTATTGCCGGCACCGGCGGCAGCATCGGCCCGGTCTCCGGAAGAGTCACTCTTGCGCCCAGTTCCGCTCGTCCCCGCTCCGTGGTACAACCGACCAGGCCAAGCCCTGAAAGGAACACCCCCGTAGACGAGCCTCTGAGAAAATGTCGGCGTGAGATGCTATTCGAAGTTGCTGGCACTTGTTCCCTCAGCATGTCTAGTGGTTGGCCGTCATCATGATCTCAATTAGCCCATCGGGGGCCACGAGTTCGGCTTCAACCATAGTTATGGCAACGCCGGGGGACGGCATCACTTGAGCTATCACCTCATTGGCCTGCTGCGCCCGGCGAATATCAGAGACGAAGACGTATACGTTCCCAACATCTTCCAGACCCATGTTACCGGCCTTCAGTGTACGCTGCAAGTTCTGGAGTGCCCACCTGGTCTGCTGCTTCAAGTTGCCCCATCCATCAGGGCCACGGCCCACCATTCCCGACAAGTACATGCGTCCACCAACCTCGATCGCCGGAGAATATGGGCTCTGAGGCAGGCTTGCACCGTCGGCCAACACGACCTTCTTCGTACCAACGCCTTCTGCAATACATTGGATCTCGACTTTGAACGCCGGATTCATGAGACCAACCTCCACCGTGGCCCGAGCGGGGGCCGACTCAGGGAAGAACTCGCGGTAGACTTCGTTCATCGCATCGAAATCGCGGGAGTCGGCTAGGAACACTTTGCATGCAGCAACATTCCGGTAATCCATATGTGCCGCCTCGAGAGTGGCGCCAATATTCTCGAGCACCCGCCGAGTTTGGGTGGCGATGTCGCCCGTCACAGGCTGATATGTCGCGAGATCTCGACTCGTCGTACCAGCCAGGAACAGTGTGTTCCCAGCCAAGATTCCCCAACTGTAGGGAAGTCCCGGTCTCCGCATGCCCACGGGAGTGATCGCGGTACGCCCCGCCTCCGACCGTACGGCCACCATCGCTATCTGCACCAGCGCGCCAGGCACGGCGATCTCCGCCTCAACGGTAGCTCTAGCGGGCGGATCCACGGGAAAGTACGTACGATAAACCGCGTTCATTGTCTGAAAATGTCGAGTGTCAGATAGGAAGACGTTCACACTTGCTACATCCGATAACTCGAGGCCGTGTTCTGCCAACTCGCCACGAATGTTTTCCATCGCGCGCCGAACCTGCTCGCCAACACCCGCCGGGAGCTTCCCCGTAGCAGCATCAGAGCCAACTGTACCCGCTACATATACCAACTGCGATGCCTGCTCGGCCGTGAGTGTACCGCTCAAGCCGGTCATGCAACCTAACATAAACATCAGACACACGACAACATTTCTCATAGCCGCTTCTCCGACTGGATGGTGGTAATCACAATGATCGGCCAACCGACGCTCCCCCTACCGGTGATGCTACAAATAGATGGTGCTCGAGTGCACCGGCAAATCGTCTGCCTTCGTAGAACTTGCGCTCTAGCGCACCGATTAGGTCGCCGACCGAACTACTGTGACAGAGCGCGACGATACAACCACCGAATCCAGCCCCTGTCAGGCGGGCCCCAACTGCATCAGCCGCGAGCGAAATGTCTACCAGCTCATTCAGCTCCGGACAACTGACTTTGAAATCGTCCCGCAGGCTCTCGTGCGACGCGATCATGAGCTGACCGAACCGCTCTATATCATCTGCGGCCATGGCACCTTGGGCGGCGAGCACACGACCACACTCTGTAACTACATGTCTGAATCGCTCGAACAGATCGTTGGACAGCGTTTCTTCGCCGCACCGCACGAGTTCCTCTTCTGAGACCGTGGCAAAAAGCTCCCTGTACGAATCGACTCGGTCGTCCAAGCCGAGGGCCTCAGTCATGGTGCAGAGGGCTTCACGACACTGGCGCACCCGTGAGTTGTAACCTTTGCGCACGGCGTTCGATTTGCTCGCTGTCACAAGGCTCGATGCAACGACGAAGCGCCACTCAGCGGGCACTCGTACGGGCGTAACACGAAGCGGATTGAAGTCGATCCTGCACGCATGGCCGGCTCGCGCCGCCAAGCAAACCGCTTGGTCCATTCCACCGCCCTCGAGTCCGACATACCGTTCCGCGCCCGCCATCAGCTCAGCCAATTCCAACGGTTCGAACACGAGCTCATTCGCCGCCAGCAGTGCGAGTGCTACCGCCACCACAAGAGCGGATGACGAACTGAGACCGGCGGCCACTACGAGATCAGAGTCGACCAGAGCATCGATACCTCGCAACCGGTCGCTCATTTTCATCACGCCAAGGGCCGCTGCCTTCGCATAGTTCCCCCAGTCGCCCGCGGCAAACGGTTCAATCTCGGTCTTCAAAACAAACGATCGCCGCCCAAAGTCGGCGTTGCTGTTCGCAATCTCAACCAGGTTGTCCTCTCGCGCTCGGAAATGTATCGCTACGTGCCGCTGCAAAGCCATCGGAAACACCGGTAGCCCCAAGTAGTCTATATGTTCGCCGATGAGATTGATCCTACCCGGCGCCGTAGCTACATGGGTCGCACCGCGCTCACCGAAGTGGGTGACACATGCTTCAAGGAGCGCCATTAGCGGCCCTTGATACCTACTACCTTGCCATCGAGCCTCCAAGCTGCGTCGACGTCGACGCCCATGTGCTCGAGCGCTGTCACTGCAATATCCACGATTTGAGGAGCAGTTTGGAGTTTGGCGTGGGAAATGGAGGTACCGCTAGCCAAATAAAAAATGGTGCGTTCCTTCTTCGACGATCCCCCGTGACCGCCGTCGTCTCGCCGCCCGTGATCCGTACTCACGAGAATGAGCCAGTCCTCCTGATCGCGGGTCCGCCTCCGCTCGACGGCCCTCATCAGTTGTCCAACCTGCCCGTCCGCAACCTCTACCGCTGCACGATATTCGGCGGAAAGCGACCCCGATTCGTGACCCACAACGTCTATGTTGCCGATGTACACAAAAACTGCATCAGGGTCTTGATCTTCTATGTATCGCACCGCAGCGGTGATCGACTGGGAGTCGGCCACCGCATAGCCCAACTCGTCGCCATCGATGTTTATCTTGAAATCTATGGCGTCGCTGAGTAAAGGCCCGCCCGAGCTAGTCGTGCCGAGCGGCGGCCAGTCCAGTACTGCAAACGTGTTGAGCGTCGAGTAAGTCAATTCGAGGCGCGTGAGGAAATCGGGATAGTCTGCGTAATCATTGCCGGTGAAGTTGTTGCTCGTGACGAGATGTTTGTCAGACCATACGCCCATCAACATGCTGGACCAGCCGGGACCACTCACCGTCGGTGGTCGCGTCTCGGCGTCATCTCTGTAAACACCGTTCTCAATCAGGGCGTCGATATTCGGAGTGTAGGCCTCCTGCAGGATATCCACCCGAACACCGTCCAGGCCGATTAACAGAACTTTCTTGCGGAGGGGCTTTCCCCCGCACGCCGCGGCCACTACGCAACCGGCGACCACCAGGCCAAGTGGCACTTCGCTCAACATCATGGGCAGAAACTAACGTATGCGATGTGCGTGCCGGAAGTGAGCACCACAATATCGACCATCGCGTACCGTCGGCTCCATTAACTAGACCCGACATACGTCGCCGGTGCCTTGTGACTGCACAAATCACGGTCTGTCGCTAGATTGTGCACCATGCTTCATCGTGAAGATCGGTCCGGCATTGTCGTATTACGCATTGATCACGGCAAGGCACATGCACTGGACATCGAGTTGTCCAGTGCCCTAAAGGACACACTCGATAGAATAGAGACCGACCAGGCCGTGAAGGGGGTGGTCCTCACAGGCACCGGGTCCATATTCAGCGCCGGCGTAGACCTGTTTCGCATCGTAGAAGGCGGTCCTGACTACATTGACGAGTTCCTTCCATCGTTGGCGGAGACCTTTCTGACCCTATTCCAGCTCCCGCGACCCGTGATCGCGGCGATCAACGGGCATGCTATCGCCGGCGGCTGCATGTTGGCCATTTCCTGCGACTACCGAATCATGGCCGAAGATTCGGGTGACATCGGGGTTCCCGAACTGAGAGTGGGTGTACCCTTTCCTCTCGTGGCCATGGAGATACTACGGTTTGCCACTTCGGAGGCGCATCTGCAGGAACTAGTTTATCTTGGTAGAAGCTATTCGCCGCGGGACGCGCAAGAGCGTGGCCTGGTGGACGAGGTGGTTGACGCGGATGCACTGTTGGATCGGGCTCTCGAAGTCGTAACCCGCTTAGCAGCAGAACCGTCGGCCCGTTTTCGCATTACCAAACGTCAGCTGCGCACACCGACAATCGAGCGCATAGCGTCGCATGGGTCGGGTGTCGATAAACAGGTGTTGGCAGCGTGGAAGGATCCTGCCACGCTAGTCGCCATAACACAATACGTTCAGGATCTGAAGAGTCGCCGTGCGTCTTGACTCGGCAAACATATCAGGAGCGAAACAAGCATGGCCGAAGACGGAGTGATCGAGCTAACCGAGAACGCCGATCTCACCGAGATCGCTTCACAAAACCCCGCGATCATCTACAAGCACAGCCCAGCCTGCTGGATGTCGTCCGTGTCAGCGCGTCAAATAAGAAAGTTCGTTAAGAAATACCCCGACACCAAGGTCTATTGGGTCGATGTGATCGAACAACGGGATCTCTCCCAGCGTGTTGCGGAGCACTTTGCCATCGAGCATGAGTCACCGCAGAGCATCGTTGTCGGAGACGGCAGGGTTCTGTGGCATGGATCGCACGGCGCAGTCAATGTAAAGAAGCTGGCAAAGGCAATTAGTGAAGAGTGACGAACGTTGGTCGGGCCACTCGACCGCACCGCTCTCCTACTCCCTACTCCCTACTCCCTTATAGACTACACCACTTTTCATGACAAACGTCACTCGCTGCAACTCGCTGATATCGCTCAACGGATCACCTGAGACCGCTATCATATCGGCAAACTTGCCGGGCTCGAGGGTCCCGATGTCCGCTTGCTGGCCCAGCAGTTCCGCCGGAACCAACGTAGCAGCCCGGATAGCCGCCATCGGTGACATCCCGTAGCGCACCATGTAGGAAAGCTCCTGCGCCTGGTTTTCACTCCACGCGTACCCTCCGGCGTCGGTACCATTCGCGATCTTGACGTGCCTCTCGAGAGCCTTCTGGAATGCTCGCTTGGTGGTCTCCGCCATGCGAGGCCAGTTCCCACCCCGCGGCGCAACGTACGCAACCACAAAGATGGTAGGACACCAATATACGTTTTGCTCGACCATGCGATCCATTAGATCGGCGGTGAGGCCGACACCGTGCTCTATGGAGTTCACACCGGCGCGCAAGGCCGCGTCGATCCCATCCCAGCCAATGGCGTGTGCGGCAACTTTGCGTCCGAGCCGATGCGCCTCGTCAACAAGCGCTCTCATTTCCTCATCGGTGAAATTCACCCAGGACTTGAGACGCCCGTCCTCTGCATAGTAGTACTGCCTGTCGGCGTAGAACTTGATCCAGTCGGCTCCATACTTGACCTGTTCCCTCACGGCCCGCCGTATGTTGTCGACGCCATCAACGATCTGCACTCCCTCCGGTACTTTCAGTTCCCAGGAGTAGCCCCGGAGCGGATACATCCCCGTGGGAGCCATCGCACGCGTGGCCACAAAGAGCCGCGGGCCGGGTATGACGCCCCGGTCGATGGCTGTCTTCACGTCCACATCCGCATACATGGCGCCCTCGGTCTCGAGATCGCGCATGGTGGTGAACCCACCCATCAGGGCTGTTCGCGCTGCGGCCGTGGCCCGGATCGCTCTATAAGGAATACTCTCCTTGAGCAGCTGTTCGTCGTAGTCGGCGGCCGTGATGTCACCCTGGAGCAGCAGATGGGTATGGGCGTCTATCAGGCCAGGCAACAACGTGGCCCCGCCAAGGTCGAGGGTACGAGCCGTGCGCGGAGCCCGACGGGAGATCTCCACCGGGGTGCCGATCGCCACGATCCGCTCATGTTGCACCAGCACCGCTACGTCGTTACGGACCGTGTCGGATCGGCCGTCGATCAGGTGGGCGGCCCGCACCACGTAAGCCTCTGGCCGGCGGTCGGCCGCCCGTTGGCCCCAGGCTGGCTGTGCGCCGAGGCCTACGGCGGTAATAGAGATGGCTACGAGAATGGTGGTCTTCATCCTGGCTCCCTGGGTTGAGTTACCACCAATGTGACCTGGATCACGTGCCGTACGCTAGATGGCGTGTTAACATTCCCGGAGTGCCGGCGTCAGACAATCCAGCAGGGCGGATTATCCGCCGGAACCACTACCTGAGACTGTGAGAAGAAGATGAGTTCAATCCTAAGCCGCGGCGGCCTGGCCGCCCTACCAGCTCTCCTGCTGCTGAGCGCCTGTAGCGACAGCCCGAACTCGCCTGCTACGACGGCCGCGGAGGAACAACAGATCAACCAGGACGTGGCTACGTTCGTGGCAGATGCCACCTCCGACGACATCGCTCTCATGACCGACGAGTCGGACGACACCATGGATCCGACCTTTGCGAACCGCACCGACTGCACCCGTCAGGCGCGCCGCATGCTGCGCTGTGCAGCCCGTAGCTTCGCCAGAGATCTCTCGATCAGCCGCGAGATCACCTATTTCGACGTGGACGGGAACGAACAGGACGCGTTCGACCCGGTGACCACCGAGTCGATCCACATAGTGGCATCGCTGGAGGGCAGCCGCACTACCGATCGATTCAGCGCCTCCATCAGCCGTAACCGCGACGTAACCGTCTCCGGTCTGGCCGGTGACGAGACGCAACGCACCTGGAACGGTACCGGCAGCACAGCCAGAAACCGCACCCGGAATACCGACGATTCAGGACTCCGCGAGTACAACATGAGTTCGACAAGCACAATGACCGATGTCGTGATTCCCGTGCCACGAACGGCCGGGTCTTTCCCACTATCCGGCACGATCACCAAGGAAATAACCGTCGAAATCATACGTGGTCTGGATAACACCAAGACGCGTACCAGAACCGTAACAATCGAGTTCAACGGCACGCAGTTCGTGCCGATAACGATCAACGGCGAGACATTTACCCTGGATCTCGCCACACATGAGATCGTGAGCAACGCCGGTTAAATAGAAACGACAAGCCTGAGAGGGAACCCGGGGGCGACGCATGTGAGCGTCGCCCCTATGCGTTGCCCCCGCCAGCCCTCCGGCCTACCTTAGGGTATCCACACATCGGATACCACCATGCACAGGATCACCAGACCTTACGTCGTATTCCCACTCGCAACCCTGGCACTGCTGGGGCCCACGAACCGAGAAGCCCCGGCAGATCTCGAGTTTGCCATCTCCTTCGACACGACGATCGAATCACAACCGCTCGACGGTCGCGTCTTGCTCATTCTCACTACCAGTGACGAGAGTGAACCCCGGTTTCAGGTCAACGCGGGCCTCGATGCAGCCCAGATTTTCGGCATCGACGTCGAAGGATTGCGCCCGGGAACGGACGCCGTGATCGGCGGTGGCGTGTTCGGCTTCCCGCTCGAGAGCCTGGCAAGGGTTCCCGCCGGCGACTACTACGTGCAGGCGGTGCTGCACAAATATGAGACTTTTCATCTGTCCAACGGCAAGAGCGTGAAGCTTCCCATGGACCGGGGCGAGGGCCAGCACTGGAACAGGGCTCCCGGCAATCTCTACAGCACGCCGCGACGAGTACACGTGGATCCCTCGGCAACACAACGCATCGCGATCTCGCTCGACAACGTCATTCCACCCATAGCGGAACCCAAAGACACCAAGTACATCAGGCACATAAGATTCAAGAGCGAATTGTTGTCCGAGTTCTGGGGCCGACCTATGTACCTCGGTGCGCACGTTCTAGTACCGGAAGGATTCGACACGCATCCCGAGTCACGGTTTCCGCTCATAGTGTTTCAAGGCCACTTTCCGTCCGACTTCGGCGGATTCCGTACTGAACCGCCCGATCCCAACCTGAAACCGGACTACAGCGCACGGTTCGACGTCCACGGCTACAACCGTATTCAGCAGCAGGAAGCCTACGACTTTTACAAGAAATGGATCAGCCCGAACTTCCCGCGGATGCTCATAGTGGAAATCCAGCACCCGACTCCATATTACGACGACTCCTACGCTGTCAACTCCGCGAGCATGGGACCGTGGGGTGACGCGCTCACGTACGAATTGATTCCATACATCGAGAAACAATTTCGTGGCATAGGTGAGGGCTGGGCTCGGTTTCTCTACGGCGGATCGACCGGCGGGTGGGAGGCACTCGCGGTACAGGTGTTCTACCCCGACGAGTACAACGGAACGTTCGCCGCGTGCCCCGATCCGATCGACTTTCGCGCGTATACACAGGTGAACATCTACGACGACGATAACGCGTACTACCTCCAAGGCCAGTTCAAGAAGGTCGAGAGACCCGGCCATCGAAACTGGCTCGGTGAGATCGAGGTAACGATGCGGGACTACAACTACTACGAACTGGCGCTCGGTAGCCACGGACGTTCCGGAGAGCAGTGGGACATCTGGCAGGCCGTATACTCCCCTATGGGCCATGACGGTTACCCCAAGCCGATCTGGGATAAGCGCACCGGCAAGATCGATCACGAGGTGGCTGAGTACTGGCGGGAGAACTATGACCTGCGCTACATCATGGAGCGCGACTGGGCAACGTTGGGCCCCAAGCTCAAGGGAAAGATTCACATCTACGCCGGGGACATGGACAACTACTACCTCAACAACGCCGTCTACCTGACAGAGAAGTTCCTGGAGAGCACTACCGACCCCTACTACGAAGGTGAGGTTGACTACGGAGATCGAGCAGAACACTGCTGGAACGGCGATCATGCGAATCCCAACCACATATCGCGACTGCGCTACAACACGAGGTTCGTACCCAAAATCCTCGAGCGGATTAAACAAAGTGCGCCGTTCGGCGCTGATCTGACGACCTGGCGATATTAGCGAAGGTAAGCTGCGGTAATAATTCTTCAGACTTCCCCAAGATCCCGATTAACTTTTCTTTAGGATCCAGACACAGGATATAGCTCGACACCGCCAAATTCCCGCAAGGACTGGTAAATTCTCCAACCCTATCCGTTGCGGTGGCCTCCACGTCCTTCCTACCGGGTGGGTGACTCCAGACCAAGGGGGTCTTAGATTCCCTACCCTAATGCATACCGTGCTCCGGTTACTCAACGTCCTGCTGCCGCTCGGCTATCTCCTGGCCGTGCTGGACTATGCCGTCCTGTACGCCACGGGCGCGGGTTGGAGCACCAAGTCGGCGACCCCGCTTGCGCGTGGCCTGGCGGCAACGCATGCGGCCTATCTGCTCCTGTCGACGGTAGCCTACGGACACGTCCCCCTGGCCAACGTCTGGGAAGCGTTCACGTTCCTGGCCCTCGCGCTCACCATCGTCTATCTCGTGCTGGAGTGGCGACTCCACGATCAAGCAACCGGCATGTTCCTGCTCGGGCCGGCGCTCTTCTTCCAGTTTCTCTCGAGCGCCTTGATCACTCACGCGCGCGAGGTCGCGCCCATACTGCGATCCTCCTGGTTCGGTCTCCACGTATCCGCCGCGCTCGTGGGATATGCCGCCTTTGCTATCGCTGCGGTCTACGGCACCCTCTACCTTTTGCTCTATCGTGAACTCAAGGGCAAGCGGGCCGGCCTGATATTTCAGCGGCTCCCCAACCTGGAAATCCTGGCTCGCATGAACAGCGGCGCGCTGGTGCTCGGATGGGGCTGCCTGACACTGGCAATAGTCGTGGGCGTCGTTTGGGCATCGAGCCTAGAGTCGAGCGGTGAACTCGCCGGGAGCTTTCTTTCGGATCCCAAGTTTCTGAGTACGGTTGTCGTCTGGATTCTCTACAGCGCCTGCCTTGGCGGACGCTGGGTGCTAGAATGGCCCAACCGAATCCTGGCGCGAATATCGGTGCTCGCATTCATCCTCATGGTTGCGTCCTCTCTGGCCGTCAACCTCGTCGTCGAGTCTTTCCATTCTTTCGGGTAGCGGGATGCAGCTAGTCGGCCTCGGAGCGAGTCACGCGACGGCACCCGCCAAAGTCCGGGACGCCCTTGCGATGGACGCGGATGAGATTACGAGCGTTGCCACACGCATCCGTAGCACCGAAGAGCACGTTGCCGAGGTGGTGGTACTATCTACTTGCCACCGCATGGAACTGTATGCGGCTGTTTCGGATCTGGCAGAAGGATCCCGCGTTCTTCGCAGCGCCGTCACCGCTCAAAAGACCGTAGACTACTTTGAGAACGGGAAATACACCCGACAGAGAACAGGACGGGATGCTGCCCGGCATCTCCTGCGTGTGGCTTGCGGCATCGACTCGCTCATGATCGGCGAACCTCAAATTCTGGGTCAAGTCAAAGATGCGCTTCTGCTGGCGGATCGAGCCGGTACCTGTGGCGCCTTGCTCAACCGCCTGTTCAATGCCGCTCTCCACGCGGGCAAGCGCGCACGGGCTGAGACCGCCATCGGACACGGTGCCGTATCGGTTGCGTACGCGGCGGTGGGTATGGCCTGCAAGGTGTTCGGCGATCTCTCGAAAAAAACCGTTCTGCTAGTTGGCGCCGGTGAAACGGGAAAACTGCTCGGGCTGCACCTGCACGACGAATCACCGCTCCGCATAACGGTCATGAACCGCACGTTCGAGAATGCGGAGTCCCTCGCAGCGGATATAGGCGGTATCGCTAAGCCCATAGATCAGATGCAGACAGCACTCGAGGATGCCGACGTGGTGGTTACGGCAACCGCATCCGGAGAACCGATTATCACGTCCGCCATAGTCGAGAGCATCGCCAAGTCCCGTACTCGCCGGCCAATGCTGATCGTCGACATCGCGAGCCCGCGTGACGTAGATCCCGCCGTGGGAAAGCTGCCAAATGTGTTCCTATACGATCTCGATGCCCTTCAGGTCATAGTGGAGCAGAACCGCGCGGCCCGAGCGCGGGAGATCCCCAAGGTGGAGCAGATCGTGACCGAAGAACTAGATCGGTTCTTCCAGTGGTACGGTACCCTAGCGGTGCTACCAACCGTACGGCATCTGCGACGCATGTTCGAGGAGATCGGAGAACGTGAGGTCCGCAAGCAAGCGAAATACTTCCATGGTTCCGACCGTGAAGCACTCGAGAAGTACACGCGCGCGCTCATCAATAAGCTGCTGCACGAACCGACGCTGCGCCTGAAAGAACTCGACCAATCGACCTCAGACGGCATCGCCAAGCTCGCCGCCGTCCACGACCTCTTCCACCTGCTGCCGACGGACCACCGAGCGGCCGGTGACGGTGAGACGACCTGACGATGACGACGCGACGGCGCACTATTCGCATTGGAACACGGAGATCCGATCTGGCCCGCTGGCAGGCGGAGCACGTGGCCGCCAAGCTAAAGAAGATCAGTGGGGCGCCAGCCACAGAAATCGTCTTCATCAAGACCGAGGGCGATAGGATCATAGACATTCCGCTCCATGCGGTCGATGGCAAGGCGTTCTTCACTAAGGAGATCGAACAGGCTTTGCTCAATGATGCAGTGGACGTAGCCGTCCACAGCCTCAAAGACATCGCAACCGAACTACCGGACGGATTGTCGTTGGGCGCAGTTCTCGAGCGGGACGATCCACGAGACGTTCTACTCGCCAATAGCGGTGCCGGAATCGACGAACTGCCGTCCGGTGCGCGACTCGGAACGAGCAGCTTGCGCCGACGGGCATTGTTGGCACGACTCCGGCCCGATCTCGACTTCGTCGACCTGCGCGGCAACGTTCCCACTCGCATTGAGAAACTCCGCGCCGGCCAGTACGACGCGATCGTTCTTGCCGCCGCTGGAGTAAGACGACTGGGGCTGGAAGAGCACGTCACCCAGTACCTGCCGGTCGACCGCATCCTCCCCGCCGTATCGCAAGGTGCCATTGCCATCGAAGTACGCGACGGCGACGCTGAAACACTCAACTGGATCAACAAGCTCGACCATGCCAACACTCGTATAGCGACTTCCGCCGAGCGCGCCTTGCTCCGCAAGTTGGAAGGCGGATGCCAGGTACCCGTGGGCGCACTCGGCATCGTAGAGAATGACGTGGTACGGTTGAGTGCGCTCGTATGTTCTCTGTCGGGCGAACAATGCGTGGAAGGTGCACGTGAGGGACCGAAGTGCGACGCCACGGCTCTAGGGAAAGCCCTCGCCGACGATCTATTGCAACGGGGCGGGGCGCGCATTCTCGCTGAGATCCGCGGTACCCGTGCGGAGGTGATATGACACTCGCCGGGCGTGGCGTGGTCGTAACTCGCACCGAGTCGGAGGACGGTCCGTTGGCAACGAAGCTCGCGGCACTTGGTGCCAGAGTCATTCGCTGGCCAACCACTAAGTCCGTTCCCCCGGCCGACACCACGGCTCTCGACAGGGCACTCAGCCAGATTGCCGTTTACGACTGGGTGGTGTTCTCGAGCGCGCGGGCCGTCGCACCAGTTGTAGATCGCGTATGCATACCCCCCCCCAACGTGAAAGTAGCCACGGTCGGCCGCGCCACTGCCGACGCCGTCATGGACGGTGGTTGGCCGGTGCATCTAACCCCTGGGAAATTCGACGCGCAGTCGCTCGTAGCAGAGTTTGCGCGCCGCAATGTCGATGGTGTTAGAGTCCTGTTCCCGTGCAGCTCCAAGGCCCGAGATACGATTCCGGTGGGACTCACTACACTCGGCGCCCGAGTCGACCGTGTGGTAGCTTACGAAACGAGCTACATTGCGCTGGACGGCGAGTCGTGCCTGCGGCAGATTTACTCGGGCGACGTCGATGCAATAACGTTTACCAGTCCTTCAGCCATAACCGGACTGGTCTCGTCACTCGGTAACGAGGGGTTCCGTACAGCCCTCGAACGAGTGCCCGCAATCGTGATCGGGCCGACCACACAACGGGCGCTCAACGAAGCTGGCTCCAAACCGGCGGCCGTAGCTAACCCCAGCACTCTGGACGGTTTGGTGGATTCCCTCACAACGTTCTTTGAGAAGGAAAAACGGTAGCCGATGTCATATCCCGAACATCGTCTTCGCAGGCTGCGCCGAACAGAAACGTGGCGGCGGCTGTTGCAGGAAACTACTCTGACGGTCCATGACTTCATCTATCCCATGTTCGTCGTGCCGGGTGAGAACGTCACTACGCCCATCGCCAGCATGCCAGGCATCTCCCAGATGTCGGTCGATCGCGTCACTGCCGAGGCCGTGGATGTCCATGAGCTGGGCATACCGGCGGTGATTTTGTTTGGCATCCCGGAACACAAGGACGCCCGGGGAAGCGAGGGCTATAGTTCCGACGGCATAATCCCGTGCGCTGTTCGCGCAATCAAACAGGCCGCACCCGACCTGCTCGTATGGGCCGACGTTTGCCTGTGCGAATACACCGACCACGGACACTGCGGCGTGCTCACCGAAGCCGGGGAAGTGGACAACGACGCGACGCTGCCGCTCCTGGCGAACGCAGCGGTGACATATGCCCAGGCCGGTGCCGACGCCGTAGCTCCGAGCGACATGATGGACGGCCGCGTGGGCTGGATCCGCGCAGCGCTCGATGAGAGTCAGTTACATGCTACGCCGATCGTGTCGTACGCAGCCAAGTACGCATCCGCGTTCTACGGTCCGTTTCGCGACGCGGCCGACTCGGCGCCAAGTTTCGGTGACCGCCGCGGCTACCAGATGGACCCACGTAACTCCGACGAAGCAATGCGCGAAGTGGAACTCGACATAGAAGAAGGCGCGGACATTGTCATCGTCAAACCCGCGGGGCCCTATCTCGACGTCGTTCGACGCGTCAAAGATACGTTCGGGGTTCCGACGGCCGCATATCAAGTGTCAGGCGAGTACGCAATGATAAAGGCGGCGAGCGAGCATGGCTGGCTGGACGAACGTCGCATAGTTCTCGAGAGCTTGACGGGAATAAAGCGAGCCGGCTCCGACATGATCATCACGTACTGCGCGAAGGACGCTGCGCGGTGGCTCCGTGAAGAACGATAGGACTCCCGAGCCACCGTTTCTGGCGGCATGCCAGAGACAGCGAGTGCCACACACTCCTGTCTGGATCATGCGCCAGGCCGGCCGTTATCTCCCGGAGTACCGCGACGTGCGGGAGCGCGTAGATTTTTCGACGCTCACCAAGACGCCCGATCTTGCGGCCGAGGTGACGCTGCAGCCTGTACGGCGCTTCGGCATGGACGCCGCAATACTGTTCAGCGACATCATGACACCCGTCGAGGGCATGGGTGTCAACATCGAGTTTGCACCAGGGCCGGTAGTGGCGGAGCCCATCCGCACCAAGAGTCAGGTGGAGGCGTTGCGGGTGCCCGACCCCAACGAGAGCGTACCTTTTGTGTTGGATACGATACGTATCCTCAAGGAGTCACTGCCCTACTCGGCACCACTCATCGGCTTTGCCGGTGCGCCCTTTACCATCCTTTGTTACCTGGTTCAGGGACAGGGCTCCAAGACCTTCATCGACGCCAGGTCGTTGCTGTTCTCCGAGCCTGAGACGGCAAGACTGCTATTGGAAAAAATTGCGGACACAATGGGGGCATACCTCGAGGCCCAGGCTAAAGCCGGCGCACAGGCGTTGATGCTGTTCGACTCTTGGGTCGGAGTGCTTGGGGCCCATGAGTTCGCTGCCTTCGCGCTCCCAGCCGCACGGCGCACGCTGGAACGGTTGCTTCCGTTGGGGGTTCCGCTGATCTATTTCCCAAACCAGGGTGCCAGTCTCCTGCCTCTGGCGCCCGCAACTCGCGCCGACATCATAGGAATCGACTGGCGCGTACCACTGTCGAGAGCGCGCAGGACGTTGGGTAACCGCGTCGCAGTCCAAGGAAACCTCGATCCAGCGGCGCTGTTCGCTCCACGCGAGGAACTTGCGCGTCAGATCGACCGTGTCCTGCAGGAGGCCGGCACGAAACCCGGCCACATTTTCAATTTGGGGCACGGGATCGAGCGGACCACCGACCCGGACGTCGTAGCGTTCCTGGTCGACTACGTGCACGAGAAAACCGAGAAGCGGGGACGGCAGTAATGACTGCATCACCATACGCGGTCAGCGAAGAACTACTGCGCAGGTTCGATAGGCCCGGTCCACGCTACACATCGTATCCAACGGCGGTCGAGTTCAGCGAAGAGGTGGGCGTGGATGAGTACCACGAGAAGTTGGACCAGGCGGATACACTTAGTTCCAAACCGCTGAGCCTGTATGCTCATCTGCCGTTCTGCCAACATCGTTGCCTCTTCTGCGGGTGCAATGTCGTCATAACACCACACACCGAGGTAGCAGACGAATACTTGGGCTATATCAAGCGCGAGATCGACGCCGTTGCCGCACTGCTGCCCAATCGCCGCCACGTGGCGCAGATGCAATGGGGGGGCGGTACGCCAACCTACTACCCCCCAGCGCAGATCAAGGAGTTGTTTGACCACATTGCGTCCTACTTCACGTTCGATGACGGCGCGGAGATCTCAATCGAGGTCGATCCGCGAGTAACCAGCAGCGACCAGCTCGATATCATGGTTGAATTGGGATTCAACCGACTGAGCATGGGAGTGCAGGACTTCACACCGCATGTCCAGGATCTCATCTCCCGACACCAAACGTTCGACCAGACTGCGCGGCTGATTGAGCACGCACGCTCCATCGGGTTTGCGGAAGGCATCAATATCGATCTTATTTACGGGCTCCCCGGCCAGGAACTCGAGACCTTCGACTCCAGCTTGTCGCAGGTCTTACAGCTGCGACCCGACCGCGTGGCCGTCTATTCCTTCGCTTTTGTGCCTTGGATAAAGGGACACCAGAAGAAGATGGATGGCGGAGGACTCCCTTCACCGGACCTCAAGATCGCTCTCTACCTTCGTGCAATGGAGCGCTTCCTGGATGCGGGCTACGAGCCTATCGGGATGGATCACTTTGCACTTCCCACCGACGAGTTGGCACGAGCCGCGACCGATCGCAAGCTGCACCGCAACTTCATGGGCTACACGGTCAAACCCGCATCCGACATGGTGGCGTTCGGGGTATCCGGCATCGGCGACGTGTGCGGCGGTTACTTCCAAAATGTCAAGAAGCTCTCGACCTATTACTCGGCTCTCGACGCCGCCACGCTTCCCATCTCGCGTGGCTATCTACTGAACGAAGACGATACCATTCGACGCTACGTGATCACGCAGCTCATGTGCAACTTCTACATCGACAAGACAGACGTCGCCGAACGATTTCGCATAGAGTTCGATGAGTACTTCCGTCCGGATCTGCAACAACTTGCAGAGGCCAGAGACGCGGAGTTTCTGATGGAGTCCGCCGATGCTATCACAGTGACACATCAGGGGCGGTTGTTTGTACGCAATATCTGTATGGCTTTCGACCGCCATCTCCGCGATAAGGGCGACAGCACTCCGGTCTTCTCACGCACCGTCTGACGCGAGCACCCCGAGAGTGACAGTGGCAATGGCTGGCAACGGCCCCGAGCGTGCGGACGTCGGCATATTACTGCTCAATATGGGCGGGCCCGACAAACTGTCCACAATCAGACCGTTCCTCTACAATGTCTTTGCCGACAAGGAGATCATCCATCTCCCCGGCGGCAACATCGGTCAGTACTTGCTCAGCCGCATCATCGTTAACCTGCGGCTCGCCAGCGTCAAAGAGAACTACCGCAAGATTGGAGGCGGTTCGCCCATCGTCCGCTGGACCACTATTCAGATGGAGGGGCTGCAGCGGCGTCTCAACGAGAGGTTGCAACACCCTCCCAAGGTCGGCATGGCGATGCGGTATTGGCATCCGTTCGCGGAAGAGGCGTTGAAGGACCTGAACGCCGCTGGTGTCAAGCGAGTGGTCGGACTGACCATGTATCCCCACTTCACAAACGCTACAACCGGCAGTAGTCAGAACAATCTGGTCGCAACCCGTGACACGCTTGGGCTCGACATGCCGATCTCGTTTGTGAGTCAATGGTACGATCACCCCGGGTATCTCGATTTGTGGGCACGGAGGGTAGCTGCAGCATTGGACGGGCTGGAACCAGCGGTGCGACAACGCGTTCAGCTGTTGGTATCGGCGCACGGACTGCCCGAGCGGTTCATCAAGCGCGGCGATCCCTATGTGGAGCACATCAAGGCCACGATGGATGGAGTGTTGCTGCGCATCGAGAATCCCCCAAACGTACACTTGGGCTTTCAGAGCCGGGCGGGCCCGGTGCGCTGGATCGGCCCCAGGACAGATGACGTGATAAGAAATCTTGCACGGACCGGCCACGATGCCCTGCTGGTCTGGCCCATCGCGTTCGTGTCCGATCATATCGAGACTACATACGAGGTGGGGATGTTGTTCCGCGACATAGCGTTGGGTGCCGGTATCACCGAATATCACGTTGTGCCCTCGTTCAACGGCGACCCCGAACTGTGGGACGTGCTCGCCGACCTCGTCGTCTCGCATATGGGCGATCTCGATCGAGTGCCGACCCGATGACACGCGTTGTCGTGGTGGGTGGCGGCATCGCCGGGTTGACCACCGCTCTGCATCTCAAGGACGCCGGGCTCAACGTCCTGCTGCTCGAGGCAAGGGGCACATTGGGTGGAAACATCTCGACCGATCGCACGGACGGTTGGATCATCGAGCGCGCGACCAACGGCTACGTCGACAACGCGTCGGCCACCGAACACCTGGTCGATCGGCTGGGACTGCGCGGGCGCGTGCGGAAGGCGAACGAGCGGGCAGCCAAACGTTTTCTATACCGCAGCGGGCGGTTGCATCCACTTCCAACAAACCCATTGCGATTTGTCGGTAGTCGAGTTTTGTCTCCAATCGGCCGACTGCGCGTCGTGCTCGAGCCGTTTTTCGCCAGACGCGCTCGGGAAAACAAGGACCGTACCGTTTATGAGTTTGCCCGCAGCCACATCGGGCACGAAGCGGCAACAGTTCTTGTAGACGCCATGGTGTCCGGCATATTCGCAGGCGACATCCACCAACTGAGCCTCGCGAGTACGTTTCCCAAGATGGCCCTCATGGAGGCCAAGTACCGCAGTCTCGTTCGGGCGATGCTCGACCGGCGGCGCGATACTGCCGGCGGGCCCGCCGGACCGGCTGGGACGCTCACGTCGTTCGACGACGGGTTGGACGTGCTGATTGCAGCACTCGGCGAAGCGTTGGGCGATTCGGTGCGTGTCGCTACACCGGTGGCTGCGATCCAGCGCGGGAACCCCTGGGAGGTCGCCACCGAATCGGGCGACACAATTGGCGCCGACGCCGTCGTACTAGCTACACCCGCATGGGCCGCTAGTCGGCTGCTGGCAAAAACGGACCCCAGTATCAGCGAGATCCTTGCGGCAATTCGTTCGGCCGGCCTGGCAGTGGTTGCACTGGGATATGACACCGCCGCAGTCGGTGGGGAGCCTGACGGCTTTGGGTTTCTCGTGCCACGCAATCAGGGCTTACGGACGTTGGGGTGTCTGTGGGATTCGAGTCTCTTCCCCGGTCGCGCACCCACCGCGAAGGTGCTGTTGCGCGTGATGATAGGGGGCGCGCATGATGCCGACGCCGTCGGCCTCGACGATGCAGCGTTGCTCGATATCGCGCGTCGAGAACTCGGAAGCACAATGCGGATCACGGCGGCGCCCGTCATGTCGCGTATCTACCGCCATACTCGAGGCATCGCACAGTACACGGTGGGACACCGGAGCCGCATCGAAGCGATCGAGCGACGCTTGCATTCCGCCATGAAGGGAATCTGGCTGGCGGGTAGCTCGTATTATGGCGTGAGCATGAACGCCTGCATCGCGAAAGCCGGTGTCCAGGCAGCGGAGATCTCGCGTGCGCTCTCCTAGAGCGATCTCGATCATCGCCCTCGTAACACTGGGAGTCACATCCTATCACACCATGACATGGGTGGAGCGGGAATCCGTTCTCATGGGGACATACATACGAGTGCAACTCGCTGCACCCGACAAGACGCGAGGCATGGAGATCATAGAAGACGTGTTCGACGCGGTGCGCCACGTCGACGCACTCATCTCCAGCTGGCGAGACGACAGCGAACTCGGAAAACTCAACGCGGCTCCCGCAGACAGTGCAATTCCAATCTCGACGGAACTCTATGCACTGCTCGACGAACTCAGAGTCTGGTCCCGACTCACGCACGGCGCGTTCGACCCCACAATCGGTGCGTTGGTAGATGCCTGGGACATGAGGGGTGCGGGGAAAGTGCCCGACGAAGCGACCCTGAACCGGGCGCTCACGGCGACCGGATTCGAACACTACGTGCTGGATGATACCCGGCGCACGGTGACCAAATCATCGCAACTCAGTTGGATCGACGCCGGTGCGTTTGGCAAGGGAGCGGCGCTCCGCGCAGTGGCCAGCACACTCGATGCAAACGGTGTGGAGCGGGCGTTGGTCGATTTCGGTGGTCAGGTTCTGGCGCGAGGAGGACCGGCTACCAATGCCGCCTGGAGGATCGGTGTAGCCGACCCTCTGCGTCGCCATCGACCTGCGGCATATCTCTCACTGCGTCACCAATCGGCGGCCACTAGCGCTCAGTCAGAAAGATTCCTCGATGTGGATGGCATGCACCTGGGACACCTTCTCGATCCCACCACCGGTTCACCCGTGGACGCCTGGGGCAGCGTCACAGTGGTGGCTCCCGATCCCATGATCGCCGACATCCTATCGACTGCACTCTTCGTGCTTGGCCCCAAGGCGGCACTGCGCTGGGCACGCCCTCGGCCCGACATAGGCGTACTAATCCAGTTCAGCAACAGGGATAGCGTTGCGCTAGTTGGGCAAATCGCACTCCAGTTGACAAGCGGTCATAGACCCGCTAGAATACGGGCACCGTAAATGAGATTGAGTCTCAATTGCATTCAATAACGTACCTCGTACCACCAACTGGACAAAGACCCACAGCGACCATGACCAAAGCCACTGGAATCGCAGTCGCATCGTTGGCAGCCGCGCTGCTCGGCATCGCAACCCCCGCGCACGCACAGAACCGCGACAGCTTGGAGATAGCGAAACTCAAGGCACAGGTCACCGCCATTGCACGCGAACTCGAAGAAATGCAGTTGGGTTCGGAGATAGTTGCCGTCGCCGACACCAGCGCCCATGGGTTCGGCCCGGCAGCATCTAAGGTCTACAAGGTAAGGCAGGGCGTCTCCATCGGCGGATACGGCGAACTGCTATACGAGAACTTTGCCACCGACCTGGAAAACGGCACGCCTGCCGGCAAGACCGACAAACTCGATGCCCTGCGCGCCATCATCTATGTAGGCTACAAATTCAACGACCGCATCCTGTTCAACTCCGAGATCGAGGTAGAGCATGCATCGAGCGAGCAGGCCGGCGCCGTATCACTCGAGTTTGCGTATCTGGATTACCGGTTTACCGACCGTTTCGGCTTGCGGGCGGGTTTGCTGCTTTCACCCATGGGTTTCCTCAACGAGTTGCACGAGCCACCCACATTCCTTGGCACCAAACGTCCCGAGACGGAACAAAAGATCATACCTTCGACCTGGCGCGAGGCCGGCGTCGGCCTGTTCGGTGAAGTCGGTCGGCTCTCCTTCCGCGGCTATCTCATGAACGGGTTCGACGCCATCGGCGGCGGGACATCCAAGGCCGAGGGTTTCTCTGCTGCATCCGGATTGAGAGGCGGCCGCCAAAACGGATCCAAAACCGTGGCGGAAAACTTCGCGGTGGTTGGGCGCGTGGACTACGCGGTATTACCGGGGCTGAGCGTCGGGACATCAGCCTACTATGGAAAGGCCGGCCAGAATGCCCCGGTCACGGCGGATCCGACGAGATCGATCGATGCTGGAACGTTCATTTGGGACGGACACGTGCAATACAAGGCGCGCGGTTGGGATTTGCGCGGCCTGATTGCGGTTGCCACCGTTGACGACGCGGCGGAGATCAACGCTGCCAGATCTTTCACCGGTGCCGAGTCGGTGGGCGAGCGATTGGTCGGCGGATACGTGCAAGTGGGCTACGATGTGCTGTGGTCGCTTCGTACCCAACACCAGGTCATTCCTTACATTCGGTACGAGCAATTGAACACCCAGGACGACGTACCGAGCGGGTTTGCGGCAGATCCGGCCAATGATCTGGAACTGATTACACTCGGCACCGCGTGGAAACCGATCGGCAACGTCGTGTTCAAGGCCGATTACCAGATCAGGAACAACGAGGCCAGCACGGGCCTCAACCAATTCAACCTGGCGGTGGGATATTTGTTCTGATGATCGAGTTATCCACCCTGTGCGTCCGCTTCACAACCGCTCTGGCGTTGCTTTCGAGTGTCACTTATCCGCTGGTGGCGCAGCACCAACTCACTCAGGAGGAAGCTCTCGAGTTGGCCTTTGGTAGCACGGCAACCATCGAGCGTCGCACGGCGTACCTGGCCGACGCCCAGTTGGACAGCGCTAAAACTTTGGCGGGTACCGGCGTCGACGTGCGGCAATCGGTTGTGACTTTCTACGTTGGCTCCGAGGGTGGCACACCCGTCGGCGTTGCGTACTTCGATGTGCACAGAGTGCGCACTCAGCCGGAAGTCTTGATGGTGGTGGTTTCGCCCCAGAACAAGATCTCCCGCATCGAGGTTCTCAAGTTCATGGAGCCCCCCGACTACCGCGCTCCCGCGGGCTGGCTCGACCGGTTCGCCGGTACCGTACTGTCCAACCGCCTATCGCTCAAAGGGGACGTGGTCGCCATCACCGGCGCCACGCTCACGTCACGGGCGGTAACGAATGCCACGCGCCGGATATTGGCGCTCCATCGAGTGATCCGACCTTTCGCCGGCGAGGGAAACTAGCATGCCTATCTCTAAGTTCGAGCGGATATTCTTGCTGGCCACAACGCTCGGTACGGCTCTTACCGGGGTCATCTATCTCTGGATGAAATACTTCATGGAGCCGTCGGAGCCGTGGGCGGTTATCAACCATCCACTTCAGCCGTGGATGCTCAAGGCTCACATCTTGGTTGCGCCGCTGCTCGTGTTCGCTATAGGGACGGTGGCGTTGAGGCACGTATGGCATCACTGGCGCACCGGCATAGGCAAGGGACTGAAGACCGGCTTACTAACGGCTGCCATGATAGCACCCATGGTCGTGAGTGGATACTTGGTTCAGACTATCACGAATCCGGCTGCTCTCAAGATCGTCGCGCTGTCACACATCGCATTCGGACTGGTTTACGCGCTGGGGTTTGGGACGCATCAGTTTTTGGTGGGACTCGGGCAGAGCAGGGAGGAATCGCCGAACAAGGTACCAGGGGTTCGCCAGATGAGACGCAGGCGAAAAGACGAGGATCGGAACGCAGCGTGAAGCCCGTTCTACCCAACGAACTTCACGAGCGCAGCCATAGATAGCATGGAGACCAGGTAGAGACCGACCACCCACTTGATCAGGCTGGCTTTCTGAACCGCCATCGCTCCGTCGAGCCGCGCCTGTGTCGTCTCGAAACGATCGTTTATCCCTCGCTCCAATCGCTTGAAATCGGCCCGTAGTTCACAAAACTGAGACTCCAGAGCGTCCATTCGCCGCTCGAGCGCTGTCATGCAGAGGTTCAGCCTCTTCTCCAACGCCGCCGTTCGGGCGTTCAGCTTTTCTTCCAGCACCACCATCCGGGCATTCAGCTTGGCCTCAAACTTGGCCAGCCGCCGATCTAGTGCCACCGAAAACTCTGCGAGCCGCTGCTCCATCTTGGCATCGGAGCGCGCAAAGTTGAGTTCGTTGAACTCCTTCAGATCATTTCTGTAGGTGGTGTCCACCTGGTTGAGCCAATCTACCGATTCGTTGGTTACCTGTTCACCGAATTTCTCGTAGAACTGCTTGGACAGCTTTCCCATGACGGGCATAGGCGGAACTCCCACAAGATAAATCCGCCAGTACTTTATAACATAAGCTCGGCGGAGCTGTCATCAAAGCAACGCACGGAGGACCATTTTTCTGCACCCGATTAGAAAACCCCGTCCCGCACCTCCGATTTTTTCAGCCCCTTTCTCAATTCCACGACCTTATCGATCTCGATCGACTCGTTGTCGGTCAGTGGTGTGTCACTCTTCTCCTTGCCGAGTTGCACAACACTCTTCACCTTCTGCAAGATTCCCGAGCCTTCGACGGCCGTTTGGTTTTCCGCGTAGTAGTCGAACCAGGGAATTCCAGCCGCTCTGTACTCCTTGGCTGTCGGGGGTACCGTGGGCGGCTGCCCACCAGTTACCGCACGCCACACCAGGGAGTTGGCAATGTGCACAAAGCAGCGGCTCTTGTGCCTGAAGTCCCAGTCATCGAAGTCATAGTCATCGTCGTAGATCTCCTGTCTCATTCTACCGCCCGCCGCGAGCCCCATCGCCGGTGAACCTTCGGCCACCATGCAGAACACAGTATCTGAATCGTACGAGAACCGCTCCTCGCGCAAGCAAATCCGCTCGTAGGCCTTGCGCTTCAGCGGGTACGCTACGATCTGGAGTCCACCGTGCTCGGCCTCACCCGTCACCTGTTCCTCCACGCTGTAGCCGTTGCCTAGGGGCATCGCCACGAACTGGCGGATGATCCCTTTCTCCACACAATAGCCGTCGAGCCACGGTTGCGCCGGCACGACCAGGTAGTCCTGCGGATCACGATTGACACCATCCTTCCACGGTTCACCCGTGACCGTATTGATCTTGCCCGTCGCGACCTTCACGACGAAGGGGTAGCTCACCGAGAAGTTGAGCCACATCGCCTCGGCCTGGTACATGGGCAGCATTATGCCGCCGTGCTCCACCCACGACGCCGGCACGTTTTCCGCAAAGTCGTCCACGTGCCTGAGCGGAAACCTCCCAAGCCCCGCCGGCAGCGGATAGTCCCGATCGTCATCCGGAATCCTGAGCGTGCGCTGAAAATCAATCCGCATCTTGGCATCCCGATGGACTTCCGGAAAACTGACTATCAGTGCGTCATGTCTCAATTCAATCATGATGAGCTACCTCCCGCATCGTCCTGTACGTTGCCTCTTCCCTTTCACTCTGCACTTTGCACTCTACACTCTG
>JBHHZE010000034.1:0-40222 GCA_046757925.1 Gemmatimonadales bacterium
TGGGGCGACCACCAAGTATTGGGCCCTACCTTCGGTGTACAGTATCCTCACAGTTATTGTGCGCAATGTGTCTTTGGAGAGTGTCACCCTGCCTGCATTGAGCTTGCCAGTGCTACAGAGGTATTAGGGGTAGGCGCGAAGATTGCGACTGTTAGAGCGCTGGAGAAGTAATTGCGAAGGGGAGCCGATTGCGCACCCGGGGCTGCGGCCGCTCGGCGCAGCCGCAGCCCCGTTGCCCTTTCAGTTCGAGTTGGTCGAATCGGGCTTTACCTTGGTTGACGTGTCGGCCTCGACCTGTTTGACGGTATCGGCCTCTGGAACAACCGTAGTGTCTCGCGCGACCAGTTCGCTCGACTCGAATGTTTCGGTCGGCTCGGATAGCCCGCTCTCCACCTCGGGCACGAGCGGTACGTCCGACGGGAACTGATTGCCTCCGTCACGCCAAAGTTCGATCTCCTCCATGAACTGCCGTGCCAATTGGGTGAGATCCACGGCTACCTCGTCGGCGCCCTTGTCCAGGCTCTCGATGTGATCCAAACTCACCGCGGCCTTGTCGTAGCCGGGGTCGAGTGCCAGCGTGGTGCGGAACGCGTCGGCCGCGGCGGTGGGATACCCGGTGCCTTCCAATGCAACGCCCAGGTTGTTTTGGAACACCGCGACGTCGGCACGGAGTTGCGTTGCCCGCGCCAGCGCGGGCAGAGCCTCGTCGAACCGTCCCAGGCGGATCAGGACCAACCCTAAGTTGTTTATCGACCACGCGTCCTTACCGTCCAGCAAAATCGCTTCACGATACGACTCTATCGCCTCATCCACACGGCCCAAGTCCGTTAGTGCCACACCGCGCAGGCGGAACGCGTCGCTCGACTCGGGATCGACGTCCAAGACCTGCTCGAGCTTGTCGAGCGCTTCGTCGGGCCGGTCGCTTCCCAGGAATACCCTGCTCAAGTTGATCAAGCTCTTTACATGCCGCGGGTCGATCTCCAGGGCGGTGTCGAATTCGCGTTCGGCCAGCTCGGCATTTCCCGACCTCCGCGCCGAAAGGCCCAACATGTAGTGGCCCCACACGTTGTCGGCATGCTTCTCGGTGTAGATGCGGAACAGATCCACGGCCTCGCCGTAGCGCTTGTCCCGGAACGCGGCCTCGGCGTCCTCGTACTTGACGTTCTCCGGAGCGATGCGCTCGGGCTCCGCCGCCGGCGTCTCGGTCACGATCGACGCGGGCCGTACCGTGGGCTCGACTTGCACGGGCGGCGTTGCGACGCGCTCTGGCGCCCGTTGCGCCCTCTTTTGATCGCCGCCGCTGCAACCCGTCACGGTCAAGTAGGCGACGATGAAAAAGGCGCCCACGGCGATCCGCCCCGCAACGTTCTGGACTCTCGAGTCGGGCTTGAATTGGAAAGACATTGTTCCCCCTTTGGTTGGCACCCGCCGGTGCACGGTTGTGATGGCTTGCTCGGCGGGGTTAAAAGCAATGGGGCTGCCACACGAATCGCGCGATGGGGGGATCTCTGTAATACTATGGAAATAAATGGCTTAAGGTACTGAGCGTTCGGGGGCGATGCACGCTCGCGGGGTCTCCTGTGTCCAAACGGACACGCAGCCGGTGCGATGTTTGTGTCCGGGTGGACACGTGCGCGAGGGTGTGGTGATGACGGCCGCTGGCCGCAACGGCATCAACGCCCCATCTTGACTCTCATGACCGACATCAGCGCCCGGCGTTCGGCCGGCACTCGTATTCGCCGGGGTGTCATCCTGTCACTGCTGCTGGGTTTCGTTCAGTCCGACTGCGGCGACGACGTGGGCGCACCCAACAGCCCCCCAGCGGTATCCATCGCGTCCCCATCTGATGCCGCCACGTTCACCGTGGGGGATGCGATTGCATTCCAGGGTACGGCGGACGACCCGGAGGATGGACCACTTGCCGCCGGATCGATGGTGTGGACCTCGGGCACGGCGGAGCAGATCGGGACCGGTACCTCATTTAGTAGGAACGACCTTTCGGTTGGAGCCCATGAGATCACGCTGACCGCGACCGACTCAGATGGTGCCACCGGTTCTGTGTCTATTGTGATCAGGGTCGAACCGGAATTGTAGATCGCCGAGTCGCGCTTGATTTGGCCGAGTAGGGCGGGCGACGGACGCGTTCCAGCGTCCTCAGCCCGTCCTACTCGGTCACACACCCGCTCACCGCGACCAATAGCAAACCGCGCTCGGTTAGCTTAACTCCGGCCGGCGGAGTCCGTGCTTGCGCATGATCTTGAGCAGGCTCGCGTGATCCGCCAGGCCGAGCTGCTGCGCGGTCTTGGTTATCTGCCAACCGTTCCGCTCCAGTGCCGCCACCACTATCCGTCGCTCGGACTCGGCCTTGAGTTCCTGGAAGGTTTGGGGTTGGGACGTTGTGGAGTGAAGGTCTCCAATGCCTGGCGGTACATTTCCCAACCTGATCGAGTTGTCGCCCGACGAAATAATCATGCGCTCTACGACGTTTCTGAGTTCGCGCACGTTGTTGCGTTTCCAGTCGTAGGACATGAGAACGTCGAACACCTCCGAGTCGATTTGCTTGGTGCGAATGCCATATCGCCGGCAAATGCCGCGGGCGATGTGCGCCACGAGTTCCGGAACGTCCGACAGTCGCTCTCTTAGTGGTGGCACTCGTATCACGTGGACGTTGAGTCGGTAGAACAGGTCCTGGCGAAACCTTCCGGCGGCGACTTCCTGTTCCAGGTCGCGGTTGGTTGCCGCAACTACGCGGGCGTTTACCGCAATAGGCTTCTCTCCGCCCACGCGCGTCACCTCGTGCTGCTCGAGTGTGCGCAGCAGCTTGGCCTGCACGGGTGGTTGTAGCTCGCCGACTTCGTCGAGCAGCAGCGTTCCGCGGCCGGCCGCCTCGAACGCTCCACGCCGCAGTCGTGCCGCGCCCGTGAACGCGCCGCGTTCGTGACCGAACAGCTCGCTCTCCACCAGGTGCTCGGGAAGTGCGGCGCAGTTTATGGCCACGAAGTGCGGCTCCGCCGCCCGCGAGCGGCGTGCTCCGGAGTCACGCGCTGCTTGCGGCCCCAGGCGGTGGAGTTCGCGCGCGACCAGCTCCTTGCCCGACCCGCTTTCTCCCAGTATCAGCACCGTGCTTGGGACCGGCGCGATCTTGGCGATCGTCTCCTTGAGCGTTCGCATCGCGGCGCTACTGCCGATCAACGGCGAGTCATCGTCCAGATGTTGTTTCAGGGCGCGGACCTCGGTGACCAACCGGCTGCGCTCGAGCGCGTTTTCGATTTCCTGGACCACGCGTTCCATCGGCTCGGCCTTGTCGATGAAACCGTAAGCGCCCAGGCGAATAGCCTGCACGCAGCGATCGTAGTTACCGGTCCCGGTGTATACGATGACGGGAATCTCGATGCTTCTTTCTTTGAGCGACCGCAACACATCGAAACCGTCGAGACCGGGCATCTCCAGGTCCAAGATGACACAATCGACTGCTTCTCCCTCGATGGTGTCCAACGCTTCGCGACCGCCGGATGCGACAAGCGTTTCGTACCCACCGATGCGCTCGAGATCGTAGGCGTACTGCTCGACCATCGCCGGCGCGTCGTCTACCAACAGGATTCGGGTCAAGGGGCGGCCATGCCCGTGGGCGGTTCCGCTGCCGCGGGGAGTTCGACAGTGAAGGACGTGCCTACACCCGGCTCGCTCTGGACCCTGAGCGAGCCGTTCAGGTCCATCACCAGGCGCCGGACGATAGAAAGCCCGAGCCCGGTGCCGCCCTCCTTGGTGGTGTAGAAGTCTTCGAAGATGCGGTCGAGCTGTTCCCGCGCCATGCCGGGTCCCGTATCGGCTACAGTAGTTGTCACAACTTCCGCGCCGGAATCGTCGATTACATGTTCCGTAGTTACCGTGACGCTGCCGGACTTCGAGTCGGCGCTATCTATGGCGTTTCCCACGAGGTTTTCCAAGATACGCTTGAGCACTATGTCGTCGGCCATGGCGGCCGGCAGACTCGGTGCCAGGCTCGCGCGAACCCGTGCGTTGCCGGAGTCGGCCAGTTCCTGCACCAGCCCATTTACCACGGCATTGACATCGCACGCGCGCCGGTCGAGGCGGGGATATAACTTGGCGTAATTGGCGGCAAGTTGCTCTAAGTACGATATGCCGGCGTCGAGTGTCTCCTGGCGTTCGGCGAACACCGCCGCGAGTTGGCTGGGATCGTCGCGCGCAACCTGCGTCAGATGCCGCAACACGTTGCGTATGGGTATGAGTCCGTTCTTGATATCGTGATTCACCTGGCGGGACACCTCGCCGATGGTGGCGCGACGTTCCGCCTCCTTCAGGCTCGTGGCACTTGCCCGCAATCGCTTCGTCATAGCAGCCAGCACGCGAGACAGCGCACCCACTTCGTCCGTTCTATCGGTGGAGAAGTCGACGTCCAGTTGATGGAGCTCGATCGCCGATGTTTTCTGCGCCAGTTCGGCGATGGGCCGGCTCAACTTGCGCGACAACCATCCCGAAAGCAACAGGGCGAGAACTATCGCAGCTATGCCGGCGATGAGAAACGTCAGGTCGATCTCGCGCCGCAGTTGCTGCAACGGCGCTAACGGATGACTCACCACGATCCGCGCAGAGGAAGCCTTGCCGGTTTCATCTATGTATCGCAGTTCGCGTGCGTAGGCGACCAGGTCGGATTCCTGTGGGATTACGACCCGCCCGGTCGAATCGCGAGTCATCCTGCTAGATAGTGCAGCATCCGATGATGCCATCCCCCCGGGATAGATGATGGTGACGGCGACGGTTTCGTCGCCCGCTAGAGCGGTGATGAGACGGTCCACCAGTGGGGCACCACCTATCGTGTAGAAGCGTCTCCCCGCTATCTGAAACGAATCGACGCGGGCGACCGTGAGAAACGTACCCTCTGCACTTCGCGCGCGGAGTAGTGCGGTGCCATTGGGCGAAGATCCCACGAGGCCGGGTAGCTTTGCGTCGATCACGTCGTATTCGTTTCTGAAATGGCCCGAACTCAGGATGCGACCGGAATCATTCTGGAGCTGTAGCATCGAGAGCCCCATCAACCGCATGGCGTTGCCGGCATAGTCGAGCAAATAGGCGCGCTCGGATCGGTCGTACTGCACGGCCGCACGGCGGAAGCGGTTGTCAGCAGCCAACGCCTCGGTGAGGGTAGTGAGGCGCTGCTCTAGCGTTGCGCTCTCCTGCGCGAGATCTCTCTCTATGATCGATACCAGCGACGCTATGCGCTGCTGGAACTGTGCCGTCAGGCGGCTACTCATTTGCTGCCGCACTACGACGGCCAACGAGACTAACGGGATCAACACGAGTGCGGCGAATCCGCCGAGTATGCGCGCTCGGAGAGTCATTGCGGCATCAGGCGCGGTGTGCCAAAGAAGTCCACTCCCAGGTGTACGCGCCCGCGCCGCGCAACCACCCGACGCCTGGTATCCACCAACGGCACGATCGCGTCAGACAGGCGGACGACGTCGTTGAGCCAGGGGAGTGTGGAGTAGAGATCCGCTGCGGCACCGCACGCGTCCAGCACGAGTCGGGGTAGGGCGGTGACGTAACCCAGCTCCTGCCCCAGTCGTGCGGCTCGGGGGAAATCGGTGGAGTTCATGCTGGTGGCTACGACGGGGCCGGGCGCAGTCGCTCCGACCGAGCGCCAGCCGTCTCTGGTGGCCGAAAGCGCGGCGAGCCGTGTGGCCAGATCGCGAGCGGTCGGGTCGCTCGCGTCGGAGACAATTCTGTTTCCCACATTTGCGTGTGTCCGGTGCTGTCCGGTGGGTACTCTGGCGTGGCAGCCATCCAGTTCCTGCCACCAGAACGGACCGCTCGCGCCGCGCGCTTCCGCTCGTACGGCATCGCGTGCGAGCGCGTCCCGCCCGGCGCTGGATGCCATGCTAGTCGGTGCCACGATCTGCGTGCGGAGCAGCACGTAGGTCCGATCCCACGGGAGCGGAATCGATTGGAGTTGAGATCGTGAGCGGGCGTACTCCAACGCGTCCGGGTCGTTGGTAAACAGCAGGTCTACTCCTTGATCTATGAGATCTCTGGCATCGCGACCGGCCGTCACCCGGATAACGATTACCGGAAGTCCACCGGAGTGGGCCGACACGCCAGATGGAACCAGCACGATCCGATTGGGGTTGGTGTCTCCGTCGGACGCCACAGTGAAACTCCCGGTACCTTGCGGCCAGCTGGTCTCGAATACGGTGGTTTGAGTTACCGTCAGTTCAGGGTGAGCCAGGCCTAGAGGTATCTTGGCGCCGGAGGCGCGCGATCCCAGAGACACGACCGTGTCTCCTATAGCGAACACGGTTGCGCGTGGGATGTCCAGGCGCTCGAGTGCGTTTGGGTCCCAGGACGACACCACGTCTCGAGCTCGCACGCGGCTGCCATTCCAGAACCGCGTGGCGTCGCGCAGGCGGAACGTCCATTGTCGGCCGTCATCGTAGCTGCTCCACGACTCGGCCAGCAGCGGCACCGCTGCACCCGCGCAATCCACGGCGATCAGTCCCTCGTACAGTTGGCTGAAGACAAAGCGCTCCGCGCCGTTAGTGGGGTATGGCGCGTGTCGCGGGTCTATTGTTTCCGTGACGCCAACGCTCAGCGTGTCGGCGGGCGCAGAGGGCTCAGGCAGCAATTCGCACCGCGTTTCCGCCGTTGGCAGCGGCGGGACAGCCGGGCGGCCGCCGCATGCGGCGAGACCGAGCGCGAGAAGTGCGTAACGGCTACTTGCCAACTTCAGCTACCGGCCTGAAGCGGAGCGCCGACCATGTGTCGTCGATCGATACCGCCGCCACCGGGCGCAGTCCTGCCTGTCGCAGTAGATCCCAGCCCACATCGCGCGAGATGTCCGTCTCGACCTTAGAACTCTTCTTGGGATACGATATCCAGAGAACGGCGTCGTACTTCAAGATCTTCAGGGCTTTGGGACCCAAGCGCTGCAACTCGGCGACGTTCTTCACGAACAGGTGAACCAGGTCGAACTTGCCGGTGGCGCGTCGCGCCATTTCCACGCCGGCGGGGAGCACGCCGAGTCGTTTCAGGTAGCCCTCCGGTGCATTGAGGACGATGATTCTCTGGCTTTGTTTGATGTGGAGCTTCTGGGGTAACGGGCTGCTGGAAGCCATCGGCACGGTCTCCTGTTCTGGGTGGCCTGGGCACTCACTGGAGTTTATGGTCCGGACGGAGACGGCGCAAAGGCGGCGTGGCGCGAACATCGGGCATGGCAGCGGTGTTATGGTTTGAAGTCGGAAACAGCCCGAACACTGGAAAGGTCTCTAAATGAAACAACATATGAAGAGTCTGCCGTTTGCCGTGCTTGTCGTTCTGCTTGTGCTGGGTGCGAGCGACGCGTCGGCCCAACGCGTACGCGCTAGCCAAAAAGGGTCCGTGATGCAAATGGTGGGCGACACCAGGATCACAGTCGAATACTCTCGACCCGTGGCACGGGGCAGAGACCTGTTCGGGGCGCTGGTGCCGTTCGGCAAGATCTGGATGCCCGGGGCGGATTGGGCATCGACCATAGAGTTCAGCGAGGACGTGACCGTTGCGGGAACGCAGGTACGTGCCGGTAAGTACAGCATCTGGACCATTCCGGGAGAGAAGGAATGGACCTACATACTGAACGACAAGTACAGGACCTACCACACGAGCTATCCCAAGGGACATGACGCCGTACGGTTTACGGTGACTCCGGAGACGGGCGGTCACATGGAGACTATGGCCTTCTATTTTGCGGTCGTCGGACCGGATTCAGCGGTCATGAATCTGCATTGGGGTGAGACGATCGTGCCGATCACGATCCGTACCAATTGATGCCATAGGGTATTGCGCTCGGTGTGTCTCCGGCGGACCTTTCATGCCAGTGGTGGGACTATCCACCGGCTTGGATCACAGTCAGTAATAACCTGGAGATGGCGATGTCTGGTTTCAAGAGTTTCCCGTGCCTTCTGGCGCTTGGTTCAGCCCTGTCGGTGGCCGCCTGCCAGCCGGCCTCGGATAAGAGAGCTTACGTCGAGAAGCTGGGCGACGACACGACTGCAGTTGAGGTTTTCTCGCGCACCGACACCAGCGTGGTGGGCGATCTGGTCGTGCGGAGTCCCACAACTCGCGTGGCCCATTACGCTGGTAGACTGACGCCGGATGGCGCGATCTCCGAACTCGAGGTCGAGTGGCACACCCCCGAGACGAATGCCGATGGCCCGCCGGACGAGCGCTTCATGGTAAAGATGGAAGGCGATAGCGCAATCGTGGAGCGCTACCGGAAGGATGGGACTGACACCATCAAGGTTGCAACGCCGGAGGGGACGATCCCGGTGATTGGAAGGGCGCCGATGTCGTACGGTCTGCGCGAGCAGGTAGTTCGTCAAGCGCTAGCGAAGGGCGGTGACAGTGTCGCGATCACACTGTTGCCGGCCGGTAGCCAGCGCACGCGAGCGAACTACGTTGCCAAAGTCGGTTCGGATACCGTCGCCATGAGCTTTTTTGGCAGTCGCATGTTGGCGAGCGTGACATCTAGCGGTGACTTACTCGGCATCACGGGGAAAGAGACCACGATGCAGGTCGAGGGCACGCGGGCAGCCGGCGTAGATCTGGAAGCGCTCGCCGAAGACTTCGCGGCGCGCGACGCAAGCGGAAAGGGTTTTGGTGTCGCCTCGCCCGGCGCGACGTTGCAGACTACGTTGGCGGACGCACACCTGGAGATCAAGTACAGCCAGCCGGCGAAGCGCGGTCGGGATCTCTTCGGCGGCCTGGTGCCATGGAACAAGGTGTGGCGCACGGGGGCCAACGCCGCGACCATCTTCACGACCGATCGCGATCTCGAGATCGGGGGTAAGACGGTGCCGGCAGGTTCCTATACTCTGTGGAGCACTTACACACCCGAGAGCGCGCAGTTGATCATCAACAGCGAGACCGGACAGTGGGGTACGGCGTACGACGAGTCGAAAGATTTCGTCCGCGTCGACATGACCCGTTCGTCTCTCAGCGAACCTGTTGAGCGGTTCACGTTCGCCGTGGAATCGGATGGCTCAGGGGGCATGCTCCAACTCAAGTGGGGCGACACGCAGTTTTCGGTTCCGATTGTGGTCAAGTGATAACGGTTTCCCGTGAGCGGGTCGGCGATCTTGCGTCGGCCCGTTCACGGGGAACACGTAGTTACTCTCTCCCGTGCTTATGGATAGAGCTTTTGACGGGAGGGTACGATGATCACACGCCCTAAGAAGCCCTCGAGCATTCCGTTAGTCCTGCTGCTTGTTTTCCTACCCGCCGTGTCGGCGAATCTACCAGCACAGAGCCTGAATCGGGACGAACCTGGGTCCATCGTCCGGACTGCCGAAGCAAGCAACTCATTGGTCTACAGCAGACCGGTGGTGTCGCAGCGCAGTGCGATAGCCACGAGCACTCTTCTCGACCAAGATCCCGTGCCTGCGGTGGACGCGAACTGGGCCATCTTGATGCGGACGAGGCGGGAGAGACCCTATCCGCGGTTCGACAAACTGTTGCGCACGACAGTGGTACACCAGTTCGGCAATCACATGGTGCCAATGACGCTGTTTCCGGTCTTCGGTTTCACCAGCGCGATGATGCGTCCTCACATGAGTGACGCGGTAATCGAACTCCATCGCAAACAGAAGGCGTTCTTCGCTAAGGGATTCGGCGCGCTTTAGGCGAGTCTACGTCGGCTTCCCGTAGCCACCGCCACCAGGAGTACGCACGCTTATTGTCGTGCCGGCCTGTACCCACTCGCTGGCCTTTCCGGGCAAGTCGGTCTCGACTCCGTTCGAGTCGATTGAGACGTTGCGACCGGGACTCCCGCTTGCTCCACCGTCCAGTCCATACGGTCCACGCTTCCGGCGATCGCTCAGGATCGTGACCTGGCCGTCGCAGAGCATCTCGATGTCCCGCCTGATGCTGTCGCCGCCACGGAAACGGCCGACTCCCCCCCATCCGCGATTGATGCTGTATTCGGTGACGCGGAACGGATAGGCGTGCTCCAGAGCCTCGATGGGAGTATTGAGGCTGTTTGTCATGTGACAGTGCGTTGCGTCCAGACCGTCGGCGGTGGGACGTGCGCCCATGCCGCCGGCGATCGTTTCATAGTAGGCGAAGTCCTGCCCGGTGCGTGGATCGGTACCTCCAAGTGTGAGGTTACTCATCGTACCGTAACTGGCCGCGGGGATCCGGTCGGGAATGGCTTGGGACAACGCACCCAACACGACATCCACTATGCGCTGTGAAGTCTCGACGTTGCCTCCGGCAACTGCGGCCGGTAGCCGAGCGTTGACCAGGGTTCCCTCCGGCGCGATCACGTTGAGGGGTCTGATCGTGCCGTAGTTCGACGGCACGGCAAACGGAACGATGATGCGGAAGCAGTACATTGTCGCCGAGAGCGTTATCGCGTAGATGGCGTTGACGCTCCCCTCCGCCTGCTCCGCGGTACCGGTAAAATCTATCTCGGCGTCGTCTCCATCGATCGTGATCTTCACAGCTATACGAAGTGGGCCGTTGCCCTGGCCGTCGTCGTCCATGAAGTCTTCAAACTCGTAGGTTCCATTCGGTATGGCACCGATCGCCTCGCGCGTCATTCGTTCGGCATAGTCTTGGAGATGATGCATGTAGGCGGTCACTGTGTCGAGTCCGTACTTCTCCGCGATGGCAAGGAGCCGGCGCTCGCCCGTCTTGTTGGAGGCGATCTGCGCAGTCAGGTCGCCTTCGCGCTCCGTCGGGGTCCGAACGTTTGCGAGGATGAGCGCGAGCACGTCGTCTACGACTCGACCGTTTTCCACCAGCTTGATTGGGGGAATCCGAATGCCCTCTTGGTAGATAGATCGTGACAGCGGCATGGATCCAGGCGTCATTCCACCGACGTCGGAGTGGTGCGCACGATTGGCGACGTAGAACGTCGGTTTCTGGTTCGGGGAGTTCTCGTCTTCCAGATATACCGGCTGCACCAGTGTTATGTCGGGTAGATGGGTCCCACCGCGGAACGGGTCGTTCACGGCAACTACATCGCCCGGTCCCATTGTGGTGTGCTGGATCGCGGCCTCCACCGACAACGGCATGGACCCCAGGTGCACCGGCATGTGTTCCCCCTGGGCCACCATGTGTCCCTCACCGTCGAAGATGGCGCACGAGTAGTCTCGGCGTTCCTTGATGTTGGGGGAGAACGAGGTGCGGCAGAGGGTCACGCCCATTTCTTCGGCGACCGAATAGAACAGGTTGCGAAAGACCTCGAGTGTTATGGGATCCCAGTTAGGCATAAGCTCTCAGCGGGGCGGTCAGGGTTTCTAGCGATTTTCGTGGCCGAGTATGCAGGACTGAGGACGTCTCGCGTTGGAGGCGTCCGGCGTCCTGCATACTCGGCCACCTCGATTCTTCTTTCCCCCAGCATCGCGCAATGGGCAAACGGCCCCCCACTTTATCTCGCTGCCCGCAGTATAAGGTTGTCGTACCGATCCACTTCCAGCTCGAAGCTGGGCGGCACGACCGTGGTTGTGCTGTATTCCACGACGAGTCCGGGACCGCGAATTTTGTTGCCGGGCGCGAGCTTGGTTCGGTCGATGAGCGCTGCATCGTGCTCCGTTCCGTCGAACACCATGATCTGCTCGCCGATGATAGCCGCCGTCGCGTCTTCAGTTGTCAGGTCCCGCTCGGGGAGAGACGGTTTCTCGGTCTGTCCTGTCGCCCGTAGTCGCACGTTCACGACTTCAGTCGGGCGCGTGGTGTCGGAATATCCATAGCGCCAACGATGCAGCTCGTGAAAAGTGGTTTCCAGTTCCTGGCACATTGGAATATCTAGTTCGTATCCCTGGCCCACATATCTCATATCGACGGATCGCTCGAGCGATACCTGGTCTGGTGAGAACCCTTCCTCGTCGTATTCGTGTATGGCTCGTTGCTCGAGTCGTTGAAACGCCGCTTCGAGTTCTGCCTCATCGAGCTTAGAACTCGGCACCAGCAACGTCTGCGAGTAGTCCCGCACGCAGTCGGCCAACAACATGCCAAGCGCGGAAAGAATCCCTGCCGCTCGCGGCACGAGGAATCGCGGTATGGCGAGGTTGGCCGCAAGATCAGCGGCGTGCATCGCTCCCGCGCCACCGAAGCAGACCAGCGTAAAGTCACGCGGATCGTGGCCCCGTTCCAACGAGATAACCCGGATCGCCCGTTCCATCGTGGCGTTGGCGACGCGCAGGATGCCTTCAGCCGTTTCGGTCGGTGTAAGTCCCATCTCGTCAGCAAACGCATCCATGGCTGCTCGGACCGGCTGTACGGCAAGTTCTTGTTGTCCGCCCAGAAAGTGCTTGGGTGAAAGTCGCCCGAGAAAGAGATTAGCATCGGTTACCGTCAGCTTGGTACCGCCGCGGGCATAGCAGATCGGCCCCGGATCGGCCCCCGCACTCTGAGGTCCGACGCGCAACGAGCCGCCCGGATCTCGGTAGGCGATCGAGCCGCCGCCGGCACCGACGGTGTGAATGTCTATCACGGGAACGCGAATGGGCAGTTCGCCAATTTCGTATTCCTTTGTTCTAGTCAACCCACCGGGACAGAGACAGACGTCGGTGCTGGTGCCTCCCATATCGAACGTGATGGTGTTGTTGAAGCCGGCGCGCCGTCCGATCTCCGATCCACCCACGGCACCTCCGGCCGGTCCGGAGAGTATTGTCTGGACTGCCAGTCGCTGTGCCGCCCGCAGTGAAATGATGCCGCCGTTGGATTGCATTATGCGCACGCTGTCGCCCTCCAGCTCTTCACCAATAGAGGTGAGGTAGCGCGACATGACGGGACCGACGTAGGCGTTTATGACGGTGGTGGAGCATCTTTCGTACTCGCGAAACTCGGGAAGCACTTCGTAGGATGTAGTTATGAAAGCGTCCGTTACCCGAGCTGCGCGATCCGCGATCCGCGTCTCATGTTCGGTATCGGCATAGGAGTGAAGGAGGCAGATAGCGACTGCCTCGACATCGGCGTCTCGCAGCTTCTCCAGGGTTTCCCCCAGTGATGCATCGTCCAGCGGCTGCAAGATCTCTCCGTGTGGCCCGGTCCTCTGTTTGACTCCCCAGCGCAATTCGGCGGGCACCAACGGCGGTGCTTTGGTCACGTTGATGTCGTAGATCTCTTTGCGAGTTTGGCGTCCGATCTCCAGGACATCCTCAAAACCGGCGGTTGCTATGAGGGCACACTTAGCGCCCTTTCGCTCCAGGAGAGCGTTGGTGGCGACGGTAGAGCCATGCACGATGTTCGCATCGGTATTGCCCAACAGGTGAACGAGGCCTGTGAGGACCGCCTTTGCGGGATTCTCGGGAGTGGACGGTTCCTTGTATACGTCGATACCATCCTTTCCCATAACGACGAAGTCGGTGAACGTGCCGCCGGTATCCACGCCTACGATCGTTCGAGTGGCTTTCATGAGGCGCTCGGGTTGGGCGTACCCTCGCCGTACACGAAGCGCTCCACTTCTCCGTGGATGCGCCAGACCGTTGCGGGGTTGGGTGGCCGCGTAAAGCGTGACGCGATGATCGTTACAACAAAGTTTGCAATCAACGACCACACGCCGCCGTGCAGTCCAAGTGGATGGGGCCAGACAACGAGCGTCATGTAGAGTGTAACCAGTCCAACTCCGATCCCGGCCAAGACTCCGGCACGCGTCAATAGGTTCTTCGAGGGAAAACAGACTCCCAGAATGGCGGGCATTAGCTGCAATGCCCCCGCACCGGAAAGCGCGACGAGTACCACTAAGAAGTTGAAGGTATTAACTGAAAGTAAGTAGCCGATCACCAGCAATCCCACTACGATCGTTCTTCCCACGAGTATGTAGTGAGCTGGGCTGGCTTGAGGGGAAATATATCGCTGGTAGATGTCACGTGTCAGCACAGTCATGTTGGAGTGCAAGATGGAATCGAGCGTCGACATGGCCGCAGCCGTTGCGCCGGCCAGGATTATTCCGGTGAGCCATGCGGGCGCGTAGTTGAACAGTAGCTCCGGAAAGATTCTATCCGGTACATCGATGTCGGGCATTGCGATCGCACCGCCCAGGCCCACTAACGCCGCTGGAATGAACAGTGTCATCAAGAAGATCGGCGTGGTGGCGCCGAGCCACTTGATGGTACGAGCCGACGCGGCCGTGTAGTAGCGGATCATTATGTGCGGTTGAAACACGATCCCGAACGAAAGCACTATCATCAAGCCGAACCACATGCCGGGCGTGAAGAACCCGTGTGGTCCCGGCAAGGTCAGGAGGTCGGGACGTTCTTCCGCAATGCGCCTCCACAATTGGAGTGGTCCGCCGAACAGCTTGTATGACAGCACCAGTGCGCCTACCCACACCGCCACGTACATCCACACGCCTTGGACCACATCGGTCCAGTAGACGGCGCGTAATCCGCCCGCCATCAAGTAGGTGGCGGCGACGAGCAACAGGATCAGCGTTGCGAGTTCGTACGATATCCGCTGGCCCGATGCCACGGACAAGATGTATCCCAGGCCCTGAGCCTGTACCTGTATGTAGAGAATCGTAAACACAACCGACACGATCGCCACGACCACTCTGACGGCTTCGCTCTCGTAGAAATCGGCAAGCATGTCGGCCGGCGTGACGTACTTGAACTTCTTGCCCAGTGCCCAGATGCGACTTCCCAGCACGTAGGTGATGGCTCCTACCAGTACCGTCCAGGTTCCTGCGTCCCAGAACCCGATCCCGTGGGTGTAGAAGAAACCGCCCGATCCCAAGAAGGCGAAGGCGGAGTGATAAGTGGCTACAATTGTGAGATACAGAACGATGAAACCCGCTTTGCGGCCGTAGAGCAGAAAATCTTCCAGGTCGACCGCGAGACGCTTGTTCGCGATGATGCCGATTACGATTGTGACCAGCAGGTAGCCGAAGATGAGGCTCGTGGCCACGATCCAAGGCTGCATCTACACGTCCTGCTTTTGGGCCCAGATCAGAACTCCGATCAGGGCGCAATACAAGACCAACAGATAAGCGTAAAGAAACGGAAAACCCAATAGCCACGGTTCTATTCTGTTGGCCACCAGGTATACCAGCGGTGGCTGGGTCAAAGTGAATAGCAGCAGAAATGCGATGACCGCGATCCATCCGGGCCGCGAACGCGGAAGGAAGTGAGAGCGAAAGTTGGGGTAGCTGTCGCGCTCCTGCTGTTCTGGCATTAGAGCTCCCTGGTAGGTCGCTGTTCTTGTGAAACGGGGAGCGGGGAAGGTAGTCTGCGCCACGATGGTGGGGCAAGGCCCGAATACGGGTATGGTCTAACGTACGCGGCGCATTGCGCGTATAATAGGATGGTTCTCATGTCACCACCCAAACCAAGAGGAGTGCTGCGGCATGAATATCGGTAAGGCGGTCCTGTTGTCCGGCGCTGTGGCCTCGTTGGCCATTGCCAGTTCGGCGGCGGCCCAAAACGAAACCGGAACTCCGCTCCAAGTGGGTGAGATGGCTCCCGATTTCGCGATCCCCGGTGCCACGCGTTATGGTGTGCTGCGGGATCCGATCAAATTGAGCGACTTCCGGGGTAAGACGGTCGTTCTGGCCTTCTTTTACAAAGTACGAACGCGTGGCTGAACGATTCAAATGCATGCGTACCGTGATCAGTACGCAACAATGTTCCGCAGCGGTAAGGACATCGTTCTAATCGCCATCAGCACCGACGCTCCCGAAGAGCAGAGTTCGTGGGCGCGGGATGACGAAATGCCGTTCTTGTTTGCGAGTGACGAAGGAGCCAATGTCGGCCAGCAATACGGTGCCTTCCTCAAGCGCGGCGAGCGGGTCATCAATAACCGCACGCTGTTCGTAGTGGATAAGACTGGAAAGATCGCGTATGTGGCGGCGCCGTTCAGGGAGGTCGATCCAACGGCTTATACCGATCTCACCGAAGCACTCGAGCGCATTGCGCCAGCCGAGGCCGAAGAGCCGGGTAACTAGTGGAGCGTATCTAAGTTCGCGTTGGTGCGCGACTGGTCGCTTCGCATGCCGGTGATGTCCCTCTGCGCGCTCCGGGACACCACCGGCATGCTGCGCGGCCGGCAAACTGGGGGATAACACTCCACTTGGGGCGATAGTGTAGAAAGAGGGCCCGATAACCCCGGGTCCTTGCCGTATCTTCTCTGCCGCAGCGAGCTACCTAATGTTGTATCTGACCTTCGGTAGCACTTCCAACCACCTTCTCGAGTGCGGCCTCCAAGTCTTGGTCTGCGCCGACGCCGGTGTACGCCACTCGGCCCGCGGCATCGAGGATAATCACGTAGGACGTTGTTGGCGCCTCGTACGCACGAGTTGCCCGTCCACCCACGTCCCATAGCACGCGTCCGGGAACGGGATGGCGCTCGAGATAGCGCTTGATGGAACGCGGCGTTTGATTCACCGCTACGCTGACCGACAAAAAGTCCACTTGGTCGCCGAAGCGCTTTTGTGCGGCGACCATCGAGGGGTGAAGCGCCTTACAGACCTCGCACCACGTGGCCCAGAACTCCATCAATACCGGCTTGCCGGAACCGTACTGCGAGAGATCGACGGCGTGACCGTCGAGATCTTCTATCTGCACCGCGGCCGGCTTCGTGCCCACCGGAAGGCCGACCTCATCTGTCCCCTGAGCGACTAGGGCCATGGGCACCGTCAAGGCGGCGAGTAACAAGGCATACGTCAATCTGCAGGATCTCATCGGGTTCCCTTCAAAAGACCATCCCCATCTGTATAAAGTAATACTCCGCCATCGCCAGCATAAGGATTCCCGCTGCCTTTTTGATCCAGTTCATCCACAGGCCGGACTTTGGGAGCGCCGCCAGCATGCCTGACGAAATACCCACGGCGGCCAACAGCGCCGTCATGCCCAAGGAAAACACGAACAAATAGACAAAGCCCAGTACGGCGCTCTGAGTTGTGCTGACCCAGGTGAGCACGACGGCAAATGCAGGTGCGCCACACGGAGCGGCCACGATCCCCGATGTCACTCCCAGCAGGAAAACCGCGGGATAGGAACCCCCACCCAGGGTCCCGGCCCACGACACTAACCGCTGCGGTGCAGATACCGGGATGACGTCCAGCATCGCAAGCGCAAAGATCAACAGAAGGTTTCCGATCACGAAACGCGCCCAGGGGTTCGACGCGACTGCACCGAATAGGGAACCGGTCAAGCCGGCGAGCAATCCCAGAAGTGCGTAAAAGAGTGCCAGCCCCAAGATGTAGGTAATCGTGAGACCGATGGTGCGCATGCGGGACGAGTCGGCTCTGGCGCTGCCGGCCAGAACCCCCGCAGTGATCGGAATCATGGGGTAGATGCACGGCGTCAAGCTGGTGACCAACCCTGCACCAAATAGCGTCGCCATCGCAACGAGTGGCCGGTGCTGGAGTGACTCCGAGAGGCCGCCCTGGGATACCAGTGCGCCGAGTGTGTGAAGAAGCATGTCACAAGATACGTCGTTCGAGTCAGGTAACACAGAGGCCGGTTGCTGCTCGCGTTAACCGGCGGACCGGTGCATCTTTGCCGGGAGTCGGCGCTTGCACCGTGCGCTCGGCGCAGGCTACATACTTTTATCAGAGGTGAATTCATGGTAAAGACGTCATCGCTCGTGCAGAAACTTGTTGCTGCTCCTCTCCTTGCAGCCTGTGTCATGGGTGTTGGTTCATCTCGAAGTGTGGCACAGGACATTCCGCGTCTACCGTCGCTCAGGGAGCAGGCGGAGATCCAGCAGGGCTGGCTCGAACGGCGACTGGAGACCGTTCTGCCGCGGTTGATGCGGGAGCACCACATCGACATGTGGATCGTCCCGATGAGTGAATACAACGAGGACCCTGTATTCCCGGCTCTGGTGTCGCCAACGCGGTTCGCCGCCCGGCGGCGCACGATCTTCGTGTTTTACGATCGCGGTGACAGCGCAGGAGTGGAACGTTTGGCGCTGGGCGGCGGCAGTGAGAGCGGTGTGTATCAAAGCCTCAAGGACCCGTACGATCCGACGCACGTTCTCTACCTCGATCCCCAGTGGGAAGTACTGCGTCGGGTAGTCGAAGAACGGCAGCCGGAGGCCATCGGGATCAATGCGTCTACGTTTTACGACAAGTTCGGGGACGGTCTCGCGTCGGGTGAAAGAGAACTGCTGGAGCGTGCCTTGGGGCCCAAGTGGAGTGCCAGGTTTGTACCCGCGGGACTTTTGCCGGTGGAATATTTGGCAACTCGCATCCCCGAGATGATGCCATACTACCGCAAGATGATGCAGATCGTGCACGCGCTCATTGCTACGGCGTTTTCGAACGAGGTGATAACGCCGGGCGAGACCACGACTACGGACGTGGAGTGGTGGTTACGGCAGCGGGTACACGATATGGCGATGGGATCGTGGTTCCAGCCTTCGGTCGAGGTGCAGCGCCGCGGCGCATCCGAGGCGGCCATCTTCGGAATGAGCGGTGTAATCGAGCGAGGCGACGTGCTGCATGTGGACTTCGGGATCTACGCCACGGGGTTGGCGACCGATACGCAGCACATGGGGTATGTGCTGAGGGAAGGCGAAAGTGACGTTCCCGATGGTCTCAAGCAGGCACTCCGAACCGCGAACCGATTGCAGGACATTCTATTATCACAGATGAAGCCAGGTAGGACCGGCAACCAAGTGCAGACCGCTGCGTTGGCGCAGATGAACAAGGAGGGAATCACCGGCAGGATCTACACACATCCCATCGGCGACTACGGACACGGCCCGGGTCCGACCATAGGTTTGGTGGATCGTCAGGAGGGCGAACCGAAGGGGAATATCCACATCATTCCCAACACGTGGTATTCAATAGAGCTATACGCTGCGAGTAAGGTTCCGGAGTGGGACGGCCAGGTGGTTGGGATGCCGCTCGAGGAAGACGCGGCTGTGACCGCCGAGGGCAAAATGGAGTGGATATTGAAGCGGCAGACCGAGTTTCACATTGTGAGGTGATCGCTCCACCCCAAGTTCCATCCGGCGATCTAGGGGCAATTCGAAACGCCCGCACCGCCCAGAACAGGCTATCGCGGCGCGAGACCTAGCGCGAATTGCCTCCTTTTGGACCGAGGACATCACGGTCACAGCCGGTCTGGGCGCCGTGCTGCGCGGACGCAGCGCCTTAACGGATGCCTTCCGGCATGACGCCGGGATCATCTACCAGCGACTTACCACCAACGCGACGGCGGTCCTGGCTTGACCAGATGCATTAGCCTGATTAGACACTCCTCGAGTCCGCCCGCAAGGGATCTCCCTCGTCTCGTGCGTTGGGTAGCATTCAACTACCTGATTGGGAATGAAGACGCGCATGCTAACGTGCAGAAGGCTGATTGGAAGCGATGGCCACTCAGGCCGGGCTGCGGTGGGATGTAGTGCGCGCCATGCTACTTGGCTTGGCAGATTCAGCGGCAAACTCTATAGTAGACGTGGTGCACGCGTGCCACCAAGAGCTGGGTGACGATCCGATCTATCTGCAGCTACGTGAGATAGTCACTCGGCACGTAGAGCGAATGTGTCGTGAGCTGCATGGCTAGCGGCCCGCGCAGGGCGCAATGACGCCGTCATACCGGCGCCGGTGTCGCTCGGCGGCAGTGCGGCTCGTAAATGGGCCGATGAACACGCGGATCACGCCCCCCGGCCCGCGCTCCAGTCTGGGTCGCTCGCCATCCGCCCGCAGCCGGTCTGCACGAGCTTCGGCGTTGGAGCGCTTCTCGTAGGAACCCACCTGTACACGGAGGCAACTCGACTCCCGTGCCGGTGTGGTCACCGTGATGCTCACCCTGGCCGTTCCAGCGGCGACCATTCCGATCGCCTGCGCGGCAGCGCGCGACAGATCGATGATCCGCCCAGCGACGAAGGGCCCTCGGTCGTTGATGCGTACCGCGACGCTTCTGCCATTGTCCAGGTTATCGACCCGTACCCAGGTCTGAAACGGGAGCTGCTTGTGAGCCGCGGTCATGGCATTCTGGTCGTAGCGCTCACCAGATGCGGTGCTCTTGCCGTGAAATCCGGGTCCGTACCACGAAGCGATACCCCGCTGGCTCCATCCGCGATCGACGGATGCCATGGGCGGAGGAAGGTGTCTAACGCATGCGGCTATCGTGACAGTTGCGAGAAGATGTAGTAGCGTCCTGGTCTGAGGACGGCCTCTATCGCCTCTGCCTCTCTGGCGTGCGCGGAGCAAGCGTCAATCCGGCTGTTGCGTTACGGGGCGAATGGGGAGTACGGCCCCAGATGAAGCGATGCCGTGACAGTGATTTCCCGTCCATCGCGCCACAGGACAATCGGGTACTGGGCCGGAGTCTCGCGCAGTTCACGCACGAGCCAGCGGTAAAGTCCGCCGACCCCATCACGGCTTCTGAAAAACGGCTCGTTTCCCACACTGATGACGAGATCCCCGGCACGGAGACCGACTTTACCGAAATCACTGGTCGGGTTCACCTCGGTCACTCTGATCGCAATCTGCTCGGCGGCCCTTGGCTCATATGCGGCTGGCAACTGCGTCTCCTCACCCTCGAACCCAACAGTGGGAAACCGCTCTTCGATCGCGCGCTGTGCATACATCTCCCAAAAAGAGAGTTGCCCTTCGGGCAGCTGCGGTGTCAACCGCTTCCACAGTGACTTTCCTGCTGCTATGGCTTGGGGCGTACTTGGAACGGTCACATGCACTGAGGCAGCATAGACCCGTCGCTCGTCCTTCAATAGCTTCGCCTGAGTTAGAGCGGTTACGGCTGAGCGGGGTACCGTATCGTTGAAAACACGTATGCCATTGACCCAAATCTCAGTGGATTCATCCATGTTCACGAGATGGTCGTTCAGAAACACCGTGAGGCCAGGGGTCCAGCGTGCGGTGATGTCTATGCGGTCCGTGTTGACCACCACGGCGTGCACGAGGGCCTGTCGGGTATCGGTCTCGATCCAGTGGACTCTCTTGGCAACCGGCATGATGGCGTCATGGGGTACACGAAGAACTTCGCGGGGGTACTTGCGGCGCGGCCTACTGTCGAGCCACCTGAGTACATCTGCGTAGTGTTCCTGGAACCCCTCGTGTGCGCGGTCGGAAAACTCTCTGTAGGTGAGATCGTAGCCCAGACCGGTGAGGATTGTGGCCAGTGTCCGGGGACCACTCACGCCACGGATATTGCGGTCTCGAGATCCCTCTAGAACATATATCGGTACGCCGAGCAGGTTGCGGAGCAGTAGCTCGCGCGAATCACCCTCGGTCGATACCGGCACGATCGCCGCGAGCCAATCGGGATGCGCGGCCGCGAATCCGATCGAAAAATTGGAACCCAACGATATCCCGGTCGAGACGACTCGGTCGGCGCTGATGTTGTAGCGTACTCTGAGCGCGTCGATCACCGCCTTGGCCTCTTTGGGATGGAAGATCTCGTAGGGTAATCGGTCGCGTGTGCGGCCGTCCTTTGCCGTAGTGGACAGCATGGCGGGCGCTGCGACAATCCAGCCGGCACGCTCCGCCGGCTCCGACCACACACTCAGCATACGCTGGGCACCTTGCAGCGCCTGCATTTCGTTGCCGGTGGGTCCCCCGTGCATGGCGAACATCAACGGCCACTCCCTGGCAGGCGAATAGCTGGATGGAAGCTGTACGTAGACGGGGATCTTGCGTCCACCAGGTGCGTCCACGGTAATCTGCTCCATCACCCTCGTACCCTTGGTCCCGGTGTCGGACCTTTCACGCACCGGTCCTCGCCTCATGGTCTCTTCCAGATCCAACATTCGTAGCCTGGAGACGTGTACCAGCGACTCATCGGCCTGGAGAATGGAGTCAGCTCGGCGAAAGTCGCCATCGGTATTGGGCCACAGGTAAGACGATACCATCGCTTGCGAGATCTGGGCGTGGGCCGAAACGGCAGAAACCCCGAGCGCGATAACCGCTGCGCCGAGTGGGAACATGGTTCTCAGTTGACTAGGCATGGGCTTCCAGGGTGAGAACTTCGAACGGTTGCAGTGAGAACGTGTATGGCTCGCCGGCGCTCAAGCGAACGGGATCTTTGTCTGCATCGGTATGCCATGGACTTCGCGCCGTGTAGTTGGTACGTGCTCCCTCCCCATCGGGCAGTTCGAAGACCGCAGCGATATCGAGTTCGATCGACTGGGGAGTGTCCTTGGGATTCCGTAGAACCAGAATGCCGGCATCGTTGTTCCACGAGGCTCTCCCATAGACCTCGAGTGCTTCCGGGTCTCCGCCCACCCAGTGGGTGTCAACCAAGATGTCTGCGTTGGCGCGTGCCCAGTTTGCCGACTCGGCGAGTGTGTCCCAATTGTCCTGTGTCAGGAGGGACGGTGTGACATACATCTCCTGTAGCTGGGTACCGCTTCCAAAGTATGCCCTGATCTCGTCAGCAAAATCGTCTTGCGGATCGGTGTCCAGCTTTTTCGCATGTGTGGCGTAGATCAAGCCGTGCAGCATGAGAGCGTTCAACGGATAAAGCGGCCCACGCTGTACCACACCGCGATATGTGGCAGCGTCGCGATAGGTAATCCACTGCTGCCTGTCGGACCCGACCCCGGTGAAGTTGTGATCGCTGCCGCCGCGCCAGGTGGAGTCGGCGTACTTGAGCCAGAACGGCGAAGGGTATGTGCCGGTGGTGAGGTTCACATAGAGGTCGGGTTTCTCGCCTCGGAGTTCGCCGATCAGATGGATCGCCGCGTCGAAATCGCTGTCGAACTGGCTTCCCGTAATCGCGTTTGCGGCGTCGCCGGTGCCATCGAACTTGAACTGGTTGACGCCGTACGTCCGGATCATATCCATACAGGTGTCGCGAAACCGCTCGTAATATTTTGGTCCGGACAGTGCAAAGCCGCGTTCGTTGGTCTCGAACCCGTGCGCGCGACCGTTCTCCAGTCTCTGGCGGCGAGGTTCCCCGTATCCACCCCATGGAGACATCCATACTCCTGGTGCCGCTCCGTAACGGGCTGCCGCATCGCGCAGTGGAGTGAAGCCGTTGGGAAACCCGGAGTTGAACTTCCACAGTGTCGTGTGGTTGTCCCATCCGTCGTCGAACAGAAAAGAGTCGAGGACTACTCCGCGCTTGTCGTGCAGTTCGGTCCCGTAGGCCTCGATAACGGTGAGAGCGCCGGATTCGTCGAACGGACTGAAGTAGCCGAGGTCGTACCACGAGTTGTAGTGCAGAAACGGTCGATATGGGTGGGCCCGCTCCCGCTCGACATAGTTCAGAAAACCGCGTCGTAGTTGGCCGGTGGGTGTGACTCCTATGACGGACGAATAGCGGAGGGGAGCACCCGGCCTGAGCGGCAGAGCGCGACTCAACTTGCTTCGCGTGCGGCCGTCTTCAACAGTGCTCTCGGACAGTGGGTGCTCAAAGCCCAGAAACATGTTGCGGGCGACAATCGGTGACCCCGGTACGGTACCCACGACGCCGGCATCAGGGACGTCTGATTCTACCAGCGTGATGCTCTTGATGGGAACGTCTCGCTCGGTGGTTGTGAGGGTGAGTTCCTGACGGATATAACCGGAGCCGTTTCTCAAGATGCCACGCCAAGTGGCGACGACCCCGCTAGCGTCGTCCGCGAGTTCGAGAGTGACGATCCGGCCGTCCACGCGATCGGCGTACCGGGAGGCGGCAGGGTCTCCCACCAACCGTGCCACACGCGGACCCCGCGCCAGCCGCATGGCCGACGACTCGATACTGGTTCCGTCGGCCAGATTGAGCGCAAACGCGTTGGGTGCCAGTGAGATTCTCCTGTTTGTGAGGAGGTCCACTACGTCCAGCGTCTGTAGTCTGTTTTCGGACACCGACCACTTTGCCGCGATCGCATCGTTTCCCATCGATATCGTGCGGCCGTCCACTCGGAGTTTGGATTCTCCGGCATCGAACGGCTGCCTACGGCCCGGTTCGCAGGATCCGGCTATGACGGGAATCAGTCCCGCAGCACCTCCCACGGCTGCAGCTCGCGCTATGAAGTTGCGCCGCGTGATCGCGTTATTTACCGGACAGATATCGTGCTTCAAGGGCAACCCCTACTTTGCAGGAAAGTCGCGGCCGATCTGGGTTGCTGACTTGAGCCCCAGCGCCACGAAGGTGAGCGTTCCGTTGGCGCATCCTCCGGTAACGCATGTGGGCGCGCCCACTACGAACAGATTCTCATGATCGTGGGTTCTCCCGAAGCTGTCACACACGCTGCTGTCGGGCGAGCTTCCCATTCTGCATCCTCCGGACGGATGGTCCTGAAATTCGGAGGTATGCACGGCGATGGTCTTGCCGTTGCCCGCGCGGGCCATCTGTGTGAATAGATGTCTGATCTCGCTTTCGGTGTGCGATCGCAGGTTGCGGGAAGCGTCGCTGTCCCGGAATTTGATACGGGGTATCGGGTCGCCCCAGTGGTTCCGTTTGGAGGGATCGAGCGTGAGCGTACTCTCCCGGGCTGGCAACACATCGTAGTAGGCACGAACCCGAGCGGTACCGTGTTGAGTCCGCAATCTCCAGTCGCGCAGAACATCATCGCCAAGCATGATGAGGCCACTGTCATCGACGAGCCGTGGCTCGCTGCCGAATGTGGACTCCCATATTCTCAAGTCGTGGCGAACGTACTCTTTCAATATGCCAGGGCGCATAAACTTTTTGGACACCAGGCTGTGCTGCCCGTTCATGCCGGGATAGAGTTTCATAGGAAGTTGGATGAACGCGTTCAGGTTGCGGTGGCCGGCCATATACTTGCCCACGAGTCCGGAGCTGTTGGCGATGCCTCTAGGGAATCTGGTTGATGTCGATAGCAGTAGCAGGTGTGGAGTCCATGCGTATCCTGCGGCAACCACGAAGGTTTTCGCATGGAATTCCACGGGTTCGTCGGGTCTGTCACGATCGAGAGCAACGGCGCGCTCAATGCGCTCGGTGCTCACTCCGGGCACGAGTCGGCGCACGAGAGTTCTGGTTATGAGTTCCACTCTTCGCTCAGCTCGCAGTCGATTCCAGGTGAAATCCGGTGAATACTTGGCACCCACAGGGCAGATGGGAAAGCAGGTGTCGTTGCGGCAGCAGACCGAGCGGCCGGCGTAGGGTACGGAGTTCTTAGCCGACGGCTGACTCCAAAATGGAATATCGGCGTTTTCGGCCCATGTCTTGAGCAACTCGAGATTGTAGGACAACGGGAGTGGGGGCAGTGGGTAGGGCTTGGATCGCGGATCCAAATTGGCCGGGCCCTGCTCGCCGGAGACCCCCATTCTCTCCTCTGCCTCTTGGTAAAATGGATCCAGAGCCTGGTAGTCGATGGGCCAGTCGTCTCCCAATCCATACAGCGATTTGATGCGAAAATCCTCTGGACTGAAGCGAGGCGTCACACCTCCCCAATGCATTGCCAGTCCGCCGACCTGCATGGAACGGGACTGAATGTTGTGAGATGTCTGCCCTTCGATGTGATCGTTGGGCCATGGGCTTTCCCCGTACTGTAGATAGCGTTCCCTCTTGGCGTAACGTTGTTCGAGAGGCGGGTTGTCATCACCGGCTTCCACGACGACAATATGGGCATCGCGCTCGCCGGTGATCTTTTCAGCAATGAGGGCGGCTGTGATGCCGGAACCGATGATGCAAATGTCGGACTCTACGACTCTACTCATGGGGCATCGGCTCCGGTCGTTTAGATAACTCGGCAAGCGGTCTGCAACCGTTCTTTCCTATCGTGGCGCGATAACATATGTCAGTGGCCTCGGGCGTGGTGTAAAAGAATGCCAGGAGGGCTACGGCTACGTGGCGCGCTCGTGACGGTGATGGAAGTGGGTCCAAGCGATCGTGTTCGATTGCGGTTCTCACGAGTTGCCGCAACTGTTCCCGCTGCAGGTCTCCCAGTGCCACTCCGAACTGTTGGTTCGATATCGTGTCTAGCGTCAGCAATTGGGATTGCCAGCGGGGAGTGGGGCTATCCGGGGAGTAGGCTATCTCGCCCGTGCCATACCCATGGAGCATCTCGGCGTTGGGCTCGTACTGTCTTAGCCAATGCTGAAACGCCGTGATGACCCGTTCCACACCGTCTGGTCCCAACGCGCTGGGAAGAACGGCATATCCCAGTGCGCCGAGTAGCTGGGGGGCGAGCGGTCCCTGAGCCTGGCCGGCCCGGGTCGAGTTGGTCGGCTTGCCCCTAGCTGCGGCAGCGACCGGAACGGCTGCGGCTACCGATCCCAGGAACCCACGTCTTGTGATATCGGACATGATCGACTCTACTTGTGCGGTGCCAGAAACACCTTGCCGCCCTTCATAACGAATTCCACCCGTCGTAACGCAGTGATGTTGGTTGCGGGGTTGCCTCGCACGGCAATGATGTCGGCGGCCATGCCCGGTGCGATCAACCCGATCTCGTCGTCCATATCCATGGATCGTGCGGCGAGCGACGTGGCCGAAACGATCGCTTCCATGGGATCCTGGCCTCCGCGCTGCACTCGGTAAATCAACTCCTCGAAGTTCCGACCGTGCGCCCCAGCCACCGCATCGGTTCCGAACACGATGTTGATGTTTCTGGCGAGGGCACGCTTGAACACGTCGAGTGAGCTGGGAAGTGCTCGCTCCATGTAGGCGAAACCTTCCTCAGTATAGTTGCCGATTCCGAGAAAGTGTTCCTTGTTCTCCAGGTAGTTGTGAAACACGAGCCAGATATGGGGGTCGAAGTAGGTACCGCGCTCGGCCATGAGGTCGAGGGTCGCGTCGTCGAGCAGAGCGCCGTGCTCTATCACGGTGCATCCGGCCAGAATCGATCGCTTCGCGCTCTCCGGCCCATGCGCATGAACTGCCGATCTCAACCCGTGTTTGCGAGCCTCTCCGCAGGCGGCATCCAGTTGCGCTTGACTCATTGTGGGCTTTCCACCGTTCCTTATGCTGGCCGAAGCGAAGATCTTGATGACGTCCGCGCCCTGCTCGGCGAATTTCGCGACGGCCTCACGAATGTCATCGGGTGTGCCTGTTCGTTCGGTGATAGCTCCGAGTGACGTGACGATCCGAGGTCCCGGGATCGTGCCCCGGGCAATCCAATCTCGTAGATCTCTGTCGAGTGGCGATCCCAAGCTCTGTATCGTGGTAATACCGGACATCAGCGTCTTGTAAGCGTTCTCAACGGCGTACAGTGTAGCCTGCGAGGGACTCTCCTCGTCGCGCGAGGCGTGATGTGTCTTGCCGTCGGCGTCGAAATGCCAAGCGACGTGATTGTGGGTGTCAATTCCACCGGGAAGCACGGTGAGCCCCGAGAGGTCGTATTTCACGCCCGCCGAGGTAGATCCGATATCCTCTATCTTGGAGCCACGGACCACGATATTGGTGTGTTCCAAGATGCCGCCTGCACCGTCGAGTACGCGGTCGACGATGAGCGTGATAGGCTGGCTCTGCGCCTGCCCGAGAGCCGGAATCAAGAAAACTGCCGCGAGCATATGTCGGATGTGTTTCATGCGCACCTCCGTGTTGGGCTGGCGATTTCAGTATAAGATGCAGCACTGCACCGCGTTCGCCAGGGCCAGCGGACCTCGCACGGGAGCCGCGCCCCGCGTATCTTTGCGCACGGAGCAGTGCTAGAAATCCAATTCCACCGTTGGAGAAGAAGTTGATTGAGTGTCGTTGCACTAGGGTTTGCCTCTCCGTTGCAGCCTCACTGGCGTTGGCGGGTTGCGGCTCACACGTTGCTGGATCTTCGAAGGAAAGGGCGGTGCTGCTGGATCCGGATTCGCCCGTGTGGGCGGAACAGGCGCCACCGGTTTTTTGGGCCGATTTCCAGACGAGCAAGGGCCGGTTTGTGGTCGAGGTGCATCGCGACTGGGCGCCGCACGGTGCCGATCGTTTCTACAATCTCGTTCGGAACGGTTTTTACGATGACATGCGCATATCCCGCGTTCGAGCTGGTTTCATCGCTCAGTTCGGCTTGTCGGGGGATCCCGCAATCACCGCCGCCTGGGAAGGGCACACGATACCAGACGATCCCGTAAGGCAGAGCAACACGCGGGGGTACGTGGCCTACGCCATGACTGGCCCGGACACCCGTCTCACCCAGGTATACATCAATTACGGTGACAACTCACGTTTGGACGTGCAGGGGTTTGCTCCCTTTGGTCGAGTGGTGGAAGGCATGGAGGTGGTCGACCGGTTCTACTCGGGGTACGGCGAGAACGCCGGAGGTGGGATGCGGGGCGGCAAGCAGGGTCCCGTCAAGGCGGGTGGCAACGCGTATCTGGACAAGGAATACCCCAACCTGGATCGTATAACGAGTGCGACGGTAGTGATAAAGGACTTTCCAACTCCAGCTATCGCCTGGCAGCCACGACACTATGTCGCGCTGCGTACCGATGTACCGATTGCGGTAGACGGCAGACTCGTGGAAGCGTCATGGCAGGAGGTTTCTTGGACGGACGAATTCGTGGACATCGAGGGCTCTGCGAGACCGAGTCCGCGATTCAGCACGCGCGCAAAGATGCTGTGGGATGACAGCTTCTTGTACGTTGCCGCGCAAATGGAGGAACCGGATGTGTGGGCGACACTTACCCAGCGTGACGCGGTTATCTACCACGACAACGATTTTGAAATCTTCATCGATCCAGATGGTGATACACACTCATACTATGAATTGGAGGTGAATGCACGCGGCACCGAATGGGATCTCTTCCCGGTCAAGCCGTATCGCGACGGCGGGGTGAGTTCTGGAAGTGGTATGTTTATGTCCAATTTGCCGTGGCAACGCTCGTTGTGATCTGGTTTTCGGTGGGAGGCATCAGAGACATCGGGGCGATGCTCCGCAATCTGGCGGTGATGGGTCGTGATGAGACGGATGACGGGGTCGTGAGGAGCGCTCATTCAGATGACTGAGATTCTGACCAGATGTTTGCACAATCCCGTTCTCACACGATGCGATATCCCAGACATTCCGCCTCACGTTGTAGATGCCACCTCGGTGTTCAACCCAGGGGCCGTGATGTACGAGGACAGTCATCTGCTGTTGCTCAGAGTCCAGACGCGGGGGCGGGAAACACGTCTGATAGCGTCGTTGCGGTGGCGACTTCCACAGTGGAGCGGCTGTTGAGGGCATGTCATGAGTGATCCGCGCATCGTATTCGTTGTCTCACACACGCATTGGGACAGGGAATGGTATCGCCCGTTCCATAGCTTTAGAGTCGATCTCGTGAAAGTGGTCAGTGAGGTCCTCGACCGACTCGAGGACGACGACGACTTTCAGCATTTCGTGCTAGACGGACAGGCCGTCGTACTCGAAGACTACCTGGCCGTTCGCCCCGAAGACGGTGAGCGCATCAGGCGATTGGTGCAGGGAGGACAACTGGCGATCGGTCCCTGGTACGTCTTGCCCGACGAGTTTCTGGTCAGTGGGGAGGCTACCGTCAGGAACCTGATCGTGGGTCATGCAGTTGCAGGCCCATTCGGACCAGTGCAGAAGGTCGGGTACATGCCCGATTCCTTCGGTCACATTGCACAGATGCCCCAGATTCTGCGGCGGGCGGGAATGGACTCGTTCATCTACACTCGCGGTAACGGTGCCGAGATAGACGAGGTTGGGCGGGAGTTCTTCTGGACGGCGCCGGATGGCTCGAGCGTATTGGCAATCAATCAATGCGGCGGCTACTGCAACGCGGCTGGGCTCGGGTTCGACGAGGGCTGGGAGGCGAATACACAGCGGACCGTGAGCTTGGACAAGGCTGTCAGGCGCGTGAAGCAGCTGTTTGAAAAGACGGATGAGCTGTCGCAAGGCGACGTGTATCTCCTGAACAACGGCTGCGACCACTTGCCGCCACAGCGGGAACTGGGCTTGATCCTCGCAGCCCTGCGGCGCGCGTTTCCAAACACCGAATTCCGGCACGCCCGGTTCGAGCAATACCTGAGCGAGGTTCGGGCGGCGAACTTCGTGAAACATGAATATGAAGGGGAACTCATCGGGGGCAAAGAGCATTTCGTCCTATCCGGTGTGCGGTCGGCCCGAATGTACCTCAAGCAGCTGAACGATCGCGCGCAGAGTGTGTTGACGGACTATCTCGAGCCGCTAGCGACGTACACGCACTTCGTTTTCGGCAGGCCGTACCCACGGGGCCTGATCAACGATTCTTGGAAACTGCTTCTACAGAACCATCCCCACGACTCAATCTGTGGTTGTAGCACGGACGAAGTTCACAGGGAGATGGTTCCACGGTTTGAAGGGGTGATACAGGCGGGCGAGCAGCTGATACGGGATGAGCTGGTATTCCTGGCGCCGACTTTTGCGCGGGCGCATGAAGATGATGCCGATACAGTCATATGTGTTGTCAATCCGTTGCCAGAGGTTCGCACTGAAGTCGTGGACCGGCTGATCGTGCTTCGGTCACCGGGTGTAGATATGGAACGAGTGGTTCTTCAAGATGAGTCCGGGCGGCTGGTACCTTTCGAGATCCTGGACTCTCGTTACGTCGAGCGCTTCCGGGGTGTTGAGTATCGTACCGAATTGTTCGGTCGCAGGCAGCACGAACAATTCCAAATCTACATGGCCAATTTCGGAACCCGCGTTGCCAGCGATCACGCCTCCCGGAATGAGTGGGATATGTTTCTGCATGTTCGCTTTCTGGCTGAGGATCTACCGGGCCTCGGTCATTTGAACTTTTGCCTGCGAGAAACCGGGCGCGACCGTTCTGACGGCAGCGACCCGCGGACCAATGCGGTCATAGTAGGAGCCCGTACGATTGAGAATGAATTCTACGTGGTTACGCTCCACCCCGATGGAACGTTCGATGTCCGTGACAAGGACACCGGTCATCGGTTCACGGGCCTCAACCGGCTGGAGGACACCGCCGATGTTGGCGATGAGTATGACTATTCCCCTTGTGAGGATGGGAACGCTGTATCGACAGACGGCATCAATGGAACGGTCAGTATCGTCGATGGAGGAGGTCTGGGTGGTCGCATTCAGGTGGAGTTCCCACTGGAATTACCCGTGGGGCTCGCGCCCGACCGGCGGAGCCGTTCCGAAACTTCGCTGGCGTGTAGAGTCCGGGTGCGTGTCGGACTCAAGAGCGCCGACTCGGTGATCGAGGTGGAAACATCGTTTGACAATCGGGTGAAGGATCATCGTCTCCGAGCGTCGTTCCCGACAACTGTGGCGAGTGATATCGTGGTATCGGACGGTCAGTTCCATGTCAATGAGAGGCCCGTGGATCAGCCTAGCGGAAGCGACTGGGTGCAGCCACCATCGGGCACCTACCCGCAACAAGAGTTTACGCTTCAGTACGACGAGAGTCGCGGCCTGGCCCTATTCAATCGTGGCCTACCGGAGGTGCGGGCGGTGCGGGACGACTCCGGAGCGTCCTGTCTCTATCTCACGTTGCTGCGAGCGGTAGGATGGTTGTCGCGTGACGACTTTGCCAGTAGACGTCATTCAAATGCCGGTCCCACGCTCCCGACGCCCGATGCCCAATGTATCGGCGAGCACCATTTCCAATATGGTGTCATGCCTCTTGCGCCCGGTAAAGACGTTGCCGCCGTTAAGTGTGTGAGCCGGCGCTATAGGGTGCCGGTTGTGGCGGTGCAGGGTGTGAAAGACGGGTCCATCGCCGGCGGGACGGGCCTTCTTCACAAAAGCACGACCTCCACCGTAATCGCGGCGATCAAGAGACACGAATCTAGGGACAGTCTCGTGATTCGCCTCTACAACCTCATTGAGCGGCCGGTTGAAGAAACCCTTACGCTGGGAGTTGATATCCGCCGAGCTTGGCGTACGAATCTGTTGGAGGAGCGACAGCGGGCAATCGAGATCACCTCGCCGCGTCAAATCGATATCCACTTGGGTGCGCATGAGATTCTCACCGTAGAAGTGGAACCGGGGTAGTCATTTCAATGCGATCCCCTGATACATGTAGCCGTGAATCTTCGGGACTTTCTCCATATAGAATTCCCGTAGGTCGGTAACTGTGAAGCCCGCGTCCTCGATCAACTGTCTGATACTCCGGTTGAGATTGCACCCGTCCGCAAGGAGTTTCTGGAAGGGGTTTAGTCGATCCTGCCACCGCTGCACGCGTTCGTCAGGGCTCCGGCCGTGCTCGACGAAGAAGAACCGACCGTCTTTCTTTAGCACTCGATGCATTTCGCGGAGCGCTTGCTCGACATTGCCGATACTGCACAGCGTCCACCCGCTGACAACACAATCGAAGTGCTCGTCAGCAATCGGCAATCTCTCGCCATTCGACACTAGTTGATGAACCTGGATCGGTGAAGCCTGGATCGCATGGCTGGCTCGAACGACCATACCTGGGTTCTTATCGATCGCGATGATCTTTTGCACGCTGGGGGGGTAGTGAGGTATGTTGAGGCCGGTGCCGAAGCCGATTTCCAGCACGCGTCCGCGTACTCCATCCAATAGCTCGCGTCGGGCTTCATCGAACTGAGATGATGCCATAACAAGATGGCACCCCAGCGGGAATATGAATCTGGAGTAGATGCCCATGGCTCGTTCTCTAGTGTAGTGTGTAAGAAGTCCGTTGCCAACGGGGCGCCCTCACCGTGACCCTGCGGGGCAAGCCCGCCTGAAGCCCGCGGAGATGGTTCCTAGATTCTCGGTTGTCATTCCGGCTCGGAACGAGGCGGTATTGCTTCCGAGGCTGCTGGATTCGATTCAGCGAGCGCGTGTCTCGTTCGAGCAAGGCCCCGAAAGGGTGGAGGTCATCGTCGCCGACAACGCTTCGACCGACGGCACAGCACAGCTGGCTTCGGACCGAGGCTGCAGAGTAGTGTCGGTCCAACGGCGAGCCATCAGCTCGGTGCGAAATGGAGGTGCTGACGTGGCCTCTGGGGAACTCTTGGCGTTCGTCGATGCCGATGCCCGGATACATCCCGATACGTTCAATGCCATCGACCGCGCCATGTCAAGCGGCCGGGTCGTAGCGGGGGCTACAGGTGTGATACTGGAGCGGTTGTCGATGGGTATAGGATTGACTTATGCGCTCCTCATGCCGATTGTATGGGTGACGGGATTGGATACGGGCGTGGTGTTTTGTAGGCGAGCCGACTTTCTAGCGGTTGGTGGGTATAGAGAGAATCTGCGGTTTGCCGAGGATGTCCGTTTTCTGTGGGACATGAAGAAACTCGGTCGCAAGCGAGGTCAGAAGCTGGCCCGCGTTACGTCTGCCCAGTGTCTGGCATCCACACGGAAGTTCGACAAATACGGTGACTGGCACTATCTGCGGCTGATATCGCTTTTTATTCCCTGGTTGTTTCATTCTGGGCGGCGGATGGAAAGCTTTGCCCAGGAATACTGGTACGATGATCGCGGCTGACTGAGAGTCGCAAATTTCAGAACAACTCAAATAAGATGGGTTTTGCTATGAATAGTTTGCCGCCGGAAACGATTCGGTATGGTTCGCAGTATGAGTGACACCGAGCCTCTGGGAGTACTGGAAGTGTTGGGTAGTCGAGCGGGTTTTATCCGCCGTCGTGAATCGGGCTACCTGCCCGGACGCAACGACATCTTCGTGGGACCACGGCTGATACAGAAGTTCGGACTGAGAACCGGCGACGAGATCGCGGGACAGGTTGGAAAACCGTCAGGTAAGGGGAAGAATAAGCCGCTCACTCAGCTCCTGAGCGTTAACGGCCGCCCACCCGAGGATTTGAAACGCCGAGCCGACTTTACCAGCCTTCGGGCGTTGCATCCGAGCGAACGGCTTGCTCTGGAATGCGATCTCGTGCGGAGAGGGCAGATAGACTATACCAATCGGGTCATAGATCTCTTTTGTCCGTTCGGGAAAGGACAGCGGACGTTGATCGTAGCACCGGCCAAGGCTGGCAAAACTATGGTGCTCCAAGCCATAGCTCAGGGTATAGTGACCAATCACCCAGACTGTGCTCTGTTCATCCTCCTGGTCGACGAACGGCCGGAAGAAGTAAGTGAGATGGAGTCCTGTGGCTTCGGTGAGGTCATTGCTTCCAGCTTCGATTATCCCGCCGACCGCCACATCGCTATCGCCGAAATCACCTTGGAGCGAGCGCGACGCCGGGTGGAGTTGGGTGAGCACGTGGTCATCATTTTGGATTCTATTACTCGGCTTGCCCGTGCCTACAACACGGTGGAGGCCGGTAGCGGCAGGACCCTGACGGGCGGTCTTGACGCCACGTCGCTCGAGAAACCAAAAAGGTTTCTGGGCAGTGCGCGGAAGGTGGATGAAGGTGGCGGAGGAGGATCGCTGACGATCATCGGCACCGCACTGATAGATACCGGCTCTCGCATGGATCAGGTGATCTTCGAAGAGTTCAAGGGCACCGGCAACAGTGAACTCGTGTTGGATCGCGACCTGGCGGACAGGCGAATCTATCCCGCCATAGATTTGAGCGCCAGCGCTACGCGACGCGAAGAGCTTCTGCTGGACGACAAGACATTGCAACTGTCTCGCACCTTACGCCGCGAGTTGGGCAATGCATCGCCAATGGATGCGATGAATACGCTACTTACTCTGATGAAACGAACCAAGACGAACGCCGAAATGTGCAATTCCGGTTGGGGGTCGAGCTAGATAATGCAGCGACAGAAGAAGGGCCACCTCGATGTGTCGAGATGGCCCTATGGCTTCTGGAAGGTAACAGTGGTTAGTCGAGCTTGGTTACGTTCTCGGCTGCAGGACCCTTCTGGCCCTCCACCATGTCGAACTCAACACGCTGTCCCTCGCTCAGCGATCTAAAACCTTCGGTCTGAATCGCCGAATGGTGCACGAAGCAATCCTTCTCACCATTCTCGGGCGTGATGAATCCAAAGCCCTTGCTGTCGTTAAACCACTTTACTGTCCCGGTGGTACGCATCTGCCGTACTCTCCTTAGTTTTTCGTCGGAGTCCGGCACTGCCGCACCTGCCGACTACTGATGTCCCGCGGTCCAAAGCCCCCGCGCTGGGCTGCCCCACTGCAACAAGCGACAGTGCGGGCGGTTAATAATCCCAATCACCAAAGAAGGGTCCGGGTGTGTAGCCAGAACCCTTCAACTCTTCGATGGTTTGTTTCCGCTACCGAAATGCAAAAACCGTTGAGACTTGTGCCGTAACAGTAGCCGTAAATATCTCCGGTGTCAAATCCTGCAGGGTCTCTTGGTCCCACCGACAGCCCGATTCTGGGAGTCCACGAGTGTGGTATGATTGCTACAGTTTGTTATGTTAACCTGGGTCCCCATGCCCTGGGACTTGGGGTTGGGGATTACCGTCCTCGTCGGTCTGGATAGGGCTTTCAACATGCCCACAATTAACCGAGAAGCGGGTCGCAACAGCTGGGACGCGCCAAACTAAACCTATGTGTCACAAGATATTAGCCAGAACGAGCCTGACCATGGCATGGGACAGATATCCACACACCGCCGTGGAAATGTATCTTGGCGTCGTGGGGAGCGCCGCACAAGTCGGCTCGATTGCCTTCGCCCGGTGACAAGAATGCCACGGCAGATGGAGCGGTTCCTGCACTTCTCCTTCGCGTGCAGTGCGTTGTTGCAATGGTCAACTAGGTCGTGGGGGAGCTGATGCGGGAGCGCCGGATCTACCAGAGAACTCCCACCAGGTGGGCTGCCGAAGCGGTGTCCGGGGCCCAAATTGGGTGGGTTGGCCGCACTGCGAGATACCAAACACCTCGTGCTGCCGCGGAGGATCGAGCCGGCCGGGTCGAGCACCTGAGCGCCGAGATCGCAAGGCTCCAGTTGGTATTGGCGCAGCTCCAAAGATTCAGAACCCTTATCGATCGTGCGGGCGAGGCCATCTTCGTGGCGGATGCCATCACCGGCCGCATAGTCGATGTCAACGAGACGGCCTGCAGTTGGCTCGGCCTAACCCGGAAAAGGCTGCTTGCCCTCTCGGTATCGCAACTCGATCTGGATTTCCCCCTCGATTGCCAAGACGCGGTTGGCGAACACGTCACCGAGACTCGGATGTTGGGTAGACCGTTTGTTTACGGTGCCGGGTCACACCGCAGGCGAAACGGCACTTCATTCCCGGTTGAAGTGGCGATATCGCGGGTGAGTTTTGGTGAATCTGAATACATGCTGACAGTGGCTCGCGAGTGCACAGATCGCCGTCGTGCCGAGGAGGCCCTGCATGAAAGCGAAGACCGCTATCGGGCGCTCTTTGAGTTTACGCACGATGCCATCTATGTGTCGGCGCGTGATGGTACGGTGGCGGATGTGAATGAGGCAGCAACAAGACTGTTTGGCTACTCGCGCGAGGAGTTTCTCCGGCTGGACGCACGGCAGCTCTATGTCGATCCGCACGATATTCGTGCCTTTCGCGAGGGTGTGGAGGAGAACGGCTGTGTTAGAGATCGCTTTGTCGAATTCCGCACAAGAGATGGCGAGAGATTCTGCGGCCTCTTGACGGTTACGTTGCGCCATGGGGGCGGGGGCGAAATCATGGGCTACCAGTGTCTCGTCCACAGGTCTTCCAACGGTTCAAGCCCCCTGACGGAGCCGACCTGTGAGACCACACAGCCGCACTCCGAAGCTCCACTCGAAATTGTTCTTGCCATGCCTTCGGCCGAAACGGGGGACGGTTCTCTGGGTACACCATCGCCGCCCCATGTGGTGGAGGAACTGCCGTTCGAACACGCACCCAGCCCAAGCCCTCCAGAAGAGACCCAGGTGGTAGTCGGGACGATTGCCAGGCGAATAGTCGAGGAGATTGTGGAGCGTCCTTTGAGTGGCGATTCTGCCGGCGCGGCGCGGCGCGTTGTTACAGAAGCTCCGGTGAACTCCTCGAACATCGTAACCCATGGGGCGCCGCGTCGCTCTTGGACGGCGGCCGCTTTCGTTGGAGTTGCGCTCCTGGCTTTTTCTTGGCTAACGCTGCGGTTCTACCCGTTCTCCTACGGAACCAATGAGTGGCTTATAACCAGTCAGTTGATTGGATTGTCCCTAGTTGCGTTGGGAGTATCCGGTAGGCGGGAACGCCGGACGGCGAGAGGACTTGCCCTGGTCCTGGTCCTACTTGCGGTAGTCGTGTTCGTGGCTTACGCTAGCTACTTGACGGGGCTGCCATTCGAATTGCGCAACGTGGTGCCGGCCGCCTGGCCTTCGATCAAGGCCGCGATCGCCAGAGTGTCCGTGTTCGCCATCGGTTTCGCGTCCACCTTTGGCTGTATCGCGTGGTATCTGTGGCGGGAGACGAGAGAACCGGAGCCGGGAGTGAGAGAGGCGTAGTTCCGGGCTGGCGCCCACCTGAAGCACCCCGTTCGCTATTGTTGACTCGATAACCTGGAGTATCGTTTGCGCCTGATCCGCCTGTGGGTGATCTGGCTGGTGCTCGTACTGTCGGCCAGTACGTCCAGCGCTGCGTACGGTCAGTATGATGTGGTGATCAGGGGAGGCCGCCTGCTGGACGGTGCCGGAAATCCCTGGCGCCATGCCGACGTCGGCGTGCTGGGAGACCGGATAGCTGCGATAGGAGATCTCGGGTCAGCTGAGGCCCGGCGGACAGTGGACGCCTCCGGACTCTACGTCGCTCCCGGATTCATAGACGTTCACTCCCACGCGGGACCCGGCCTGGCGACCCGGGAATTGAGCGGTGCCGAACCGCTTCTCTCTCAGGGCATCACCACGGTCGTGATCAATCCCGACGGTGGTGGTGCGACCGATCTCCGCACACAAAGACAGCGTTTGCTCGATGCTGGACTCGGCGTGAACGTCGCGCAGCTGGTGCCTCACGGCGCGATTAGACGGGAGATCATGGGCATGGCTGCGAGAGAGCCCACGAGCGCTGAAATGGACCTCATGAGTGAGTTGACCAGACGCGGAATGGAAGCCGGCGCGTTTGGACTCTCGAGCGGCCTCTACTATGCGCCGGGAAGCTACGCCGCCACCGAAGAGGTGATCGCGCTGGCAAAGGTGGTCGCCGAGTACGGCGGAGTTTACACCAGCCACATTCGCGACGAGGCCGACTACAACGTGGGAGTGGTGGCCGCCGTCGAGGAGGTGATCCGTATTGCGAAAGAGGCGCGGCTCCCAGGTATCGTAACCCACATCAAGGCATTGGGACCGCGCGTTTGGGGGTATTCGCAGGCGATTGTGATGCGCATCCGGCAGGCCCGAGCGGACGGCATCGAAGTTTTTGCCGATCAGTATCCCTATGCGGCTTCGGGGACGGGTATCATTGGTGCCCTGATCCCACGTTGGGCACTGGTCGGTGGTAGGAAGGAGCTTCTCAGGCGCATTGACGACCCGGCGGACGGAAGCAGGTTGCGGCGAGCGGTCGCCGAAAACCTCGACCGCCGCGGTGGCGCCGCCCGATTGCAGTTCCAGCGCTATCGACCGGACCCGTCGATCGAAGGTCAGACGATGCAAGCGGTGGCGGAAGACCGTGCCATGGATCCGGCCGAACTTTCTCTCACACTGGTACGGGATGGTGACGCTGGATTGGTTTCGTTCAATATGAATGAAGACGACATCGTGACCTTCATGAGACAGCCGTGGACGATGACATCTTCTGACGGTGGACTGGTTGGGATGAATGTTGGTGTGCCGCATCCACGATATTACGGGACGTTCCCGCGGAAGATACACAAGTACGTGGTCGAAGAGCGCGTGATTGATCTGGCTGCGGCGGTGCGGAGCATGACATCTCTTTCGGCGGGTGTGTTTGGAATGGCGGGCCGGGGATTGCTGCGCGAAGGAGCGGTTGCGGATATCGCGGTCTTCGATCTCGAGAGGACGCGCGACATCGCCACATATCGAGATCCCCACCATCTCTCGGAGGGCATGGTTTACGTACTGGTGGGCGGTGAGTTCGCCATAGATGGCGGCCGCTTTACAGGTACAAACAACGGCAAGGTGCTGTCACATCGATCTGAGGGTGCGGTGCCGTAGACCGGACGTCAGGTCACTCAACACCTGGTGGCAGGTGTGCGTATTAGGCGCATTGCCACGGTCCTCGAACAGAACAGAGGCTCCGCATGAGAACTCTAGTGCTTTTGCTCCTGGCTCCGGTCGCTTGGTGGACGCTCCCCGTGGCCACTGATACCGTCGATATCAAAGAATGGCGTGTTCCTTTCCGAATGAATCAAGACCGGGTAACCGTCGACGGATTCCCCGACTCACCCAGGGAGAACACGCGTCCGCGAGATCCCTTCGTGGACCAACAGCACCGCGTGTGGTTCTGCGGACAGGCCGGGAACTACATTGCCTATCTGGAGCCAAGTACGGGAGAGTTCAGACGTTTCGAGATAGATGAAGGTACGCATCCCCACAACCTCATCGTGGCCAAGGATGGCTACGTGTGGTATTCGGGGAATACGGCGAGCCATATCGGAAGGCTCGACCCCAAGACCGGTGACATTACCAAGTTCGTGATGCCCGACCCCGCAGTCCGCGACCCGCACACGCTGATCTTCAACCGCGAGGGTGACATCTGGTTCACGGCACAACGGAGCAACGTTGTTGGGAAGCTCGTCGTAAAGACCGGCAAGATCCACTTGATCGAGGTCCCGACTCCCAGGGCGCGGCCGTACGGGATCGTTCTGGATTCGCACGATCGACCTTGGATTGCCCTATTCGGCACCAACAAGATTGCGACGGTGGATCCTGAGACGATGATACTCGAGGAGATCTCACTGCCGCGGGATGCAGTTCGACCCCGGCGGATAGCGGTGACATCGGATGACATGATCTGGTATGTTGATTACGCCGGAGGCCGACTGGGGCAATTGGATCCTTCAACACGGCGGGTGCGGGAGTGGCTCACGCCCGCAGGGAGTGGCTCCCGGCCCTACGCAATGGCATCGGACGACAAGGACCGTCTGTGGTTCGTGGAGTCCCCCAGGGCCGAGCCCAGCCGCTTGGTTGGCTTTGATCCGGCCAAAGACGAGTTCTTTGGCATGACCATTCTACAGAGCGGGGGCATCACGGTGCGGCATATGGTATTCTATGGACCCGCGCGCGAACTTTGGTTCGGGACCGATGCCAATACCATTGCCAGGGCTCGCGTTCCCTAGAGTTGATGAGGGGTGAGAATCCAAGAAGTCTTCGAGATGGAGGAGCTTCCATGAAGTCTCTAATGCGGTTCCGTTTTCGGCTGCCGGTTGTCACTACCGGCGCCGCCGTTCTTTTCTCGTTGCCTGCGATTGGTGCGAGTGCGCAGGTCGAGTCTACAGTGGCAAGTCTCGAGTGGCGCAATATAGGTCCAACGATCATGGGTGGAAGGGTTGCAGATCTCGCGGTCGTGGAATCCAATCCTCGAGTGTTCTACGTTGGTGCTGCAACAGGCGGTGTATGGAAGACCGTGAATGCGGGTACTACGTGGGAGCCGGTATTTGACG
>JBHHZE010000035.1:0-35086 GCA_046757925.1 Gemmatimonadales bacterium
ACCTTGGAGAAGGCGGCATGGCGACCGTCTATCTCGCCGAGGACCTCAAACACAAGCGTAAGGTGGCGGTCAAAGTGCTGCGGCCCGAACTCGCACCCGTACTCGGCGGCGAGCGATTCCTCAATGAGATAAGGGTGACGGCCAACCTCCAACACCCGCACATTCTCCAACTCTACGATTCGGGTGACGCCGATTCGTTTCTCTACTACGTGATGCCGTATGTCGAGGGCGAATCGCTCCGCGAGAAACTGAATCGTGCAAAGCAACTTTCCGTCGACGAGACTGTGGAGCTCACGAAGGTCATCGTAGGCGACTCGGCCCTTCTGCTATCCGAACTTGAGCGCTGATGCCGACTTCCTCGCTAGCCTGCGAGACGACCCCGAGTTCCAGGCCCTGATGGCCGCGCTCAAGCCGAGATGGGAAGCGATCGTCGAGTGGGAGCGGAGCCTGCCAGGTAGTTGAAGGCGAAGGTGGGGAGCTAGACCCCCCGCATTGTGGTCCGGAACCCCGTACACGCACGTACCACGACGTAGAGACGCGGCTCGCCTCGGCTCCGCGTCGAGACCGACCCCTGTCACTTGTCCCTTTCACTGCACCGCGGACGGTGGAAGCCGGACGCGGACGGTCGACGAGAGCCCGGGTGGCTGGATAGGTTTTTTGGGGCCATATCGGTGCCCGCTTTGGCCCGGTGCGCGGTTCGAGAAAGTCGGAAGGTGAGGTGTTTTGGTCGTCTCTTGGAGCTAAGTTGTTGTAGTACAATGTGTTATACTAGGACATGTGCAAGTTTGAGGTCACGTGGAATGCCCTTGCAACGACGCGGCAACGGGGTTGACACCGGCCGATCTTAGGTTCAGCTTTAGGGTGCTTGTCTTAGGCTAACGTTTGCTGGAACTTGGGTTTGCCCTTCCAAGCTCAGGTCCGGGTTTCGGCAATAAAAGTGTACAGTAACGTGAAAGGTTACCACGCCGTAGCGTGGAAGGTTACCGCACCGTGCTGAGGTGGTTACCTCGGCCGAGTGTTGCTGTTGGATATCATTGGCCGTGTTGTGAGGCACTATTCCACGAATGAACGGACCCGTAAAGCAAATGAGTTCGCTTCCATTTATTAGAGGACACTCTTTGCACACGGCATTACCGATAATCTGGACGGGTTTTTCAGATAGGACGGTTGGGGACCGCCGGAATGGGCGGTCCACTAGGGGGAGGTTCCCCCACCACGGATCACGCTTTCCCTAAGGAGGGATGTATGTTCCAGAAGTTGTTGTTCAGTCGTGGTAGGGTGCTCGCACTCGCCACACTCGCCTTGTTCTTGAGCGTGGGGACTGCGTTTGCACAGCAGGGCCGCGTCGAGGGTACGGTGAGGAACGCCCAGACTCGCGACCCGGTGGCTAACGCCCGGGTGACGGTGGTGGGTACCAACTTGTTCGCTACGACGAACGAGAACGGGTACTACGCCATCGAGAACGTCCCGGTTGGGACTTACGACGTGCGAGTCCAGGTCATCGGCTTTCAGTCGGTGATTTTCACGAACCAGCGTGTGGCGGTTGGTTTGCCCACACCCGTGAACTTCCAGGTGCAGCCGAGTATTCTGCGTATCGAGGGAGTAGTGGTTACGGGTGTCGCGGAGGCCCAGCAGGGCGTGAAGTTGCCATTCACCGTTGACCAGATCAGCGGTGAGGATCTTCCGGTGCCGCAGATTCAGGCTGCCGAGTCGCTGCGCGGCAAGGTAGCCGGTGCACACGTCATCAGGGGTGAGGGTACTCCGGGTGCCGGCGTGCAGGTTCTGCTACGCGGCGCCACCAGCATCAACACCGCGGGCCGTTCGAATGAGCCGTTGTATGTGGTAGACGGCGTCATTCTCGGTGCCAACATGGTGGACGTGGATGCGTTGGATATCGATAACATCGAGGTCGTCAAGGGTGCGGCAGCGGCGGCACTGTACGGTGCACGAGCGGCCAACGGCGTTGTGTCGATCAAGACACGTCGCGGTAAGTCGATTCCGGATGGCGAGAGTCGGATCTCGATTCGCTCGGAGGTTGGTGCGAACAGCCTGGAGCACTTCATTCCGGAGCAGAGGTCGCACTGGTTCAAGGTCGACCAGGCCGGGAACTGGCTTGGTAAGGCCGCCGACGGTGTGACCGACACGGTTGTCTCGCCGAATGACCGGGCGCTGGCGATCCGCGAGCACGGTTTTTCGACTGTGGTCGATCAGGTCACCGACAGCACTGACTGGGACGGCGACGGCGTATTCACCACGCACACCTACGCGGTCTCCGACAACCCCTATACGGGCAAGACCCGGTCACAGCTCAGGGAGTTCTTCAATCCCGGCACGTTCTACCAGAACAACGTGGCGATATCGCACCGCACGGGTTCTACGAACTTCCGGGCGAGCGCCCATGAGGTAAACGAGAATGGAGCGATCGAGGGTCTCGACGGTTACGTTCGGCGCGGTGGCCGCGTAAACGTAGACCACAAGATCGGTACGACGTTCGATTTCAGCGCGAGTGGCTATTACTCGCAGTCGATCGCGGACGATCCGCGGGGTGGTGAGAATGCGTTCTTCGGGCTCAACTTCTACCCGATCGACGTGGACCTGACGGAGCTGAACCCAGATCCGCGTGACAACAAGGATTTCTTGATCAACCCCGACCCAACGATCGTTGAGTCGAACCCGCTTTATTCGGCGCGGAACAATGACATCACGCGCACGCGCGGCCGCATCCTGGGTAGCTTCGGGATGCGCTGGCGTCCGATTCAGGAGTTCGACATTCAAGCCGACTTCAGCTACGACCGCTCGGACCGGAACACTTCGGAGTTCTTTTTCAAGGGCTTCCGGACCACCGACGCGAGCCTCCTCAACGACGGTCGGCTGACCAAGCAGAACTTCCAGAATCAGGCGATCAACGGAAGTCTTTCTGGTACATTCACGAAGCAATTCGGCGACCTGCACACGATCTCCAAGGTCCGCGCGTTGGTCGAGCGCGATAAGACCGAAACGTTCTTCGCACGAGCCCAGACCCTGGCGGTGGACAACACCAAGGACCTGGACCTGGGTGACCAGACGCTCAACCGCGTCGGTGGCAGCACGACCGACATCCGGTCGTTCGGTTGGTTCTTGAGCACGCAGTTGGATTTCAAGGATCGCTACATCGCCGACTTCCTGGTGCGTCGCGACGGCAGTTCGTTGTTTGGACCGGACCAGCGGTGGCACTACTACTACCGCGCGAGCGGCGCATACCGGATCTCCGAGGAGAGCTGGTGGCCGTTCCAGCTGTTCGACGAATTCAAGTTGCGGTATTCCAGAGGTACCGCCGGTGGACGCCCGAACTTCGATGCGCAATTCGAAACCTTCAACGTTTCGAGTGGCCAGGTGACCAAGGGGACACTGGGTAACAAGAATCTGAAACCAGAGTTGGCAACCGAAGACGAGTTTGGTGCCGACTTTATCATTGGCGGCCGTGTCTCGGTGGAAGTCACGCACGCCCGGAGCACGGTGGAGGATCAGATCCTCCAGGTGCCGCTGGCGGGCTTCTTTGGCTTCAGCAGCCAGTGGCAGAACGCAGGCGAGCTTCAGACCAGGACCTGGGAAGGCACGATTCAGGCCTCGATAATTCAGAAGCCTGACCTGGGCTGGACGTTCAACTTTGTCATCGACCGTACGCGGCAGAAGATCACCGAGTTCAACCTGCCCGCGTTCCGCACCGGTCCCAAGAGCGCGTTCTTCGTACGCAAGGGCGAGAAGCTGGGTACGATATATGGCGACAAGTGGGCCAGCAAGTGCAGTGACATTCTCACGACATCGGGCTTCAGCTCCGGTAACAGTTGCCTGGTGGAGAACGGCGGGAACTTCGACATCAACGATGACGGACTCCTGGTTGCCGTAGGCTCGGGCAACAAATTCACCGACGGCATCGAGAAGAACTACTACGGTTCGAAGATCGACATCGACGGTACGACGTTCACGTGGGGTTACCCGGTCAAGTCGTTCGGCATCGATGTGACCACGCTGCCTGACGGCACCGTCTTTACCGACACTACGCAGTTCCTACAGATCGGTCGTTCGCGGCCCGACTTCAACTTTGGAGTCGGTAACACGTTCCGCTACAAGGGTTTGTCCGTGTACGCGCTGTTCGATGCCCAGATTGGCGGCGACGTGTACAACAACACGCAACAGTGGCCGGCACGTGAGTTCAACGCTTTTGAGGTAGACCAGGGCGGCAAGCAGGACAACTTGAAGAAGCCGCTGGACTACTATGCGACACTGTACGACGTAAACGCTACGAACAGTCACTATGTCCAGGACGCGACCTACTTGAAGTTCCGTGAGCTGTCGCTCAGGTATTCGTTCAACCGCAGCCAGCTCGAGGGCTTCGCCAACGGTCTCTTGAACCGGATCTCGATCTCGGTGATAGGTCGCAATATCAAGACCTGGACCGGCTACGACGGCTACGATCCCGAAGTGGCCAATGGCGGCGACCAGGGGATCTTCCGGGTCGATCAGTTCCGCTATCCCAACTTCAAGACCTGGACAGGTAGTGTCGAAATCGAGTTTTGATCGCTTGGTAGTACTGCCAGGCGAGGTTCGTGACTTCTCACGCTGCCCCCACGGTTTGGTGGGGGCAGTGGGAGGTCCCATTGGTATACTATCAAGTGAGAGGATACTGATCCATGAGATGGGTTAAAGCCGGCTCAGTCTCGCTTCTAATGTTCGCCTTTGCGGCGTGCAATAGTTTAGATGACTTGAGCGATCTCGAAGTGACCAACAACAACAACCCCGACCGGGCCCGAGCGTTGCAGGAAGCGGGAGACATCGAGTCGGTGATCGGGGCTGCGTTTGTGAGTTGGCACCAGGCCACCCAAGAGGGGTATCCGGCGAGTGCGTTGAGTACTGCCGCCGATGAAGGTACGGCCTCGTGGGGTAACTTTGGCGCCCAGCAGCTCTCCTCGGAGCCGCGGGTGGCATGGCCGAACAGTACGTCGTTTAGGTTTGCACGTCACCCGCAGGATCCATGGTTCCGGGGATACCGGACCCTGTCGTCAATATTTGACGGGCTGCAGGCTATCGACAACGACGACGGCAGTCTCTGCGCTGAGATCGATTGCGATCGCGCGCGGGCGTTTGCCAAGGTAGTACAGGGCATGCAGATGGGCTTCATCGCTCTGATGTTTGACTCTGCGTTCATCTTCGACGAAACGGTCGATCTGGAAACCGACGTACTCACGTTGCAGCCCTATCCGAACGTGATGGCGGCTGCACTGAGTTACCTCCAGGACGGCATCACCAAGTCCCAGGCGGGGAGTTGGAGTCTTCCGGCCAGCTGGATTCTTGGCAACCCGCTGTCTGCCAGTGACTTTGCCAAGTTGGCACACACTCACAAGGCCAGGTTGATGACTCAGGTCAACCGTACACCGGCCGAGCGTGCAGCGGTCGATTGGGCCACGGTAATAGCCGATGTCAATGCCGGCATTACCGACGACTTCTGGATTGACGGTGACGGGGCCAACAACTGGTGGCATTCGATGGCCTGGTACGGAGCACAGTCGGGTAGCACGACCTGGCACCGGGCCGATTACAAGTCGATTGGCTGGACCGACACTGGTAATGACTACGCCAACTGGCTGGCCACTCCGGTGGGAAGCCGGCAGGAGTTCGACTTCCAGGCCGCGGACGAGCGGATCATGCCGCCGGGTGACCCGACCGGCAAGGGGCTCGACTTCCAGAACCAGGGTTCGTCCAGGTTCCGGCCCGACCGCGGGACGTATCACTTCTCCCGCTACCTGGCGTGGAGATACGAGGACTATCCCAACACCGGTGGCCAGGCTCCAGAGCCGCATGCGAACTTCAACCAGGAACAGATGCTCAAGGCAGAGGGCATGGCCCGGACCGGTGACTTGGCCGGGGCTGCGGCGCTCGTGAACACAACGAGAGTGGGCCGCGGCAATCTGCCGGCAGCAACTGCTGCCGATGCCAACCTGCTGGACGAGATCCACTACGAGTACACCATAGAAGGCTTCTACACGTGCTCCGGTTGTCTCTACTTTAGCAGGCGCGGTTGGGGTCCGCTGGCGCCCACGGGTCCGGCTCACCACTTCGGGCCCGTCGAGGGGACACCGTTGCACTTCGCCCCTCCGGGCAAGGAGCTGGAGATTCTTCAGAAGCTGATATACACCTATGGCGGTGTCGGCAGTGAGGGAAGCTCGCTGGCGCCCGCCGCAGTATCGGCCAGTGTTCGTGCTGGGGGCATACCGGCACGGGAGATCTATGCCTTCGATGGTATGGATATGAGACAGAAGCTGGCAGCGCTGCAGCAGTATAGAGACACCCCACGTAACGTGGCCCGGATGGTTAGGCACTAGCCTTCCTCCCCAGAAGGGGCTTACGTTTACGTGGGTAGTATGAGGATTGAGGCCACCATGCGCGCAGCGTGGTGGCCTCAATCCACTTTTCGCCGTTTCGGCAGAGGAACTTCGATTGATACGCAACCTTCTGATCCGCGCTTTGTTACCGGGTGCCGTGTTCCTGGCGGTGGCGTGTGCATCCCCTGGTTCCAACCGGACCGGGGGCGAGGGCATATCGGTCTATCAGAAACGGGTCGGGCAGGCGACCCGTGGTGATCTTGCGAAAAAGACCCGCCTAATCTTCGACCGCTACCAGTTCAGGATGGCTCGCGAGGATTCATCCGTGAGCCAGCAGTTCCTCCAGTCCCGGTGGGAAGGCAGATTCCCGTTGCAGGACGAACTGGACAGCGGTGTGGTGGAGGTGCAGACCAGGCTGACCGTCAGAGCGCGTGCACGGGGCGCCGGCAGCCGAGGTGTGGCCGATACACGAATCGTCCAACTCACGATCGAAAACATGGTGCGTATGGCGGCCGACGTCACCTGGAAGCGGGGGTTCATGACACCCATGTTCCTTGCGTACGCCGACCGCATCGCGGAAGATCTCAAGACCGAGCTAATCCAAGGCGTTCGCATTTTCGAATGACACGCTACTGGGCCCGAGCGGGGTCCATACATCCTTCCCCTCTCTCTACCCTCACTGGAACAGCCCATCGTCATCGGACGTTCTGACTAGCGATTATGGAACGGTATGATCTCATCGCAATAGGCGGCGGCACGGCGGGTCTCGTGACCGCAGCTGGGGGTGCCTCGCTGGGCCTCAAGGTGGCTCTCGTGGAACGGGAGAAACTGGGTGGTGACTGCCTGTGGACTGGATGTGTACCCAGTAAGGCCTTGATATCGTCTGCCAAGTTGGCGCATCAGATGCGACAGGCCGAACAACTCGGTTTGCTGGGTGCCTCGCCGGCGCACGTGTTCGAGTCGGTCATGGAACGCATGCGGGAGACCCGCGCACGGGTGGCACACCATGACGACCCGGAGAGATTCCGGGCACTCGGAGTGGATGTGGTTTTTGGCAACGCCGTGGTGAAAAGTCCTAAGGAAGTGGCGGTGGACGGCCGGATCCTCGCTTCGCCGCGGCTGGTAATCGCAACGGGGTCTTCTCCGGCGGTGCCACCGATCCCCGGCCTCCAGGACGCGGGATATCTCACGCATCTCGATGCGTTCGATCAGAACACGTTGCCCGCGCGGATGGTCATACTGGGAGCTGGACCCATCGGGCTCGAGTTTGCCCAGGTGTACTCCCGGCTGGGCGCCAAAGTCACTGTGTTCGAAATGTTTCCGCGGGTCCTGCCACGAGAGGACCCCGAGGCGAGCGAGGCGATTCGCGAGGCCCTGGCTGGAGAGGGCATTAGGATCTACACCGGAACGAAAGTCGAACGTGTGGCTGCCGATGGGACCACGGGACGGAAGTCGGTGCAGGGCAGGACGGAAGAAGGTGAGGAGGTTTGCATAGACACAGACGAGATCTTCGTGGCCACCGGCAGACGTCCCAATGGACTCGACCTGGGACTTGAATCCGTAGGTGTAGAACTCAACCAAGGGGCCGTAAAGGTAGATGCTGCGCTTCGCTCCACGCTGCCCGGGATCTGGGCTGCGGGTGACGTTGCAGGCGGCCTTCAGTTCACTCACGTTGCGGACTACCAGGCAAAGCTGGTGCTGCGCAACGCCGTCTTTCCGTTTTCTTCCAAGGCCAACTACGATAACATTCCGTGGGTTACCTACACCGATCCGGAAGTGGCACGGGTTGGCCTGACTGAAGATGAAGCGCGGCAGCGAGAGCGGGATATTCGCGTGTATCGCTATGGTCTTGCGGACCTCGATAGGGCCATAGTGGATGGTCACGACAGGGGGTTCGTGAAGATCGTAACGCGCCCCAACGGGAAGATTCTCGGCGCAAGTATCGTCGCCTTCGGGGCAGGTGAACTCGTCATGCCCGTGGTGTTGGCCATGCAGAACGGTCTGCCCCTCAAGAAACTGTCGCGCACGGTGTTCCCGTACCCCACGATGTCGGAGGGGATAAAGCGCACCGCCGACAGTTACTATCGGGAGAAGTTTGCGGGTCCGAGCGGCGACTTGTTGCGACGAGTCGTGGGATGGCTCAAGTGACACGGGAGCGGTCGTATTTCAAACTGGCGGCGCTGGCGGTGATCCTCATTGGGGTCACGGTGCTCGTCAAGGCTACTCCGGTGGGGGAACACTTCACCAGGGACAAGATAATCGAGGGATTGAACGCGGTGCGCGGCTCTCTTTGGGCTCCCTTGATCTTCGTATTCGCGTATGCGACTGCGACGGCGTTTGCTCTACCCGGCTCCTTGCTGACCATTGCCGGCGGCGCGGTCTTCGGGTTTTGGGGTGGTAGTCTACTCAACTCCCTGGGGGCCAACCTCGGTGCGAGTGCGGCATTCGGTCTGTCCCGGGCGCTGGGTCGCGATGGCGTAGAGGCCTTGGTGGGTGGCCGGATCGAAGGGCTCAACAAGGCTACCGAGCAACATGGTTTTCTGGCGCTCCTCGTTCTGCGTCTCATCCCGCTGGTCCCATTCAACGCGCTGAACTTCGGCTCTGGCCTTACCGCAATGCGATGGCGAGATTACGTGTTGGCCACCGTCCTCGGCATCCTCCCGGGAACTCTGGTGTACACTTTTTTTGCGGATGCTCTGGTGCAGGGGTCTACTGCGGCCGGTGAAACGGCTCGTACCAGGATGTGGATTGCCGCAGGACTCTTTTTGGCGTTGACGCTGGTGCCGCTCATCGCGCGGCGTCTCGGCTTTGGACAACCGAGGAGTTCGTCTTGAAATATCGGAACGTGCGGGGCCTCTCGCTCGTGGGCATGTTAGTCCTTGCGGCTCCCCATCTCGGTGCTCAAGAGGTGCCGGATCACGCGGCGTTCGAAGCCGTGTTGCAACAGCACGTGCACGGCAAACTGTTCGACTATGGAGCGGTAGCGAAAGACTCAGCCGGCCTCACTGACTATCTATTGCAGCTTGCCAACACTGACCCGGGAGTGCTCGAGGCTGCCGGGCGGCAACAACAACTCGCCTTCTGGATCAATGCCTACAACGCCTGTACCGTCAAGTTGGTGGTGGATCATTACCCCATACGGAAAGGTGGCCTGGCCGCGTCATTGGTGAACTCCGTGAAGGGTGTGCCAGCTAACTCCATTCGCCAGATCCCGAATACCTGGAGCGACAAATTCTGTAACGTGGCCGGCACGGCTCGATCGCTGGACGAGATCGAGCATGAAATCCTGAGGCCGATGGGAGATCCGCGGATCCATTTTGCGGTCAACTGTGCTTCTCGATCGTGCCCGGTGTTGTCTAGCCATGCGTACACGGCAAAACGGTTGGACGATCAGCTCGACGACGCAGTCAGACGGTTCGTTGCCGACAGCATGCAATACCGACTGAATCGGAAGAAGTCTGCACTCGAGGTCAACAGGATTCTGGATTGGTACAAGGACGACTTTGGTGGTACCGAGGGCGTCATCAGGTTCCTGCTGTACTATATCCCCGACGCCGACGTGCAGTTCATCCGCACCCATCCGAAGATCGAGGTGCGCTACAACCGATACGACTGGACCCTCAACGACACCGCGGTATTCGGGTCCGGTGGGTGAAGCACCGACTGTCACCGTCGTCATCCCGGCTCTCAATGAGGCTCTGAAGCTTCCGGGAATCCTTGCCGATCTGGCACAGTTGGAGTGCGACCATGACGTAGTGGTGGTGGATGGCGACTCCCGTGACACTACCTGTGATGTAGCCCGGGAAGCTGGTGCACGCGTCATTGCCGCAGCCAGAGGGCGCTCGACTCAGCTCAACGCCGGAGCGGAAGAGGCTCCGGGGGAATGGCTGTGTTTTCTCCACGCCGATGTGAGGATGGGAAAGCCGGCCCGCGACGCTTTGACGGCGGTGGTGTCGGACCGGCACACCCAGGCCGCGGTGTGGCGTTTTGCGCTGGACGGTCCCGGTACATGGTTCCGCATTGTGGAGTTTGGGGCATGGCTGCGTGACCGCTTCGGCGGGCTGCCGTATGGGGATCAGGGCCTGCTAGTTAGGCGCAAGCTTTTTTTTGAGATCGGGGGCTTCCCCCGGATTCCCGTGATGGAAGATGTGGCGCTAATCCGGGCGCTCAAACGAAGAGCGCCGATAAAGCACCTCCGGGCGCCCCTTCTGGTCTCCGCGCGGCGGTGGGAGCGGGAGGGGCCGTACTGCACGTGGTTTCGGAACATCGTGCTGGTGACGGCATACCTCGCTGGGGTCGCGCCGGAGCGACTCGCCCACTGGTACCGTTCGGAATCGGGGTGATCAAAGTCCTTCTTTTCGCCAAGGCGCCGCGGCCAGGGTTCGTCAAGACGCGGTTGGCGAAGGACATCGGACCCGACCGTGCGGTCCAACTCTATCGCAGGGTTGGAGCAAAGGTCGTTTCGCGTGTCGCCGCTCGCTATCCACTGGAAATCTGGTACGATCCTCCAGATGCGCTGCACGAGATGCGTGGGTGGTTGGGGAATCGCTGCTACCGTCCTCAGGCGGCGGGAGATCTGGGTGCGAGGCTGAGCCACGCATTCAGAGTCCACTTCGAGCATTCAGATCTGCCAGCCGTAGCCATCGGTGCCGATGCCCCCGACGTGGATGCAAGCACCGTCAGGGCGGCCTCCCGAGCCCTGGAGCAGGCCCCTGTGGTGGTGGGCCCGGCAGTGGACGGAGGCTACTATCTGCTGGGGTTGAACGATCCGTGCCCCCAACTGTTCCGAGGCATACCCTGGAGCACGCCGGATGTGCTCCGCGTCACTGTGGGCATCTGCGAGCGATTGCATCTTGAGGTGGTGAAGCTCAAATCTCTGCGGGATCTGGACACGGCTGACGACTTGGCGTTTTTCGGACTCTGAGTACTTGACCGACTCGTTGAATGGGGCCCATATTCAGCGTTCCCCGTACGTTCAGCCAGCTGAGGAAACTGATCTATGGCGTGGAGAGTGATCGACACGGATGGCGAGCTTTGGCATGTTTATGTGGCCGCCGAACGCAGGGCGAATGCCAATCTCTGGCAGCTCGCCCTCTCATTCCGGACCGCAAGGGCAGAGAAAGGACAGGGGCCTATCTGGGCACAGTTCCCCTTGGAAGCAGTTTCGAAGTCGTCCCTGTTTCGCGCGGCGGAACGCATCTCGGACGAGGCACTCAGAGAGCTGCTGGCCCAGCACATTTCCTGAGCCCCCTCGACAAATCCATAGTGTCAGTCGCACCCGTTCAGGATCTTCGCCGAATTGCCGATGCCGTGGGACAGCTACACGGTCATACTGTTGAGGGAGTCGAGATCCGCTCGGATTGCCGTCTCCTGAGGATCAGCTTGGAGGAAGGTCGCATTCTTCTTATTTCGGTGCTGCTGGACGAAGCGGGAAAACCCCGACTCGACGTAGACTTGCTGACACCGCGAGAGACCGATTCGCATGGGCAGCTCGAGGTGTCTTTCGATCCGGAGGACGCGGCGAATGAGTGAAAGCTCGAGCCGCACGCGCCTCAAGTTTGTCGAGTTCGACTTCAAGACGCTGCCCAACGGAAAGTGTAGCTGTCGTATCGGCTTGCAATGGTCACCTGATGACTCATTCGAAGGCGAAGCGGACGGCTTGAGTTCCCCCACCGGTGAGCTGAGATGCGCTGCAGAGGCGACGGTTGCGGCGCTGGAACAGGCGGTCGCGGAAAAGGTCAGTTTCGAATTGCTGGGAGTGAAGGCGGTGCGGGCGTTCGACTCGGTGGTCGTGATTGTGTCACTGTCATGTCATGACGGCCCCCCGGCTCAACGGGTAGTCGGTTCCTACCTTGCCGACGAGCAGTTGCCCAGGGGTGCGGCGTTGGCTGTGCTCAACGCCACCAACCGGATGTTGGGAAACATCGTTTTCTCTCAATGATGCCTAGTCTTGGATGCAAGTGTTGGCGTGCGGCTATCGTGCTGGCTGGAGTTGTGGGGGTGGCGTGCTCTGGAACCAAGCTCCCTCCGAGCCAGCCGAAACCGGTGCAACGACCCGACACTGTCCCTGCGGCGCCGGTAGCAATCGACGTGCCACAGGCCGTGCTGGAGGACTCGGCGGCGGACGTGGAAGCTCTTCAAACGTTGCGGGCTCTGGAGTTTCACGGCCACACCAAGGGGGCGGGGCACGTACGCGGCCGCTTCGCTCCGCCGGACGCTCGGGCTTACGCGGTGGCGACCCCCCCGCGGGGTGGCGCGGCTAGCGCGGGGCCCACATACGACATCGACGTGGAATCGTTTGCCGATCATGGGCGAGTTGAATACTTCAAGCGATTCTTCCAGGACGAGGCGCGCGATCGCTTCGCCATCTGGCTAGGCCGCCTCAACCGCTATGAGGGAATGATACGGTCTCGCTTTGCGGCCGTAGGGGTACCGGAGGACCTGGTTTACATCGCGATGATCGAGAGCGGGTACAGCAATACCGCGGTATCCCGCGCCAACGCCGTTGGTATGTGGCAGTTCATGGCAGCCACGGCCAGGCACTATGGCCTGGCGGTCGACGAGTGGGTTGACGAGAGGAGGGATCCGTTCAGGGCGACGGATGCCGCTGCCCAATACCTGGCAGATCACAAGGAGCGTTTCGGCTCGTGGTATCTGGCTGCGGCGGCTTACAACGGTGGTGGCGGACGGGTCTCACGTGGTTTGCGACGTCTCTCGAGGCAGGGCGACTCGGTCGCTTCGGACGAGACCTTCTTCCGGCTGTCGCGCCGGCGCTACCTGCGCAGGGAGACCAGGGACTATGTTCCCAAGCTCATAGCCGCCACCATTATCGCCAAGGCCCCGCTCCGGTATGGCTTCGACAGCATTCCGTATGTGCAGCCATTGGTGTTCGATGAGATAACTGTTCCCGACGCCACCGGGCTGGACGTCTTGGCGAAGCTGGCCGATACAACGACCCGCGCAATGGTGGAACTCAATCCCGAGTACTACAGGGGTGTCACGCCGCCCGGGAAGAACTCGATAGTGAGGACGCCGCGCGGGACTGGCAGTGCGGTAGCCAAGCGGTACGCGGCACTTCCGGTCGGCGAGCGGGTCAATTTTCTGTCCCACAAGATCAGACGAGGCGAGACGCTCGGCCTTGTTGGAAAGAGGTTCGGTATCGGGGTGCGACACCTCATGGCTGCGAATCCCGGTATCAAGCCGCGGCGCCTGAGGATAGGGCAAAGGCTTGTGATTCCTGTAAGCCCCGCTGCAAAGGCCAACCCGCGGTCCGCTCCACGAGTGCTCCGGAGCGGGACCGCGCGTTATCACACCGTGCGCTGGGGTGAGAGCCTATCCGTCATCGCCCGTCGCTTTGGAGTTCGCATCGGCGATCTCAGGCGCTGGAATCGGATGGAGCGGGGTGAGATCCTCCGAGCCGGCTCGCGATTGGTTGTCCGTCCCTAGAGGTCCGGCCTACTCAACTCCCGCCGCGGTAGCCTTCCATTAGCGAAGTGGGGTATCCGTTGTCCGGGTCCCGCCCTTCTTCCATCAACTTCCGCACCTTCGAAGGTCCTCGATTGTAAGCGAGAAGGGCTAAATGGATGTCGCCGTACGTCTGAATGAGGTCGCGCAGGTAACGGAAACCCAGCTCGAGGTTGTGTTCCGGTTCGTAGAGTTCCTCTACCGTCACGTCGCGGTCGTAAAATCGGGCCGTCGCCAATTGGACCTGAGTCAGACCATAGGCCTTCGCGCGACTCCGTGCCCTTGCCATGAACCCGCTCTCTACGCTCACCAGCCGGAAGCCGAGCTCGGGATCGATACCCTCTCGCAGTGCCACGTCGTAGACGAGTTGTGCCAGATCGGCCGGCACCCGGTACCTGGCCGAGTACTTGAGCAACGCCTGGGCACGCTTCAGACTGAGCCGCGCCAGGAGTAGTTCACCGCTGGTCGTGTCGAGCGAGGTCTGGAGTCGCCGCAGTTCCTTCATCACTGCGGTTCCCGTGTAGGTGTCACCCGAATCCGCCGCTGTTGCCGTGGGCGCCCAGCCACCCAACATGGCTCCCAAGGCGACCAGTGCGGTGAACAGCACTGTCCCACGAACCATCAGAATCTGAGTTGCCGACAATCGTCGTCGGTGTGATCGTGCCGAGACGATCATATGAGTTGCAAGTGATTTTATGTCAAACATTTATGAATTTCCTCTATTGTTTGGAGATCGTCCTGTCTGTCCGGGCCAATTGCCCTTCGTGCCGCCGGTTTTTTCGACCAGGTGGATCTCTCCTATTTCCATTTCGTGTCCCACTGCCTTCACCATGTCGTAGACCGTCAGCAGTCCTATGGCAACTGCGGTCAGCGCCTCCATTTCGACTCCGGTCTTACCGGTCGCACGAGCGCTGGCCGCGATCTTCACGCCGGGAAGTTCGCCGTTCAAGGACGCCGTGACCTCTACGTGATCTAAGCCCACGGGGTGACAGAGCGGGATCAGGTTCGGTGTCTGTTTGGCCCCCACAGTACCGGCGAGCTCCGAGGTAGACAGAACGTTTCCCTTGGGCCCGGAGTTTCGCTTTACGAGCTCGAACGCGGCGGCGGACATCCGAATCAAACCCTCCGCCCTGGCTGTTCGCACCGACTCGGGCTTGTCACCGACATCAACCATTCTCGCCCGGCCTGCTGGATCGATGTGCGACAGGGTCACAACAAGCGCTCCAAATCGCCCGCCAAAACCGCCAAGGCGAGCTGTGGGTTAACATTCCCCTGAGCCTCCGCTCTGGTTTCCTGGACCCGTTCCAGCGCCCTGAGCACCCCTTGCACGTTCCCTCCCGAATTGGACCGCTCTTGAAGGCGCTCCCGCAGCTCCAGCGAGGCGGAGTCCAGGAAACCGGTGAACTGGCCACGCGCACCCCAGGGCGCCTGTGCCAGAGCGATCGGAGTCCAGTCGGCCGGACCTCCATCGACACTGTCCAAAAACCTGCGCGCTCGTTCGGTCACGTTGGTACTGCCATCCTCCATCCAGAGGGCCTGGCCGATGCTGCCCTCGGCCAGGAGAACTCGCCGGTGGAGGGCAGCACCCCGTGGAGCGGGCCTGAGTTCCTGGCTCAAGAATCTCTCTACGACGTCATCCGCGACCCGACCGACCCGAAGGGGCACCAGCCGCGACCGTATGGTCGGCAGGAGCGCCTGGGACTCTGACGCGGTCAGGATAATCACCGTGTCAGCGGGCGGCTCCTCGAGGATCTTGAGGAGCGCGTTGGCCGCCTCCTGGCTGGCTTCCTGCACCACCAGGCGCTCTGCGTCTCCCAGTATCACCACCTTCTTCTGTGCGGAGAACGGCGTGACCCCCACCACCCGCCGGAGGAGTTGTATGGATGCCAACGCATGACTCGCCATTCCATCGGGACGGCAATACAGGGGCGATTGTCGTCGGTCTGCCATCACCTCGGCCAGGAGATCCTTCGCTTCCTCCACCCGCTTTGAGCGGTCCGCAGCCTTCGGTCTGGGGATCGGCACGAACCAGTGCAAATCCGGGTGCGACAGGCCCAGCACCTGTAGGCAGGCGATGCACTCGTCACAGGGCGCACCGGGCCCCCGCTCGCAGAGGAGTCCCTGCGCCACCCACAACGCCAGTCGTTGCTTACCCACTCCAGCGGCGCCGGAGAACAGCGCCGCTTGTGGGAACCGGCTGGAGGCGAGAGCGCCTGCCAGCCGGTGCAACAAGGCATCGTGCCCGTAGATTGGGCGTATTTTCATGACGCTGAAATCTACTTGACCCCGATGATTTTGGGTACCCTTGGTCGCATAAACCATTGTATTATAATGTTTTATATGCATTGACGCGCATGTCCCTCCAAGCGGCAACGGACCACCGGTGATGAGTGAGTGCTCGCTTCTCCATGACACGATTGTGAGCGACTGCTCGCTACCCCCAAGGATTGATGCTCAACGTTGCGCACCGTGAATATGTGGGCTTCGGCCCCGACCGCTGTCATCCATCTAACGCGGGGAGTGGCCTAATTATGCGATAGCGTGCCGGGGTGACCCGGATCTGATGTTTCTGGGAGTAGTCGCGCGACCAAGGCTCTAGTGTTGACACGGAATTCGGGTAACACTAGATCGGTGTGTGAACATCTCTGTGACTGTCACCGAATGCCCCCGCTCCAATGAGTCCACAGCCCGTCCAACCGGGTCCGCATTTGGCTGATCTGGTGCTGACCGGTGGGCTCGTTTGGACATGTGCCAGCGATGCGGCGCAGGGGCGGCTTCCCACTGCCGTCGCAATCGGTAACGGTCGAATCCTCGCCGTGGGGACGGACCACGCGGTCATCGGGTTCGCGGGGTCCGCTACCGAGCGGATCGACTTGGCCGGCCGCATGGTATTGCCTGGTTTCATCGACAACCACACGCATTTCATAGATGGCGGGTTCACCCTGGCGGGCATTGAGCTGCGCGACGCCGCCACACCGGCCGAATTCGTCCGGAGGATTGCAGATTACGCAGCGGAACATCCCGGGGAGTGGGTCTTGGGTGGCGGGTGGGATCATGAACTCTGGGGTGGCGAGTTGCCGCGCCGCGACTGGATCGATTCGGTGACGCCGGAAACGCCGGTTTTCGTGAGCCGCGTCGATCTCCACATGGGTCTGGCGAACAGCAAAGCGTTGGAACTCGCGGTGCTGACTGCGGACACCCAAGACCCGCCGGGTGGGGCGATCGTGCGGGGTGAGGACGGCCGGCCGACGGGGATCTTAAAGGATGCGGCACAGACGCTGATTGCACGGGCCATACCGGCGCGGTCGGAATCCGACCTGGATCGGGCCCTCGGAGCGGCTGTGGCCCATGCGGTCGCCCATGGGGTGACGGCGCTTACCGACATGGGATCGTGGGAGGGACTCGAGACCTACCGGCGAGCACTCGCGCGTGGACTGCTGCCCCTCAGGGCCTACGTGGCGGTTCCGCTCGAGAGCTGGGCACGGATGCGGCAGTACGTCGCCGAGAACGGCCGCGGCAACGACAGACTGTTCTGGGGAGGTGTCAAAGGTTTCGTGGACGGATCGCTCGGCTCTACCACTGCGTGGTTCCACCGTCCCTACGGGGATGCCCCGGAGACGTCGGGCCTCACCGTCACAGACACGGAGGAACTGCACGACTCCATCGTTGCTGCGGATCGTGCGGGGCTCCATGTCATGGTACATGCTATCGGTACCAGAGCCAATGACTGGTTGCTCGACGCATTTGCCGCGGCACGCAAGGCCAACGGGGAGCGGGACAGACGGTTTCGGATCGAACATGCCCAGCACTTGAGTGCCCAGGCGATTGACCGGTTCGGCTCGGAGGGCGTGATAGCGTCGATGCAACCGTACCACGCTATCGACGACGGTCGTTGGGCCGAGCGGCGGATCGGGCCCGAGCGAATAAGGACCACGTACGCGTTCCGCGATCTCCTGGACGCCGGCGCCACGGTGACTTTCGGTAGCGACTGGACGGTCGCCCCGCTCGACCCGCTGCTGGGAATCTACGCGGCGGCAACGCGGCGGACGCTCGATGGGGCGAATCCGGAAGGTTGGGTGCCGGAGCAGAAGATCAGCGTGGCAGAGGCCGTAACCGCTTATACCGCGAGCAACGCCTACGCGGTGTTCCTAGATCGCGAAATCGGCAGGATAGAGGTGGGCAAGTACGCCGACATGGTCGTGTTGTCTGACGACATCTTCGCGATCGATCCGGCCGCAATTCGGAACGTGGCCGTCGACTTGACTATAGTCGATGGAAAGGTCGTGTTCTGCAGGCCGGTCTGACCCGAGCGCAAGCCTGGCGTTGCCGAGACCGAGTGTCCCGTGCTACCGGCCCCGCCAGATCTTCCACGTGTCGATCACCTCGTCGTCGCGCACCGCGTGGAACTCGTCGAACTGTGCGACGGTGAGACAGGAGTGATTCGGCAGGATCCTGACCACCGATCCCACGGGGAGCCGTTTACTCACGTTTCCGTGCTCCTGATTGACCGACAAGACCCTTGCCTCGGGGTCCAACGCGCCACTCCGGTAGTCTTGGAAGATCTCGCCCATCGTTTGTTGCGGGGCGTCGCTCGGTCCGGGGTCCTTGGACAGAGCCAGTGCGCCGGCGTCCACTATACAGTGGCGAGTTCCGGGCTGGGAGGACACGACGCTGGCCATAACCGTTGCCGCGCAATCCCGCACCGTGCACGATCCGATCACGGTCTGTGTGTAGTCGTAGAGCGCGTAGTTTCCGGGTCTGGCCTCGGTCACACCGTCCAGGTGCTCGACGGCACTCATCGCGGGAGTAGAGCCCACACTCACGCGCGATACGTCGACACCTTCCGAGCGCAGACGATCGGCAAGCTCTACCATAACCCTACGTTCTTCTTCGGCGATCTGCCGCAATTGCTGTGCGCCCCGCGCCGCGTAGGCATGGCCCGAGTGACTGAGAATACCATCGAACGTGAGGCGGGGTGATTCGTGGATATCCCGCGCAACGTTCAGTGCCACCTCACTGTGTGGGTCGACACCGGCGCGGTGGTATCCGCAATCCACTTTGAGCCAAACATGGAAGGGATAGCCGGTCACTCTGAGTCGCACGAGGGCGTCGGGAGAATCCACGACGATACGCAGATTCACCTGCTCGGCCAACTCTCTCAGCTCGTCGATGCGGTTGAACATCACCGGGAATGCCCACGTTATGTCGTCGAATCCGTGATCGGCAAACACTCGAGCCTCGTACAATGTGGACACGGTGATCCCGGTCGCCCCCATCGAGCGTTGCATTCTCCCGATCTCGATGCACTTGTGCGTCTTGATATGTGGCCGCAGAACCACTCCCAGCCGACGAGCCCGGGCGGCCATGGTGGCGAGGTTCGTTTCCAGGACGTCCAGGTCGAGAATCAGCGCCGGGGTCGGGAGGTCGGCGATCTGCGTCATGCCTCGATTCCGAAGTAGACGGTCTCGCCACCGAATTTGCGGCGTTCGCGATCCCAAGGGAAAAAGATCACGACTCTGAACTCCATGGGTTCGCCAGTGGCGCGAAAATCCAGCCAGTCTTTTACGAACGTGCCAACCGCCAGTGCCTCTTCACACACGCCCTGCGGGCCTATCACGATGTACTGCAACCTGAAATCGACATCCGGAATAGCGCCCAGGAGACCCGTATAGAACTCACGTGCACCGTCGTGTCCCTCCCAGCGCGCGCCCTTGTGCGGTAACTCGTACACGCAGTCCTCAGTTAGGGTTGCTATCAGTCCATCCAAATCCCTATTGTCCTCGGCGATCGAGTGGGCCTTCCAGAGATCCCGGATTTCGGCATACTCCGCGGGGTCTACTTCTCTATCGAGCAGCTGGATTATTGCGCCGTGCTTCATTGTGAGTTCGTCGATGGGTTGTAAGGAACCTGCACGGTACAACAGTTGAGACGGCGATGAAAGGGGGCTTGCGCCGGTGTCCTTCCCCTGGTGGATTCTCTCTATAGAATCCATGTCATGGAACAGCTTACGGATATTGAAAAGACAGTTGCTCAGAGCTTTCCGTTGGAGCTCAGTGGCGACCAGATGCGTCAAATGGTCGATGCGGCGATGCAGCGCATTATTACCCACATAGACACGCTCGCCGTTCAGGCGTCTGCCGACACGGATGGGGCCAAAGAACTCGCTCTCTCGCTCGTCGAGTCGATGCCGGAACGAGGAAAGCCACTCGAGGAGCTACTCGATCTGTTGTTCGACCGGGTCATTCCCAAGAGCTTCAATACGGCCGCTCCCGGTTACCTGGCGTATATCCCGGGTGGTGGTGTCCCGCACGCCGCCGTGGCGGACCTCATCGCCAACGCAGTCAACCGGTACGTTGGCGTGTTCGTTGCCGCGCCGGGACTCGCGCAGCTCGAGGCGAACGTCATCCGGTGGTTCTGCGAGATGGTCGGGTTCGGCAAGGGCTCGGCCGGATTTCTGACCAGCGGCGGATCGTTGGCGAATTTCTCTGCAGTCGTAACCGCGCGGCGTGAGTTGCTCCCGGAAAACTTCCTGGCAGGCACCATATACGCATCCGACCAGACGCATCACTCTGTGATGAAGGCGGCAGTGCTTGCAGGGTTTCCGGAGGGAAATGTCCGGATGATTCAATCGGACGATCTGTTCCGGATTCGCACGGACGTACTCGAACAGCATATTGTGGAAGACAGGGCTCGAGGCAAGGTCCCGTTCTTAGTCGTGGGTAGCGCGGGAACCACCAACACGGGCGCAGTGGACGACCTGACTGAATTGGCGGATGTCGCCGAGCGCCACAGGATGTGGTTCCACGTAGATGCGGCCTACGGGGGGTTTTTCATGCTCACCAGGCGGGGGCATGAGCGGCTCCGTGGGATCGACCGTGCAGATTCTGTGACGCTCGATCCCCACAAGGGTCTGTTTCTACCGTACGGTTCGGGATCGCTCCTCGTCCGGGACGGGGACGCTCTCAGGCGTGCTCATCAGATCCAGGCCGATTATCTCCCGCGCATGCAGGAAGACGAGCAATTGGTGGACTTCTGCCAGATCTCACCCGAACTATCCCGCCCGTTCAGGGGGCTCGCCGTATGGCTTCCGATCAAAATGCAAGGCATCGAGCCTTTCCGGGCGAACCTGGACGAGAAGTTGGACCTGACCGAATGGGCTACGGAGGAACTCAGGCAGATCGAGGGGATCGAGATCGCAGCCGAGCCGCAGCTCTCTATCGTGGCGTTCAGGCTCGAACGGCCCGGAGCGGTGAGAGACGATCTGAACCGGCTCAATCGGAAGTTCATAGACCGGATAAACGCCAAGAAACGCATCTATGTGACAGGTACGGTTTTGGGCGGACTCTTCACCATTCGGATCTGCGTCCTATCGTTCCGGACCCACATCGACCGAATGAGAGAGGGCCTGGAAGACATTCGGACTGCTGTTGCGGAGACCTTTTAGTACTAGTCCAAAAACGGGTTGCATACCCGCACTGCTCCATATAGCTGACCGTGACTTAGGCACTCGGAGTAGAGTAGCTCTACATTGGCTTCGGTCGCGGCGCGCACGATCAATGCGTCCCAGAATGACAACTGAAAGCGACGCTCCAGTGCGAGCGCTTCGAGGATGGAACCGCTGTCGTTCGCCACTACTTCCCACGCAACATAGTCCTCGATGAGCTGGGTCGCGTCGCTCAAGCTCAACGGGCGCCGGACTTTGCGGCGCACGTTCACGTAGAATTCCTGCAAGACCTGCGTGCTGATTACGCCCAGACGATCCTGCCACAATTGATCGACCAGCTCTAGAGATCGCTCATGCTTGGCCCCGGCGGTGCTGTCGTGGGCGTAGACGAGGATATTTGTGTCCACAAATACCCTATCGCTCCTATCGCTCATGGAACTCCTGTCGCGACTCTGGCGGAGTCCAACCGAGCGAGTATCCCTGTTCAAGCCGCGAGATGGCGCGGCGTTTTGCGGCGTCATAGGCCTTGTCGCGGCGGATCAGCTCCTCGATCTGCTGGGCCAGCAGGCGGCTGACCGAAGTCCCCTCACGAGCCGCCAGTACTTTGGCTTCGCGTACGAGGTGTCTATCGAGCCTTAGCGTGATGTTCTTCTTCATGCTATAAAAGAGCACAGTAATACGTGCTACACAATTTCACGTGTAGGAGGTGGTTCGATCCGAGGTCAGAGAAATCGGCGATATATGCTGTAATGGCAGTATTGTGCGGGGTAATCCTATGATTGCTGCCAATATAGCCGATATTTTCTGGCACTTCAGATGCATTTCCGTAGATGACGGGCGCCGCTTTTAGTCGCGGCAAGTTAGACAAACTAAACAAATACGGAGGAAGTGATGACACCATATCCAACTCTATGGCGGTCTCGTCGGGCGCCGGCTGTATTGGGTGACTTGTTTGGGGTACGGCGAGACATGGACCGGATTTTCGACTCTCTTCTGTCCCCCGCAAACGGGGAAGCAGAGTCGATGGCGGTGTGGTCGCCGGTAGTAGATGTTCAGGAAACCGAGGATGGGCTCCATGTGAGTACCGAGCTGCCGGGGATCAAGTCCCAAGACGTGAAGGTAACGGTGGACGACGGTGTCCTAACCATCAGCGGCGAGAAGAAGCGCGAAATCGAGAAGGGTAGTAACAAGGACGGTGTCGGTTACCATCTCGTGGAGCGGCATTACGGCCGATTCGAGCGCTCTTTCACCTTGCCGCGCGCGGTTGATGCTGACAAGGTCGAAGCTCGTTTCGAGGACGGTGTGTTGAACATCGACTTGCCGAAGACCGAGCAGGCCAAGCCTAAGCAGATCGCGATCAAGTAGCGTCGTATTGTTGCGAGCGGCAGACGGTCCGGAGCGCTAGCTCCGGGCCGTTTTCCGTTTCAGGGACGGTCGGGGACGGTCGGGGACGGTCAGAGACGGTCAGAGACGGTCAGAGATGGTGGAAGACTTGTGATTGCGGATGGCGGGCGGCATGTTCCTCGCAAATTCGTCGCGAGGTATTTGGAATGGTTCACAGCAGGGGTGGCACTGTCGCAAAGGTTTTGGTTGTTCTGGCAATAGCCGTTGCTGTCTGCGATGGGACGGCGGTGGGGCAGGCTATCGATCCAACCCTCCTCGAGGAATTCAACTGGCGATTGGTGGGCCCGGCGAGTCCGGCCGGCCGGGCCTGGTCTGTGGTGGGTGTGCCGAGCGATCCAAAAACGTTCTACGTGACCACCGCCGGTGGAGGGCTTTGGAAGAGCACCAATCATGGCACCACCGTGGAGCCCGTCTTCAATGATCAAGCAACGGCCTCCACGGGTGCCGTGGCGATAGCGGCGTCCAATACGGACATCGTTTGGGTGGGAACTGGCGAGCCCGCCAACACGCGTGCCAACTCCTGGGGTGACGGCGTCTACAAGTCTACCGACGGCGGGGCCACGTGGACCAACATGGGGCTTCGCGACACGCGGCAGATAAGCTCCATCGTCATACACCCAACCGACCCCGATATCGTGCTGGTGGCAGCCATGGGGCATCTTTGGGGTGCCAACTCCGAGCGCGGTGTGTTCAAGACCACCGATGGCGGCCAAACGTGGCGGAAGACGCTGTTCGTCAACGACACGACCGGCGTGATCGACATGCGGGTCGATCCCAACGATCCCGACGTGTTGTACGCAGCTACGTGGGACCGTTTTCGCTATGGCGGCGGAGACATGAGGGAGGCGGGTCCGGGTGCCGGTATATACAAGTCCACCGACGGTGGTGATACCTGGGCCAAGCTCACCAATGGACTTCCTACCGACGACATGGCGAAGATCAATCTGGCCGTTGCCTATCACGACTCGCGCATCGTTTACGCCGCGATCCTGACGGGCGAACGCGTGCGTGGCGGGCGCACCAGCGAACAGGGCGGGATCTTCCGCTCCGACGACGCTGGCGCACACTGGCGGCGGGTCAATCCCATGATGACGAGCTATTACTACCAGCGCATAGAGGTCGATCCCTCCGATGACGAGACGGTATGGATGCCCGTGTTCGATCTCTGGCGCTCGACGGATGGGGGAGAGCATTTCGAGAAGCAAGACCTCACGCACGTGCACAACGATCTGCACGGCATGTGGATCGATCCTACCGATCCGGAGCATCTCATAGTGTGCGGCGACGGCGGCGTAAACGTGAGCTTCGACCGCGGGGACACATGGACTCAGCCGCCGCTCCCGATCGGTCAGTTTTATGAGGTGGCGGTCGACGATCAGGATCCCTACTACATCTACGGTGGCATGCAGGACACGGGACATTGGACCGGTCCCAGCCGCACGTATGACGCCGAGGGGATTACCAACTACGACTGGATCAAGTTGCGCTTCAATGGCGACGGGATGTCGATTCATCCGGACCCGAGGGATCCAAACATCATCCATATGGTTCAGGAGTTCGGGAACTTTTCCAAGTTGGATCTCAGAACCTGGAAGCGCACGGAACTAAAGCCGGATCCCAGCGAGGCAGAGCGACGCGGCCTGCACCCCTTCCGCTACGATTGGACGCCGCCCATGATCCTGTCGCGTCGCAACCCGGACGTGGCCTATCTGGGAAGCAACTATCTATTCAAGTATTCGGGCGGCGGCGAGCATTGGGAGGTGATCAGCGACGATCTCACTCGGCAGCAGGATCGCTCGCCGCGTGGGGTGAGCGACGGTTACCATAGCTATGGTGCTCTATTCTCGATCGAGGAATCGCCGCTGAATGACCAGGTGATTTGGACCGGCGCCGACGACGGTCCAATCCACGTGAGCACCGACGGCGGTGCCACGTGGACGGACGTGACGGACAATCTTCCAGACGGTGCTCCGACGAATGCCGTCGTTGCCGAGATAGAGGCTTCCAATTTCGGAGACGGTATTGCCTACGTGGCGTACGACGCCCATAAACTTGACGACACGCGCCCCTATCTTTACCGGACAACCGACTTCGGCCGTACCTGGGAGAACATCACCGGAGATCTTCCCGCCAACGGTTCCACCTGGGTTATAGTCGAAGACCCGGTCAACTCGTCCCTACTCTTTGCGGGCACCGAGTTCGGAGTGTTTGTGACCGTAGACCGCGGGGCGCACTGGACTCGCTTCAAGAACAACCTTCCCACGTCGGGTGTGCGCAGCATGGTGATCCAGCCTCGTGCCAAGGAGCTGGTAGTGGGAACGTTTGGCCGGGGTATCTGGGTCGTGGATATCGAGCCGCTCGAACAGTTGACACCCGAGGTGTTATCGCGCGAGGTCCACCTGTTCGACGTACCGTCCGGCGTTCTCTACCGGACCCGCTACACCTACGGTGCAACCATCGAGCAACTCAATGGCGACATGTTTTTCCGGGCAGCAAACCCGCCGTTCGGGACCGTTCTCACTTACTATCTGTCGCATGACTTCGATGTGCCGGCGACCATCGCCATATTCGACGAGCGCGGCCACGTCCTACGGAAGCTCGCGGGACCCGGATCCGCAGGGATCCATCGGATCAATTGGGACTTGAAGCCCGGCGAGGTCGACAGTACACGCCGGGGGCTGACTCCTTCCGAACGCGACGCCGGACAGTGGGTGATGCCGGCTATTTACGGTGCGACACTCAACGTCGACGGCGAGTCGGTTACACAGCTGTTCACCATAACGTCTGAAGGTGACGGCGTGCGCCGAGTACCGGTGCGGAAGTAGGGCCGATGTTGCGTTGCTGGGCGCGTGATCCCTTGCCGGAGGACGGTTCACGATTAGGTTGTTTTGAGTCGCCCTCAATGGAGTGTCCCCGATGCCGTCCTTCATCGGCCAACTGAACAACAAGTACTTCAACGGAAAACTGGCGCCCGTAGCTGTCGAGCTGATGTCGAGCATCAACGACGGACGATCAAACGCATGTTCCGCAATATGAAGCGGGCGCGTATCGAGGCGCATGACTTCTCTCAGTTCCTTGCCTGGGCGGTTGGAAGTGTCGTTTCCAAGTTTCTTCCAGGAGCTTGGGGAGGAGCGATCCCGCCTGTCACTCAGCCGGGCCGCCATGCAACGATTGACGAATACATGGCGCAGAGCCAGTGGAGGAGTCTCGAACCCGGGTCGACACTGCTCGACATCGGGTGCGGTTTTCCGCCGGTTACGACGGCCGATACCGCGCGTCGTTTTCCCGAAGTAGATGTTGTCGGTGCCGATCCGTCGTTCGGGCGCTAGATGGTTTACAACGAGTATGGGGATTACGCCGGGTTCAATGCTGACAAGGAGCTGCTCTACTTTCAAGCGAGTGCGCTGGATGCGGAGCGCTGGGAGGCTTTGTATGCCGATACCGACGCTACGCGAGAGCAGTTCAGTGCGCTCGTGGCGCAACGAGGTGGGACACGTGGCGGTCGATCCCACTCAACTGGACTATTGAGTGGAACCGGGTGAGATTTCGCACACTTACGACTAGATACCAGGCACGCTAGCTCACGGACGCGATTATGACGATGATCCTGAATCAACCACTCGGCCGAATCGGGGCAACGGAGAGCCCGCGGGTGAGGCTCCTTCTGATAAACCCGCGGTTTCCGGAGAGCTTCTGGAGTTTCAAATGGGCTGTGGACAAGATCCTGCCCAACAAGAGAACGGTCAATCCCCCGACCGGGCTTGCGACTCTTGCAGCTCTTTGTCCCGAAGGTTGGGATATCACGATCGTCGACGAGAATATCGAGTCGATACCGATGGATCCCCAGGCGGACATTGTCGGCGTTTGTGGCATGGGTGTCCAGTTTGCGCGACAGAGAGAGCTGCTTTCGTTCTATAGGAGCAAGGGTCACTATGTGGTGGCTGGCGGCAGCTTCGCGTCGCTCTGTCCGGAACGCTACGAGTCGTTGGCCCACACGGTCGTGGCCGGTGAAGCCGAGTACGTGTGGCAGGAATTCTGTAAAGACTTCGAGGCCGGAAGTCCCAGCAAATTATATCACGAAACCGGTGTCGTGTTGCTCGCGGATTCCCCAGCTCCCCGTTTCGATTTGCTTCGCCTCGACGATTACCAGTCTGTGGCTCTACAGTTTTCGAGGGGTTGCCCGTTCCGCTGTGAGTTCTGTGACATAATCGTGATGTTCGGTAGAAGGCCGCGAACCAAGTCGGTGGAACAGGTGGGAAGAGAGTTGGACTTGTTGCGGGCGCAGAAGGTCCGCAACGCGTTCTTCGTGGACGACAATCTCATAGGTGACAAACCGGCTGCGAAAAAACTCCTCCGATTCCTCGGGGATTATCAGCGGAAACACGATTACCAATTTCGTTTTGGGACAGAGGCATCCATGAACCTGGCGCAGGACGATGAGTTGCTGACTCTGTTCCGGGAAGCGCATTTCCGTTGGGTGTTCTTGGGAATCGAATCTGCCGACGAAGAGAGTCTCAGAGAAACCAAGAAGTTTCAAAACACTCGTCAGGACATACTTACATCGGTGCGGCATATCTACTCCTACGGCATAGATGTCTTGGGCGGATTCATCGTTGGGTTCGATAACGACACGCTCCAAACGTTCGACAAACAGTACGAGTTGGTCATGAACTCCGGCATACAATCGGCGATGATCGGTCTGCTCACGGCGGTGCCGCGGACGCCACTATATGAGCGGCTGGAGAAGGAAGGACGACTGATTCTCGGCGCGAACGACACTGACAATACCAAGCTCAGCACCAATGTCATTCCCAAGCAGATGTCGTATGACGAGATGATCTCCGGATATGCGTCGTTGCATCGCAGGCTGGTGAGCGATGAGGGCATTGCCGAGAGAATTCGCAACAAGATCCGCTACATGGGGGTGCCCGCGCAGGGCGCCGAATATCCCTTGCGAGTGCAGCTCACGGTGTTGCTGAGGCTGCTGGTTCGTGGAGTCCTTCGTGGCGGAGTCACGCGACTATTTCATTTCGTTCGCTCGATACCGTTTTCCAATCCACGCTTGATCCCCTTGGCCGTGGAAGACTGGATCATAGGTTTGGCGATGCGAAACTACGTCGACCGGCATTTCCGGACGGAAGTAGGCAAGGTGCGGGACGTGATCGAAGGCTATCGCAAATCGATTGAACAGGCGTTCTGGGGCCATCTACAGAAGGGGACGTTGGAGGTCTCGCTCGAAGAAGTCAAGAATGCCGCGAGTACGCTCTCGGTGCGTATGAAAGGCCTGCTGGATCGCGATTTCTTCGTGCGCGCTGCCGGGCATCTGGAAGAGGTGCTCGAGCGCACGACAGCCTCCGTCACGCTTCGTATCGACGAGCTGCAGGAGACCCAGGTTCGCCATCTGAGGCGGCTACTCAAGCGACTGTCCCGTCACGGCGATCGCATCCACATTGCGATCCGCGAAGAGCTGAGGTCGATGATCGAGATCGACTCGTCGGTGTTCAATCTGGTGCTGGAGGGTTAGCTAGGCGAATTGTGGCGGTTGAGGACAGCCGCGTGTAGTGCGTCCGCCAAGTGACTTGCACCTTGCCCCTGGCGTGCACGTCCCACTAACCACATCTTGACAATGTCATGGCCGAGCCGTTTGAGCGGCTGAAGGCCGCTCTAGCCGATCGCTACACAATAGAGGGTGAGTTGGGCGAGGGTGGGATGGCTACGGTATACCTCGCCCACGATCTCAAGCACGACCGCCAGGTTGCGTTGAAGATCCTGCGCCCCGAGTTGGTGGCGGTAATTGGAACCACGAGATTTCTCCACGAGATTCGCGTCACTGCGAACCTCCACCACCCGCATATCGTCCAACTCTACGACTCCGGTGAAGCCGACGGGGTTCTCTACTACGTGATGCCGTGCGTAGAGGGCGAGTCGCTTAGGGAGAAACTCAATCGGGAAAACCAGCTCTCCGTCGAGGATGCCGTTGCGATTGCGCGGTCCGTTGCTGATGCCCTCGACTATGCGCACCGGCGAAACGTGATCCATCGCGACATCAAGCCCGAGAACATTATGCTGCAGGAGGGCACTCCGCTGGTGGCGGATTTTGGCATCGCCTTGGCTATCAGTACGGTGGCGGGGGACCGGATTACGGAAACCGGGTTGTCGCTGGGGACGCCCTCCTACATGAGTCCGGAGCAGGCGACCGGCGACCGCGAGCTCAGTGCTCGAAGCGACGTATATGCACTGGGGTGCGTACTGTATGAGATGCTGGCGGGTGATCCCCCCTTCAGCGGCTCCAATGTGCAAGCCGTGATTGCGAAGGTGCTTGTCGAGAAACCGCTCGGGCTTCGTGCTATAAGGGATACTGTTCCCCTCCACATCGAGCAGGCCGTCGAGAAGGCGTTGGCCAAGGTACCGGCAGACCGTTTTGGGAGCGCTAAGGATTTTGCGGAGGCTCTGACGTCTACCAGCACCATCGCGTTGCCGGCGGAACGACCGCGGGCGCCGTCCGTACCCGGCGTGAGGTGGTGGCGCGCCCTTGCCTATGCCGCGCCGGCCGGTGCAGCGGCACTACTCGTCTGGGCGCTGCTGGCACGTGGTGGTGATTCGTCGCCTCGTGACGTCGCAGGCAGCACCATCAGGCGGCTTACGAGTTTTGCGGGATGGGAGATGGGCCCGAGTTGGTCACCCGACGGCAACATGGTCGCCTACACGCACATCGTTGCCGGCAATGCGGACATCGCCACCCTGTCACTGGGAGGCGGCGATCCTCATGTCCTCACGGCCGAGCCGACAGACGAAACAAACCCCCGTTGGTCGCCCGACGGTTCGAAGATCGCCTTTCTTTCCGATCGCGGTTCGGGAACCAACGTGTATTGGATCCCGCCCACCGGCGGAGCCGAGCGCAAGCTGGTGGAGACCAACATTCCGTTCCTGGACAATCCGTGGGACTGGTTTGGCGCACTGGGAGCCACTCCCTGGTCGCCCGATGGGCAGGAACTGCTATTCTCGCGGCTGCACCAGACTGGCGAGGTGGCTCTTTGGAAGATGAATCTTTCGACCCGCGAGCAGACGCGGCTCACGACTCCGCCACGTGGCGCCTCGGATTTGTTTGGGTCGTGGTCGTTTGACGGAGAGTCGATCGTGTTCACGCGCACTCAGATAGAAGGGAACACCTTGTGGCTGTTGCCGGCTGAGGGCGGTGACGCTTCGCTGCTCTTGGGAGATGAGTACGTCAACGCGATGGGAGCGTGGTTCCCGAACAATAGGCGCCTCGCATTTCTGTCCACTCGGGGCGGTGCCATGAACATCTGGGGGATTGAGCTGGGCACGGGAAACCTGCACCAATTGACCATAGGAGCGGCGGGAAACGACGCGCAGCCCGTGGTTGCACGGAATGGCACGATCGCCTACTCGAACTATGATCATCAGGTCGATATCTACCGGATGCGGCCGGACGCACCCGACGAGGACCATGAGCGTCTCACCGAGTTCACGGGTGACTATTTCGGGGCCCGAATCTCACCGGACGGTGACCGCGTGCTGTATTCTTCCACGCGCGAGGGCCTCTTCGACCTGTGGCTTCTCGACCGCACGACGGGACAGCACCGCAAGCTGACCGAGCATCCGGCGAACGACAGGTTACCCGATTGGTCGCCGGACGGGCAGGAGATCGTGTTCTTATCGGATCGGGATGGGGCGGTCAAGCTTTGGGTTTTCGAGATGGAGAGCGGCGTGGCGCGGCAGCTCACCGACCATGTGCTTCCTTGGTCGATGCATCCGGCGGAGGCGGGGGGGCCACGCTGGTCGCCCGACGGGAGCGCGATAGGGTACATCGCGCCCACTGAGGAAGGCAATGCAATCTGGCTGGTTGAACCGGACGGTACCAACCCACATCCCTCTACGGTACGAAATGCATTCAGCTTTGGTTGGTATCGGGATGGCCAGCGGGTGCTGTATGCTCGCAGGGCTCCCGACGGTTCCGGTCTCGTGGAGTTGCGCGCGGCACATCTGGGGACGGGCGAGGATGTGCTATTGAGGTCCGGTGCAATCGCCGAGTTGGAGGTGTCGCCCGACGGCAGCGCGCTGTCCTTTGTCGAGTCGGTCAGCCACTTCACCATGAATCTGCAGGTGGTACAGTTAGCCTTGCGCGCCGGGCCGAACGCACTGCCCCGTCTTGTTGGTGAGCCACGTCAGGTGACATTTGGGGGGGGCATTTGGCACGTCCACAACGGCGGATGGGCGCCGGACGGCAGCGCCCTCGTCTATTCACGAGACAGAGACTTCGGGGACATCTACGTCATCGAGCCCAAGCGCTAGGGGGCGTGACACTCATTGATTGGAGACCGGATCATGGTGATCAGGATCGCAATGTCGGGACTGCTTTTCTTGAGCGGTCCGCTGCTCAGTCCACAGACTGCACGGGCGCAAGGCGCGACCGCCAACGTGAACGGCATTTCGCTACGCTACGAGGTCGAGGGCAGTGGCGAGCCGTTAGTCTTGATTCACGGATGGGCGCTGAGCCGCACCGAGTGGGATGGCCAGGTCGAACTCCTCTCACCTCACTACAGGGTTATTCGGTACGATCGCAGAGGTTTTGGCGAATCCAGTGGAAAGCCGGACGTCACCGCCGATCCCGCCGATCTCAAAGCTCTGCTCGAGACACTCGGCTATCCTCAGGCACACATTCTGGGCCACTCGGCGGGTGGAGCTGTCGCGCTCACTTTCGCTGTCCGTTATCCCGGGATGGTGGACGGGCTGATCCTGTTCGGTGCAGGCCCGCCGGACGGATTCGGCCTTGCTTGGGACGGAGCAGATGCCTTCCCGTTTGAAGAGTGGGCTGAAATAGCGAGAACCCGGGGAATTGATTCACTCAGGGTAGCGATGTCCCCGTTAGCAGACATGATGTTTCCCGGCCAGCCTGAGGGTGCGCGGCGTGCCCGCCGGGAAATGGCAGCATACAAAGGTCTCGATCTGATTGATCCCGCGCCACCGTCGAATATCGTTCTCCCGGCACGCATAGACGAGCTGAGGAAGGTACGGGCGCCAACGCTGGTTATTGTGGGCGAACACGAAATGCCGTACATGCAGATCGTGGCCGATGCGCTCACGTATGGGATTACAGGAGCGAGAAAGGCCGTGATTCCAGGAGGCGGGCACGGCGTGAACTGGGTTGAGCCTGAGCGGTTCGTTGCCGAAATACTTCGGTTCCTGCGTGCGGCCGAGCTATAGCTTCGGAGGAGGGACTCGATCGAGGCCGATCGTCGAGGCTAGCCTGGTGCGTCCTCGAGGACCGCGAGAACGTCGGACTCCTTGATGATGAGGTACTGATCGTCGTCCAAGGTGATCTCCATGCCTGTGTACCTCCCGTACAGGATCCTCTGACCGACCTTCAGTTCCAGCGGATGGATCTCGACTGTCGAGGTGTGCCCTTTCACTTGTCGGAGTACTCAGCGCCGGGTCGCCAGCACCATCAGGTGGTCGTTCCGGGCCGTGATCGCGGAGGGATCATCGAAGGCCTCCCGCACTCGATTTTCGAAGGCGCTGAGCGCTTCCTCATGCAGCCGCGTTTCACGTTCCGCGAAGTGTGGGAAGAACTTCCCCCAGATGGTGCACTGATTCTGTTCCGGCGTGCGTGTATAGAGGATGAGCTTACCCTCCGGCTGCAACACGCGGTCGGGGGACATCGACGCCATCGGCAATGCAGGATGGCCACCGCTGTACTGGCTTGCACTGAAAGCTAGCACAGGGGTACACGAGCGCGGCGTTGGTGCATGGTTCCGGATCATGGGCATCATGTGGTCATGACCCCATCCGGGATCGTTACCCGTGTTTACCACCCAGAAGCCAGTGGTCTTGGCGGGTGAAAGGAAGCTCCGGAGGGGGAGACTCGAAGCGTTAGCGCCCGAGAGTGGGCGGATGGGAAAGTGGTCGTGAATCCCCGGGCCGACGGTTCGCATCGGCTCCTTCCGACTTGCTAAGTGGTTGACGCGCCTTTGACTGGTGACCCGGGCCGGGCAGCGACCTCGCTTCGCGGCGTCGCTTGGCCGGACTCGTAGGGGGTCAGGTCCGGCAGGCGGTCGTCTCGTGAGATGAGTTCGGCGTACGGTCCGAGGAGTCGCTCGTACTGGTGGTGGTAAGAATCGGGCAATCCGAGGTGCCGGCCTTCATGGAACTCGCGGAATGCCCGGTCGGTGCGCAGCCGATCCCGGAGCTTGCGGTAGATTCCGATCTCGGCGCGGGTCCACATGGTTCGCGCCCAGTTCACCCGGCTTACAGCCCGGTTCGGAGCACTACGCCGCCGTCGTTTAAGCATCTCCGGCGAGGACGAGAACGTCAGGAGTTCGATGAGCTTTTCGTAGAACGTGACCGGATCGTAATGCTTGAGTGTCGTGACGAGGTATGGCGCGTAGTAAAACCCGAACGGCATCGCGTCCAAGATTCGCCGGTCCCGGAAATACTCTGCATGCAGCGGTGTGCCTCCAAAAGGAACCGGAATGTTTAAAGTCGGCCACACGAACGGGGTCCGCAGCATGAACTCCTTGGTCAACTCGACCGGCTCATCCCCGCGATCGGAGTCCAGACCGAAAATAAAGTTCGCTTGGAGATAGGGAACGTGTTCTGAAAGCTGGCGGAAGTGCTCGGCGACTCGCACGACTTTCTTCAATCCCGTCTCCCGCCCCACGCCCGCCTTGTTGGAGTAATCGATCCACGACTCGACCCCGGGCGCGATAGCGACGCAATTCGTCGCCTGTAGCCGTCCCATCCGGTTGCCCCGGAGAATGGAAAGCGAACTCTCTATCATATACGGCGGACGTGCCGCCGGTGGGAGACTCTCGATCACATCGAGAACCTGATCGAACTTCACCCCGAAGTTGGGGTCGTGGAAGCCGAGGATGATCCCGGGCAGACGCTCGCTGACGTACCGGAAATCGGCGGCGAGGCGATCGAGTGAAAGCAGCCGGTAGGGATTGCTCCAATCGATGCAGAAGTTGCACGCGTAGGGACATCCGATGCTGGCCAGCATCGGAACGGTGCTCATGAAGTAGCGCCACCGCCTGAAGAAGAAGGCGGCCGTGCGGATTTCCGGCAGGCGTTCTTCGACAGTCGGCAGATCATCGAACGCAGTTGCGCTGCAGACGATTGATCCCGGATCGACCGCACCCGCAACGATATCGCGAATCAGCTCCTGGTTACAGTCCTGAACGACGATGTCGAAGAATCTGAGGCAGTCGATGGGGAATGATTTGGCGTGAGGGCCGCCGATCACGGTCCTCGTGCCGGCCCGCCGGTATAGCTTGGCCAGCGCGTACGCGAGGGGACTGGCTTGGGTGTAGCTACAGATGAATACGACATCGAGATCGGAGGGAAGCCGCCGGTGGAGATTACCTACCCCGTAGTAGGTGGCGTAGAATGTCTCGTGTCCCGCCCGACGACACCAGACCGCCACCGCTTGTGGGGTCACGCTGGCAAACTGTTTCGTCATCACGAGGTGATATACGGTGCTCGCCAGGTGCCGGGACGGCAGTGATAGGATGTCGAGGATGCCGACCTTCACGTAGGTGTGGCCCGGGCCAGGCCCTTGGTGGCTCTAGCCCTCTGGACCGGGGAGGTCCGCTCGCTCGAGACGCACACCGCTATGTGACCGGCTTGTTACTATTGAAGATGTCGGCGGCCACCTTCCATTCGCCGTTCACCTTCTTCCACACGACAACGTACTTACCTTCATCTTCGATGCGGCCTTCCGGGCCGTCCATCCCGATGCTGTACGTCCCAATGTCGTACGCCATGTCAGCTGACTGGGCGACTACGATCTCGGTTGGCTGGAAGGTGAGCGAGAGGTTGGACTCTTGGAACAGCTCGGCCCACGCGCTCCGAATCGCATCCCGTCCGTCTATCCGCGCTGCGTTGGCCGGCATGAAGTAGCCATCCACCGCGTAGATATCCGCAATGCTCATAGTGTCTTGCAAGGCGACCGCGTCGACCCACCGGCGGTCCAGATCCCGGATGGCTTGTTCTTCTGCCGCGAGATCAGGTTGCTCGGGCTGCGGCGCGCAGGCGAGGAGAGCTAGTGTCGTAGCGGGAAGTAGCAAACGCATGACATCCTCCTGGGAACGAGATATCCGGGTGCACGCGTCGGTGACGCAGCTCTCGTCGTCGGGCGGGCGTCTTTGAGCAAGGCGTTCGCTACGGCGGCGTGGTCTCAGGACCACCGGCCTAGAAGTGTCTCTAGTTTGGCAGGTAGCATGAAGCGCGGTACGCGGGTCCGCAAGAGTGGTGTGCTCTGGCTCGGCTCGGCTAGCCCGTTCTGCGTGTCTTGAAGGAGCCCCTCCTCAGCAGTAAGAAGGCGGCCTGTTCGGGTGGCCCCTTACTCCCCGAACGTAACAGTATTCGACGCGGCCGGGGATGGGCCGAACCGGAG
>JBHHZE010000036.1:0-34970 GCA_046757925.1 Gemmatimonadales bacterium
CGAAGCGTAAGGCGACCAAGCGTAGGAAGGCCACGAAGCGCAAGGCGACCAAGCGTAGGAAGGCCACGAAGCGCAAGGCGACCAAGCGCAGGAAGGCCACGAAGCGCAAGGCGACCAAGCGCAAGAAGGCCACGAAGCGCAAGGCGACCAAGCGCAAGAAGGCTACGAAGCGTAAGGCGTCAAAGAGACGGCGTCGCTAATCCAGCGGTGCTTTCTGCAGGACGTTGCAATGGGGCCGGCACGCTGCCGGCCCCGCAACGTTCCGGATGTTGCGGCTATGGTTTGACGGCGATGAGATAGGGTGCCGAATCACCCATGGTTCTGTGTTGGACGGACCAATCGGAGTAACTAGTCCGCAAAGACTCCGTCGATAGCGTGATCATGCCATCTCTGCGTTGGGCTGGAAGCACGACGTGGATACCCCCTGAGCGAGTTTGATCCTTGAACGTGCTGATGAAACGCTCCCGGACCTGGGCATCCAAGCCAGCTACCACGGATGGGTCGATTATCCCCAGTGTGGGAACTGCATCTGGGAACCAGGCCCCAAAGGCCACAACCAGGGCACTGAAACGGCGGGCCAGTCCTTCCTCCGCGGCTCGAGCCTCCACGCGCTCCACCGCCTTGATGTTCTGATCGAGGAACAGAACCGGCCAGTCGTGAGCCGCTAGCAGGAACCCCCCTCTCGCCGTGCCGGTCCCAACTAAAACTGCCACATCGCCTTCGTCGAGTCTGAGAGCGAGATCCACCAGCAGTGAATCCGGTTCCAGTCCCCAGTATCCCGGGTCACGCTGAGCCTGTCGCTTCTTGCCGTGCTGATTCCTCCAGCGCCGGAAGCTCGGCAGATTGAGTCGGCGAGTGATCAACCGATCTACGTGTTCGAGAACGAGAACCTCCGTGAGGACGAGCTGTTCTTCTGACGCGACATCCAGCTCTCTGACCGCTTCATCGGCAAGCGCCAAGAGCTTCTCCCGTGACAGCTGTTCCTTGTATTCTTCGATCCGCTGTAGGACGAACTCCTCGTAGTCCTGTCGCAAGGACTGTTGACGAAGGGGATGGGGCCGGCGCCGCGGAGAACTCAGCATGGCTCGATGTGAACAACGATCTCATGAAGTGAGAGCTGCCGGCGTAGTTCGCTCTCCACGTCGTCGGCAATTTTGTGAGCTGTTTCTATACTGGCGCCACGGTCGACCGATATGGTGAGTTCGGCGAAGGCGAGTTCTCTGGAGCCGCGCGAGCGTATACCGTACGCTTCTTTGACACCATCGACCGATTCGGCTGACGATTGGATCTCCTCGGACGGCACGACATGTTGGTCAACCAGAACAGGAATGGACCGTGCCACGATGCGGTAGGCGAGAACGACTATCACACCGGCGACCGCCAGGGCCACGATCGGATCTGCCCACGCGGCTCCGCTCCCGGCAAGCAGGACTCCCGAGAGGACTCCCATGCTGATAACTATATCGGCCTTGGTATGCGCGGCGTCAGCCAGCAGGATCTCACTATTGAGCTGACTTCCGCGGCGGGACTCGTATGTCGCTACGACCGTGTTTACCACAAGCGTTCCGCTCAAAACGAGAATCTGGATTCCGCTAACATGTAGCGGCGGTGCGCCGGCCATCAGTCTCTGAACAGCACCTCTCACCAGTTCGAATCCGCTTATCGAGAGAAATCCCACAATAGCGAGGGCGCCAAGGGTTTCGAACTTCTGGTGCCCGTAGGGGTGATCCTCGTCCGGCCCGCGTGACGCTATCGCCATTACAATCAGTGCGAGAACATTGTTCATCGCGTCGACCGACGAGTGCACCACGTCGCCAAGAACCGCAAGTGAGCCGGTTCCCAAACCGATCACCAGCTTGGCACCAACCACCACCAGATTGGCAACCAGAATCCCGACGAGAACTCGCCGGATCTTCAAGGATCGCTCCAGGGCGGATGAGCGGGCGTCCGACATGAACATCAACCTGCCGAGGTCGATTGAAGCTGTCAACGCCGTGGTGAGTCACGCACCGGGACCTCTTGCAATATTTAGATGATTATCTAAATTTCTAACTATGCGAGACGGCATCTTTCGAGCGTTGGCGGATCCAACTAGGCGGCAGATCTTGGAATTGCTCGCAAAGCGTGACTTGACGGCCGGTCAGATAGCCGAAGAATTTCCGATGACCTTTGCCTCGGTATCGCATCACTTGAGTGTTCTCAAAGGCACGGGGTTGGTTGCCAGCGAGCGCGACGGCCAATTCATCCGCTATCGCTTGGACACTACGGTGTTTCAGGAAGCGGTACGGTATCTGACCGGGATCTTTGCAGGAGGTCGACGTGCGTAGCAGATGGCTCGGCATGGTGATCTTGGGTGCAACCATAGGACTATCGATTTGGGCGTATCCCGACCTGCCAGCGCGTGTAGCGACTCATTGGAATATCCACGGCGTACCGGACCGGTATTCGAGCAAGCAGGGGGCTGTTGTGATCATCCCACTGATCATCGCAGTGTTGCTCGCTCTTGTGCAGATTCTTCCCAAGATCGATCCAAAAGGGAAAAACTACTCCAAGTTCTTCGGTACCTACTGGGTTCTGGTCAACTGCATCTTGCTGTTTCTGGCTGGAGTGCATGGTGTAGTGCTCGGCTACGGCATCGGCATTCCCGTCGACATAGCCAGAGCCATGCCAATCGGGCTAGGTCTGCTGCTTGCCCTAATAGGCAACTACCTGACGCGCGTTCAGCCGAACTGGTTTATCGGGATTCGAACGCCATGGACATTGTCCAGCGAAGATGTGTGGCGCAGAACCCATCGGACCGGCGGATGGGTCTTCGTGGGGGGAGGTGCAACCGTCGCTGCGCTGGGACTGGTCCCTCGGCTGGCTAAGGTGCCGGTCATCTTGGCGACGATCGTTGTCGTGGCGCTGATTCCCGTTGTGCAGTCGTACGTTCTCTGGAGGAAAGAACATGATTCGGAAGGCTGAATTGGCAACGCTGGTGATGCTTCTTCCCTCAGCGTTGTCGGGCCAGGCTGGTCGCCAGGGTACCTACGTTATCAAGCAAGGAGCCACGGAAATAGCTCGGGAGAACTACGAGTTCTCCGGCAGGCGGCTCACGGGTGAGTTGGATGTGCAAGTGCGTGGCATAACTCTGGAGTATACCGCGATATACGATTCGTCGCTCAGTCCCTTGAGCTATCATGCCGACGTCCGGACAGGCGGTGCCAGCGAACCAGTGCAGCAACTGGATGTGACGTTCGGCGACTCCGCGGCCGTCTGGGTTATTCACGCGACGGCGGGTGATACGTCGGGGTCGACCCCGCTCGGCAAACCCTACAGCTTACTGCAGAACTTGGTGTTCTCTCAGCTTGCGGTGCAGCTCCTGCGCTATGACCATGGTGCTGGGGGTGTTCAAGGGTGGAGCACGTGGGTTCCGGAAGGCAATGGTGTCGTCTTGCTAGACATAGAGTTTTCTTCACCGACCGAGGCAACGGTAGAGGCGGCCCAGGTGAGAATGACCGTTACGACTGATCAGAGTGGCTGGCTTGAACACATAGACATACCCTCTCAGGGTGTTACGGTCGTGCGGCTCACGGACGCAGCAGGCGATTCGTCCGCTGCGCCGGCTGCCAAGAGTTCCGTTGATCCGCTTCCACCCCCGACGGTCCGGGAGAATGACTACGTTTTCCAGAGCGACGGACTGGATTTGCGTGGCACGCTGACACTACCAGCCGAGGTGACGCTGCCATTACCCGTGATAGTGATTGTGGCCGGTTCGGGTCCAACGGATCGGAACGGCAACTCTGGTGCGGGTTTGCGCACAAATATGTACGGCCAGCTTGCGTGGCGCTTGGGTGAGCGTGGGATAGCGACACTGAGGTACGACAAACGGGGTGTGGGTGCATCGGGTAAGGGATTTGACGTCGCGGGGACGACGTTCGACGACTTCGTTCGGGACGTTGCAGCGGCGGCGCGTACTCTTCGGTCGGACAGCCGGTTTTCCGAGGTTTTGCTTTTCGGCCACAGCGAAGGTGCGGGTCTGGTTGTTCGGGCTGTCAACTCGGGTGCTCCGGTCGACGGCGCCGTGCTGGCAGCGGGACTCGGCCGTCCTTTCCTGGAGGTTCTGCGGCAGCAACTCGCCGACCAGTTCGACGCGGCTACGATGCAGCGGTACGATACCGCTATGGCACAGTACATGAGGGGGGAAGAACCCGCGGATGTTCCCCCTGGCATGGGTGCGCTATTCCACCGGGTCAATCTTCGGTTTATGCAGACCGTAGCTGAATATGCGCCGCGCGCGGAGATTCGGAAGGTGACGGTGCCGGTGTTGATCGTTCAGGGCGCCAAAGATTTTCAGATATCGGTACGGGATGCGGAGATTCTGGCCGATGCCAAGCCGGATGCGCGCCTCATGATCATTCGGGACGCCAATCATGTGTTCAAGCGCGTCGAATCACTGAGCCGTGGTTCTCAAGCTTCGGCCTACGTCGATCCGACGATGCCGGTGGTACCGCAACTGATCGACGCCATCGTGTCGTGGGTAGCCGAGATTACGTGACGGCTACGCCAGACGGATTGTGCGCCCACCCTCAGCGGTCTGGCCTGAGCTTGCCGGCGTCGCCCAAGTAGACATGCTGGAGGGCCGCGGCGGGCTTATCGGTATTGATGTGCAGCAAAACGCGGATGCAGCGTGACAAACCGCCTGGCACGGCTATCTCTGTGGCACCCAGTAAGGCTACGTGGTCCCAGCCCAGTGATCTTGCGGCTCGAGCCGGGTACTCGCTGGTGATGTCGGGTGTGACCGTGAAGATCACGCTCGCGATGTCGTCAACGGCGAAATCGTTCTTGGCCACAATTGCCTCGAGCAGTTCGCGCGTTGCAGCTAGAACAAGTTCGCGTTGGTCATGGGGCACAACTGTAGCGCCGCGTATGCCGCGTACTGCCATCATCGCACCTCGTGTTGTTTGACGTTCGTCTAATAGCCGTAGTCGGCCCTCCGGTGGTCGACGTATCCTCTATCGTCACATCCTGCCAAGCTGCCGAGGCCGGCGGCGTTACCGCCATACAACTGCGACTCAAGGAGGCGTCACCGCTGGAATTCTTGCGGATGACTGAGCGTCTGCTGCGCGTTCTCCAAGTCCCACTGTACATCAACGATCGGGCCGATATCGCCTTGGCCGCAGGGGCACACGGGGTACACCTTGGCTCCGACGATATTGCGCCGGACTCAGTGAGACGCTTCGTCCCACCCTCATTCCGGATTGGCATCTCGGTGGGCTCGACCGAAGAAGCTACCGCCTCACACCGCGCGGACGTCGATTACTGGAGTATAGGGCCTGTTTTTCCGACGTCTACCAAGCAGGACGCAGGGAGTCCGCTCGGTCCTCATGGCTTCAAGGCACTCGCAGCGCGGTCGCCGAAGCGCATGCCGGTGATAGCCATCGGGGGCATAAGCGTCGCCAACGCCATGGAAGTCCTGGAGGTAGGTGCACAGGGGCTGGCTGTAAGCAACGGCATTTTTGGAGATCCCGCAATAGAGGCGGCAGCCAGACAGCTGCGCGCGCGTGTCGACGCGAGTGTAGGCACCTAACGAGGGCGTCTCAGTCCCAGCTTCACTTCGCGGCGTCGGATTCTGCGTACGGCTGCCTGATGCTCTCGCAGCGTGTGTGAAAACACATGTTTGCCATCCGGCCGCGCGACGAAATACAGGAAGTCGGTCTTGGCGGGCCAAAGTGCGGCTTCCAGGCTTGCCGTCGACGGCTCGGTAATCGGACCGGGTGGTAGACCGTCTATCAGATAGGTGTTGTGGGCTGAAGGCGTCTGATAATCCTTTTGGTATAGTCGTCGCCGCATTCCCAAGGCGTATATCACAGTGGGATCGGCCTGAAGACGCATTCCTCGCCGCAGTCGGTTGGCGTACACGGACGCGACAAACGGACGGTCCTTGGAGTACCGAACCTCTCCTTCGATGATTGACGCCAGTGTAACCAGCTCGTGGCGTGTCATGTTGAGTGAGTCAAGTCGCTCATCCCACTCGGGGCGCCAGCGTGCCTCGAACTCGTCCACCATCTGGCGAACTACTTCCAGCGCCGTTGCGTGTCTTCTGACATGGTAGGTACTGGGATACAAGTACCCTTCCAATGTCTTGGCGGGTATGTGATGCTGCGACAGTAGCGCGGGATTTCTAGCCGCGGCGAGAATGCTGTCCACATCCATGCCGAGCTGTTGGCTGATCCGCTGGGCCACTTCATGCAGCATCAAGCCTTCGGGGATAGTGAGTGGCACGAGTGCCTCCCGACCCGTTACCAGGACATCGAGTACCTCATCCAAGGGGGAACCTTGGCGGAACTCGTAGGTGCCGGCTTGAATCCGGCGTTGTTTGCCGGTCATAGTCGCGTAGAGCTTGAATAGTCGCGGCGAGTTGGTCACACGATGTGATGACAGGCTGTCCGCTACCTCACCTAATGATGCGCCACGCGGAATCGTAACCAGCACTGGATCGATGTTCGGCGTGCTTCCGCCGCAAGAGAGAAACGCTACGGCAAGCGCGGCCTGTGCGGTCAGGTTTGCCTTCACTGTCGCCGGCTTTCGAGGAATGTTTGTAAGATGACGGTTGCGGCCAGAGCGTCTACTTCTTTTTTTCTACCCCTAACCTTCCCCCCGAGTTCTTTGATGGTCCTCAGAACTCGCGCCGTCGTCATACGCTCATCCCAGAACTCAACAGGTAGTCCGGTCCGTGATGCGACCAGCTGGCCGGTCTTCCGCGCGGCAGTAGTACGTTCGTTTTCGGTGCCACTCGCATCGTAGGGGAGTCCAATCACGATGCCTACCGGCATGTGGACTTCCAAATGCGTCCGCAACTCGGCGAGCGGGAAACGCTTGCCGCTGCGCCGGGTCAAAGTGACCAGAGGTTGTGCGACTGTCTGCGAAGGGTCGGATAGAGCTAGTCCGATCCGCCGTTCACCCAGGTCCATCCCCAACAGACGACCGTCTGACGGAAGTGACTGATCTATTTTGCCGTGGCTCGTCATTCTTCCGACTGCGTCCGGCGGTCACCCCTGTTGCATGCTGGCGTAGAACTCGTCATTGGTCTTGGTGCGTTTGATGCGTTCGAGTAGGAACTCGATCGCTTCGACCGTCCGCATGTCCGCAAGGAAGTTGCGCAACAAGTAAGTCTTGTTGAGTTCGTCCTTCTCCAGCAATAGTTCCTCTTTTCGCGTCGAGCTGCGCTGCACATCTATGGCGGGATAGACCCTGCGGTCGGCGATCTTTCTGTCTAGTACCAGTTCCATGTTACCGGTACCCTTGAACTCCTCGAAGATCACCTCGTCCATTCTACTACCTGTCTCGACCAGCGCCGTCGCGATGATGGTGAGAGATCCTCCGCCCTCGATGTTGCGGGCCGCGCCGAAGAAGCGCTTGGGTTTCTGCAGCGCGTTTGCATCTACACCACCGGAGAGGATCTTCCCCGAATGGGGAATGACGACATTGTGGGCTCGTGCCAGCCGTGTGATCGAGTCGAGCAGGATGATCACGTCGCGCTCGTGCTCGACCAGCCGTCGTGCCTTTTCCAACACCATGTCAGCAACCTGAACATGCCTGTCCGCAGGCTCGTCGAATGTCGAGGAGATGACTTCGGCATTTACGTGCTCTTCCATGTCGGTGACTTCCTCGGGGCGCTCATCGATCAACAACACGATTAGCGTGGCCTCGGGCTTGTTCTCCGTTATGGAGTTGGCCAGCTTCTGCAGGAGAATTGTCTTTCCGGCCTTGGGTGGCGCCACGATGAGACCGCGCTGCCCGCAGCCGATCGGCGCCAGGATATCGACGACGCGCATTGAGAGACCCCCGTCGGTACGCTCGAGCGTGATACGTTGGTCGGGATACCGTGGCCTCAGGTTGTCGAACGCAATCCTATGCTTGGCCTTTTCGGGCTCGTCGAAATTGACCTTCTCGACCCGGAGGAGTGCCAGGTAGCGTTCGCCTTCCTTGGGGGGGCGAACCTGCCCGAGAATGGTGTCTCCGGTCCGAAGGTCGAACCGCTTGATTTGGCTTGGGCTGACATAGATGTCATCAGGCCCATACAGGTAGTTCCAGTCTTGGCTGCGAAGGAAGCCATAGCCCTCGGGCAGAATCTCAAGGACGCCCTCTCCATGTAGCGTGGTGTCAGAGTCGAGCAGCGATTGTTCGATTCTAAAGATGAGGTCCTGCTTGCGGAGGCCTGAATAGTTTGTGATGTTCAATTCATCGGCCATGTCGTGCAACTGGGCTATCGATTTCTTTTTCAGTTCGGCGATGTCCACGGGACGGGACTCCATGCTGGAAGGATTTCTGCTGCAGTGAGCAAAGTTACGGGCGCCCGCTCGAGTTGGACGGCAGGCTCAGCCAGATCAAAATTTCTGTTCGGGGATTTTTGATGTGAATTCACGGTATCATATGAACGATCCCGCAAATCGTCAAGGGGGCTGAGTGATACCGCTTGGGGGCATGTTGAGCGTGTGGCGGACCATGGTGGTTCGAGATAGGGAGATCGTGGATGGGTTGGTGGCGCCGGAATTTCGGGGCCCGTCGCCGGAATTGCGCCGCGCTCTGGAAGAATGGCCCGGCTCCCACTACTGGGCCGATGGGGACGGCGAGTCCAGGATTGTCCTTATCCGCAGCCTCTCGCCGCCACGTCGCGAGCGTTGGTGGCTCCACATCGGGCTGTTCTCGATCTCGTTTCTCACGGTCTGGATGGGTGGGGCGCTGCTTTCAGGTGTGCACGTTGTTCTTCCGATTCCCATTCTACGGGACTTTCCCTTTGCAAGCCGAGCCCTAATCGACTGGGTTGCGCAGCTGCGGGCAGGAGCCGGCTTGGACTTTGCCATCGCGCTCATGGCCATCCTCCTGGCGCACGAGATGGGGCACTACATACTCGCCCGGAGATACTCGATCAATGTTTCTCCGCCATATTTCCTGCCCGCTCCGCCGTGGATGAACTTCATAGGGACGTTCGGGGCGTTTATCCGCTTGAGGAGCCCTGTGGTAGATCGACAACAGCTCATGGACGTTGGTGCGGCCGGCCCGTGGGCGGGGTTCCTCGTGGCGCTGATCGCGATGATGATCGGGCTTGCCAATTCGGAGCTCCTTCCCGGCGGCGCCGGTGATCAGATCGTGATCTTCGGACAACTTCAGATCCATTTAGGCGATTCGCTGATTACGCATGCGGCGAGGCGGCTCATGGTCGGCGATGGTACCGTCTTGCTCCATCCCCTTGCACAGGCCGGCTGGTTCGGCGTGCTGGTAACGATGTTGAACCTGCTTCCTCTGGGCCAGTTGGATGGAGGACACGTGCTTTACGCCCTTGTGGGGAGTCGCCAAAGGTTGTTCGGACTCTTCGTCTGGGTATCGCTGCTGGTTCTGGGAGCTCAGTTCCCGGGCTGGTGGCTGTGGGCCGCTTTCACTCTCCTCCTGGGTGGCGGGCGGATCGGGCACCCCACGGTACTGGATCGGCATAGGCCGCTCCCGAGGCGCCGCCGGCCCATCGGATGGGCAACGGTCGTCCTCTTTGTCGTCACTTTTACTCCGGTGCCCCTGAGCTGGTAGACGCGGTTCCTAAAGAAGACAGGAGTTTGCCAGCCACCTGGCGAGCACCTGCTCACTATTGCATAAGCTTAGGAACCGTTTATATTTGCGCAAACATACGGAGCGAAAAGATGCCGGCTAATCCGGTGCGTTACGGTTCATCCGACCCTACAGAACCCCACATTCACGACCTCCCACCGCTCCGTTACGGTGAGACAGAGGTTGCGCTGAGACTTCAGGTGCGGCGTGCGGACGACGGGACGTGGCGGGCCAACCTGATCTTTGGAACCGGCGAGACGGAACCTGCCCTTGCCACAGCGGAGATCTTCTGTGCCGAGAGTGAGAGCGATCTCTGGCAGTCGGTACGTGATCTGCGGGACCATCACTTCCGTGACCTATACCGATCTGTGGCCGAGTGAGTAGCGATAACGAGGACGCGATCCGCAAACTGCGGCACGATCTCTCCAATCCGCTCGCGGCCATCCTTGCGGAAACCCAGTTGCTTTTACTACAGCCCGACTCGCTAGGCGAAGAAACCGTAGAGTCCCTGCGGGAAATCGAATCTCTGGCACGTCGTATGCGGGAGCTGCTCCAGAACACGTAGGGTTTTCAGCTGTTCACTACTCGCGGGTTGAAGGGGTCTATCCGCCCGGAATCGCACCTTGACGCATGCCGTTCCGAGGGTCAATGTTGGCGATTCAGCCACGAGCTTGCTGAGCTTTCGTCCGATTCACCTTGCAGGAGTCACAACATGGGTACGGTAGCCGCCCGTAACGTTCTGGTTCGCTGGATCCCGACTTTTCCCATCTTCTTTGCGGTGGCGTTGCTTGCTGCGTGTGCAACTGGGCGAGCTTCCCAGATCTCTCCGGAGGAGATCCCGGACCTAGAGCGTCGCGTCGCATCGGACCCCGATAACGGCAAATTGCTGCTGCGCTATGCGGCGGCGCTATTTGCCGCGTCGCGGTGCGACACGGCAAGCGTCGTCGCCCGATCCGGCTATAGCAAGAGGCCGCAGGATGCCCTGGGCCCGTTGGTGATCGGTCAATGCCTGGAGCGCACTGGCAGCTATGATCGCGCCATAACCACCTACGAGACCTACTTGAGCCGGTATCACGGAGAGCGGGGTGCGCCCGCCGTGAGTGCGAGAATGATGCTGGCGCGGCGCGAGCAGGCGACGAGCGCGGCCAGAGCCGCGCTTGGAGCGGAGCAACGACAGGCCGCGGCACCCGGTGATCCCCAGGTAATCGCTGTGCTGCCACTCATTATTTCCGGAGACACGATCTATCGACCCCTGTCTCGTGGATTGGCGCAGATCATGACTTCAGATCTCGGCTTGCTGCAACGATTCCGCATGGTGGAGCGCCTTCAGGTGGGTGCACTGTATGATGAAATGAAGCTGGGACAGTCTGCTCGCGTAGATCAGTCGACGGCGGCGAGGGTTGGGAGGTTGCTCCGTGCGGGCCGATTGGTACAGGGCTCGGCAAACTTGCCCAGCGAAGGGGAGAGTCTACTGGAATCGACAGTGGTGCTTTCGGACGGTCAGGTAACGAATCCGGAACGAGCTAGGGGCCGGCTCAAGGATTTGATGGAACTCGAAAAGCAGCTCGTCATAGCTATTGCCGAGAACCAACTCGGGTATACTCTCTCGCAGGCAGAGCGACAGCTGATTCTGGAAAACGGAACCAGAAACCTCACGGCGTTTCTTGCCTACTCCAACGGACTCGAGGCCGAGGACCGAGGCGACTATGTGGCAGCCGCGGGCTTCTATGCCGATGCGGTGCAAGCGGACCCCGATTTCCAAATGGCCCAGGACGGGTTTGAGGCAAGTACGGCAGCCACGGATATCGAGAATGCGTCGGCCGGTGAAGTTACGGTTCAGGCAACGCTGGCCGTGGACCAGCCTCCGACGATCCTCGATACGCCTGTGGGGAATGCCGCCACGCTGGCCGTAAATGCGGGAACACTGGATCTTGCCGCCACTCCATCGGAACAGCTTGAAGTATCTGACCAGACCCAGACGACCACTCGGTCTACAACAAATACGACAGCTAAACCATCGCCGACTTTCGCAAACAAGGGCCAAGGCCTGAAAGGCACGATCCGCATCGTGTTCAGACTACCATGAAACGCGTCGTCATCCTTCTATCGCTAGCGCCGCTTGCTTTGGCTAGCAGTGCGGCTGTTGCGCAAATACCAATTGGCTTTCGTTCGGCCGTGTTGGTGGAGAGTTACTCGTTCGATGCGGGCTTGCCGTTCAAGAGACTGACAGAGGTTACGGTGCCGGTTGGTATCGACATACCTGTGAGCGACCGCGGGAATCTCTCGATCTCGACCGGTTTTGTGACGGTGGATCTGAATTCGAGTTCCTCGAACTCCCTGGATCAGACGGTGTCGGGCGCGCTGGACACGGAGGCGAGGTTCACTTGGAGCATCATCCCCGGACGCCTCCTTTTCATAGCGAACGGATCGATTCCCACGGGCAATGAAACCGTAGATCAAGATGAGCTGACTGTGATCGGCGGCCTAGCAAGCGACATAATAGGATTTGCCGGTTCCAACTTGGGCAGTGGCGGCAATGTGGGTGGTGGGTTCTCCGGCGCGATCCCGGTGGGAAGATGGGCAATAGGCCTGGGTAGTACTTACCGCAATCAGTTGAAGTTCCGACCTGTCGTGGGTCAGGCCGACAAACTCGATCCGGGCGACGAGGTTCAGGTGCGGACCGGCATCGAAGGTCCGATTGGCCGCACTACGTATCTAAGAGTGGCGAACATCTATTCGATGCGCACCGACGATGAGGTTGGTGGCGCCAAGCAGAATACCGTGGGTGACAGGATTGTTAACTACCTGTCGTTGAACCAGCGCATTGGTTCCACAGCGCTAACCATCTACGGCTTCGACGTGTTTCGTACCAATCCGCAGATCGAGCCGACCAGTGTAGGCTCGGCCATACTGCCCAGGGGCAACCTGGTGGCCGTGGGCGCAAGATGGGGCGTGCGAATGGCTACTCGAACATCCGTTACACCCCGCGCCGAGTTCCGGACCTCCTCTACGGCCAGGAGCGATGTCGACAGAAAGCTGCGGTTGGCGGGACGGTCGATTCGGGCCGGCGTCGATTTGAGACACGAGCTGAATCGACACCTGGCATTGGTCCTTCAAGGGGACGGTATCAGCGGCTTTGTGAGAAGCGAAGGCAACAGCGTGGACTTCACCGGTTTCAGATTTGCTTTCCATTCGGAGTGGACACCGTGATCTGACAACTGCTATAAGGTTGCCAATCTGAAAGCCTCGGGTCAGTAAACATCCGGGGCTTTCGTTTGGCGCGATTTGCGAACTCTCCAGGAGGGAGTAACTTCGGCACGTGTCCGATCTTTCGCCGGATTCCCGTAGAACGTATCCAAGCATGCCACCCGAAGTCTGGCATTTAGCAGGGCGCCTGACACGGACGGTAAAGGGATCGTTAGATCGCTTCCTGCACATAGAGGCTGCGGGAGGCATCGTCCTCATTGTGGCGGCAGCGGTGGCCCTCGCGTGGGCCAATTCTCCGTGGTCCGACCTTTACGAGGCGTTGTGGCACACCCCAATCACGATTGGTTTGGGCAGTTGGCGAGTGGAAGAGTCGCTCCATTTCTGGATCAACGATCTCCTAATGACGGTCTTCTTTCTATTAGTTGGCCTGGAGATCAAGCGTGAGATTGTAGAAGGGGCGTTGTCGGACATGAGACGCGCGGCACTTCCCATTGCGGGTGCCCTAGGGGGCATGCTCTTTCCCGCCGCGATATACATCGCCATAAACTCTTCCGGGGGCGCCTCTCAAGGGTGGGGCGTGCCGATGGCGACCGATATCGCGTTCGCGGTGGGTGTGTTGACTCTACTGGGAAAGCGGGTCCCTGCCACCCTGCGAGTCTTGCTGTTGGCACTCGCCATCATAGATGATGTTGGAGCAATTTTGGTTATCGCCTTGTTCTACTCGAGTGGTTTTGCCTTTGACGGACTTGCCATAGCCGCTGCCGGCGTCCTACTGCTCTTCGTACTACTCAAGATGGGTGTCAGATCCAGCCTCCTGTTCGCAATCACGATACTCATCATTTGGACGGGGATGCTGAGGTCGGGCATTCATCCAACGATCGCCGGCGTCATCGCGGGCCTGTGCGCGCCGGCACGCTCTTGGTTCGGGAAGGCGGGCTTTCTGGAAGTGGCGCGCAGCGCTCTGGATGATTTCCAGAGCCGTGTCGATCGACCGCACACCGATCACGAGTTGATCGAACCGTTGTCCCGACTGGCCCAGGCCAGACGCGAAGCTCTGTCCCCGGCCCTCCGGCTCGAGACCGCTTTGCATCCATGGGTTGCCTATCTGATCATGCCAGTCTTCGCATTGGCCAATGCCGGCATCCACATGGGTGGGTTGGAACTTGGACACCCTGATTTCTCAGCTGTTGTCGCAGGAGTGATGGTGGGTCTCGTTCTCGGGAAACCTCTGGGCATACTGCTCGTGAGTTGGATAGCGGTGCGACTCAGACTGTGCGCGCTGCCGGAAGGAGTTAGTTGGGGTGGAATGCTGGTCGTTGGCTCGGTGGCCGGCATTGGTTTCACGATGGCGATCTTCATTTCGGAACTCGCATTCCAGGATGCCCAGTTGCTGGAACTCGCCAAGCTATCGGTCTTGCTGGCGACAGCGCTCGCGGCGGCCATAGGTCTGCTGGCGGGCAGGGTGTTCCTGCAACGCCAGCAGCCGGGATCACTTGCCGATGTCACGGCGAGCGACGCGGAATTGTCTGCGGAGTACTGGACCGACGACTCAACGATTCCAAACGGATAGGTACCACATATGACCAGCTCCACTCGGCCGGATGACGTCGCTCTCGAGTCACGCTCGGGTTTGGCACCGTGGTCCGAGGCCGAGCTGCCGAAGCCGCCCGTACCCAAAGGCTTGGCGTGGATCGGAACCGTTGGGCCAGGGGTAATCGTCCTCGGCGCGTCAATCGGCAGTGGTGAGTTTCTCCTGGGACCGGCGGCGTTCGTTAAGTACGGACTCACTCTGCTTTGGGTAACGGGCGTCGCGGCGTTTCTTCAAACCGTGTTCAATACCGAACTCATGCGCTACACCTTGGCTACGGGTGAACCTGTCTTTACGGGGTTCATGAGGACGAAGCCCAGGGTGGGTGTGTGGGCTTGGTTGTATTCGATACTGTATTTTCTGCAAATCGGCTGGCCGGGATGGGCGGGTGCGGCCGCAGGCGCCGTGTTCTTTCTGTTTGCTGGACGGCTTGCGGGCCCCCAGGACGAAAGCACGGTCTACCTGATCGGAGTAGCCACTTTCCTGGTATGTGTCGCAATACTCTTGGTTGGGAAACGAATCGAACGCACGCTCGAAATCCTGAACTGGATCTTGGTGGCGTTTATTCTGACCGGGTTCCTGATTCTCGCTCTGCTGTTGGTCGGTCCGGCAACGTGGGCGAGTGCAGCGGCGGGCTTTTTTGCCTTTGACATCGACACCGGCAGTTTCAACCTCATCCCCAAGGGAGCCGATTTTTTCCTGATAGGTGCGTTTGCCGCGTACTCGGGTGCGGGCGGGATGATCAACGTCACGTTGTCGAACTGGGCTCGGGACAAAGGGTATGGCATGAGTTCCAGGACGGGCTATATACCGGCTGCCGTTGGCGGGAGCAGAGTCAGCTTGGCACACACGGGCTTCAAGTTTGTCCCCAATGCTGAATCCATGGAGCGATGGCGTGGATGGTGGCGCATAGTGCGCGTGGATCAGTGGGGCATCTATTTCATAGGTGCCGTGTTAGGGATGGCACTGCCGGCGTTACTGTACGTCACCTTCGTTCCCGCGGGAACGGACCTTAGAGGATTGGGGGTCGCGGCAGCGCTCGCCCAGGAATTGCGTGCACAGGTTGGGCCTTTTCTCGGAGTCTTTGTGGCCTTGCTCGGCGGCTGGGTGCTGTTCAAGACACAACTGGATACCCTGGAAGGAATGACTCGTGCCATAACCGACATCCTGTGGACCGGTAATCGTCGTATTCGCGAGAGAGAGGGCGGCGATGTACGACTGGTCTACTATGCCGTGCTGGCAATAGTGGTCGTATGGGGGATCGTGGCCCTCCGACTCACTCAGCCCATCGTTCTGCTGCAACTCGGTGCGAACATGGCAGGAGTAGTGTTCATAGTAACGTCGATTCACTTGCTGTACATCAATACGACTTTCTTACCTCGCGAGATCAGGCCGCCACTTTGGAGGAGAGTGGGGTTGGTGGCGACGGCGGTCTTCTATGGTGTGTTTGTCACACTGTGGATCGCTCATCAGGTTTAGGACGTGAAATGTGGAATGTGAAATGGGGAGTAGGGAGCGGGGAGTAGGGAAAGGGGAAAAAGGGTCAAGCGTGCGAGGGGGGTGAGGATGGTGGGACCGGTAGGACTCGCGCGTAAGCCAGAGTTGATGCATCTTTCCAGTCATGGATGTCACGAGACGTAATTTTCTCAAGGTGTCCGCCGCTGGGGGCTTGGGGCTCAGCGCCCTTGGCTTCGATGTTGCCCCCGCCTACGCCGCGTCGCGCAAACTCAAGATCAGTAACGCCCGTGAATACAAGACCGTGTGTCCCTACTGTGCCGTAGGCTGCGGCACTATCGCGTACGTGCGTGGAAGCGGTGGTCTCAACACGGTAGCCAGTGTAATCCACGTGGAGGGCGATCCGGACAGTCCCATCAATGGCGGCACGCTCTGTCCCAAGGGTGCTTCTCAGATGCAGCTGGCGATGAGCCCCCGTGTGCGGACGTCGCCGATGTTGCGCGAGGGCCGATCGGCCGAGTGGCGGGACGTATCGTGGGATTTCGCGATGGATTGGTTGGCGCGACGGTTCAAGGATTCGCGCGATGCCACGTTCGTTACAAGGGACGAGGCCGGTCGGACGGTGAACCGATGTGAGGGCGTGGGTTGGGTCGGCAGCGCGACCGTGGCGAACGAAGATGCCTACCTAATCACCAAGACCATGCGAGCCCTGGGGTTGATATACATCGACCACCAGGCCCGAATATGACACAGCCCCACGGTGGCCAGTTTGGCTGCCACGTTCGGCCGGGGCGCAATGACCAATCACTGGAAAGACATCAAAAACGCGGATGTCGTCTTGGTGATGGGAGCGAATCCTGCCGAGAATCATCCGTGCGGATTCAAATGGGCGGTTGAGGCGCGGGACGATCGCGGCGCCAAGATCGTTACGGTAGATCCACGCTTCACACGTACTTCCGCGGTAGCCGACAGGCATCTCCAGATCCGGCCGGGCTCCGATATCGCGGTGCTCGGCGGCTTCATCCACCACATATTGGAGCACCGTCTCTATCACGAGGACTATGTCAAGCTGCACACCAATGCCTCGTTTGTTGTTGGACGCGGCTACGGCTTCGAAGCAGGTTTGTTCTCCGGCTTCAATGAGGCAACGAACCAATACGACAGATCATCCTGGGAATACGAGCGAGGCAGGGATGGCTACGTCAGACGGGATCCCGCGCTGCGGCATCCGCGTTCGGTCTTTCAGCTTCTAAAGAAACATTACAGCCGTTATACGCCCGACGTTGTCGCTCGAATAGCTGGTTGCACGGCCGAGCAGTTCTTGAAGATAGCGGACATCGTGTGTTCAACCGGACGGGCCGATCGTGTGGGCACGATCATGTATGCGGTAGGTTGGACCATGCACACGGTGGGCAGCCAGAACATCCGCAGTGCCGCCATCATGCAGCTCTTGTTGGGCAACATCGGAAGGCCGGGCGGTGGTATCAACGCGCTGCGCGGCCATGCCAACGTGCAGGGCGCGACGGACCACGCCGTCGTGGCCGGTATTCTGCCGGGATATCTCAAAGTACCGAGGCCCGATCAGACGTCTCTCCAGGCTCATATTGGGGCGTCGACTCCGAAGCCGCTCGTTCCGAACACGGTCAACTACTGGGGCAACTATTCCAAGTTCCTCGTCTCGCAGCTCAAGTCGTGGTTCGGGGAACACGCGCGCCGGGATAACGGGTACGGCTATCACTACCTCGGCAAGCAGCCGGGCGATGCCACCTGGCTCTCGATGTGGGATCAAGCGATCAACGGACGGCTCGAAGGACTCATCTCGCTGGGTTTCAATCCACTGCTCGCCGGTCCCGACGTACCGCGCCTGTTGAAGGCGATGGCGAATCTCAAATGGACCGCCGTAATCGATCCGTTCATGCTCGACTCGGCCGAGTTTTGGAAGGCACCGGGGATGGAGCCATCCGAAATCGACACTGAAGTTCTCTACCTCCCAGCAACACACTGGATAGAACGAGACGGCTCTTTCACCAACAGCGGGCGGTGGGCTCAGTGGAAGGAAAAGGCGATCGATCCACCCGCTGGAGTCCGTTCGGACACTTGGATCCTGTCAGAACTATTCTGGCGCGTCAAAGAACTGTACGCTCGAGAAGGCGGCGCATACTCCGAACCGATCGAGCATCTGACATGGGACTATCTGAATCCTCGAGAGCCGACGCTGGTGGAATTGGCAAAGGAGATCAACGGCTACGATCTCGCGACAGGAAAGCTGCTTTCGTCGTTCGCACAGCTCAAGGACGACGGTTCGACGACCTCCGGTAACTGGCTCTACTGCGGCAGCTTCACGGAGCAGGGGAACATGATGGCCCGCCGCGGCGTGGCCGACCCCACGGGGCTCGGTATGCATCACGACTGGGCATGGAATTGGCCTCTCAACCGCAGGGTATTGTACAACCGGGCTTCCGCCGACGGTAACGGACAACCGTGGGACCCGACGAGAGCGGGGATAAGATGGAACGGCCGAGAGTGGATTGGTGACGTGCCGGACTACGGCAAGACAACCCCGCCCGACAAGATGGGTGCGTTCATCATGACCGAGGAGGGCGTGGCCCGGCTCTTTTCGACCTACTTGAGTGACGGCCCGGTTCCCGAACACTACGAACCGGTAGAGAGTCCATCCGCCAACGTGTTGCACCAGAACGTGCCCAATAATCCGGTGATCCATTACTACGATGGCGTGAGAGACTCGCTAGCGGGACTGAACGATGAATTTCCATATGCGTGCACCGTGTACCGGGTGGTAGAGCGCGAGCACTTCGTGACCAGCAACGTGCCCTATCTCGTAGAACTCATGCCCGATTTCTTTGTCGAGATACCAGAGGGTCTTGCCCGGGAGAAGGGAATCGAGAACGGTGGGCGGGCACGCGTCTGGTCGAAGCGGGGATCGGTGGAAGGCGTCGCAGTGGTGACCAAGCGTATCAAACCTCTCACCGTGGATCGCAAGACCGTTTGGACTATCGGTGTGCCGGTCCACTGGGGATCCGTTGGCATCACACAGGGACCGATGGCCAATTTGCTGACACCGTTCGTCGGTGACGGTAACACACGGTGTCCCGAGTTCAAGGCGTTCGTCGTCAACTTGGAGAAGGCCTGATGGACGGCCTTGCGATCAAACGGGTCTCGGCTAGCTCTGCGCCGGTTCCGAGTGGCATCAGATCGTCGCCCGAGATCGCTAAACTGGTCGATATGTCACGCTGCATTGGATGTAAGGGATGCGAGGTTGCCTGCAAGGAATGGAATGACCTCAAAGTAGAGCCGACCGCCAATTTCGGCAGTATGCAGAGCCACCAAGATCTATCACCCAACACGTGGCTGCTCATGCGTTTCAACGAAGTGGAAGTAGATGGCGATCTGCAATGGTTGATCAAGAAGGACGCGTGCCACCATTGCGAAGAGCCGGGGTGTCTCTATGCATGTCCTGCGCCCGGCGCCATCGTTCAGTACGAGAACGGGATCGTCGATTTCAATCAGGAAAACTGCATCGGTTGTCAGTACTGTGTCACTGGCTGCCCGTTCGACATTCCACGATTCGACAAGGACACACGCACGGTATACAAGTGCAATATGTGCATCGACCGGGTGGAGGCGGGCTTAGAGCCGGCATGCGTCAAGACATGTCCAACAGCTGCCATCTCGTTTGGCACCAAAGAAGAAATGCTGGCGTTGGCGGGGCGTAAGGTCGAGGGGCTGAAACGGCGCGGGATGTCAAACGCCACGATATACGACCCGCCAGGCGTGGGCGGAACGCACATGATGTATGTAGTGCCACACGGTGACCGGCTGGCGGACTATGATTTACCTGAGAACCCTGTTGCAGCGCCCGGAGCGTTTGCGTTCTTAGGGGGCTTAAAGAAAATCGGGTCGGGCATGTTTGGATTGGGACTGCTGGCAACGGCTGTCCATTACATGATCGTGGGTCCCGAAACGGCGGATACGGAAGAGGCGGTCGATGCTGTCAGCACGGTCAAGGTAGATTGAAGTGCGGCCAGGCGACCTGGATCGCTTCACCCTGTTCGAACGGTTGGTTCACTGGTTGGTCGGGCTCTCCTTTGTTTTGCTTCTTCTGACCGGCCTGGCGTTTTCCTACCCTGCGCTCTATTGGCTGACCAGCCTGGTTGGCGGCGGCCCAACCGCTCGCCTGCTTCATCCCTGGATCGGAATGTTGTTTTCGGTAGGTGTTGTATTGATGTTCGTTCTGTGGGTGAGTGACATGCATGTCAACGAGACGGATGTGAAATGGCTGCGTGCAATCCCCCACTATGCTCGGCATGAGAACCACAAGGTACCGCCGGTGGGCAAGTACAACGCGGGCCAGAAGGCGTTCTTCTGGCTGCAGAGCGTTCTCGGAGTGGTGTTCTTGGTTAGCGGGATTCCACTTTGGATGCCGGCGTCGTTCGGGTCTGGCTTGCTTACAATATCGCGGGTGGTGCATTACGCCGCTGCGTTGGGAGGAGGCCTACTGCTCATCCTGCACGTTTATCTTGGAACGGTCGGGTTTCCGGGCACCGCCCGCGGCATGCTATACGGTAGGGTGAGTCGAGCTTGGGCCAAACTGCACCATCCGCTCTGGTACCGAGAGAAGACCGGATCTCGAGGCCCATGATCTCCGGGAATGACTGAAACACCCTGGGGCAAGCGGCGGGACCGGGCTCTACACCTCGCCGAACTACTTCCCCATTCACGCCAGATGCTGGAGTTCTACGGGCGTCTGTTAGCGCTGCAAGAGAGTGTTCACCGAGAGGTCGTGGGTTGTGACTGGTTCGATGGCGTTCGGCGCAACGCCCAAGGTAGTTCGCCACGCAGTTGGTTGGAGCAACTCCCGGTTCACGACTTACTGTCCCACTTTGACGGTTTTCTGGCGGACTTGATTCCGGCGGCAACTCAAGTGTTGAGTACCATCGCACATTCGCTCAGGGGTGGCGATGCGGAATTGCGGGTAGATCTGCTCCGTGCGTTCACTTCCGGCAGGCCCGCGGACGATGTGTGTGCTCGGTTGGAGTGTGAGAGAGTGCAGCTCGAATTTTTCCCGCGAGCCTTTTTCCAGCCTGTAATGGAAGCCTCAGCACGCCAAAATGGTACGGGATATATAGACTGGTCCGAGAATGTCTGTCCCTACTGCAAATCACTCCCGCAGGTAGCGGTCATACGTGATGACAAGGATCACAAGGGTCGGCGCTACCTGGTGTGTGCGTTGTGCTCCACCGAATGGACATTTCCGCGGTTGGACTGCCCGTCGTGCCGTGAGACGAACCCTGACAAACTAGTGTATCATGTGCCCGATTCTCTGGCACACATCCGAGTGGAGGAGTGCAAGGAGTGTCGGCGCTATATCAAGTCGGTCGACTTGAGGGTAGACGGAACGGCTGTTCCGGTAGTGGATGACGTGGCCACAGTTGAGCTGGATCTTTGGAGCGCGGAACGCGGACTCCAGAAGATCCAGCGCAACGTGTTGGGCTTTTAGGCCTCACGAGCGGCCATTGTCAGCAATCTACCGAGACAGACCTATAGAGAATCCAATCGACGCGACCGGGTAATACCTGAAAAGATCTATATCGTTCTCGAAATCCTGACGCTCCTGTTCCAGGTCCGTTGCAAACGACAACAACGTAGACGCCGTTCCGTTTGCCGATAGTACGACGCTGGGCTTGCCCTGGAACGCAATGCCAAGATCCAGAAAGAACCCAAACCTGCTGCCGGCAGGATTGCCCCAGCCTATGCCAACGTATGGTGCGACGTCGTCGTTTACGATGGTTCCCGTCAACTTTCCAACTTCCGCCAGGGAATATGTCGTATTGCCAATGTCGATGGTGCCCGTGAAGTTGCCGGTTAGCACTACGTCATCCGGCGAGAAAACCGCACCACCGGTTATGCGAAGTCCACCCACCAGAAACAGGTCGAGGAACGCGGTATACTGCGGCGATGGTGGGTCGAGCGTGACCGGAGTACCCGAATAAGTGAAATCGACGTCAACCGGTATGAAGTTGGCGCCACCTCTCAGTGCAATCCGGGATACCGGCGATACTGCCAGGTCGGCACCGACTCCCAGCGTCCCGCCGTGAACGGCTATTCCCACTCCTTGAGCGGCCAGGATAGCTGGGGTGCCCGTGAAAAGGATCACAGCGGACAGGATCGACGCGTGAGATATCGCTCTCTTCGAGCTGCGGACGGTGTTCATAGCTATCCTCGCCATTTCGGTTGGTGGTCAAGACAGGCTGCATTCTTAATGCAAGTTACAGGCCCGATAGTCAAGGTCGTGGTGATCTACATCACCTATTGCAATCGGGCGGTCGTTCGATGTGAGATTCCGGGGGGTCGCCCGAGCCTTGCGCTCGGCTGGAACGATGTCAGATTCAGTGGACTTCGTGCCTGAATCGACCACTCCTGGAGGACAGATGACGCTACGACGGATCGTGGGCCCCGCCATTTGCGGCTGCTTGCTGATCGTTGCTCCCCTGAGGGCTCAGCGGGATAGCACCTTACAGGATGTAGAGATCAAGACGGTGCCGGTTGCGGGCGGCATCTATATGCTACAGGGTCGCGGTGGAAACATTGGACTGTCGGTAGGTGAAGATGGTGCGTTCGTGATCGACGACGAGTTTGCGCCGCTGTCGGAAAGGATCATGGCTGCGATTGGCAAAGTGACCGACAAGCCGGTGCGTTTCTTGATCAACACACACTGGCACGGTGACCACACCGGGGGCAACGAGAACTTCGGGCAGGCGGGTGCGATAATCGTCGCCCACGAGAACGTGCGAAAGCGGCTCAATCCGGAGGAGTTCAAGGACGTGGTGGGTCGGACGAAACAGGTCCCACCCGACGCTCTTCCGGTCGTCACCTTCACCGATGCGATCGATTTCTACTGGAACGGTGAGAGAATCCACGTTGTCCACGTAAACCAGGCCCACACCGACGGTGATGCTGTTGTCCATTTTGTGAATGCCAATGTCGTGCACATGGGGGATACCTTCTTCAACGGCCGGTACCCGTTCATCGATACCGAGAGTGGTGGCAGCATCAACGGCGTGATTCACGCGGTGGAACTGGTGCTGGCGCATACAAACTCCGCTACCAGGTTTATACCGGGACACGGAGATCTGTCGGGGCCGGACGCAGTCCGTGCCTACCGCGATATGCTGATCAAGGTCCGCGACCGAGTCCGCGCGATGGTCAATGACGGGAAATCGGAAGACGAAGTGGTGGCTGCCAAGCCGACCGCCGATTTGGACGCGGTTTGGGGTGAGAAGCCTGAGCGGTTTGTGCGGGGTGTTTATAAGGCGTTGGCGGGAGGGTAGGCAAGATGAGAGTGAAAAGTAAAACGTGAAACGTGAAATGGGATCGATATGTTTGTGATGACCGATCGTGCTAAGTACATCTTTATCTTGGCCCTTGGTTCTGTGGCGTGTAGAGCGGGACAAACCGAAGTCGTGATTCCGCCTCCACCGGGAGCCGAGTATGAGGGACGGGCATTCACGTTCAACAAGATCCGGGAAGGTATCTACCACGCCGTAGGCACCGGCAGCCTGGTGGTGGGGGCGAACAGTGTGGTGATCGTGAATGAGAAGGACGTTCTGCTGGTCGATTCCCACATGACGCCGGCGGCCGAGTGGGCGATGATGCGGGAACTCGACTCCATTACCGACAAGCCCATCAGGTATGTGGTGAACACGCACTTCCACTTCGATCACGTACACGGCAATCAGGTATTTCCGGACGACGTAGAGATTATAGGCCATGAGTTTACCCGTCAAATGATCGCGAATGGCAAATCGAAGAGTGGTAGGTCGTACGATGCCTTTGTGGGCACGCTTCCCGATCAAATCACAGAGCTCAAGAACCGCATCGACACGACCACGGACGCCACCGAGCGGAGTGAGTTGGAGCGGACCCTGGCCATTCAGGAACGCTACCTGGTTGCTAGCAACTCGGTGGAGCCCGTTGCGCCTACGACCACGCTTGCCCGAAGGTTGACACTTTTTAGGGGCGACAGAGAGATCCAACTGCTGTTCTTCGGTCGCGGGCACACCGGCGGTGACGTCGTGGTCTATTTGCCAAAGGAGCGTGTGCTCGTTACCGGCGATCTCCTGACCAGCGGTCTGTCCTACATGGGTGACGGATATCTGGCCGCTTGGATAGAGACGCTGGAACATCTGAAGGGTCTCGATTATGACGTGATCTTGCCGGGTCACGGTGACCCGTTCGAAGAACGGGAAAAGATCGACTACTTTCAGGCATATCTGCGCGATTTCCAGCGCCAGGCAGAGCGGATGTATGCCGCTGGTGTGTCGGCCGAGGATGCGGCAAAACGGATGGACATGAGCGCCCACGCCGCGCATTATCCCAACATCACCGGTCCCGGAGTCAGCCTGCTGGCGGTTCAGCGGGTTTACGAATTGTTGGACGGAACCCACCAGTAAGGGCGACGCATGTGTCGCCCTTACTGGATGATAACCGTTGAGGAAACAACAATGTTCACATCTCGCGTCGTTCCGGTACTCGGACTCGTTGCAACCCTCGCAGGTACCCCGGACAACCTCGGTGCCACGGTCGTGCAGGAACCTTCCTTCAAAGATGTCCTCAGCCTGGAAAGCGTATCCAACCCGCAGATATCACCGGATGGCAAATCCATAGCCTATACGGTGACTTCCACGGATTGGGAGCACAACCGCTACGACAGGGAAATCTGGATCGTCCGTCAGGGGACGGAGCCATTTCAACTGACACGCACTCCCGAAAACAGTAGTACGGGCGTCCGCTGGTCACCCGACGGTACCAAGCTCGGCTTTATCGCCGATCGCGGCCATGGGCAGCAGATATATGTAGTGCGGTCTACGGGCGGCGAGGCGCTTCAGCTGACTGATGTGAAGGGGCAGGTGCGCGCGCTCGAGTGGTCGCCCGACGGCAAGGCCATCGCTTTCCTGAAGACCGAGCCCAAGCCCGACAGTCTCAAAGATCGGGAAAAGCGCTACGGGGCGTTTGCGGTGGACGATGCGGAATACAGCATGAGGCATCTCTGGCTCATCGATGCCGTGCCGGAGGCGAAGCCGGCAAGACTCACCGAAGGCAACGAGTTTACAGTGACGTCGTTCGCGTGGTCGCCTGATGGGAACCGTATTGCGTTCAGCCATCAACCGGATCCTCTCATCAACTCATCGGTCAATTCCGATATCTCGGTGCTCGACATCCGGTCGAAAGAGATCGTGCCCATCGTTATCCAGCCGGGCCGGGATGGAAACCCGCTGTGGTCGCCCGACGGTAAATGGGTTCTGTTCAACACGAGCGACGGTGACAGCGCGTTCTACTTGAACAGAGAGCTTGCGAAGGTCCCGGCCGGCGGAGGTGAGATCACCGTACTCACCGGCGAGTTCGACGAGAATCCGAGCGCTGTGGCGTGGACCGACGACGGCATCTGGTTCATAGCCTCCGACCACACGAGCCGGAAGCTGTATCGATTGGACGCCGCGAGTCGCGCGGTCGAGGTCTTTGGCGATCAGCCGGAGATAATAGGGTCGGTGAGCATAACGCCCGACGGGCGAAGCGCGGCGATCACCGCGTCGAGCCGTACGACGTTGGGCGAGATCTATCGTAGTTCGCTTGGCAAGTTCGAGCCGGAACTCGTGACCAACATGACAGAGCAGGTAGAGGGTTGGCCGTTGGGCACCCGCGAAGTGGTGAGTTGGAAGAGTAAGGACGGCGCTGCCATAGAGGGGGTGTTGTTCAAGCCTGCGGACTTCGATGCGGGCCGGCGTCACCCATTACTCGTGGTCATTCACGGCGGCCCGACAGGAACTTCTCGGCCGGTGCTCGTGAGTTCGTACGTCTATCCTATCACGCAGTGGCTGGCCAAAGGTGCGGTCATTCTCATGCCCAACTACCGGGGCTCGGCCGGCTACGGTGAGGCATTCCGGTCGCTGAACGTCCGCAATCTCGGTGTGGGCGACGAGTGGGACGTGATGTCCGGTGTCGACTACTTGATCGACAAGGGGATCGCGGACCCCGACCACATGGGTGCGATGGGTTGGAGCCAGGGCGGATACATCTCGGCGTTCCTGACGACCACCACCGGCAGGTTCAAGGCGATCTCGGTCGGCGCCGGTATTTCCGATTGGATGACGTACTACGTAAACACCGACATCCATCCCTTCACGCGGCATTACCTGCAAGCCACACCGTGGAGCGACCCTGAGATCTACCGCAAGACGTCGCCCATGACGTACATCAATCAGGCAAAGACGCCGACGCTCATCCAGCACGGCGAGTTCGACCGCCGAGTGCCGATCCCCAACGCGTATGAACTACTGCAGGGGCTGCGGGATATGGGAGTGGAGTCGAAGCTCGTGGTCTACAAGGGATTCGGTCACGGTATAACGAAGCCCAAGGAACGCCTCGCGGCCACGTGGCACAACTGGCAGTGGTTCGGGAAGTACGTCTGGGGCGAGGAGATCGAGATTCCGGTTGCGGTCACGCCGGACAAGGCGATCGAGGGTGGGTCGCGGTAGCTACCGCTAGTCGATAGTCGTGTTAGGCTCGCAGCTCCCGCAGCAAGGACTTGGGCGTGGCGGCTCTGATAGGCGATCGCGCAAAGTCGCGAGTGTTTCTGGTTGCGATCGTCTGAGCCCCGCAGGCGGCGGCTGCGGCAACTTGCATCGCATCCTCGAAATCTCTCATCCCCAAGCGCGTCGCGTACAGCAGGCTGTCAGTCGTCGTTGGAGCCACTTCGACAAACGTCGTGAGATCAACGATGAACTCACGGGTGCCCGTACGGCCTCGGCCGGGAGAAACCAGGTAGTAGAAATTGGAGATCGTGTGCCATGCCACATAGGCGGTTCCCGGGCGTTGCTCCAACAGATCGAGCAGCTCGCCGGCCGCGAGCACATAGGGGCCCCGGTCGAGAGCCAAGTCTATGAGTACGTCGGTATCCAGTAGAATGGTCACAGGTATTTCTTGGCCAACGCTCGATATCGTGCATCATCGTGTTCTGCTGTTTGGAACTTGCCTCTCCATCTGCTAGCGAACGACGGACTCTCGCCGGCACTGAACTTCCGGAGCGCCGTCTCTATGAGGTGCGAGAGCGATACTCCCCGGGATCTGGCGTAACGCTTCGCCCGGGGTATCAAGTCTCGGTCGATTGTCACTGTCAGCTTGGTTTTCACGTCCTGTCCACGTATACGTATAAGTAATATAAGTATACGTATATAGCCCACGTATGGCAACCGGGTTGTTCCCGCGGCTACTGTCGCTGAAGCCGGGCAGTGCAATCCATGTGGAATGACAACGAGTCAACCCAGAACCCGTACCCGGCTGTTGAGGTCGCGCAGCAGGGCTTGTCAGCCTGTCACTTGCAGGTATGTTGGTCCCACCCACCACCAGGACAGCCACATGCGCAAGCCCCGGTTCCCGCATCCTCTGACGCTGCTCTTTGGCTGCGTGTTGCTTGCCGCCGGGCTCAGCTACGTGCTGCCCGCCGGACAATACGAACGGCACAAAGACGAAGCTACGGGCAGGAACGTCGTCGTTGCGGGTACCTATCACGAGGTTGCCCCGGAGCCGGTCGGTTTCTTTCAAGCGGTGGTAGCAGTTCCCAAGGGACTGGCCGATGCTGCCGATGTGGTATTCCTGGTCTTTTTGATCGGTGGCGCGTTTACGGTGGTCGACAAGACCGGCGCGTTGCGCGACGGCGTGAATTGGCTGGTGCATGTGCTCGGCCACCGCGAGCTGCTGGTCATACCCGTGATATCGATCTTCTTTGCGACCGCGGGCGCGCTCGAGAACATGCAGGAAGAGATAATAGCTCTGATTCCGGTGTTACTCATCCTCACCCGACGACTCGGGTTTGACGCTCTGGTGGCGGTGGCGATGAGCGCCGGTGCTGCGTTCGTGGGCTCGTCGTTCAGCCCGATCAACCCGTTCCAGGTGGGGATCGCACAGAAGCTCGCCGAGTTGCCGCTGCTGTCGGGCGGCCAGTTCCGGTTCGGTTTCATGCTGCTGGCGCTGGCGATTTGGATCGCGGCCACCATGCGTTACGCCGCTCGCACTCGTACCGATCCTCAACATGACGATACGAATGAGATTCGGTCGATCGGCACTCGGAGTGGAGTCATTCTGGCGCTGGTAATCGTGACGTTCGGCGTTCTCGTGTTCGGTATCCTGAAACTTGGCTGGGACTTCGATCAGATGTCGGCCCTGTTTTTCATCATGGGGATTGTTGTTGGCCTGATTGGGGGGCTCCGTGTGACCGGCACAGCTGAGGCTTACGTTGCTGGATTCAAGTCGATGGCATTTGCGGCGCTGCTCATCGGTTTCGCGCGCGCCATTTTCATAGTGCTCGATCAGGGCCGGATCGTGGATACGATCGTGCATGGCATGTTCACACCGATCGCGGACCTGCCGGTGGCGCTTTCGGCCCTTGGCATGATGGCGGCCCACACGGCGGTCCACGTGCCCGTGCCGAGCGTAAGCGGCCATGCTGTGCTCACGATGCCGGTGCTGGTCCCACTGTCGGATCTACTGGGATTGTCGCGTCAGGTGACGGTTCTCGCCTATCAGTATGGTGCAGGCCTGTGCGATCTCCTGACGCCCACCAACGGTGCACTCATGGCGATCATCGCCACGGCCGGCGTGCGCTACGAGAAGTGGTTTGCGTTTGCGATTCCGCTGTACGTGATCTTAATGGCACTCGGGGCGGTTGCTGTGATTGTGGCGATCGTGAGTGGGTTGGTGTAGGCCGAGCGGCGGCTTCAGCCGTCGTAATACGATCGACGTGAATCGGGTCGCGTAGTAAGGCCACGTACCGCGTTAAAACGGTTGACGGCTGTAATGGTCGGTTTCGTATCGTTGGGCCATGAACAAAGTGAAACAGCAAGGCGAGAAACTCGGCGCGGATTCGCCGACCAGGCCCTACGAGCGCCTCAAGGCATGGGCCGCCTGTCACGACCTGGCGCTAGCCCTGTACAAGATCACCGAGCCATGGCCTCACTTTGAAAGAGCGTGTCTGTCGAGCGAGTGCAGGGATGCGGCTCTTGCAGCAGTGTCTCTGATCGTTCGCGGTTCGTACGCGCCCAGTGACAAGGAGTTTCGGAGGTTTCTGAACGGCGCCATCGGCAAGTTGGCGCGGTTGGGTGCTCTCACCCTTCTTGCGAAAGATTTGGGATTTCTCACCGAGCAACAGTCCCGCGAATTGGAGATCCTGCGCGATCATGCGAGCAGGCTGACGGAAGGGCTATATCGGGCGATCGGCAGAGGCAGTAAGAAAAAGGCGGTACGGAGCGGTAGAACAAAACGGTAGAACGAGACAGGAGTCCTGGGCGACAGATTGGGCGGTAGAAACTGCCGCGGATGATTGTTGTAGACACGGATCATCCTGACTCGCAGAGTACCACACCTGTCAGTATCTTTGCGGTGTCACAGCCACTACCGCAGGAGTAGCCGAGATGAATCGCTCACTTGTTATCGCACTCGTCGTCGTTGCAGCCGCATGTGGCCCCGCGGAATATGCGGACTTGGTCCTGACCAATGGGCGCATCTACACGCTGGATGATTCCAACCCGTGGGCCGAGGCGATCGCAGTCAAGGGCGAGCGAATCATTGCGGTCGGTTCAAATGGAGAAGTCAGGCGATTGGTCGGCTCCAACACGCGGAACATCGATCTGGCCGGCGCCTTCGCTCTTCCGGGCTTCAACGACAGCCACGTTCACGTCCGGGCGACCGGTGCGCTACTGACCGGTGTCAACCTGCTGGACGTACACGAGCCCAAGGCGTTCAAGGAGCGTATCCAGGCCGCGGCCGGCCGGCTGCCCAAGGGCAGTTGGATAACCCGGGGCGATTGGGGCGCCTACGAGCAGTGGTCGCAGGGCTCGAGCGGCGAAGCTACTGGCGGCGCAGCAGGGGAGGTGTCCGGTCCGTTCACACCAGATCGCAGCTTGATTGACGACGTGACCCCCGATCATCCGGTTCTGGTCAACCGTTTCGACCGCAGCATGTACCTGGTCAACAGCGTGGCGCTAGAGCTCGCCGGCATAACGGAGCGAACGCGCGCGCCCCGTGGCGGCACCATCGAAAAAGACTCCAAGGGACGGCTGACCGGGATCCTCAGAGGCACGGCGGTCGATCTCGTCCGTAAGGTCATTCCCCCCACACCGTTCGAGCAGCGGCTGGTACAGGTGCGAGCGGTACTCCAAGAGGCGCGCGAGGGCGGGGTCACCACGATCCAGGACATCACGTCGGCCGAGCAGCTCCGCGCCTATCAAGAGCTGAAGCGTCGTGGCGAATTGACAGCCCGCATAATGATCCGCCCTTCGCTCGACAACGTGACGCACACCGCCGCACTGGGCATAACGCAGGGTTTTGGCGATAACTGGCTCAAGTTCATCGGTTACAAGGCGTGGGTAGACGGGATCATGGGCAACAGCAGCGCGATGTTCTTCGAGGCGTACGACAACGCGCCCAAGAACTTTGGGATCGTGCGCACGATCATGCTGCCCGAGGGCCGTAAGGGCGCCGCGCTGTCGATGACGCGCAACCAGAAGTACACGGACTTCCCCGAAGGCAACCTCGAGAAGCTCTTGAGAGCGGCCGTACCCACGGGCCTTCCGCCCCACGTACACGCCATAGGCGACAAGGGCGTGCGCATCATATTGGATCTGTACGAAAAAGTATTGACCCAGGCCGACATGGTGGACAAGGACCATCGCTGGCGCGTAATACATGCGCAGGTCTTGGACCGCGCCGACTTCGAGCGCTTCGGCCGACTGCACCTGGTCGCCGAGGTGAATCCCTATCACGTGACCGACGACATGCGCTGGATGGAGGAGCGGATCGGTCACGAACGTTCCAAGGGTGCGTATGCGTTTCGCGATCTCAAGAATGCAGGGGCGGTGCTGGTCTTTGGGAGCGACAGTCCGGGTACGAACGCCGCGCGCTATTATCTGAGTCCGGTTTATGGACTGTACGCGGCGGTAACACGGCAGACATTGGCGGGCGAGCCCGAGGAGGGTTGGTTCCCGGATCAGCGTCTTACTATAGAAGAAGCGATCGAGGCATATACCAAGACCTCGGCCTGGGCGACGTTCGACGAGGACGTCAAAGGCACGCTCACGCCCGGCAAGTTGGCCGACATCGCGGTGTTTGACACGGACCTGATCGAGGTGGGGAAGAGCGATCCTGCAAAGCTACTCGACGCGAAGGTGCTCTACACGATCGCCGGTGGGCGGGTGGTGTATGGTGGAAGTGAAAAGTGAAAGGTGAAAAGTGAAATGGGTCGGAGTGAGGGAGGTTGCTGGACCGTCCCCGACCGTCCCCGACCGTCCCCATACCGTCCTACACCGTCTTCGCCAATCCCAACCGCTCCGCCAACCCGATCCGCTGCATCTTACCCGTCGGACCCTTGGGGATTTCATTCAGGAACACGATCTTGCGCGGCACCTTGAAGTCGGTAAGGTGCTCGGCGGCGTAGTCGCGCACCTCGCCTTCGGTTATCGATGCGCCTTCTGCCAAGACCACGGCCGCCGCGACCTCCTCCCCCAACTTGTCGTGCGGCATTCCGAAGGTGACTGCCTGAGCAACAGCGGGATGCCGCAGTAGCACTTCGTCCACTTCCAACGGACTGATCTTTTCACCGCCGCGGTTTATGATCTCTTTCAATCGGCCGGTTAGAAATAGATAGCCATCCTCGTCGAGACGGCCCTGGTCTCCGGTGCGGAACCAGCCGTTGGTAAACGCCTTGGCGTTGGCGTCGGGATTGTTCTCGTAGCCGGTGATCACGGTTCTTCCTCGGATAACGACTTCGCCCTCATCTCCCTCGCTCAACAGATCGCCGGCGTCGTTCATGGTCGCGATCTCGATCCCTGTGCCCATGCCGACAGATCCCGGCTTCTGTTCGCCGGGCGCCAACGGGTTGCTGGCCATCTGGTGTGTGGCCTCGGTCATACCGTAGGCCTCGATCAGCGGCACGCCGAATACGCGCTGGATGTCTTCGATCACCACCTTGGGCATCGATGCCGACGACGACCGAATGAAGCGCAGGCGGGAACGCTCGATCACGTCGCCGTATCGTCTTGCGCGCGACAGGACGACCTGGTGCATGGTGGGGACTGCCGTATACCAGGTGGGATCCAGTTCGGCGAGCCAGTCGAAGAACTTGAACGCGTCGAAGCCCGGCGTGCAGGCCACCGAGCCGCCGGAGGCAAGGGGTGACAGCAGACCCGCCATCAGCCCGTGAATGTGAAACAGCGGCATCACGTTGAGGCAACGATCCTCACACGTAAGTGCCAGTGACGCCACGATATTGCCGGCCGATGCCATGATGTTTCTCTGCTTGAGGGGCACGATCTTGGGGCGCGACGTGGTACCGGACGTGTGCAGCACCAATGCCTCGTCGTCGGCATCGGCGAAATCGGGTTGGGCCGGATTGGGGACCGTACCTTCGTGACGAAAGTTCAAGGCACGAGGGTCACCGTCCGACGATATTCTGAGAGTGCCATCCCGGGCGGCGGCGTGTGCCTCTTCTGCGTCGCCTTCCAGAGTGATGAGCGCCTTGGCACCAAGGTCGTCCATGTAGAACTTGAATTCCTTCTCACGGTACTTGGGATTGAGTGGCGCTGCGGTGCTGCAGCTCGCGACTGCCAGGTAGGTGATCGCCATCTGGGGGCCGTTGGGCAACACTATGGCCACCCGGTCGCCCCGCGCGATCCCCAGCGCACGGAGTTGGCCGGCAAGTCGGTCGATCGTGGAAACCAGGTCGCCGTAGGTGAGCGGTTTCATGTCCGGCGCCAAGATGGCTGTGGCCCGGGAGTCGGCGGCGGTTATTAGATCGAATATGTTTTCCATGCGTTCTCAACCCTGTCGAGCATCGCTATTCGGGCGAACGTCCAATACTTTAGGACAAGCCCGAGAGACCAGCACGGCTATTCCGCGGATAGCAATATTATTTGGTATCGGGTCTTATTGCCACGGGTACGTAGATAAGCGGGGGAGATTGCATGAAAATTTGCGTAGTGGGTGCGGGAGCGATCGGTGGCCTGATGGGCGCCAAGCTGTCTTTGGCGGGCGAGGAGGTGACCCTCATTGCCCGTGGTCCCCATCTGGCCGCGATCCAGCAGCACGGTCTCAAACTCATCATGCAGGACGGTACGGAACTGGTGGCCCGCGATGCCAAGGCGACGAGCGAGTTCGATCGGGTCGGGCCGACCGATATCGTGATCCTGGCTCTCAAGGCGCACCAGATAGAGGCAGTGGCCGAGCGGATACCCGCGCTATTCGGTTCAGAGACCGTGGTGGTGACGGTGCAGAACGGCATACCGTGGTGGTATTTCCACAAGTCGGGCGGCGATCTGGAGGGCACTCGCCTGGAATCCCTAGACCCGCACGGCGTGATCGAGCGGCACATCCCGTACGACGGCGTAATCGGCAGCATAGCGTACCCCGCCTCGGAGAAGCCCGAGCCCGGAGTTATCAAACACATTGAGGGCAATCGATTCCCGGTGGCCGAGCTGGACAACTCCAAGAGCGAGCGGGTCAAGAGAATCGCTGCGGTGTTTACCAACGCGGGGTTCAAGTCCAAGGTCTCGACGGACATTCGGTCGCAGATCTGGCTCAAGGCCTGGGGCAATCTCTCGTTCAACCCCATAAGCGCGCTCACGCGAGCGACTCTCGAGGAGATCTGCACGTTTCCCGCAACGCGCAAGCTCGCGGCCGATATGATGAAAGAGGCTCAGGAGATAGCGGAGAAGCTGGACGTCACGTTCCGGCTCACGATCGAGCAGCGGATCGAGGGAGCGGAGCGCGTGGGCGCCCACAAGACATCGATGCTTCAGGACGTTGAGTCGTGCCGCGCGTTGGAAATCGAGGCTCTGATAGGCGTCATTGCAGAGTTGGGCCGCCTCACCAACACAGCCACTCCGTCGATCGATGCGGTCTACGCGCTCACGAAATTGCTGAGTCGCGGTTTGGCAGATCTGCGATAAGACGGGGTTGGCGGATTCCTGAGGTTCGAGCGTTGAGGACCCTTCGCTCAGCAGGAGCGCGCGGGTTGCTGACCACCTCGTTATTCGAGCGTTGAGAAACGCTCGCTGTGCGGCGCTGCGCGCTGACGGACCCTAAAGGGAATTCGTTACGAGAGCACCTTAGAACAACACACGCGCGAGGCCCCGCTCGGCTGCTTACTGTAAGAGGTGCGTCCTGATCAGGTCTGGATCCCCATAGCCGGAGAGGGGAGGTTTTTGGTGGAGTTACAGCTTGATCAACGCAACCACCGTTCCCAATGTCCCCACCCAGAAGACGAACATCCACTTGATGAGCCTGCTCTCGAGTCCCGAGAGGCCGGCACTAAGCTCGGCGCGGAACTCGGCGCGAAGCATTGTGATCTCCTCCCGCAATTCGGTCCGCAGCGTCGCAATCGCCTCGTGCAACTCGGTACGCAAGCCTGATATTTCCTCGCGAAGCTCCGCCTTAATCTCCGCAAGCCGCTGCTCCAGCTTCGCTTCGATCTGCGTAGCCCGTTGCTCTAGATCGGCCTTCACAGCCCCAAGCCGTTGCTCCAACTTGGCGTCAAACCGCGCGAAGTTGACTTGAAACAACTCTCTGAACTCTGAGCGGTACGTTGTGTCCACTTTGTTGAACCAGTCTACAAGTTCATCGGCGATGCCGTGGCCGAGCTTGGCGTAGAACTCTTTGGAAAACTTGGCAGCAATGGGCATTCATCTCTCGCAAAGGTTGCGTTGCTGCCACGATACAAAGATACGCTCGGCGGGACACAACCGAAATAGCGCGATCCGGTACCGGATTGTGCATCCGGGTCCCTTAGAAGACAACGGGTGACGGCTGCGGCCAAGGGCCTAGGTGAGACTGTGGAATAGCTAACGGAGCGGGCGAGTGCTGCATGCGGTGTGCTGTGCTGGAGAGTTGCTGGCGTTCAGTTTGAATGGTCCGAAGGATGGGGAGCACCTCAAGAAATCGGGTCGAATGTCCCAAAAACGACGTACAATGCCCCCAGCTGCGCTACGCGCTGGCGGACCCTGAAGGGAGTTCATTACGAGAGCACCTTTTCAAGGTGCGTCACGCAGTGCCGAGCCGACGTTCGTTAACGTCG
>JBHHZE010000037.1:0-34508 GCA_046757925.1 Gemmatimonadales bacterium
GCGGCAGGGAAACCGAGGCTCGTCGGTCGACATGCGCAATCGGCCGTTAGTCGACTAAGGCGGGCCGACGTACGCCCCACTAAGGGGCTCTGGTGCCATCTAAGGCGTCGATCATGGCAACCCGGCGGTCGTGCCTGCCTCCGGCGAAAGGCGTGGTGAGGAATCGCTCCACTATCTCCCGGGCCAAGCGGTCCCCAACGAGGGTCCCGCCCAGCGTAAGCACGTTGGCGTTGTTGTGTTCCCGGGCATTACCTGCGGTGGTGAGGTCGTAGCACAGGGCGGCTCTCACGCCCGGCACCTTGTTGGCCACCATGGCGCTGCCGATCCCGGCACCATCAACCATGATTCCAAACCGGGCTTGCCGGTCCGCCACCAACTCTGCGACGCGCGCGGCAAACATCGGGTAGTCGACGGATTCGGTGCTATGACACCCCACGTCTTCAATGGTGAAGCCGAGTTGCGAAACGAAGGGTTTGAGTGACTCCTTGAGATCGTAGCCCCCGTGGTCCGCTCCCAATGCGACGACACCCGACGCATGGGCGGTGTCGGATTCTCGTTCCAAAGCCACGCCCAGGTGCCGAGCCAGGTCACGTGCCGCGGGGGTTACGATCGCCCCGTGTGGCACGGCAATCCTGCCTTGGGCAACGGCATCCCGTATTTCACTTTCCGAAATCAAGCGCCCCATTGATCGCCGTCCGTCGGTCTATCTCCCGAAATATCGACGCAAACTGCGGCTGGCGAAAGCACCGTTGGCTTATGCCGTGGATCTCTCCGTAATGACGCGTCGTACGACCCCAGCCCCGAGAAGCACCATGCCGAATACACAAACTATCAATGGGCCGGTGGGTAGATCGAATTGGAAAGACACGGTCAGGCCAAGTGCTGAGGCGAAAGCAGCCGCGGTCCAACTCATCAAGAGTAGCAGTGAGACTTTCCGCGTGAAGAGAAACGAGACCACGGCGGGCACGACCAGAAACGAGAATACCAGCAGGACACCCGCCACCGGCACGGCGAGGGAGATGGCTACACCAAACGAGGCGTAGAACAGGAAGTCCCACCATCTCACGTTCCAGCCACTCTCCTCCGCCTTGTCTTCCTCCAGCGATATGGTGAAAAATCTTTCCCGGAAAAACCAGTGAAACGCACCGAGGCCCACGAACACCAGTGCCATTTTGAGAATGGTCGGCCAGGTGACCCATAGGATGCTTCCCACCAGAATGTCCTTGATGGCCTCTGCGCCCTTGGGAGCCTTGTCTGCCACGAGAATGCCGGCGGCCGAGGCAACCACGAATACGATCCCAATAATTGCTTCCTGAGGTACTCGGCGCTTGGCCTTAGACGTTCGTGACATGGCAAAGATGAACGCTCCGAGCGTGGTGAATGCCAGCGCAAATCCATAGCCTAGGGGCGAGTCGGGCGCTACGTCGAAAAGGAGCGCGCTGGTACTTCCCAGTGCCGCCATCTGTGCGAGAGAGAGATCCACAAAGATCACTTCACGCGCGATGATGTGAACTCCCAGGTACGAGAGCATTGCGACCAAGACCATGCACGCCGCAAACGGCGCAATCATCAACTGCAACAGATCAGACATTGAGGAACGCCATTCTCCTTTGGTTGTCGTCAGCCCTCACTGATCACCAAACGCGGCAGCCAACTGGGCGATCCACAGGTTGACGAGATCGAGGTACGTATCTGTATGTGGCGCGCCACCGGCATTGGATGGCACTATTACGGCCTTCGCGCCGGTGCGGCTGGCTACCGACTGCACTTGACCACGGTCATAGTAGTTGGTGGAGAACAAGACTGGTATGTGTTCTGTTTTCATCAGCGTTATGACCGCAGCAACGTGCTTCGGCGTAGGCGGAATCCCCGGCTTCGGCTCGACATATTCCACGCACGGCACCTGAAACGCGCGGCTGAAGTAATCCCATTCCTTGTGGTAGCAGACCATCCGTTGACCGCGAAATGGCTTAGCCTGCGCGAGCCATCCGCCCACTCGCGTCACGAGAGGCTTGTTCTGATACTTCTGCTTGTTCAGGAAACTCCACAATTGATTCTTGCGAGCAAGGTCGAAGATCACATCTACACCCAGAAGGTCAACCAATGCCGAACCTACGTAGGCCCGCATCACCTTCTCCTTCCACGCGCTGTAGCGGCTCTCGAAATACTCGGCGTTTTCAGGGGAGACCCGCTTGAGTCCGGTCAGGATGTTGTTACCTATGATCACTGCGTTTGCCGGCGAGGTCCAGATGTGCGGATTGCCGAAGAGGTGAATGTCGCCTTGAGATCGGTTCACCGATGCGGGAATGTCGAGCAGGTCTACGCCGGTGTAGGCCGTGACGAACCCCTGTGAGCCACTCTTGATCTTGGCGTTGTTGGCGCGGTCAAGCAGGGCGGGCATCCACAGTTCAAGATCGAGCCCGGTGGTGATCAGCAGATCGGCGCGCTTGAGTCGCAGGGCGAAGCTCGGCTTGGGCTGCACGAAGTGCGGGTTCTCTGCTCCGTCGCCGATCGAAGTTACCTCCCCCCGGTCTCCTACGATCTCGCGGGTGATGGCGGCGTACGTGGACAGCGAGGTGACTACGCGCACCTTCTTCTGTGCAGCCAGCTGATTTGGAACTGCGGCAATTACCGCCAAAATGGCCGCCGCTAGGGCTGCCCGAAACATGCATGTTGTTGGTTGTTTCATCAGTACGACTCGTGTTTGTGCGGTCCCATGGCCCAGACAATCTGGAACACGAACCGGTCGTTGTCCGTTCGCCCCAACAGATCGGGACGAGAGAGATGCTTCCATTCGGCCCGGAGATACACCCACTCGCTTTGCCACCACGTGATGTGGGGCGCGAGTCCCCAAATATGACCCGGACTCTCCAGAGGCTCGACGTAGTCGAACCGTCCGCCGAAATAGAACCGCCGGCCGGCCTGATAGTCGGTTCCCAAGTAGCCGCCGTAACGGGCACTCCCGACGTCCGACACCCGTTTTCGGGCGGCATACAACTCACCTCGCACCGTTGCCGAGCGATAGAGGGCTTTCTCCGGTGGGCGCCAGGTGACCCGGAAGTCCGTTCCCAACACTCGGGTCGCGATGTTGGAATCGGGGTTCCGGCCGTACAGGGCTGTGCCACCAACCTGCAGGTACGTCGATCTACTGAGCTGCCAGAAGTTGTTGAGGTGTCCCATGTAGCTGAGACGCCGGCCATCGTCGAACAGGGCCTCGTTGTCGGCCAGGGTGACCTGGGCCCAGACCTCATGAGTCGCATTGCCGAAGGGGGTCACGGGTGCCACCCAGTAGAAGCTCACTCCGTCACCCACTAAACCGTCCTCACCCAGGTACTCTCTCAGGACGAGGGGATACTCGGTTTCGGGAAGAGCGTGCAGGTGTATGCGGTTGAGTTCACCGATTTGCTGTCGGAACCGGCCCACATCGACGCGCAGGCCCGCGGGGAGTCCAGTCCAATAGATATAGGCTTCCTCGGCATCGATCTGGTCGTCCTCCAACGAAAGAAAGATCTTCGTGTTGGCGTACGGGTCGAGGGCCGATTGAAATGCGAACTCGAACTCTCTGAGATCGAAGTTGTCCTCCTGAGGCCCGGGCCGATTCACCAGGGCGCGAACGTCACCCGTCACACTGATCTCGGGGTTCAATCTGTTCAGATTGCGCGTGCGACTGACGAACTGCGTCTGCCCAGTGTCGGGTTTCTCGCCTCCGGCAGCCTCCTGGGCTGCCGCCTGCGCGGCCGCCCGAAGGGCCGCCAACTCGTCCACCGCCTCGGTGGTGTCCTCGCCCTGCCGTACCAGGCGCGCAACGACTTCTTGCAGCGAGTCCAGCCGCGCCTTGAGGAGCCTGATCTCGTTCTCCAGGGAATCCGACTTCTGTTGTGGATTTTGAGCTTGCAGCAACGGCGCTGCAGCGAGCAATGCAGCGGTCGCCAGTAACCACGGCTTGGTCTTCATTTCGATATTCAGCGCTTTTCGGTTCAATGTGGGGCCACGGCACTGAGGCCATGGCGGTCGACACTCTACTCGGTTGGTTAGCGCTGAGTGGCGGGTGGGGCTCTGACCGGGTTTCCCTTGGGTATTACGGCGGATCCGACTTTGTGCTGGCCAGCATGGCATCTGGTGTGCTGGATATTCAGCTCGTCAAAAGCGGTGTAGGCGTCTCCATCGTCCGGCAGATCGAAAGTGGCACCGCAAGTGTGGCACCAGGTTTCCACATGGATCTTCGAGCAATCGCTCGAGTGATGCTGCTCCACGCCCGCCGTTGTGAAGGGAACATCGGTGCTGGCGTGAATGACAGGAACCCAAATCCAGGTGGCAAGCTGGAACAGCGCTACCGCCAGAGGGATCACCCTGAAGCGGCCCTCACGGTTCGATCTGGCACGAATCATGGCATTCAATATAGCACCAGCGTGCGAATTCTGTTCCCCGATGGCGCCGACGGGGGTTGAGCGCAATCTAGTGCTCCACCTTCCGAATCAGTAGTTGTCCCACCCTGGTATTCTTCATGATCCCACCGAATTCTTCTGACCCGGGTCCTGCAGCGAAGAGCGGGACCATCTGAGCCGTGTGGGAGTCGGTCGTGTAGCTGGCCTCCAGTGAATCCAGATGCGTGTAGGTGCTGTCGGTCAGCTGCTGGTTGATCTCCTGGATCGCGAGGCCGCCGGTCTCGTGATCTGCCACCACGACGATCAGGGTTTCCGGGTGCCGTTGCTGGTACTCGAGTCCCACCTCGATAGCGTCGTCGAAGTCAAGCATCTCGGCCGTCACAGCCTCCAAGGGTTCGTTGCCGTGGCCCCGCCAATCCGGCTGCGATCCTTCGACCATGAGAAAGAATCCCTTCGCATTGTGGTCCAGTACCTTGAGCGCTGCATCGGTCATCTGTGGCAGGGTGGGTGAGCGACGTGGAGCCGCCGGCATATGGCTGAGTGTGAACAAACCGAAGAGAGAGTGCACTTTGTCCAAGTCCAGTTCTTGTAATTGCTGGGGGGTTTCGACATAGGCCCCGCGGTTCTTCATGTCGCCCAACAGGTCGACCGAGTCAGGGCGATAGCGTCCGTCCCAATACCCGCGGCCACCACCCAGGAGTACGTCCACATCCAGCCTTGCCATCTGAGCCGCTATGTCTACTTCCTGGGCGCGGCTCGCCACGTGCGCCGCAAACGCTGCCGGAGTCGCATGCGTGATCCGCGAGGTTGCCACGAGCCCGGTTCCCATGCCTCGTTTCTTTGCCATCTCGAGCACCGTCTCGACCGGCACGGTGTCAGGGTCCACCCCTATCGCGCCGTTGTAGGTGCGGATGCCGGCGGAAAACGCAGTGGCAGCGGCAGCACTGTCGGTCACTTTCCGATCCGAGCTGCTGGTTCTTACGAGACCCATTACGTGGAATTGGTTCACGGCCAGGTGGTCCCGCGCAAAGGCGGCAGCGGTCCAGTAGCTCGCACCCACCCCGTCGCCGATGAACAAGATCGTTCTATTCGGCGTCTCCTGCGCCGCTACCTCAACGGTCACGACCGCGGTCAGGACCAATACCAGAACCGTGATCACGTCGCACTTGTTCTGTCTCATCAAATCTCCTTCATGCGCTCTTTTGACGGCCGTATGCCCTGAGCCGCCGAATCATGCGACGATCGTATAAGACCGGATCGTCCAGTTTCGGCGTTTCGATGACCTTCATGATACCCCGGAAGGGCTGATCCCGCATCATTCGCCGAAACGGCTCGGGGCCCAGAGTACCCTCTCCGATCAGTTCGTGACGGTCGCGGCGTGATCCGAATGCCGTCTTCGAATCATTTAAGTGTATGCACCGCAAGTTATTGAGTCCGATCACACGATCCCATTCATTCCACACTCCGTCCCAATCGTTGACGATATCGTACCCGGCCGCATGAAGGTGGCAGGTGTCGGCACAGAATCCAACTCGGTGTTGTAGTCGCTTCCGAACCTGTCTCCGCAATTCGGCAAGTTCTTGGAAGGTCGATCCCAGGGCGGTGCCGCTACCCGCCGTAGTTTCGATGAAAACATGTGGCCCACTGACTTCCTCCAGCGATTCAGTGTAGGCGGCGGCGTTTCTCGCGATGCCGGCCGCACGGTCGTCTATGAAATTTCCGGGATGCGTTACGACGGCGGGGATCCCCAAGTCCCGGCAGCGTTCGAGTTCCCGCTTGAAGGCGGCTACGGAACGCGCTCGCAGTTTGGGATCGGGCGATGCCAGGTTGATGAGATAGGAATCGTGTGACACAACCGATTGGATCTCCGTCGCTGCCATTCCTTGCTTGAACAGCGCCACTTCGTGCTCTTGCAGCCGGGGCTCCTGCCACCGATTGGGCGACTTCGTGAATACTTGGATTGCTGTGGCACCGATCTTGGCTCCCCTCGCAGGCGCCCGGGAGATTCCGCCTGCGGTGGAAACGTGCGCGCCCAGCGGCCCGACCACGCTTATTCTGCGAACGCCTCAGGTGAAATGAGCGGTACGAAACGGCAGGAATCCGCCATTGCCTCCAGGTAGCCGTCTCCGGTTCGCTCTATGACATGGAGGGTCTGTGTAACGCGGTCCCCGATTGGGATTACCAGGCGTCCACCGACCGCCAACTGTTGCATCAATGGCTCGGGGATTCTCGGTGCCGCCGCGGCAACGACGATGGCGTTATAGGGAGCATCGTCGCCATGGCCGTGCGCGCCGTCTCCAACCAGAAGGGTGGCGTTCGAGATCCCAAGGTCGAACAGTCTCCGCTCTGCCAGAATGGACAGATCCTCGAATCGTTCGACGCTCCAGACGTGCTGGGCCAGTCTCGCCACCACCGCCGTGTGATAACCGGAGCCGGTGCCTATCTCGAGCACTTTGGAATTACGCCGTATTCGCGCTTGTTCGGTCATGACGGCAACGATGTAGGGTTGGGAGATCGTTTGATTGCGACCGATCCGGACCGCTTGGTCGGCGTACGCCAGGTGTTGCATGTCCGGGGAGACGAAGATCTCGCGAGGGACACTCACCATAGCGGCTAGCACCCTGCGGTCCGAGATTCCCCGGGCTGCGAGCTGACGCCGCACCATGGCGTGGCGTTCGGCGCGTCGATTGCACTTGAGCGTTTGCGTCTTGACTACCCGCCGTACCTGTTGAGGAGACGGTCTATGAGTCCCGGTCTTTCCAGTACGTCGCTCAGACGCTCCTCCGCAGCGGCCGCCCGTCGTTCCAACTCCAGTCTCGAACGGCGGAGCCTTTCTACCAGGTCGCGCTCCTTAGACAGTTCCTCTTCGAGTCTACTCAGCCGTTGAGCTGAGCTGTCGCACTGCTGCGACGGATCTTGCATCCGGTCGTGTTCCTCTTCCAATTCAACGTCTAGCACGTCCTCGTCAGCCACGGTTTCTGCCTCGCCCGCACCAACTATGAGCGCCTGGCCCGATCTGTCGAGAGACTGCTGCACCAGTTCAACGAGGATCTGTTGCTGGCGTTCAATAACATCACCGAAGCGAGTTATCTCGCGTACCATCTGCCACATCAATTCGCGCTGCTCGCGCTCGCTTTCGACTATTGCCGTTGCGAGCCGCTCATATCCGTTTCCAGGAGGGTGATGGGCGGAGTTCGGCAGCGCCGGGCTCGCTCCGCCGCTGGGAGCTGGATATTCAGAGTCAAGGAGGGACTCAATCTGCTCGCGCGTGTATCCCGATGCATACGCGTCCGATATGAGCCGGAGGGTCTCGAGCGCCTTTTCCGGATAGCGCCTCCTGGCGCTACTGCCGACCCAAGGCACGTGGGGCGCAAAGGTGTCGCGGTAATACCGAGCGGTGGACTCCGGCAGGCCGAGTACCCGTGCAAGTTCACAAAGTGTGTACTGTTTTGTCTGAGTCATAGCCTTACAAGAGTATTCCTAACGGTGCTTGCTGAGCCAGTTCTCCGGGTCCAGGGCGATCGGTCGAGTGCTCCCGGGCGCTGCCTGCCTTATCTGGAATTCGAGATGAGGTCCGGACTCCGAGCCGCTTCCTCCGCTCCTACCGATGATCTGACCGCTAACGACGGTTTGACCGGCCACGACATCGAGACCCGAGAGATAAAGATATACTGTGTGGAAGCCACCTCCGTGTTCGATTATCACGCTCGGGCCGTATGTTCCAAAGGCGTTCGCAATCTCGACTCTGCCGCCGGCGACAGCTCTGACGGGTGTACCCGAGGGCGTAGCTATGCCCACGCCCTCGTAGCGGATTCGAGTGCCTCCCGGCCCCGGTGCGCGACCGAAGCGGTAGATCACATTGCCCGTCACGGGCCACGGCAGGGTCCCGAGGTCGGCCGTGCTGATGTTGGGAGCGAGCTCGGCACGAGCCCCAGAGCTTATCGCCCGACGCCGTGCAACCTCCAGCGAAGCCAACAGTCTCGACAGTTCACTCTCGGCACGAGTCAGTGAATCGAGCACGGAGGATGTGGTGAGCTGTGACGCTCGTGTGTCTCGCAAATTGCGCTGCCGCTGCCGCTCCAGGCTCACGAAACGGCGTAATTCGGTACTGCGTTGTTCCCGCTGTGCTATGAGTACTCTCTGGGCAACAACTTGCTCACGTCGTTGTGCGAGTATGCGCCTATGCAAATCTTCAACTTCGGTGGTGAGGGCCCGGTCCTGTCTACTGATCAAGTGGAGGTATTTGTATCGGCTCAACAGGTCGCCAAAGGATTCTGCGGCGAGCAGAACGTGAAACGCATAGAGAGGGCCCCTCTTATAGATATCGGATAGCCGTCGTTCGAGTACAGCTTGAGTTTCTGCCAGAGCATCCTGCGACAGGAGCAGGTCCATGGTGATGGTGTCCAACTTTGTCGACATCGCTGCCATCTGACGGTCCAGTTCGTTCACCACTCGGTTGGTTAGGTTCTTCTGGCGTTCAATGTTGCGGATTTCCGTCGTGATATCTCTTGCTCTGCCGCGAAGCCGCTGCAATTCGCCTTCCAAGTCACTGCGCTGCCGTCGAATCGAATCGAGGCGTGCCTGATTCTCCCGGATCTGACGGTCTAACCCGACCTGGGCAAAGAGAGGTGTCACCAGCGTGCAGAGGAGAACGAGGAGGCCTAGGCTTACGACTCTCATCCCGTAGTCACGTGCTTCAGGTGTCTGCCGACGCTCAAGGCGCTTGCTAGAAAGCCCAATACCGTACCGAATAGTACCAATAGAAAGGCCTGTTCGATTCGGAAGAATGACGCTCGGAAAAGCGGGTTTATGGCAACATAAGCTCCGTAATTGAGAGCTACGGCACAGATGCCTCCCAACGCCCCTTTTATCGTCCCGTCGAGGAGAAAGGGGCGACGGATGAATCCGTCGGTGGCTCCCACCAGACGCATGATCGCTATCTCTCTGCTGCGGTGAAGCACCGACATACGTACTGTAGTACCAATGATGATTATGCTGGCAACGGCGAAGGCGGCGCCGATGATCAGTCCCACGAGCCCCGCTATGTTGCGGATCCTATCCAGCTTCTGCACCCAATCTCTACCAAACCGGACATCTTCTGCGAAACGAAGTCCGCGCAACCATTGGGCAACTTGTTGCACGCTCCGGGTGTTGCGGAACCCAGGTTTCATGCGCACTTCGAGCGAAGCTGGTAGTGGGTTCGTGGCCAAATCGTCGAATACATCCTGAAACTCTGTGAGCTCGCGGCGTGCCCTCTCCAGTGCCTCGTCCTCTCGCACGTACGTGACCGACTCGACTCCGGGTAGAGCTTCGACATCGCTGATCGCAACGGTCACCACTTCCACGGGCGTACCTCTTCTCAGATAGGCCACTACTTCGACTCGCTCTTCCAGCGTCGCGAGCGCGCTTCTCAGGTTCAGGGCGATCAACCCGAACAACCCCAGGACAAATAGGGCAAACGCAATGGTTGTGATTGAAAGCGCCGACAACACGGGTGCCCGCCGAAAGGACAGCTGGGTCTCACGGAGGACCAGTCTCATCGGGCCGCCGCCCCGGGTTTCGCGTCGTCCTCTGTGGAGTCGTAGACTACGGCACCGTCCTGCAATTCGATCGACCTATAGCTGGTTGGGCGCACGAGATCCAGATCGTGGGTGGCCATGACTACTGCGGTTCCGTTGGCGTTTATGTCGCGCAGCAGCTGGAAGATTCCGCGGGAGGCTCTCTCGTCGAGATTCCCGGTCGGTTCGTCTGCCAAGAGTACCAGGGGATCGTTAACCAATGCCCGAGCGATCGCAACGCGTTGTTGCTCTCCGCCCGACAGCTCTCTAGGATAGGCTTGGGCTTTCGCAGCCAGCCCGACCTGGGTGAGCACTCGTATGACTTTTGGCGCGACGACTCCACGGCGCACGCCGGTCACCTCGAGCGCGAAGGCCACGTTTTCATCCGCCGTGCGGTCCTCGAGAAGTCGAAAGTCTTGGAACACTATGCCGAGTCTGCGCCGTAGCCTCGCAACGTCCCGCCGCTTGAGTTTCGCGGTGGCGAACCCTGAGATGCGTACGTCCCCCGACGTGGGTAGCTCGTCCGCGTAGATGAGGCGAAGGATGGTGGACTTGCCGGCACCCGAGTGGCCGGTGAGAAAAGCGAACTCCCCCTTGGCAATGTGGAAAGAGACCTCGCGCAGGGCCATACTGCCGGGCCGAAACGACTTGAAGACGTTTCTGAAGCGAATCACGGTTCAGACTGTGCTCAGAGCGGCCTCGAAATCAGCGATGACATCCTCTATGTCTTCGATTCCGAGACTTACACGTATCAAACCTTGCGGGATCCCCTGGACCGCCAGCTGCTTCTTCGAAAGCCCGGCATGGGATGTGAAAGCCGGTTGTGATACTAGAGTCTCCACGCCTCCCAGACTTGGCGCATGCTTGACCAGCTTGAGATTCGTAAGCACGGTCTTTGTGCCCTCGAGGTCGGTTTTCAGATCCAAAGCGACCATTCCCCCGAAACCGTCCAACAATCTAGACGCAATCTCGTGATCTGGGTGGTTTCCCAGACCGGGATAGTAGACGCTGACAACGGCGCCGTGAGTTGCCGCCCACTTCGAGAATGCGACACCGTTCGCGTTGTGCTGCCGCATGCGAACCGAGAGGGTCTTGAGTCCCCTCTCCACTAGCCAAGCCTGATGTGGATCGATCGCCGGGCCCCAGACCTTCATGAGTCGCTGGATCTCGTCGATCACCGGCTTGGATCCGATGACCGCACCTGCAATGACGTCCGAGTGCCCATTCAGATATTTGGTCGCGCTGTGGATCACCACGTCGGCGCCCACCTCCAAGGGCCGCAGATTCACGGGCGAGGCGAAGGTCGAGTCCACCAATAGGGACAGCCCCAAGTCTCGACAGAATCCGGCGAGATAGTCGATGTCTATGACCCTCATCAATGGGTTGGTAATGGCCTCGACAAACACGGCTCGAGTATTCTTGCGAAGATTGCTCCGCCAATTCCTTAGATCCGATGGATTCACGTAGCTCACTTCGATGCCCAGGCGACCGAACTCGTCGTCGAACAGCTGTCGCGTGCCGCCGTAGAGCCACTCGCTCGCAAGCAGATGATCGCCGGGGTGCAATACGGCCAGGTGCGCAAGCGCCGTGGCCGCCATCCCACTGCCGAGAAGGATCGCGCTCTCGCCCCCATCCAACGCCGCGAGCCGTGCGGCCAGCGCGAGCTGATTGGGGTTGTTTCCGTAGCGCGTGTAGAGCAGGCCGTCGGAGCTCCCCACCGGATTGGCAAAGGTAGCACTCTGAAACACAGGAGATACCACCGGAGAGCCCGCCGCCGCGGTAGTCGGGCTACCGTGAATGGCCCTGGTGGCCAGCCCTTCCTGCCGCTTGTGGTCCCTCACGCGGTGAGTGCCCGGTAGCAGTCGGCGTCCGACTGGACCAGTCGCAGCGCAAGAAGTCGATCGAGTGCACCCCGTGCGGCCTCGGCCGACACCTTGAGTTGGTCGGCCACCTCAGCGGCTGCAACCCTCCCCTGCTCGCTCACCGTGCGGAAGGCCTTGCTAACTGTTTCTTCGATCGGGCCGAGAAGTTGGATCTGCCCATCACGATGCTGTGCCACGGCCGCCAGTCCATGTCGTTCCAGAACCAGACTGATAGCCTCGCAATGTGCCTCGGTCACGCCCCGCAGTAGGAAGTAGCGCGCACCGCCATGCGTCAGCAGGAGCTTCCCGACGATCTCGTCGGCGCAGGAGATGTCCAGGCACCCGACGTCACTGAATTCGATGACTGCCACTCTGCTATCGCCGGTCGCGGCCAGCGCCGTTTCGATCCCGTCTCGAACTGCGCGCCCGGTGTGCCGGGTGACCAAATCGCCGTAGCCACCGGATACCGTTTCCTGCAATATCTCTTTTAGGTCTATGGTTTGCCCGTTCAATTGTCGCCCTGCCGCGCCGGAATAATCTGAAGCATCTGACTGCCTGGGAAGAATGGTAATCCGTCTTTCAATGGTTCGTCATCGTCCCACCCCGGGACGATGGTGATGCGGGCCGTCCCACTTCTAATGCTGATCTTGCCGTTCCAGCGGCTGAGGTACCGCCGGATCCCGCCCAGTCCCTGCCCGCGTCCGGGGTCCGACAGTCGGCTTACGCCCTGTATCAAGGCAGCCTCCAGCGCCGTCGCATCGTTCCAACGATCACCGTATCGACCCGCCTGCGCTGTCTCCAGCGATTTGCGGAACCCCATTCCGGCGTCGGCCACTGCGATCACCACCACTCGCCGGCCTAGGCGGCGTCTCCAGTGGTAGGTTTGCACCGCAACCCAGCCGGAAGTTCCAGCGTGCTCTACAATATTCTGACAAGCTTCTGAAAGCGCCATACCGAATCCCATCGTGGCGCTGGCCTCCAAGCCCAGTTTGCCCGCAAGGATGGCCGAGGCGCGATCCTGAATCACGCTCACGACTCCGTGCACGTCACCGGACTCTCCGACAGGTGTGATTTCCAGCAGGACGTCGGATGTTCGAGCGGCGTTGATGCGCGGTACTTTGCCGTGGATCTCGAACCATTCGCCGGCGTATTCGAAGAATCCTGCCCTCGCCCAGTAGTGAAGTACGTCTCGGTCGCTCGGGATGGCGAGCAGGGGGCGTTGCTGCTCGCGTTCGCTTATCGCCTGACCTGCCACCATCAACGCCACCAAGCCGTACGGCGAGGCCCACTGGGTGGCGTGCGCGTCGAAGAGGAGTCTCCGGTCTCCCTCGCCACCGCATGAGCGGGCGAATTGATCGAGGGATCGATCGTCAAACTGGACCGGCACCTCGACAACTCGGGTCACGTCGGGACTATCTCTCCCCTGAGATGGTGGTGCAGATGTGTAGCCCCCCGATACGACAGGTTCCTGGCCGCGTATTGGTTTGCACGCCCGATGGCCGCTTCCACGTCCATGCCAAGGACCAGTGAAGCTACTACGGTAGCACCGAACACGTCGCCACAGCCGGTTGGATCGAGTTCCTCCGGTGCCGCTGCGGCCGGAACCCGCGCGGTCCCGATGGGCCCACTGCCGTGTCCCTCCGGCTCAGATTGCCCAAGAAATGTAAACGGGTCGAGTGCAAAGTAGACCGCGCCGCTGGGCCCGAGGGTAACGATCAGCAATCGCACCCCGTTGCTGAGAGCGTGTGCGGCGATCTCCATGGGATCGCCGCCCGCCAGCTTCATTTCATCTTCATTCAACTGCACGACATCGAAGCACGAGAACCAACTGGCGATGTCAACCAGAGTTTGCGGCTCCCTCAGTCCGTCACGGTTCACTCCCAGAAACAGGCTGTGCAAGTCCGCGTAGATCGGGCCGGAGAAGCCATGGCGCAGGTGGAGGGCGGTTTGGCGGGGCATTTCGAAGCCCGAGATGAAATTTATGTAGAGCGCGTCCAGGTCTCTGACCATGGGGCCGAGCTCCTGCCAACTCCATGGCGGCACTCCGCCGCTCAAACATTCAGTGCGTCTGTCGTTGTCACGGTAACGAATAGTCACTCGATTGTTGGGTCCAGGCACCTCGAGGAATCGTCCGGCACCGGCCCGCCGCGTCAACGAGCTGAGGAATCGGTTTGCTCGGTCTGCTAAGTCCGCGCCCACCTTGATCAAGGGAACGATCTCCCAATCGCCGGGCAGGGCCGCCTCCAGTGCGCTCAAAGCGTAGCTGATGCCGCCCCACTCTTGCACCGGCTCCAGTTCCGAACCTCTGCCGTAGATGGTATCCCAAACCATGGTGCCGACGACGCCAATTCGTTTCACAGCTTGCGTTTCTTTTGAATCTTGAAGGACGCGACAGCACCGTACACACCGGCTGTGCCGGTAAGGGTACCGGCCGCAATCGTGCAGGCAAGTACGGCCGGCCGGAATGCTCTCAGCCTGACCTGGTTCCTGAGTGGCTCGAACAGGTCATCGCCGGCGAGAGTCACGCCCCCGCACACCACGACGTAGTCGGGATTGAAGATGTTCACCAGGTTGGCGATGGCCCCGCCCAAGTATTGAGCGGTCTCACGTATGACATCCAGACAGAACTCGTCGCCGTCTCGGGCGGCTTCCGAGACCGACTTCGCGGTAATCTTGGAGAGATCGCCGCCGACGTATTCGGGCAGGCGTGAGGCCGATCCTGCTTCAATGCCTTCGGTGGCGCGCTGGGCGATCGCCGGACCCGAGGCATAGGCCTCGAGGCAGCCATAGTTGCCGCACTTGCAGAGCCGCCCGGTTTGGTTGATGCTGGCGTGCCCGATTTCGCCAGCCACGTCACTCGCCCCGTGGAAGATCTGTCCATCGAGCACTATGCCACCACCGATGCCGGTGCCGATGGTGATGCCCAGAACTACGCGACCCCCCTGTGCCGCTCCCTTCCACCACTCGCCGAGGGCGGCGCAGTTGGCGTCGTTGTCGAGCGTGGCGGGGAGTCCCGTTGCCGCGCTGACCCGATCGCGCAGCGGCATATCGGTCCAGCCGAGATTGGGGGTCAGCAAGACAGTGCCACTAGCGGTATCGAGTGGACCAGGAGATCCGATGCCCATTCCGATGATCTCGATGTTGTCCTCACCTAACATCTGACGGGTGGAAGCGATAGACCGGTCCACCATCTGGACGATCTGATCCACTACGGCGTCGGGGCCAAGTTCCTTCAGAGTGGGCTCGGTCACCAGCCCGTAGAGGTCGTCGCCGCTCTCGGACATGGTCCCAACGACTACGTTCGTGCCCCCCACATCCACACCCACTATCATGCTCATGATGTGCGTGGCACGATCTCAATCCACCTGCAGGACTGCCAGAAACGCCTCCTGAGGTATCTCCACGGTTCCGACCTGTTTCATCCGTTTCTTGCCCTCCTTTTGCTTTTCCAGAAGCTTCCGCTTTCTGGTTATGTCACCGCCATAGCACTTGGCCGTAACATTCTTTCTGACCGCTCGGACGTGGGTGCGGGCGATGACCTTGGAGCCGATTGCGGCTTGGATCACGACCTCAAACAGTTGTTGTGGAATGAGTTCCTTTAGCTTCGCGGCAATCTTTCTGCCCCACTCGTACGCCTTGTCGCGGTGGATAATGACGCTGAAAGCATCCACGGGGTCGCCGTTGATGAGCATGTCTAGCTTGACGAGGTCACCCTTGCGGTAATCAGCGAACTCATAGTCCATTGCCGCGTAGCCACGTGACACTGTCTTCAGACGGTCGTAGAAGTCGAGGATTATTTCGGAGAGCGGGAAGTCCCATTCCAGTTGGACTCTCGCAGTGTCCAGGTAGTGCATGCCAATGTACTCGCCACGTCGCTCCTGGCCCAGGCGCATGATAGCCCCGATGTAATCCGATGGGCTCGTGATGTGCGCCCTAATGTAAGGTTCTTCCACGTGAGCTACGGTGGATCCCGTGGGCATCGTGGACGGGTTCTCTATGATCTCGAGGGACCCATCCGTTAGGCGAATGTGATATTCGACGTTGGGAACCGTCGTAATGAGATCGAGGTCGAACTCCCGCTCCAAGCGCTCGCGCACGATATCCATGTGCAGCAATCCCAAGAAACCGCAGCGAAACCCGAAACCCAGGGCAGACGATGATTCGGGCTCGTAATGCAGCGATGCGTCATTCAGTTGAAGTTTCTCGAGGGCGTCTCTCAGTTCCTCGTACTTGTTGGCGTCAGTGGGATAGAGCCCTGCAAACACCATGGCGTGTGCCTCGCGGTAGCCTGGCAGCATCTCTGTGGCGGGCCGCACGGCGTCTATTACCGTGTCCCCGACGCGTGTCTCCCGGACGCCACGCACATTTGCAATGAAATAGCCCACATCACCGGCTTCCAGCTTCGTGGCGGGCCGCTGGCCGAGCTGCAGGTATCCGAGTTCGGCGACTTCGTAAGTGTCGTCCGGATGTGCCGCAAACGCGATCTTCGTTCCCACACGCATTCGGCCATCCACAACCCGTATGCTGGGAACCGCACCGCGGTAGCGGTCGTAGTAGGTGTCGAAGATGAGCGCTCTCAGCGGTGCTGCGGGATCGCCCCGAGGCGGAGGGACCCGGTCGATAATTGCATCCAACAGGGCTTCCACTCCGCGACCTTCCTTTGCCGACACGTGAAGAATATCCGCCTCGGCAACGCCCAACAACTCCTTCAACTCACCAGCGCGGCGCCCGGGCTCGGCTGCCGGGAGGTCGATCTTGTTGAGCACGGGGATGACTTCGAGGTCGGCGTCGAGGGCTAGAAGAAGATTGCTAACGGTCTGCGCCTCGATGCCCTGACTCGCGTCGACCACCAGCACCGCACCCTCGCACGCATTCAAGGAGCGGGATACCTCGTACGTGAAATCCACGTGGCCGGGTGTGTCGATGAGGTTGAGTTCGTAGGGTTCGCCACCCCGCGAGTACTCCATGCGGACGGCGTTGAGCTTGATAGTGATGCCGCGCTCGCGCTCCAGGTCCATTGTATCGAGCACCTGCGCGCGCATGCGACGTTTGTCGAGAGTACCTGTGAGCTCGATCATCCGGTCCGCCAACGTGGACTTCCCGTGGTCTATGTGCGCAATGATACAAAAGTTTCGGATCCGGTCCTGGAGCATCCGAAGAATATAAGCGGGGGGAGGCGGTTCCCCAGCGCCGCCCCCCGCCGGTACAGGCTTACCGGCCGGGACCCTCCACAATCTGCCGGTAGCTTTCCGGATTCCACTTAGGTCTCTCGGCGGCGTTGGCAATCTCCAGCCCGAGATAGAACACCAGCTTGACGATGCGTGACTCCTTCTCGGCATCAATTTTTTCCACCTCGTCACTGGGCCGGTGGTAGTCCGGATGTGTGCCGTTGAAGAAAAAGAGAATTGGTATGCCCTTACGCGCGAAATTGAAGTGATCCGACCGGTAATAGAATCGTTCCTCGGGCCAGATGTCGTCTATTGCGGTCATGTTGAGCTCGGGATGGGCCTTGTTTACGCGATTCAGCGTAGTCCCCAGATCGGAATGCTCCTTACCGATCACGACGATGGTATCGGGCCAGTTGCGGCCAACCATGTCGGTGTTGAGATCGGCGACGATTTGAGAGGCCGGTACGGTGGGATGGCTGGCGAAATACTCGCTACCCCAGAGCCCCTTTTCCTCGCCGCTCACGGTCAGGAAGATCAACGACCGCTTGGGCCTGGGCCTTAGTTTCGAGAACGCTTCGGCTGCCTCTACCACGGCGATGGTACCCGAAGCGTCGTCGTCGGCACCGTTATAAATGCTGTCGCCGTTCACCGGTTGACCGACCCCGACATGGTCCATATGGGCGCTGAAGACCACATATTCCTTCTTCAGCTCGGGGTCGCTCCCCTCGAGGATCCCAACCACGTTGGGTGCCGACAGTTCCTCCAAATCCTGGCGGGAAGTGACGGCGAGCTGAACGTTTTCCAGCCTCTTGATACTCAGCCCGCTTCCCGAGGTCAACTGCTGCGCTGGGGCCGAAAGTACCGCCTTCGCAGTACCGGCCTGGACCACCAGTACCGGTACGCCATCCGGTCTGCCTTCCCAGCCCTTCGACAGCTGCGAGCGGCCCTGCCTGCGCACCAGAAAGCCCCATGTTCGCTCGGGGAAATTCGTAGCGGCGATGATCGCGGCGGCCCCTTCTTCTCTCAGCTTGGCCATGAGCGCCTGAGTCTCGGGGCCGAACCCCCGTGGATTGTCGGCCTCCGTAGTCAATAGTACGACGCTGCCTCGTACATCCGTTTCCTCGGTCAGGTCTCCGCTGCCCGAGATCACCAGCACGGGGCTGGATGCTACTCGAGCACCTCCGCCTGCAACCTGAATCACCTCCTCGCCCCCCCGCCAGGTCAGGCCGGTAGATGTCGTGACCTCCAGCCGGCGGGCAATTCGGTACAGGGGATATCGTTGAACAAAGCTTCCCTCGTCGCCGCCCGGCTCGAGGCCGAACTGCCGGAACTGGCTTGCGATATATTGCGCGGTGAGGTCCAGCTCAGGGCTCGGCGTATTCCGTCCCCTCATTGAATCGTCCGCTATGGTCGCAATCCGGCTTAGAACGTCGTCGGGCTTTATCGATCGGACGGCTTGGGTGATACTCGCCGCACTCTGCGCAGCGGCACCCACCGGCACCAGAATGGCAATAGCGATCCACCAGAATAGTCTCATCACACTCTCCACGTCATTTGGGAGCTCGGGAAAAAGCGAAGCTACAAGACCGTAAGGAGGGTGTCGAGTCGGACGCAAGGACTCAAAACCTGCCTGTGGCAGGACGCACCCCTGAGACCTACGGTGGTTGGATCTTGGATCTCGTTTGGTTGTATAGCTTTAGAATGCCGGGTCGCCTCGTCTACCGGGCGTCGCCGTCCTGGATAGATGACACATCCAGTATGTTTAGAGTTCTAACAGGAGCGTTTGGTAGGACAATGACGGCGGAGACAAGTGGTAGAACCTAACAGGCGGCCGGACCTGCTCGATCCCCATGTCGTGGCACAGTTGGGTGGCATTGAACTCGTCGCGCGCGGCGTGGTGGAGGGTTTCTTGGCCGGCCTTCATCGATCGCCGTTCAGGGGATTCTCGGTGGAGTTCGCAGAACACAGGCCGTACCAGCCGGGAGACGAGCTACGATATCTGGACTGGAAGATGTTGGCTCGCTCCGACCGCCTGTTCGTAAAGCAATACGAGGAGGAGACGAACCTGCGTTCGATGATTGTCATGGACGTGAGCGCTTCCATGGATTGGCGCGGCACCGAACAGCGGTTGAGCAAGCTCGAATATGCCAAGAGACTGGTGGCAGCCCTTGCTCTGATCATGCTGCGCCAGCGGGATGCGACCGGACTCATCGGGTTCGACGACGAAGTGCGCCAGGTCGTCAGGGCACGGGCTCGTTCCCAGCACTGGTGGGCACTGCTCAGGGCCGTGGAGCGTATGGCACCTGGTGGAGGCACTGCAGCAGTCCCTGCGCTCGAGAAGGTCATGGATCTGCTCAGGCGCCGGGGACTCGTGGTGTTTGTCTCCGACCTGCTGTTCGATCGCCAACTGGCACTGCGCAGTCTGCAATACCTGCGGCACCGGGGTCACCAGGTGATCGTTTTTCACCTGATGGATCCGGCCGAGCTGAGCCTGGAGGGCCCCCCGGAAGCGCGGTTCGAAGATCCCGAGACAGGAGTGAGTGTCGTGGCCCGACCGCGCGAGTTGCGGAAGGTCTATGAGGCCACTGTGAGGCGTGCCGTAACGGGATGGAGGGCCGCCTGTCGCAGCGGCGGGATCCACTACCACCACGTACTCACAGACACACCGTTTGGCTACGTGCTGCGCCGCGCCACGGCTCGACGCGCGCGACTCGGGTGATGGGCTTCCTGCAGCCTTTGGCATTGTTCGCGCTGGCAGCGTCGGCAATACCGACCTTGCTACACCTGCTCGCTCGAAGGCTCCCACCAGTGTTCGTATTTCCGGCTGTACGCTATCTGACAGCGACGGAGCGCGAGCACAGCAGGAGACTCAAGCTGCGCAACATTCTGCTTCTCGTGATGCGCACGCTGATCATCATATTGTTGGTGCTTGCTGCGGCACGTCCGGTAGTACGAGTTGCCTCCGGCAATGCCCATCCCCCGACAGCCCTTGCCGTGGTCGTCGATAACTCTCTGTCCAGCGGGGCTGTCGACGGCGGTCGCCTGATGCTGGATGCCCTTGTCGAGGCGGCCGGTAAGGTGCTGGATCGCGTCAACTCCGGCGATCATCTGTGGATCGCGTTAGCCGATGGGATCCCGCGTCGCATGACCAAGCTCCACGCGAAGCAGTTGCTGGACAGCTTGGCTCCCTCGCCCCTGCGGCTGGATCTCGGATCCGCGGTGAGGGTCGCGGCCCGAACCGTAATGGACGACCGTCTGGATGGACACGAATTGGTGGTGTTCAGTGATGTGCAGGCCAGCGCTATCTCTCCCGGTGAACCCTCGGCGGTACCGGCGCTGTTCTGGCGGCCCCCGGATCCGCCGGAAAACCGGTGGATGGACTCGGTACGCTCGGACCCTCCGCTGTGGTCTCCGTCCGGTGCGGTGGTCGCCAGTATCATGGGGTCGGCCCGGCGCCCGGCAGCGGTCCACCTGACCGTGCTGGGCAGTGACATAGCTCGCGCTGTGGCCGCCACCGATCAGACTGTGGTTCTGACGGGACGCCTCAGGGATACGGGTTGGATGGTTGCCACGGTCGAACTCGATCCCGATGAGCTACGGGCCGATGACAGGCGGTTCGTAGCACTTCATGTGGCGACTCCCGCCAAAGCGAAGGTGAGAACCGGTGCGGGGCGGTTCGTGCGAGAGGCGATTCAGGTCCTGGCCGATGGTGGTCGGGTGGTGCCGGGAGATGAAGTAGCACTGGACGACGAGCTCGGCGCCCAATCCACTATTCTGTTTCCGCCCGGCGACCCGGCACTGTTGGGCAGTCTCAATAGAACCCTGGTCGCAAGAGGCGTTGGGTGGCAGTTCGGTGATGTGATCGAGGGTGAATGGCAGCTACCTGCGAACCTGACCGCCGGGGGCGGCACGGCGGTGTATCGACGTTACTCTCTTGAAGGGTCGGGGCCAGTCATTGCCGCTCTTGCGGGCGATCCGTGGCTGGTCCGCGACGGGAATGTCGTGCTGCTGGCAAGTCGCATGGAGCCCGAGTGGACGGATCTGCCGGTTAGCGCGGCATTCGTTCCGTTTCTCGATTTTCTCGTCAGCCGCGTTGCGGCGACGGAGAGTTGGGTTGTGCAGGGGGCGCCCGGAGACGTGACTACGTTTCCCCCCGGCGCCAGCGCCCTACTGGTTCCGGAGGGTCGGGTGCCGATCCCGAGTGATGGCAAGCTGGGTGTACCGCTCAGGCCCGGGGTCTACTTTTTTCTGGGCCAGTCCGGCGATACGCTGGGTGCGCTGGAGGTCAACTACGACGCACGAGAATCGCGGTTGGATCCCGCGGGCCTGCGACTACTCAAGGCCAGGCTGGGCTCCGACACCCGTCTCCTCAACGCGCGTCAGCTGGATGGTGCGGTCTTTCGTGGCGCCCATCGGGCCGACATCACCGGGCTCATGCTACTAGCCAGTCTTCTCGTGGCCGTTGCGGAGTTTGCGGTAGCGAGCTGGGGTGGACGTACGATGAGTAGTACATGATGCTGCCGCAGCTGATCGCTCATTTCAAGAACTTGCCGCGAGTTAGGGCATTGACGACGGCGATACCAGGTCGCGGATCGTCCGTTGGCGTCAAAGGGCTGGCCGGATCGAGTGCGGCTGTCCTGGTTGCCGTTCTGAGTGAGAAGATGCAGCAGCGGGTATTCCTCGTCGTAGCCCCGACACCGGCTGACGCCGAAGTGTGGTACGCCGACCTGGGAGTGCTGCTCGGTGACGCGGTTCGGCACTATCCCCAGCGGGAGATGGTAAGCGAGGAGGAATCGCACCTGGAACTGGCTGGGGAAAGAGTTGAGACCATTGAGTCGGTCCTTTCCGGTCGTGCCCGCGTAGTGGTTGCCACACTCCCGGGCACACTCGAGCTGAGCCGGATGCCGGCGGTGATAGCCGCTCGCAAGTTGTCCATCGACAAGGGACAGTCCGTTCGGCCCGACGATGTTGTAGCCCGGCTCATTGCGATGGGATATGAGCAACATCCGTCGGTCAGGGACGTGGCTCGATTTGCCGTTCGCGGTGGCATTCTGGACGTATACGGGTTCGGAATGGCAGCGCCGGTTCGGGTGGAGTGGTGGGGTGACGAAATCGCCTCGATCCGCCGTTTTGACCTCGACACGCAGCTCTCCGAGGGCGAAATCGATGGCGTAAGTGTCCTCCCGGTCAAACCATCGAACGACAGCGACGTAGGTGACACCGGAACGGCCGGTTCGGCCGACTTGGTGCGGCAATCGCTGCTCGACCTGCTACCGTATGACACGCTGCTCGTGGTCGCACCCGGGACCGAATCGTCGACCGCCGCACAGTTCTGGGAAGAAGCAGAGCACCACATCCGGATCGCTCGGCGCCGCGGCGACCCGGTACCGAGTCGTGATGAGATCTACCGCGATCCCGCTGACTGGACGTTTAGCTGGAATTCGTTCGCCCGTCTCGATGTGGGTGCAGATGAGGGAGAATACGATCTGGCTATATCGCGTCCACCGGAGATAGGGCGCGACATAAAGCGGCTCAAGAGAGTGGTGCGCTCTTCGCCGACGCTCATCCTGTGCGACAACGAAGGGCAGTTGGAGCGATTGGAGGAGCTCCTGTCGGAGGGAGATCTGCCCGGCGACCGGCTGCCCGGCGGAGTGACTCTTGCACTGGGCTCCCTGAACGGAGGGTTCGTCCTCCCGGGCCTTGGCGTGTTTACGGACCACGAGATTTTTCGGCGCTCCCGCAGGATCCGTCGGCCCCGCCGATACCGCCAGGCAGCGGAGACCTACGCCACCGGATCGCTCTCTCCTGGGGCGTACGTCGTGCATCTGGAACACGGCATTGGCGTATATCGGGGGATGGAGACGATCGAGGTCGGCTCTGGCGCCCCCATAGACGTGGCGGTGGTGGAGTACGCAGGCGGCGATCGCCTGAACGTGCCGGTGTACCGCCTCGATCAACTCGAGCCGTTCCGGCTCGCCTCTGACGACAGCGGTCCTCCTCCCAAGATCGACCGGCTCGGAGGGACACGATGGCGGAAGCAGCGCGCCAAGACCGAGGCCGCAGTGCGGCGACTCGCAGCCGAGCTGCTCGAACTCTACGCCCAGCGCTCCATCGCTTCGGGTTTCGCGTTCCCCCCGGACACACAGTGGCAACGGGAATTAGAGTCATCCTTCCTCTACGAGGACACCCCCGACCAGAGACTTGCGACCGAAGAGACCAAGCGTGACATGGAGCGGCCCCAGCCGGCCGACCGCCTCATAGTGGGTGATGTCGGCTACGGCAAGACGGAAGTTGCGGTTCGGGCCGCGTTCAAAGCGGTGCAAGCCGGTAAGCAGGTCGCGCTCCTCGTCCCGACCACCATCCTAGCCGAACAGCACGGCCGCACTATCGGCGAGCGGTTGGCGGAGTATCCCGTGAATATCGCGGTGCTGTCCCGGTTCCGAACGCCGGCGGAGCAGAAGGCAGTGTTGGCCGGGGTCCGCCGTGGAGAAGTCGATATCGTGATTGGTACACATCGTCTTCTCTCGCAGGACGTGGAGTTTCACGATCTGGGTCTGTTGATTGTGGATGAAGAACACAGGTTCGGTGTCAGACACAAGGAGCGTCTCAAGGCATTGAGACTTTCCGTTGACATCATAACTCTCACGGCTACGCCGATCCCGCGTACACTCCATCTTGCGCTCTCGGGCCTGCGAGACCTGACCCTCATGGAGACGGCCCCGCGGGACAGGTCTCCGGTTCTGACATTCGTCGAGCCATGGGACGATGAGTTGCTCGAAGAAGTGCTGGCGCGGGAACTGGACCGTGGCGGACAGGTGTACTTCGTCCACAACCGAATCGAGACTATTGCGAGCATAGGCGAGCGGGTGAAGCGTCTGTTGTCCCGGCGTGAGGCGGTGGTAGCGACCGCGCACGGAAAGATGCGGGAGCGGGACCTGGACGGCGTGATGCGCAGATTTGTCGACGGTGAGGTCGATGTTTTGGTTTCGACCATGATTGTCGAATCCGGGCTGGACGTTCCCAATGCCAATACGATCGTCGTACACAATGCGGATCAGTTCGGACTGGCGCAGTTGTATCAACTCCGCGGCCGAGTTGGTAGGGGCCATCGGCGGGCCTATTGCTACCTGCTGGTGCCCGACGGTGTGCAGCCGGAGGCGGAGCAGAGGCTCAAGGTACTGGAGCAGCATACCGAACTGGGGTCGGGCTACCAGATAGCGCTCCGGGATCTGGAGCTGAGGGGTGCGGGCAATCTGCTGGGGGCCGAACAATCCGGCCACACTCACGCCGTTGGCTTCGACATGTTCATGCGCTGGCTCGACGACGCGATCCGGGTTCTCAAAGGCGATGCCCAGACGGGCGGATTTCCGGCTCCCGAAGTGGTCCTCGACCGGGCGGCCTACCTTCCGGATACGTATGTGCCGGACGATCAGGCCAAATTGGATTTCTATCGGCGGCTGGCGCGGGCTCGCGAGCCTAGCGAGATTGCGGCGCTCAGGGCGGAACTGCGGGATCGTTTTGGGGCGCTGCCCGATGAGGCGGATAGGCTCTTGATCGTTTCTGAACTACAGGCATTGGGAGCGAAGTTGGGCATTGCCACCGTCATAGTGAGAGGAGATGAGGCCCGTCTCAAGTTCCGTACGGGTACCGCTCCTAAACTCGTGCGGCTGTCGGCGGCCCTGGACGATGTACAGTTCGCTGCGGAGGTGAGGAGAACCATGCCCTTGTCGTTGCGACTCACACGGTTGGGGGGTGTGGAAATCGGCTCGGGCCTGGTTCGAGCTCTCACTGCCGCCCTTGCAGATGGAGACGCAGCGGCTGGAGCATTAGCGTTAGGAGCAAGTCAGGGGTGAGAACAAGAATGCGACTGTTGATTGTGTGCGTGTGGGCTGTATTTGTGAGCGGGTGCTGGTTCGACGGCCTATTGGATCGGAATGTCGTGGCCCAGGCCAACGACCGGAAACTCACGGTCAACGCGTTGGCCGACGTATTGGCAGAGGGCAAGGTCCGGCTCGAATCGGACATGGTAGAGCGCTGGGCTTGGTCGTGGCTGCAATCGTCGCTCTACGCGCAACGGTTGGCGGCCGGCGAGACATTTATGGACACCTCCACGGTTCTCGAGACTATGTGGCCCGAGGCAATGGGATGGGCGATCTTCCACCTGGCAGAGCGCGAGGGATTGGACACGACCGCGGCCGTGGACAGCGCGTTCCGGGTCGGGGACGACCGGATTCTCGACCAGATTCTCATCCGCGTGCCGCCGGGAATGATGCCCGAGGACAAGGCATCTCTACGAAGACGTGCCGCAGGATTCCACGCCAGCCTCGTGGCGGGCGTCCCTTGGGACACGGCCGTTGCGCGCGCGGGGAAACTGGGCCGGCAGGTGCAATCGGGCAGTCTCGGTCTAGTAGGGCGGGGGCAGCTCGTTCCCGAGGTCGAGGAAGCCGGCTTCTCTCTGGCTCCCGGAGCGGTATCGGATGTCGTCGAAACCTCGTTCGGGTTCCACATCCTTCATCGGCCCCGGTTCGATGAAGTAAGCGTGCAATACAGTACATTCGTCGTAAACAAGGTGCTGGAACGCTGGAAATCCCAGAAACGCGAGGATCTGCTCACGAGCCACGGGGTCCGGCTCGAGGACGGCGCGGCCGACATGCTGCGGGAGGCGGTCAAGCATCCTATGGAACTGTTGGCGACCGACCGGCATGACGTCATCAGTGCTTACGATGGGGGACAATTCACCAACCGCGATTTCGTCCATTGGCTGCAAGCCCTACCCATCGAGGAGCATATGGCCGCAGACACCGCGAGCGACGAGGGTTTGAGAAGCCTTGCGCTCAGGCTCATTGGGAACGATCTCATGTACGCTGAGGCGCAGAGCGAGGGAGTGGGACCCAAGGAGGACGAGTACGCGGGAATAAGCCGTACGTACACCAAGCGGCTTGCAGAACTGCGATGGGCGATGAGGATAGACACGATGCTGGTGAAGGCAGCCACGCCCGCAGAGCGGATGCAGGTGGCAGCCGATGCCGTAGACGGCTACTTGAAACGCGAGATCAAAACGCTGAGGGACGTGAGGATAGTGCCCCCGTTCCTGGCGCAGCGACTGCGTGACGAGGCCGAGTGGAAGTTTTCTTACGATGCCTTGGATCGAGCCGTAGAGAGAGCTCGGCGATTACGCGCGAGAGCGAATGGGGGGTGAGATAGGACGATGAAGCTTCGATTGTGGACTGTCGCTGTTCTCTTGAGCGGGACGGTGCTCGTAACCGCATGTGATGTGAGAGACGCGTTTCGCGCCCATACGGATGTAGCCGCGCGAGCGGGCGAACATGAACTCGGTGTCGATCGGTTGGCCCAGATAGTGGCAAACGCCACCGGCATTCCGGTCAGGGCGGATGTGCTCAAGCGCGTCGCATCCTTGTGGGTGGACTACACTCTCTTTGCGCAGCGGATTGCGGACCAGGACTCTCTGCTCGATTCTCTGACAGTCATGCGGACGATGTGGAACGCCGCTCAGCTGCAGGTGATCGGCTACTATCACGATCAACTGGTAAAGCAGCGTGTGACGTTGGACTCGGCCACGGTCGACAGCGTGTACAACGCGGGCGACCGGCGCCTCGTGTCTCACATTCTGGTGAGTACGGACCCGGACATGTCACAGGAGCAAAAGGCTAGCAAGCTTCGCAAAGCGCAGCGGCTGAGAGCCATCGCGTTGCGTGGGAGAGCCGGGTGGGCCAGGGCCAACGCCGAGAGTGAAGATTCAGTCAGCAAGCTGCGAGGCGGGAGCCTGGGGATCCTGGGTCGTGGTCAAACGGTTCCTCAATTCGAGCGTGTCGCCTTTGCGTTGGCTCCCGGGGAAGTATCGGCGGTTACGGAAACCGATTTCGGATACCACATAATTCGGCGCCCGCCGCTGAGCGAAGCGCGGCAGGAGTTCCGGGAGCAACTGAACGTCCTGCTCATTCGCGATATGGACGCCGTATTCCTGGACGAACTGGAACAACGTTGGGCGATCGAAATCGCGCAAGATGCGCCCCGCCTCATGCGTCTTGCCACGGACGATCTCGATCGCGGCAAGCGCTCCCACAAGGCGATCGGACGCTACAACGGCGGCCAATTCACCGTGGGAGACTTCGTGCGGTGGCTGCAAGCGCTGCCGACTGAAAACATGGCGCAGGTCACAAATGCGGCCGACTCGCAACTGGTGGAATTCGCGAAGGGACTCGTCCGCAACACAGTGCTGGAAAAGGAGGCGCGGGAGGCCGGCTACGGACCACACGCCGAAGATCTCACAAATCTCAAGCTCTCGTTGTCGCAGCGCCTGAGCAGCCTGCGGCAGGCCATGGGGTTAGATTCCAGCCTCGTGACTTCGAGCGACCCGGACAAATCACGAGTGGTTGACGCTGTGGTAGACCGCTATCTGGCGGCGGTGACCTCGGATGTTGCCAGGCTTATCACGGTCCCCCCGGCCCTTGGCGACATGTTGCGCTCCGAGCAGAGTTGGCGGCTGTCTGCGCCGGGGCTCAGGCGGGCGTTGGAGCGTAGCAGAGAACTTCGAGTGAGGCTCGGGGGTAATGTACTCGGTCAGCCAAGAGTACCGGCGCCGTCCGATTCAACCAGCTAGTCAGTTGCTGGAGTAGATATGTTGGGACGCCAGTCAGTTTTGGTCGGGATATGCTTGATGCCCCTTGCCGTTCCCGCTGTAGCCCAGGAAGGTCTCCGGGTTCCGATAGATAGAATAGTGGCCGTCGTGGGCGAGACACCCATCGCCATGAGCCGGGTCGATGAACAACTCCAGGTGTTCATCAGTCAGGGCGGCAAACTTCCCGACGATACGGATTCGTTACGCCAGATCAAACTCAATGTTCTCAATCAGATCATTGACGATGAACTCGTGATCCAGGCAGCCGAGAAGGACACGCTGGTAGAGATTACGGAAGAAGAAGTCCAGGGTGCGGTCGAGGAGGCCATGGGCAAGTTGCGCGACCAGGTTGCCTCACGGATGGATTTCGAGAGGCAGGTGCAATCGATTGGGTTCAAGTCACTCGACGACTACCGCGTGTGGCTGAGCGAACAACAACGGCGGCAGATTCTGCGAAGCACGTATATGGAACAACTCAGGCAACGTGGGGTGTTGGTTCCCGTTCCGCCTACCGAGGCGGAGTTACGTAACTATTACGAAACTGCGCGAGACCGGCTTCCCAAGCGGCCGGTTACCGTGTCGTTTCGCCAGATCGCGGTGCCCTCCGTCTGGGATCCCGTCGCATTGGCTAAGGCCGAGATGCGTGCCGATTCTCTCGTCGTACGGCTTCGGGGGGGAGAGGACTTCGCCGAACTCGCGCGACAATTCTCGGCCGATTCCGTGAGCGCAGAACGCGGTGGTGAGCTGGGATGGGTGCGGAGGGGCCAGGGGCTGGTGAAGGAGTTTGAAGACTTGGCGTTTCGACTCCGTCCCGGAAAGGTATCCAACCCTCTGCTCACTCCCTTTGGGTTCCACATCATAGAGGTGGAGCGCGCCGAACCGGCTTCAATTCAGGTACGTCATATCCTGATCGCGCCCGAGATAACCGAGGCCCAGGTCGACGCAGCTCGGAAGCGGGCCCAAGAGGTGAAAGAGGCGCTCGAAAGGGGTCTGTCGTTTGACTCTCTCTCGCGTGTGTACCACGATCGGACGGAGAACCGTTTTTTCGAGGACGTTCCGTTCGACGGCCTGCCTCCTTATTACAAGAACGCTCTCGCAAATGCGAAGCCGAACGAAGTCATCGGTCCCCTGGAAGTGGATCGCGGTCTAGGACGTATTCTCTTCCCGGTCGTGATCTTCCAAAAGAGGCGAGATGCCGGAACGGCCAGCTTCGAAGATCTGAAAGATCGTATGCGCTCATCGCTTGCGGAGAGCAATGCCCTAAAGCGGTTCATCAAGACGCTGCGGGAATCGACCTACGTGGACATTCGGCTATAGAGGCCCAATGCGCCCTCGCGTTGCGATAACGGTGGGAGATCCGCGGGGCATCGGGCCGGAGATCGCAAGAAAAGTCCTGCAGCCTGCCCCCGAAAACGCGGATTGCGTTCTCATAGGTCCGGCGGAGCAAGTCTGCGACGTGGGGGTCGAGTGCATTGTTGTGGATCTAAGTCGAGGGGAACGGGAAACGGGAAAAGGGAAAAGGGAAAAGGGAGAAGGGCCGGGACGGGAAGTGGGATGCGGCGCCTTACCGATTGAAGAGGCGGGCAGGCTTGTTGCCTTGCAGGTCGAGAAGGCCGTATCACTCGCGTTGGAAGGATCCGTCGATGCCATAGTAACCGGACCGGCGGAAAAACGTGCGTTGCACGCTGCGGGTTACGCCTATCCAGGGCACACTGAATGGCTGGGAGTGCTTGCTGGAGGGGTGGATACGGCGATGATGCTCACCACGGGCGACCTGCGCGTTGTTTTGGCTACGACCCATATCGCGCTGAATCGAGTTCCCCGGGCTCTCACGGTAGAGCGGGTCGTAGCGGTCGGCCAGCTCACCGTGACAGCGCTGCGGGACTGGTGGGGAATGGCGGCACCGCGGGTCGCGATCTGCGCGCTGAATCCGCACGCCGGTGAAGACGGATTGTTCGGGGCCGAGGATGAGGCCGTGCTGGCGCCCGCGGCACGAGAGTTGGGTGCGATTGGGCCGGTGCCGGCTGACACGGTGTTCGTGCGTGCCCTTGGAGGCGAGTTCGACGCCGTGATCGCCCCGTACCACGACGTCGGCATGACCGCGGTCAAGGTCTCGGGGTTCGGTAGAGGAGTAAATGTGACACTGGGGCTGCCGTTCGTTCGTACGTCGCCCGATCATGGGACGGCGTTCGATATCGCCGGACAGGGCATCGCCGATCCCTCGTCGATGCAAGAGGCGGTATCCCTTGCCGTGCGGCTTGCCAGGAAGAGCGCCTCGGTCGGCCGCTAGGAGCCAGGCTCCAAGTTGTCGACCGGGATGATTTGGACCTTCTCCACACGCCGTTCGTCCATTTCGAGGACATCCAAGACCAGCCCGTCCATCTGAACCCGGTCACCCGGTTGGGGAAGCCGACCCAGTTTGCCGAAGGCGAGGCCACCGATCGTCTGATAATCGTCCGTCTCGATGCCCAATCCGAACTTCTTGTTGATGTCGTCGATCTCAGTATCGCCGGCGACCGTGATGACCTCCGTTCCGGCGTCGGGCAGCGATTCCGCTTCGTCGTATTCGTCGTAGATCTCGCCCACGATCTCCTCGATGAGATCTTCCATGGTCACGATGCCCGCAGTGCCACCATATTCGTCTAGTACCACGGCCACCTGGGTCTTGAGCCGCTGCATGTCGGTGAGCACGTCCTCGATTTCGCGAGTGCCCGGGAGAAAGTGGGGTTCCCTCATGAGTTCCGCGATGGTCCCACCTTTGTTGTGGCGCAGTGCGGCCAGTATCTGCTTGACATGAATTATTCCCACGATGTCGTCCAGCGAACCCCGGTACACGGGGTAGCGCGAGCGCCCTGCCTCCGAGACTCGGTCGCTGGCCTCCTCGATCGTGATGTCTGCCGGCAATCCTACGACCTCGGTTCGCGGGGTCATTACATCGCGGGCGCGCTTCTCGCTGAACTCGAACACCCCCTCGATCAATCGCACGTCCTCGTCCTCCAGCTGGCCGGACTCCTTGCTCTGCTTGACCAGCATCACGATTTCTTCAGGCTGGTGGACGCGTTCGGCTTCGCTAGGTGGCTTGGCGCCGACGAGCCGGAGGATAGCGTTGGCTGCACCATTGAGCAACCAGATAAACGGGTTGGTGGCTTGGGTAAACAGGATGAGGGGGGCGGCGAGCCACCGACTCGTGGCCTCGGGATGTTGCAGTGCGAACGCTTTCGGGGCGAGTTCGCCCAACACGATGTGAAGGAAAATGATCAGGAGGAACGCGATCGTGGCAGCCGCCGCATGCGTGGCGATCTGGTCTAGCGGAGGGGGCAAGTTGCGAAACAATTGCTCAATCGCGGAGGCAACGGCAGGCTCGCCGATCCAGCCAAGCCCCAGGCTGGCGATTGTGATCCCGAGCTGCGTACCGGAAATGTACCGGTCGAGTGATTGTATCGCCTTTTGAGCGAGCTTAGCTTTCTTGTCACCGTCGTGGGCGAGTCGGTCGATACGGGTCTGGCGGGCCGCGACGAGTCCAAACTCTGCGGCCACGAATAGGCCGTTGGCAGCAACAAGAAGGAAAACGGCGCCGGCACGCCAAATGAAGTCCAGGAGTGATAAGTCGGATTCAGGCATATTACGGATAGCTCTAAGGTAAGCATGGGTACAGTACCAGCAACAGGACACGGTTGAGGCGCCTCAAAGTGACGTCCGACGATTCTACTGGGAACGCGCTAAAGTGCGTGCAATCGGCCTCGGCGCTTCGCGGTCACGAGCGCTCGTTGAAGCTGGTATTGGCGATCACAATCGCAGTGATGGTGGCCGAACTGGTGGGTGGATGGCTGGCCAACTCACTTGCTTTGATGGCTGACGCTGGACACATGCTCACCGACGCGGGCGCGATCGCGCTGGCGCTCTTCGCCGCCTGGATTGCCGAGCGTCCTCCCACGGCGGAGAAGACCTACGGATACATGAGGTTCGAGATCCTTGCGGCGTTGGTGAACGGGACCGGGCTCTTCGTGCTGGCGGGTTTCATCGTGTGGCATGGGGTAGAGCGCTTCGTCGCGCCACAGGTTGTCGAGCCGCGCTTGATGTTTGGCGTAGCGACCGTGGGGCTCATCGCCAACGCCGTAGCACTCAAGATTCTCCATGGGGGCCACGATCGTTCGCTCAACGTTCGTGGGGCATATCTTCACGTACTGGGCGACCTGTTGGGGTCCATCGGGGCGCTGACCGCCGGCGTCGTGATCCTGACCACCGGCTGGATGCCGGCCGATCCCATTACGTCGATTCTCATTGCGATCCTGATCTTGGGTGGGGCCTGGCGGTTGGTTCGGGAGAGCGTGGACGTCTTGTTGGAGGCCACGCCCAGGCACGTGTCGCTCAAAGCCGTGGCGGCAAGCATAGCTCGTATTCCGGATGTGCGCGACGTGCACGATCTCCATGTGTGGACGCTCACATCCGGGGTCGTGGCGATGAGCGGACATGCGGTGGTGGCCGATCCCGCGCAAAATCAGGTTGTGCTCGAGACCGTACAAGGCCGCATGGCCGCGCTTGGCATCCACCATGTGACTATGCAGATCGAAGACGGCAAAACCGAGTGTGAGGCCGAGAGCTAGCGTCCTTGCGTCCCTGTACCCAGCTTTCTATACTGCGCAGCTTTAGATTCTGATGCACTGGAGATAAGTCCCACCGTGGCGCTCAGGAACATAGCGATCATCGCCCATGTTGATCATGGGAAAACCACCCTAGTCGACAAACTGCTGCGTCAGGCCGGCATGTTCCGTTCCAACCAGGCGGTGACGGATCGTGTGTTGGATTCCAACCCCTTGGAGCGTGAGCGCGGCATCACGATCTTGTCGAAGAATACGGCGGTGCGGTGGAATGATGTGAAGATCAACATCGTGGATACGCCGGGACACGCCGACTTCGGTGGCGAAGTCGAGCGCATTTTGCGCATGGTGGATGGTGTGCTCCTATTGGTGGATGCGGCCGAAGGCCCGATGCCCCAGACCCGGTTTGTGACCCGTAAGGCGCTGGCCTTGAGCCTGAAGCCCATCGTCGTGATAAACAAAGTGGACCGACCCGACGCTCGCTCTAGTGAAGTGCATGATGAAGTATTGGAGTTGTTCCTGGACCTGGAAGCCACGGACGAGCAGTTGGATGCCCCGTTCATCTATGCCTCGGCCAAGAACGGCTGGGCGGCGAATAGCTTACCGGCCGACGGGTGCGTGGATGGTCTCGATCTGACTCCGCTCTTCGAGACGATCATTGACTCGGTGCCTGCCCCGAGTTCCGATCCCTCGGGCCCGTTCCAGATGCTGATCTCCACGCTCGACTACTCACCATACATGGGTCGTGTCGCGATTGGACGCATAGAGCGAGGGAGCGTGAGCGTGGGTCAGGAAGTAGCGCTATTACCTCTGGGTGAGCCGGGGCTGGTGAAGGATGACGTGGCTACGACCGGACGTGTGGCTAAGCTGTATGGGTTCGAGGGGTTGGAGCGCATCGAACTGGAGCGTTCCGATGCCGGTGACATCGTGGCGCTCACCGGGGTGGAGGGGATCGAAATCGGCAAGACCGTGACCGATGTTGGCTGTCTCGAACGCCTGGCCGGGATCGCCGTCGAGGAACCTACGATCTCGGTCGAGTTCATGGTCAACGATTCTCCGTTTGCGGGGAAGAGCGGGAAGTATGTCACGTCCCGTCAGGTGCGCGACCGGCTCTACCGCGAGCTAGAGCGCAATGTAGCGCTTCGCGTAGAGGATACCGGCAAGCCGGACGTGCTCACTGTCTCGGGTCGGGGGGAGTTACACCTCGCGATTCTCATGGAGACCATGCGGCGCGAGGGGTATGAGTTCCTGGTGAGCCGCCCCAGGGTGATCACTCGAGAGGATGCCGCTGGGAGGATGTTGGAGCCCTACGAGGAACTGGTGGTCGATGTGCCGGAGGACATGTTCGGCGTGGTAATCGAGAAGATGGGTGGGCGCCGCGGTGACATGATCGACATGAAGAATCCGGGGCAGGGCAGGGTGCGGATGCGGTTTCGGGTGCCTGCACGGGGGCTGTTCGGGTTTCGGTCGGAATTCCTGACCGACACCCGGGGTGAGGGGATCTTGCACCACCGGTTTCTGGAGTATGGACCCTGGGCCGGGCCGTTGGGCGGCCGGTCGCGGGGTGTGCTGGTGGCGGACCGTGAGGCCGCTGCCGTAGCTTATGCTCTATTCAGGTTGCAGGAGCGGAGCACGTTGTTCGTGTCGCCTGGTGAACCCGTATATGAGGGGATGATTGTGGGTGAGAACGCGCGGTCGAGCGACATGGACGTGAATGTCGGCAAGGAGAAGAAGCTCACGAACATGCGGGCCGCCGGTTCGGACGAAAACATCCTGTTGGATCCGCCGCGGAAGGTGACGCTCGAGGCGGCGCTGGAGTACATCGCGGACGATGAGCTAATCGAGATCACGCCGGACGCGATCTGGCTCAGGAAACGCGCGCTGGGGGTGAACGCGCGCAAGAAGGCTGCCCGCCAGGCCCGCGCAGCCGGTGAGTAGCGAGGTGTCCAACCCTTAGCAAGAGGTTGTGGAGGAACCATGTTGTCCCGACAGACGTCGATTTGGCCGGTCCTGGGTCTCACCGACGATGACGATGATGAGTGGGATGACGAACAGGATTTCGAGGAAGATGACGAGTACCTCTTCGAGGATGAGGATGAGGAAGACGAGTGGGAGGAGTACGAGGAGGAGCTGGAGTTCGACGAGGAGCCGCGGCACACGCGGCATCACGAGTGGAATTAGTGGTAAGGCGAGGGGCCGGGGTTGGCCCGCCCGGCCCTGCCGTCTAGATTTGGTTGCCCAAACGGGCCAGTAGCTCAGTTGGTTAGAGCGCACGCCTGATAAGCGTGAGGTCGGAAG
>JBHHZE010000038.1:0-33614 GCA_046757925.1 Gemmatimonadales bacterium
GCCCATCGAAGGATTGCATTCGGGAGTCCAGCTTCACCCATCTAACCGTCTGAACCTGCGGCGATCTGTAATACCCCAAATGAATGGCGTCTTGGTCGTGCGGCCTTTCTCGAGTATCGCGTCCGTTACCGAAAGCACGAACGCCGCGATCTCGCGGAACGAGCGCTGTGCCAAAGCGCTACCTGTGAACACGAACACGGCGAAGATCACTTCGTCAGCCGCATCGGCCCCGAATTCATCTGGTGAATGGCGGAACTGACAGTCTTCCTGGTCGAGGACCTGCAGGGCGCGCGCGAGTTGCGGCGGGAAGTTCGCGTCCAGCAGAAAGATCAAGCCGCGCGTGCAAGCTGGGCTTCGAAATCGACTGCCGCGTCTACCTGTGTCGTCGTGAGCTCAAATGCCCGTGCCACCGTGGCGGCAGCGTTGCCAGAGGTGTAAAGGGTTAGGATGTCTGTCCGGATCCGCGTGCCCGCCAGGACAGGAGCACCAAACGCGATCCTGGGATCGAGCACCACGGGAACGTCCCTCCCCATGGGCCACCAACGTTCAGCGAGCGAGGTCTCCTCGTCGAAGTCGACCTCCTCGAGGTATTGCTCGAAGAGATCTCCGGCCATGATTTGCCCGTGCCTCTTCTCACTCAGTTCGACGACTTGCAATAGGTCTTGATCACGGGAGAGTGAGGCGAAAACTCGTTGGCCTTCCACAAAGATCCGGCGGGATGCTAATGGGTAAGGCGTGTCGAAGATGCGGCTGCCAAGATCCCCCAACTTGCGCACGTACTGCAGCGACAATCCACGATCCACCACCAGAGCCCTGACGATTCGCAGTTCCATCAACTCCAGAAAAGACAGCCAGTACAGACCGCCGATGTCGGGGCGGCGCCGCCGAACGACTGGGGGTTGCTTGCGTTGCTCGGGCTCAGGTGTGTAGCCAAGCCAATAGGAATAACCCTTCGACCAGCGGCCGACCCGCGACGGGGTTAGGCGAAGGAGCCGGGCGGCGTCTGCTCGCGTGTACACTCCGACGCCAAGTCGCGGGAGATCATTCTTGTTCACCGAGAGACCCCTTTCTTGGAATGTAGCCAACTATAACTCCATTCCGCGGCCGTACCAACCGGTTCGGCAGGACCTAGGCGAGGGTAAACTGCTAGCCATTGCCCATATATGATATATTACGTAATATATATGTCATGAAACGAACCACGATCTTCCTCGACGAACCGCTCCTGGCCCGAGCCCAACGGCTCGCTGAGCGCGAGGGGCGGAGTTTCGCCTCGGTGGTGAGGGAGGCACTGGCTATCTATCTGGATGTGCGGCCCGCTACGCCGGGACTGCCCAGTATAGCCGGCGCATTCGAGAGTGGCTGTCGGGATACCTCGGAGAACGTAGACGAGCTGCTCTGGTCCGATCCGCACCAATGACGGTCGTGGCAGATACCGGCGCCATGTATGCACTGGTCGATCGCAGCGACGATTGGCACGAGTGGGTCACCTCTTGGTGGACCGCAAGACCCCGGGACGTGCTCGTGCCCGTAACGACACTGCCTGAGATCACCTATCTCCTTAGGTGTCGCATTGGAGTCCGCGCCGAAATCGCCTTCGTGCGTTCCTTCGGGGACGGTGAACTCCAGTGGATCGGGCTCGACCAGGCGGACGTCCGGCGGGCCGCGGAGTTGACGGAGACCTACGGTGACACTCCACTTGGCTTCGTCGATGCATCCGTTGTCGCGATCGCCGAACGGCTAGGTGCTGTTACGATCCTCACCACCGACCGCCGTCACTTCTCCGTCGTCAGGCCCACGCACGCACCGGCGTTTGAACTGGTGCCGTAGGTCGGTTGCTTGCCATGCTGCAAACGGCCGACGACTTCCCTACGGTGTTCTCTGTAATAGTTCGGCTAGCTTCTACTCGAACAACGCCACACTCGCCGTAAACCCGTGAATGAAGTTCTTGCCACCAACCGGACCCAATTCCCCCTGGGCAAAGAAGCCGGCCAACGGGATCGGCCCGACTTTTTCCTGGATCGTACCGGCATCGTGATCGGGCTCGGGGCTACGGCCGTACCGTAAACCGCACCGTGTCCACGGCCGGCGGGCTGAGCGGCACGTGCGCCCAATTGGCGAGCACCGCGATCACCGTGTGCTCTCCGGGCGCAAGCCCTTTCAGCGTGAACTCGGTCTGGGCGCGGCCCAGATGAATGATCCCCGTCAGCCCGGCGGGAATCGTGTCGTCGAGGGCCGTGGGAGAGCGATCAACGAACAGATGGTGATGGGCTGTTCCTTCCCGCTCGTCGGCTGCCGGCGCGATCTCCACCCCGGTCGCCGCAAGTGCCACGCGCACGTCCGGCCCGTCCACCGCGGCTTCGTTTGCTGGCTCCACGATCTCCACACTGGCCCTGATGTTTGCCTCACCACCACATCCTAGCGCGGTGATCACTAGCACCGAAGCAAGGCTCGATACAAAACTCGTTGCAGTAGCTCTCGGCATGAAGTCAAATCTCCCCTCTTCGCGCAAAGTCTGCGATGTGATCGGCCGCACGATATGCGAGCGCCTGAATGGTCTCGGTGGGCTGGCCTCTTCCGCCCGTTACCAAACTACTCCCGTCGCAGAGAAACAGATTCGGCACGTCGTGCGTACGATGGTACTTGTCGACCACGGACGTCTTGGGATCGTTGCCCATCCTGCAAGTGCCGAGCAGGTGGTATCCGATCTGCTGCTCGAAGTTAGTCGGTCCCCAGGTCCTGAGCGCGCCAGCCGCCTCCATGATCTCGATCGCACGCTCCACGAAGAACTTGATCGTCGCGGTGTCGTCAGGATGGTCCTTGTACGTGACTCGCAGGGCCGGTAGTCCCCAATCGTCCCTTAGTTCGGGATCCAGTTCGATGCGATTGGTGGAGACAGGCAACGAGGTGCTGTGCACGTCGGTGTTCATCATGCGCGAGTAGTGGTGGTGCAGCATGCTCTTGTACTCGGCGCCCCAGGTGGGAGCGTCGGGCGGCAGGCCACCGTTAGCCACCATAAGTGGATAGCCCCAGTAGCGCGCGTCGACGCCGCCGCCACCATAGAAACCGCGCTTGGGATCGGTTTCGTAGAAGTCCCAGATCATCCGCGTCGCCATTACGCTCTTCCAGTCGTTGAGCGGCCGCTCGAACACGCCGGTAGTGGACGCGTTGCCGTTGAACATGAGATTCGTACCCACTACGCCACTCGAGTTGGCAAGGCCATCGGGGAACATGTTGCTCTTCGACAGCAACAGCAGGCGCGGAGTCTCCGATCCGTTGGCACTCACGATCACCACCCGCGCTGGCTGGAAGTGTTCCACTTTATCATCATCGAAATAGACTGCTCCGATTACCCTGCCGGACTTGTCGATCTCGATCTTGCGCACGTAACTCTCGGGCCGCACTTCGCAGCGGCCTGTCGCTTCGGCTTCGCGTATGGTGGTGAACAGCGTCGACGACTTGGCGCGATGCTCGCAGCCGAACCCCGAGCAGTAGCCGCAGTGCTGGCATGCGGCGCGACCCTTGTACGGCTCGGAAATAATGCACATCGGTGCGACCTGTGGGTGGAAGCCGAGCGCGCGCGCGCCGCGCTCGAACAGAACGCCCGAACTCTTGACCGGGAGCGGTGGGGTAGGATAGCCCCGCGACCGCGGCGGGTCGAACGGACCCGGCTCGCCCGAAACACCCAAGTCCCACTCCGCCTTGGTGTAATACGGTTCCAGATCTTCGTACGTGATCGGCCAATCGGCAAACCCGGTGCCGGCAATTGGGCCCAGCACGCTTCTCTCGTTGAAATCGATCGGTTTGAAGCGCCAGTAGTTGGACGTGAACATGACGCTCCCGCCGCCCACCAGCCGGTGGTACACCACTCCACCGGCGCCTTGTCGAGGTTCAGCGTCGGGTCCGGCCTTGAATGTCTGCGGTTGGAGATCGGGCCGGTTGTTGAGCCAACTCCGGAAGAAATACTTGAACTCGTCGTGTTCGAAGTCCTTGGCCTCTAGGCGCGGACCCTGTTCTAGCACGAGCACGGTGAATCCGGCGACAGACAGCTCCTTGGCCAGCACTCCGCCTGCCGCGCCCGCACCCACTATGAGGAAGTCGACCGTCTCACTTTGGGAGAATCTTGCGCCGCTCATCTTTCCATTTCCTCGGCGTCGTATGCGCCGAACGGCGGTCGCCACACGAAGCGCGGCTCGAATCCCAAGATTTTCCAGCCCGCGCCCTCGTAATTGCCACCCCATTGCGGGTGCGCAAACGTTCCGGTGATCACGCCGCGCCTCACCTGCGCAAAGAACGGTGTGTCTTCGATTTCCTCGAGAAGTGCGTGTTGTCGGTCAGACGATAGTTGCGCGAACCGTGCCGTGCCCGGCCAACGCTGTGCAACTTTCGTGTTGAGATCTACCAATCCCTCGAGCAATGCATCTTTCTGGCTTGCCTGGAAGCTGCCGAGCGCGCGATCGATGAACACGACGGCGTGTGCTTCGCGCGCACCGGGGAGTTGATCGTCGGAGGGCACGATCTGTTGGGCGATGGCTTCGAGATCGGCCGCCTGCGCAGGCGTGAGGACGTCGTACGTGACGGGGTTTCCACGTTCTGCTGCACGTGCTGCCGCAACAGCCTGTATGAACGCGTGGGGATCGGTACCGAGCCAGCCCGCGGCAATCGCGCCGCCGGCGGCCAAGAACTCTCGTCTGGAAGCGGTCAGGTCGGCCATAGTTCTAAGCGTTTGAGGGACGAGCCAAGATGCACCGCAAGGCCCCGGTTGGCCAGGGCTTGACTCTTCTAGTACCCGGTAATAGCTTCGCCGGCTCCGACTACAGCCGTCTGTCTCGCCGACCGGGGTCGCCGAGCGATCCATTTTCTGTTCCTGGAGCCACCAATGGCTAGCCGTCGTGTAGTACCCACCCTTTTCGCAGCGCTCCTGCTCGCGGTAATGAGCCAGAGCGCCTGGGCGCAAATGAGCAGTCTCGCCCAGCTCTACACTGTCAAACCCAAGGCCGACATGGCAGCCGGATTCCAGACTGCGCTCCAACAGCACGTCAAGTGGCGAGCGCAGAACAAGGACCCGTGGAACTGGACTACCTACGAAGTCGTCCAAGGTGAGAACCTGGGCAGTTTTGTGATTCGCTCGGGAGATCACACCTGGGCCGATTTTGACGCGTACGATGCGGACTTCGGTCCCAAAGGGCGTGTCCAGTACCTGGCCAGCGTGGCACCGCTTGTGGAATCGATTACCGCCTCGATCTCGGCGCTCGATACGGCCCACGTTCGACTGCCGGATGACCTCAGTAAGATCACGTTGCTTCAGGTAGTCACATACTATTTGAAGCCCGATCAGGGACAGAGGTTCAATGAGGTCGTGGGCAAGTTCCACTCGGCGATCGTCAAGACCGACTATCCGGTCTACTACGCCTTCGTGAATCAAATTGCCGGCGGTGTGGGGCCGGCGGTCACGCTGGTTCTCCCCTATGAGAACTGGGCTGCGTTCGAGGGACCGGATAAGCCGATGGCGGCGATGTTGGCCGAAGTCTATGGTAAGAAAGAAGCCGCCAAGATGTCCGAGGAATTCAGCAACTGTTTTACGCACGTTGAAACTTCCGTTCTGCGGTTCCGGCCCGATCTGTCGGTGATCGCGCCGGGAATGTAGTTACCGTCAGTGAATGGTGCGGGGCTCGGTGCAGCCGAGTCCCCGCATTACGGTGGTTGCGTCGCCTGCGAATCCTTCTCCAACACTCCTTCTGCGCCTTCCAATTTGACTGGGGCGAGATACCTTCACTCCCGGATTGCCTGTACGAGACTGAGCGGCACAGGTGAAACTGAAGAAGTCTTGTGATAGGTACGCGCAGTTTGACTGAAGCGGGACATTGTGGAGTTCATGCGGGAGGCGTTGCAACCTTGATGTCGATACAGTGGGTCGCACAATTGCGTCACTGTGCCCGTCGCCGTAGACTCACTTGTGTGTGCGTGCGGAGTGTCCGGCGCATCGTCTAGACCAAATTGGGAGTAGCGAGATGAGCAACCAACAACGAGGGGTGAATCGCCGTGATTTCTTCCGCCGCGGCGTCGGATTGGGTGCCGGTGCGTTCGTCTTCGGCCGCTGGCCGGACGATCTTACGGGGCACCGGGTGTCACCCAAGGATACGCCGCTCATAATTACCAGCCACTCCAACCAGACCGGCCAGAACGCGATGGAGGCGGCCTGGGAGATCCTTGGCTCGGGTGGCTCGGCGCTCGATGCGGTCGAGAAGGGTGCCAACGTCATCGAGGTCGATCCAGAGGACACGAGTGTAGGTTATGGAGGTTTGCCCAACGAACATGGCGTCGTTCAACTCGACGCATCCATCATGGATGGCCGAACCTATAACGCCGGCTCCGTTGCGGCGCTCGAGAACATCAAGAATCCCGCGTCCGTTGCTCGCCTGGTGATGGAACGCACCGACCACGTGATGCTGGTCGGCAAGGGCGCGCTCGACTTTGCGAAGTCGTTCGGCTTCAAGGAAGAGAACCTCCTGACGGAGAAGGCTCGCAAGATTTGGCTGCGCTGGCGGGAACGCAACAGCGCAACCGACGACTGGGGTCCGCCTGATCACCTGCGGAAGGGTGCCGGGAGAAAGATGGGACGAGTGCTCGCGGGTGCGGACGAGTTCCACTACGGTACTACCAACGTCTTGGCGGTGGACGCGAATGGGGATATCGCCGGCATTACAACTACGAGTGGGCTCAGCTGGAAAATCAACGGACGTGTGGGTGATTCCCCGATCATTGGAGCAGGATTGTATGTCGACAACGACGTGGGTGCCGCTGGAGCAACGGGACGTGGGGAGGACGTGATCAAGTCGTGCGCTTCCTACTACATAGTGATGCGAATGCGTGCCGGACGGACGCCACAGGAGGCGTGCGAAGACGCAATAGAGATGATCGTCGACAAGTACCGCAACGTGAACCCCGATTTCGTTCCCGGTGAAAAGTTCGTTGCCATCAATCGGGCCGGAGAGTACGGTACCGCATCGATGGGTACGCGCCGCCTGCCCAAAATGTCGGTTCGTGCCGAAGGTGGACTGACGGTTTTCGAGGGGAAAACGCGGTACGCGCCCACCGGATAATCGGTAGGGAGCCGTACGCCGGTGGCGGAATCGTTCACGACGCGTCTCGCGCGCTGGCGTTTCAATTTCTTTCCCGCCTACCGTGGGACCGGCGGGAGAATCACGTACATATCGCACGACTGGCGTGAGGTGCGCGTGAAGCTGCCGCTCAATTGGCGTACCCGTAACTACGTGGGTACCACGTTTGGCGGGAGCCTGTACGGGGCCGTGGATCCCTTCTACATGATCATGCTCATCAAGTTGATGGGACCCGAGTACGTGGTGTGGGACAAGACCGCGACCATTCGGTTCAAGCGCCCCGGCCGCAGTACACTTTACGCGAGTTTCCTAGTGGAGGAGCGAGAGGTGGCAGCGATTCGCGCCGGACTCACGCGGAGCGAGAAAGTAGATCGCGTCTACGAGACGAATCTCGTCGACGGTGCAGGTGTCGTGCACGCCGTGGTAGAGAAGGTAGTGCAGATCAGGCGGAGGGGCTGAGTTCGTGGACATCTAATAGGACTTGTGAGTTGCTTAGCTGACGAGCCGATGCACGACGGAGTATGTGCTCTCTTTCATGAATACCTCGATTCTTTGTGCCATCGGACTCTGATGTCATCCCACCAATTAGTAGTGTGACCGCACTTGAACATCAGCGCAAATGGTGATTAGAGGTAGCTAGGAGACGTCCGATCTGCAAGCGCTTGATGCCTCTACACGGATACTGCATTATCTGTGTATGAGCTACTTACGGATCCTACGGATTGGAGAAATGAAGGGCCTATGTCTATGACCGCCTCCATCGAGCCTGGGTTGTCCTACGAGTTCAGCTACACGGTTCCCGAAGACAAGACGGTGCCGCATCTCTACCCGGATGCCCAAGAGTTCCAAGAGATGCCACGAGTCTTCGCAACGGGGTTCATGGTTGGACTGGTTGAGTGGACGTGTGTCAAAGCCCTAGCTCCTCACTTGGAACCTGGATCGCTGACGGTTGGCACGCATGTCGATCTGAGTCACTTGGCGGCGACACCTCCTGGTCTCACGGTAACGGTACGTGTAGAGGTGACGGAAGTAGACGGCAGGCGGCTTTCGTTCAAGGTGTCGGCACACGACGGAGTAGATACGATCTGCGAGGGAACCCACCAGCGCTTCGTAGTAGATGCGAAGCGCTTTGCAACCGGCGTGGCAAAAAAGGCGGTGAGCTAGGCCCGCCCTCTGGCCTCGAGTGCAATGAAGCTCATGATCCGCGCTGCGGCGTAGCGAAACGCTCGCTCCCTAAAGGCGAGAAACGTAACGCACGCGACCAGAACAGCCATCAACAATAATTGCAATCCGATGAGCGAAAACGGCCCAACGTGCCGAGCGCCTTCGAGAGCGCGAACGGGTTGCCAGAAGGGAATCACCAGTGCCAGCGCGAGCGATGGCAGAATGAATCCCCGTGCCAGCCGGTACTGGTCTCGGTAAACCTGGATCGTGTGAAACACCTGAGGCGCGCCGGACATCACCACGTAACTGAGGGTGTGCATGAACTCTCCCGCCTGTCGCACGCGGTTTGTGTTACCCGGATCGAGAATCTCGGTCAAGGTGGGACCGCCGACTCCAGTCTCGTTCACGCCTGCTTTCTTGAAACGCCGCGCCACCGCCGCGCTGGTCAGTATCTTGAACTCCCACAAATCCTTCTGGCGCCGAAACACGCTCCGGGACACGGTGTGCATTACTACGCCTATCACCGACGCGGCTCCGAATAGAACCGTCAGCGCCAACACGAGTTCCATCCCGGTCCACTCGGGGAAGCGTTGGATGTTGAAGGCCGGTGACGCCACGTCCAGTAGCACGGCGACCCAGAACAGCGAGTAGAGCCCCTGCAGCAACGTCACCACTCCTAACGGATATGGGAACATCAATGACCTCCTATACCGCCGAAACGACGAGCAACAAGACGATCAACGCAGCAACCACGGTAACGACAATCCATACCTTGTCCACCGGTATCACCCGCCGCTGCGGCCGGATTACACGAGGACCCTCTCCGTGCAGAGGAATCGCGGGATCTCCGGGCACCGGGTCGGGCTCGTAGGAGCGCAGTTTTTCGTAGGCTTCGTTGATTGCCTTCAGTTGCTCATCGGCCTTGCGTTGCAGCGCGGCGTCGTGTGAGAAACGATCCGGGTGCCAGACCTTTGTGAGATCCCGGTAGGCGGACTTGATTGCCTCGTGCGAAGCCCCCGGTTCCAGGCCGAGCACCTTGAGGCAACTGTCCCAGCTATCCACCATCGGTCGGCACAGCGCTGAGGGTCAGGTTGTGTCGGCCCTCATGCGCCGTTTCGGCAAACATCAACGTCACCATTCTCTTGTCGCCCGAATTCCAATACAGATAGTGCCACTCGTCGGCGGGCACATAGTGCACGTCGACCAAGTTGCGCTGGTCGCGGTATAGCTCGAAGAAGATCCGACTGCGAAGGCCGAGTTGTTTGATCGGCTGCTCGAGTTGGATCTGAAACTCATACCACCGCATCTTCGGCTTAGCGTCTTGCCCGCTCGTCACGATGTATGTTACAAGCGCAACCGAGTCGCCTGCGACATCGAGTGTCGCCCGCAGATATGCTTCAAATAGCGAGTCCGCATCCGCAGCGTCCAGGTCTACGGTGTCGCGGTGATGAAACGCGGCGAGCGCGCGCGCGAGATCGTCCGGAAAGACCCTGACGCGACCGCTGATGGTGCTGTCCTCGACCTCCAGCTTTATGTAGCTGACATGGAGTGGGTGGGGAGTCAAGCCGCTCCCGGACAACCAGACCACCGGCCAGGCTAACAGCAGCAATATGGATCTGGTCAAGGCCTATGCGCTCACCCGCTGAATCATCATGACCAGTGCGACCAATGCGGTCGCGCTGGACAGCGTCAACACCCACGCACGATACGGTAGTTTGAAGGCACGTACAGCGATTGTCGAAACGCAGAATACGACGGTTACGATCAGCAATTGACCTACCTCCAAGCCGATGTTGAACCCGAAAAGTGGCATCACGATGCTCCTCTCGCTACCCAGGATCGCGCGCAGAAAAGTTGAAAAGCCGAGCCCGTGGATGAGTCCGAACCCGGCGGCAAGCGCGTAGCGCAAGGCCACGAATCGGTGCTCGGAGACTGCCGTCTCGGGACCGAACCTGCGGACGACCTCGGAAAGGGCCGTGATGATTATCGTGGCCGGTATCAGGATCTCCACCAGGGCTGCATCGATGTTCACGATCCGGAGTGTCGCGAGGGCCAGTGTGATCGAGTGTCCCACCGTAAACGCCGTGACTAGGAGGGTGAGCTTGCGCCACGCGTGCAGCTGATAGCCGACGGTGAGAGCTATGATAAAGAGAATGTGATCGTAGCCGCGCAGGTCCGCGATGTGTTCGATGCCCAATCTCAAGTAGACCGCGAATTGCTCCATTCGTCCCCAGTCGCTGTTGGCGTGGCAAGATACGCTGCGGCGCAGTCGCTCGTCAAAACCGTATCGACTCCACTCGATTTGGTGTGGTGTCCCCGAAGTTCATCGCATGGTCAGCCGGCCAACGGAGCCCTCGGGGCGCTCCAGGGCGCCAGCTACCCGAGAGCCTGAGGTGGCGCTGCTATCGCTCGATCAACGGGTGCGTCGGAGTGGGACGGCGATGCGGTTCGAGGTTCTTCCGGCGCTCGGCTGATACGATCTAAACGATCGCAATCACAACTCGGCGACTCAAGGATCCCGCGGCAACAACCGGGGGCGGCCCTCCATCTGCACCGCGCCAAAGTGCCTCAAGTCGAACGTCGCGATAGCTGCGGCACCGAGTCGTTCGGCCACGGCTATGACCACCCCATCCACCAACCCGAGGCCAAGTTCGGGATAGCGCGAACATAGATCGTACGCGCGCTCGACGTCCGCTGGATCACCCCATTCCACAACGAGAGCGCCGGCAGCCAGGTCGCACAGAAAAGCCGCTTGAGCGGCGGCACCCACGTGGGTTGCCACCAGGTAGTCCACTTCGGGCAGCACCGCCCAGGGGAGGATCCAGGCAGCGGGGTCCTCGGTGAACAAGTTCTTTAGGGTTTCGTGGCGCTTGTCGTCGGCATCGATGAGCGCCATGATGGCACTCGTGTCCGCTACGATCACGCCGAGTCGGCCATCCCGCTCAACAGATCTTCGGTGCGCTCGCTCAAATCTTTCAATCCACTGTGGCCGGCGCCGATGCTCGTGGGCAGAACGGTTGGTGCGCGTCGGCCGGCGTATTCCACCACCGCCTCCCGCACCAACTCCGCCGCGCTCTTGTTCTGCTCGCGGGCCAGCAACTTGAGCCTGCGGTAGGCCTCTTTGGGAAGGTATACCGTGGTTTTCTCTAGATCTGCCATATATGGTAACTATATAGCGCCGGAAAATCCGTCAAGGTGTCCACTCGAACTCGCGTCTTTGCCTGTAGCACGACATACTTGTTGTCCAATGCACAGAATCAGACACCGATCGACACAAGCCTCTCTCGCGGCGCTCGGGATAGCATGTGCGATCTCGGGCACTGGGCGGGAGGCCCGCGCCCAGCTGCCCAGGTACGGCCTGTCCACCCGCGTCGAGCTCCACATGCTGCCGGCGGTTTCGACCGGTCCGCTCGATCCGGCATGGAGTCCCGACTGCAAGTGGATCGCGTTCTCCATGCGGGGAGACATCTGGAAGGTGCCGGCGTCCGGAGGCGAAGCCATCGCCCTCACCGAGGGTCCGGGCTATCACTTTGAGCCGGCTTGGAGCCCCGACGGTGCGCGGCTGGCGCTGTCGGTCGACATCGACGGCAACCTCGATATCGCGCTGGTGAGCGCCGACGGTGGTCAGGTCAGCCTGCTCACACACGACGCCGGGGTGGACGTGCAGCCGGTGTGGAGTCCGGACGGCAAGACCGTTTACTTCGCCAGCGCCCGCAGCGCTGACTTCGACATCTACAGGATCGATGTCGCGTCCGGCGAGTTGACTCCCGTCGTGAGCGGCCGCGGCCATCAGTTCGAGCCTGCGGTTTCACCGGACGGCTCTCGTATCGTCTACGTCTCCCCGGTCAGACATCGCTTGGGCAGTGGTGGTCTGTGGGTCAAGCCGTTGGATGGTGGCGAGCCCGTTATGGTGCACTACGAGGAGACGAGCTACCGGCCGGCGCCTAAGTGGACTCCCGATGGCACGGCGCTCGTTTACGCTTCCGACGCCGCCGGTAGTTATGATATAGCAACAGTGCCGGCCGTTGGCGGCAATCGAGTGCGCCTCACGGACCAACCACTCGACGAGTTCGCGCCGGCCGTGAGTCCCGATGGTTCGACTATCGCTTTTGTGTCCAACCGCGGTGGAGCCACTCAACTGTTCACGATGTCGGCGTCGGGTGGTGCAGGCGGCGCCTGGACCGCCGTGCCCATCACAGCTCGGCGCAGTCGCGTGGCAACCGGGCGCTTGCGGGGCGAAGTAGTTGGGCCTGACGGCGCCATCACACCCGCACGAATTCAACTACTTGCCAGTGACGGTCGCGGCTATGCGCCCGATGGCGGATTCCATCGCGTGAGTCCCGCCAACGAGATCCATTATTTCCATACCCGTGGGACGTTCGACGTAGAGATCCCCGCGGGAACCGTCAGCGTCGAAGCGCTGCGTGGCTTCGAATTCCAGCCTGTCCATGCCAACGTGACCGTACCGGCAGGCGGCGTGGCGACGGCGCGTCTTGTCCTGAGGCGGATCGCCGATCCCGTTGCTCGCGGGTGGTATTCGGGCGACACACACGTGCACGACCTGCACGAGGGACGGTTCGGGCTCACGGAAGAAGAGTTTTACTACCAGCTCGTTGCAGACGACATCCACGTGACCAACGATCTCATACACATGGACGGTACCAAGTTGATGGGGCGTTGGCGCGACTTGACGGGCCGCAACTACGAACTGTCAGACAGCAGTCACATTCTCCGCTACGCCGAGGAGTTTCGCGGATCGTACGGCCATGTTGCGTTGCTCGGCATCGAGCGCTTCGTCATGCCGTTGATCGGTGGTACGCCGTGGTCACCCTATGCGCCCGACGTATTGAAGGTCCGCTATTTGGATGAAGCTCTGGCGCAGGGTGGATTGGGTGGCTTCGTCCATCCATATCTCGGCAACGTCGACGATGTAGCGTCGGCCGCACAGTCGGACGTACCGGTTCACGTTGCTCTTGGCAGAGGCGGTTTCTTCGATGTCGTTTCCGTTGCTTCCGACGAGCTTGCCTCGGCCGCGATGTATTACCGCATGCTCAACAGCGGGTTTCGTTTGTCAGCAACGGGTGGTACGGACAACTTCTCCAACGTGTGGCGCGATCCGTCGGGCGGAACCGCGCGCACTTATGCGAAGGTGAGTGGTGAGTTCAGCTACGAATCGTGGCTAGCGGCCGTCAAAGCGGGTCGTACCTTTGCCACCAACGGTCCACTGGTGTTTGCGCGAGTAAATGGATTGGAGCCGGGATCGGAACTCCGCTTGGACCGTAACGATCCAGCGGCGCTCGATGTGACTGTCGAGGTCGTTTCGATTGCACCGTTCGATAGCCTCGAAGTGCTGGTGAATGGCAAGGCGGTTCACTCGGCGGCGCCGAGCGGCGATCGCACGTCGCTCACACTTTCAACGGCCGTGCGGGTACCTCGTAGCGGCTGGGTTGCGGTGCGCGTGTTGGGCGGCAAGCAGCGCTACGTAGGGGACAACTACGTGTTCGCGCAGACCACGCCGGTCTACGTGGTACGGGACGGGGTGACATTCACGTCGCCGGACGATGCCAAATTTCTGTTGGGTGTAGTCGAGGAGTTGTGGCGGCGTGTGCAGGTGCGCGATAGCTGGCGGACGACTAGTGAGAAGGAGATGTATCACGAATGGATACAACGAGCGACGGCGGTCTACCGACAGATCGCCGAACGAAGATAGCTTTCGGCGGCGGAGGTTGGAGAACGTATGGACCGGCGTAACTTCATTCGATATTCGACGCGCTTCACAGGTGCTGTTGCTGGTTTCTCTGCTCTCCAACAACTTGCTTGCAACGACGACCGGGCTCCTCGGCTCAACGCCGCGAGCGTAGAGGGAAGCTACGGTCCGTTGGTGGAAGCGGGGCCAGAACTCGCGTTGCCCGTGGGGTTCCAATACCGAGTGATCGGTGTGGAGGGCACGCGCATGTCCGATGGAAATATCACGCCGTCGCTGCATGACGGCATGTGCGCGCTGCCGTTACCCAACGGCAACATCCGCTTGATCCGCAACCACGAGGTTACGAACAAGCCGGCCGACGGCTCTGCGTTCGGAAACCAGGCCACGGCGTACGACCACAGGGCCGGCGGCGGCACTACGTCATTGGAAATCGATGCCAAGACTCGCGAGGTGGTCCGTGAGTTCGCGAGCTTGAACGGAACCTATCGTAACTGTGCCGGCGGCCCGACCCCTTGGGGCTCTTGGCTCTCGTGCGAAGAAACGTTTGCTCACCCCGACAATGGATTCACGCAGGTGCACGGTTATGTCTTCGAGGTGCCGGCGCTGCTGGAGGAAGCGAGGCCTGCCCAACCGCTGCGCGCGATGGGTCGCTTTGTGCACGAGGCAGTGGCCGTGGATCCCGCAACGGGGATCGTTTACGAAACCGAAGACAGCGGTCGCGCGGGTTTTTACCGATTCCTGCCGAACCGACCATACTCGAACGGCGACGGCGGCGACCTCACTGCGGGTGGCCGACTACAGATGCTAGCCGTTCGCGACAGGCCCAGGCACGACTTGAGTGTGGGACAAACGGTTGGAGTTGCCATCCCTGTTACGTGGGTCGACATCAAAGATCCCGACCCGACCGATACGGACAATTCTTCCGCGGTATTCGAGCAGGGCTGGGAAGCAGGTGGCGCCCGATTTGTTCGGTTGGAGGGTTGTTGGTATGGCAACGGCAACATCTACGTTGCGTCCACATCGGGTGGCGACAGGAGTTTGGGCCAGATCTGGCAGTACCGTGCCACCGGTGTCGACTCGGGTGAACTCACCCTCGTATTCGAGTCTCCGAGCAAGGACGTGCTCAATATGCCCGACAATATCACCGTGAGTCCAAGGGGCGGTATCGTGCTGTGCGAGGACGGCTCCAACGATCCGCAGAAGCTGCGCGGCCTCACGCCCGACGGGAGAATCTTCGACCTGGTTGCGAACATCGCCAACCCGAGGGAGGTGGCGGGAGCGACTTTCAGTCCCGACGGGAAGACACTCTTTTTCAATGCACAGGGTACGCCCGGAAAAATTCCGGGGATGACGTTTGCCGTGTGGGGGCCGTGGGAACGGGGCGCACTATAAGGGCTCGGGGCTCGCTATCACACCTACACTGTTCTTCTACCGTTACCGCACGAGGACTTGCGAGCTGGACTTGCCGGATCTCGTTCGGAGTGAGAGCTTGGTATTGCCACATGGTCCGTAGCACTAACCTTTGCAAACCCAGAGGTCAAAACACATGAGATCGACTGCCCAGTTGTGTGTTCTTTCCGCCGTTATCGTCGCTGCCGCGTGTTCTGCCAATCCCGATCTTCCTCCCTGCGCGCCGGACAACGCGGGCTTGACTCTGCCCGATGGCTTTTGTGCGCTCGTCGTAGCGGACGTGAAGATTGGAGACAGTGTGGCAACAGTGCGCCATCTCGCTGTAGCCGCGAACGGTGACGTGTTTGCCGCACTCAACAGCGGGGGGTTCGTAGTGCTGCGCGATTCGGACGGTGACGGCGCTGCCGACGTTCAGCGGCATTACGACGGTGACCGGGCCACGGGAATCGCGTTGTACAATGGTTACCTCTACTTTGCACCGGACGATTCCATTGTCCGGTATCCGTGGCCGGAGGGCGCGCTCGAACCTTCAGGCAAACCCGAATTGGTTGCCGGCGCGCTACATCGCGAGGGTCGCTGGCACAGCGCCAAGGGCTTTGCCATCGGACCGGACGGTTCGCTGTTCGTGAACATCGGGGTCCCGTCCAACGTATGCATGGAGCAACCGCGCGGCCAGGGACAGCATGGCATCGACCCCTGTCCGTTGCTCGAAGTGTCGGGCGGAATTTGGCGGTTCGACGCAAACGAGACGGGACAAACGCAGGCGGCCGACGGCGAACACTTTACAACCGGTATGCGCAACACCTTCGCACTCACGATTCATCCGGAGACAGGTTCGCTCTTTGGAGTGCAACACGGGCGCGACGCGCTCGCGGGGTACTGGCCCGACCTTTACACAACCCAAGAGAGTGCGGAGAAGCCCGCGGAGGAGTTCATGCATCTCGAGCGCGGTCAGGACTACGGATGGCCGTACTGTTACTACGACCGCCAGCTACACAAGAAGGTCTTGGCCCCCGAGTACGGTGGTGACGGAAAGAAACAGGGACGCTGCGCCGATAAGACGTTGCCGGTGACCTCGTTTCCCGGGCACTGGGCGCCCGAGGCGATGCGGTTCTATTTTGGTGACCAGTTTCCAGCGGAGTATCGCGGTGGCGCGTTCGTATCGTTTCACGGGTCGTGGAATCGCGCGCCCGAGCCTCAAGCCGGCTACAACGTCGCGTTCGTCCCGTTCAATGGAGACGAGCCGGCCGGCGATTTCACCGTATTTGCTGACGGCTTCGCAGGGGCTGACGTATCGCCGGGTGGCGCTCTGCACCGGCCGACGGGCCTGGCGATAGGACCGGACGGGTCCCTGTACGTGGGCGACGACCGGGGAGGACGGGTCTATCGGATCGTCTATGCGGGGGATCGATAGGACGGTCGAGGACGGGCTAGGACGGGGCGCACTCGATCCGATAGTCCGCGATCTGGATCTCCTTGCCGTAGTCGGCATAATCTCCATCTGTCCGTGCCTGCCGGAAGTCACCCCAGTTCAAGGTCCGGTACTTGGGTTCATCGCCGGCAAGTGATGGCAGCGGTGCGTAGTCGGTTTCGTACGACGGGTTGAAAAAGAAGGGAATACTGTAGCGTTCTTGTTCCTTACGCGGTAGCACCCTGTGCAGGGCCGCCTTGTAGCGGTCGTTGGACCAGACCTGCATCATGTCGCCCAGATTGATGACAAACGCGCCGTCGACAGGTGTAACGTCGATCCATTCGTCGTGTGCGAACACCTGGAGTCCTCCCACGTTATCCTGCAGCAGGATCGTGAGTGCGCCGGCGTCGGTGTGATGGTGCAGCGCCATGTCGCCCAGAGCCGTTGTATGCGTTGACTCCTGAGGTTCAAGGGGATCGTGGAGTGGATAGTAATTGAGTCGGACGAAGCTCGTGTGATTCCCGATGAAATGCTGGTGCAGCCGCTCTCCGGGTTGGCCCAAACTCAGACAGAACGCCCGCAGGATCTCGAGGCCCAGCGATTCACAAGCTTGGAAATACTCCAGCATCGTGCTGCGGAATGAAGGTAGATCGGACGGCCACTGGTTGTGTCCGTCGACAGCGGCGTGGTTGCGCGGGTGGTCGTCGGGAAGTTCCGGATGCATGGCTTTGCCGAAGTCGAATACTTCCTTCAAGTCTCGAGCGTTCTTGGTCAGTTCGCGGTCGTAGTATCCCCTGGGGTTGCCCTTGGAGCGAGAAATCGCCAGCTTCTGGGCGCGCGGCAGAGCAAAGAACTGCCACGTTGCGGCCCAGACCCTCTGGAGAAGCGGGTCGCTTATGCCATGGTTCACGACCTGGAAGAAGCCCCAATTTTCACATGCTCTGCCAATTGTCTCTACCACGTCATCCGATCCGTGTGTATCGCCACTCGAAAGTGGGGATAGATCGACTATCGGCACCTGCAGTGACACAGATAGCCTCCTTGGGAAACTCGACTCGCCGACTCATGAAAGCTAGTCACTGTGATTTGAAAGTCATATCGTGACTCGAATGCTAAACTTGGCGCTGATAGGAACGGGCCGCATCGCCGATGGCCAGCTCGCACCGGCTATCGCGCAGGCGGACGGGGTGCAACTCTGGAGTGTTCTGAGCAGAAGCGCGGATCGCGCCGCCCGGTTCGCGGAAAGTCATCGAGCCAAGTCCTCTGTGGCGGGGCACACGAGCCTGGATGCTCTTCTCAATGATCCCGACCTCGATGGTGTCGTTATCGCAACTCCGGACAAACTACATGCGGATCAGTGCGTGACGGCAGCGATGGCCGGCAAGCATGTTCTGGTGGAAAAGCCGATGGTCACGTCGTTGCGAGATGCCGACCGTATGATCGAGGCATGCGATGACAGAGGAGTGAGGTTGGGTGTCGCGTATCACCTACGATGGCATGCAGGCCACCGGCTGGTCGCCGACGTCGTCCGGGCCGGTGATCTGGGTGAGATACGTCACATGCGGGTACAGTGGAGCTGGTTGGCCCCGGATGCGGGCAATTGGCGCGCGAGGCGGGAAGTGGGCAGGTGGTGGAGTTTGGCTGGGGTGGGCACACACTGTTTGGATCTGATTCGGTGGTTGATGGTGCCAACCTGCGGCGAAGTGGAGTTGGTCCGGGGCGTAATAAGCAAAGCAGTTTGGCGAGGGCCGCACGATGAAACCGCAGCGGTGGCGCTGCGTTTCGAATCCGGCGCGACGGCGGAGTTTTGTTCATCGGTCAACTTCGAGTCACCGCACCGGATGGAGATCTATGGTTCGGAGGGGTATGCTATCTGTACCAATACGCTCGGCGCTTCGGGAGCGGGCACTATCCAGACACGAGCCGGCCAACTGGAGTTCCCAATCGCCAATCCATATGTCGGCGAGGTACTCGACTTTGTGCGGGCAATAAGAGATGATGCCACGCCCGCAGTCGACGGCCGAGAGGGTCGTCGAAACGTCGAACTGTTGCTCCAAGTGATCGGGGCCGATGACCAATGATTTGCGAATCGGAGGCAAGCAATGGGTTATAGGAAATTCAAAGACCACGACGGCAACAATTGGGAGGTCCGCGAGCAGTCGCGTGATGAGTGGTACTTTGAGCCCGTGTCCGGAAACCCCGGCAGCCGCAAGGTGGTACGGTCTCCGGGTTACGAGAAGGATCCGTTCGAAATGAGCGAACGCGAACTACAGAAGCTCTTGCACTCCGATGAAGGTGAATCGCGCACGAAGCGTCCAAAATCACCGTTCCTTGACTAGTCCGATCATCGCGCGGTGAAGTCCAACTTCTTCCAGCGCTATCTCCTGCCGGGGTTTGTGCTCCAGTCGGTCGTGATCGCTGGGGGCTACGGTACGGGACGCGAACTCGTGGAGTTTTTCCTAAAGTTCGGTCCGGTGCGCGGGTTGTTTTCGATGACGCTGATAGCGACCGTGGCCATTAGCATAGTGAGCGCCGCAAGTTTCGAGTTTGCCAGGATCTTTCGGTGCTACGACTATCGCAGCTTTTTCGTACACCTGTTGGGTAGGGGATGGTTCCTCTACGAGATTGGGTACATGGTGGCGCTGCTGCTGATTCTGGCGGTGGTGGGCTCGGCCGCGGGCACGATTCTCGACGAGTCGTTCTCGGTGCCCTACGCGGTGGGAGTGGTGGCAATGATGGTGGCAGTGGGTTTCTTGGTCTTCAAGGGCACGGCGACCATCGAGAGAGTGATGGCAGTTTGGTCCTTCGTGCTATATGCAATCTACATCATCTTCTTTGTGTGGGCGATCACTCGGTTTGGACACGCGATGCTGTCACAATTCGGGAACGATGTCGCCGAGCCGGGTTGGGCGCTCAGCGGATTCAAGTACGGAGTTCTGCAGGTGTCCCTGATACCCGCAGTTCTATTTACCGCAAAGCACATCGAGACCCGTAGAGAGGCCGTGGTTTCGGGCTTGCTTGCCGGAGTCATTGCGATGATGCCGGGGTTCCTGTTCTATCTCGCCATGATGGGGCAATATCCCGCGATTGTTGAGCGTCCGGCGCCGGTCAACTACATGCTGGACTTGTTGGGTTCGCGCTCGTTTCAGATCGCCTTTCAGGTGGTGCTCTTCGGCACGCTCATCGAGACGGGTACCGGATTGATTCACGCCTTCAACGAGCGCATCGCCAACACATTTGCTGGACTAGCTCGACCGATGCCCGTAGCAGCCCGCCCGCTGATTGCCTTGGGACTACTTACAGCCGGCGCCCTGCTGTCCAAGCTCGGGCTGGTAAACTTGGTAGCGCACGGGTACGGAACGGCTTCATGGATATTTATTTTTATCTATGCCCTACCGATGCTTACTTGGGGTGTATGGAAGATGAAAACCTCCAACGTTCGAGAATGACGTCGTGCCACGAAAAATATATTTTCTAGGAAGTATCGTCTCGCTTACGATCATTGCTGTGGTGTCACTGCGATGGAGTCCGATACTATGGTCTCTGGTTGTCGTGGGGCCCATCGTGTTGCTTGGTGTTCACGACATTGTGCAGCGCAAGCACACACTACTCCGCATCTATCCTGTGATCGGCCACGGCAGGTATCTGATGGAGCTGCTACGACCGGAGATACAGCAGTATTTCGTTGAGGACAACATTAGCGGGACTCCGTTGAGCCGAGAGATGCGGTCGATCATCTATCAGCGCGCTAAAGGCGCTCTGGATACTCGCCCCTTCGGCACGCAGAGAGACGTTTACCGTGTCGGCTACGAATGGATAAATCATTCGTTGAGTCCTAAGCCGACACTCGAAGAGGAACCACGAGTAGCCATAGGAACTGCTCAGTGCCGGAAGCCGTATGCGGCGTCACGGCTCAACATTTCGGCCATGAGCTTCGGATCGCTCAGCCGCAATGCGATCAGATCGCTGAATAAGGGCGCAAAGAAAGGCGGGTTCTATCACAACACGGGCGAGGGCGGGTTGAGTCCGTATCATCTCGAGTTCGGCGGCGATGTCGTATGGCAGATCGGCACCGGCTATTTCGGCTGTCGCACCAGCGACGGCGGGTTCGATCCCGACAAATTCCAACAGAATGCAACCCGCGACAGCGTAAGAATGATTGAGATAAAACTGTCCCAGGGCGCCAAGCCCGGGCACGGTGGCATCTTACCGGGGGCGAAGGTGACAGAGGAAATAGCGGCGACTCGGGGCGTCCCGGTTGGGCTGGATGTGGTTTCTCCACCCGCGCACACGGCGTTCAGCGATCCCGCCGGACTGCTGACATTCGTGCAGACGCTGCGCGAACTGTCCAACGGAAAGCCGGTGGGTTTCAAACTCTGCGTGGGAGATCCTGTCGAGTTCATGGGCATCTGCAAGGCGATCATCTCCGCGGGAATATTGCCGGATTTCATCACCGTGGATGGTGCTGAGGGTGGAACGGGAGCGGCGCCGCTCGAGTTCTCCAATTCGGTGGGGACGCCCTTGCGAGAAGGGTTGACTCTGGTTCATCACACTTTGGTTGGCTGCGGGTTGCGTGACAAGATTCGCATTATCGCCGCGGGTAAGGTCGTCACGGCATTCCACATGTTCAAGACAATAGCGCTCGGTGCCGACGTATGTAACTCCGCGCGGGGAATGATGATCTCCCTTGGTTGTCTCCAGGCCAGGCGGTGTCACGATAACACGTGTCCGACGGGTGTGGCAACGCAGGACCCGCAGCGGAGTCGTGCTGTGGATGTGACGGACAAGGCCGAGAGGGTGGCGCGGTATCACGATGATACAATCGAGGCTTTTCTGGAGTTGCTGGGCGCCGCCGGGCTGGATACCGCCGCCGAGATCTCACCGCGGCATGTACTCCGCCGAGTAGACCCTGTGACAGTCAAGAGTTATGCGGAAATCTATCCGGCGGTCGAGCCCGGGTCGTTCTTACATGACGAAATCGACGTGCGATATTTGGCGGCGTGGAGGGCGGCGACACCAACGAGTTTTAGAGGTGATGCGATCAACTGTGAGCCTGGCGGTGGCCTGAACATCACATCTGGATAGGTTGTCTACGCGTCCCTTGGGGCCGAGTTTTCGACCGAGCCCGGCTTGTCAGGACAGTTTGAGCAGAGCCACTACTGTCCCGAGTGTACCCACCCAGAACACGAAGTTCCATTTGAGCAGTTTACTTATCTCGACGTGCAGTTCTGACTTCAGTTCTGACTTCAGTTCGGCGAGCCGCTGCTCCAGCTTCGCGTCAAACTGTGCAAAGTGCACCGCAAACAGCTCTCTGAATTCTGAACGATAGGTTGCGTCCACGTTGTTGAACCAATCTACGAGTTCGTCCGCTATGTCGTGGCCTAACTTGGCGTAGAACTGTCTGGAAAACTTGGCGGTTATCGGCACGGTTTCTCCTTTCGCCAATACCGCCGTTACCCTACAAACATAAGCTCGGCGGGGCCTAACCGAAACAGTGCGGTCTGGATCGAATAAGCGCGGTGATGCCGGCGCTTCGTGACCGTTCCGGTGCCATACAGCTGCGATCCCCGTTGTCGATCTACCTGCGACAGGTTGTACTATCGACACTTAACATTGGGGTATCGGCCGGCGTATAAGGAACATGAGGTCTTTCGCTCGGTTTGTTCTGTCGTTTCTTGTGCCGGTGGCGTTGGGGCTATTCCCGGCCTACGCCGGGGCACAGGTCGGCGGCACCACCGATATCATTACAGGCGTCGTAGTCAACGCCGACGGTGTCCCGCTTGCCGGCGTGTTGGTAGAGGCCGTCTCGCTCGAAACCGAAATCACGAGAACCGCCAAGACTGACCGCCGCGGCCGGTATTCGATCCTGTTTCCCGATGGCGGCGGTCAGTATCGCATGACGGCACGGGCTGTGGGGATGGCGCCGCAGACTGTAGTCCTGGCCCGGTTTGCCGACGAGGATCGCATCGTGTGGGATGTCCAACTGGCCGAACTCGGTTTCGGGTTGGACACAGTGGTGGTGCGGGGGACCCGCCGGCCTGTGGTGGTGCCCGACCGCCCCACGCCCGGTTCGATCGAACGCAATCTTCCCACCGAGCTGATCTCGGGGTTACCCATCGATCCCGAAGACTTGAACGTGCTGGCAACGCTGGTGCCGGGGGTGGTGGGTATCGACGCCACCGATAGCACCGGCGCATCGTTCTCGGTGGCCGGCCAACGGCCCGACGCCAATAACATCACGCTCGACGGGCTGAACTTCAGTTCGGGACAGGTGCCTCAAGAGGGCCTGCGCAATACACGGGTAGTTACGAGCACCTACGACGTGTCGCGCGGAAGATTCAGCGGTGGTCTCATATCTTCGATCTCGCGGAGTGGGTCGAACCGCGTGCAAGGCTCCTTTAGTTACAACTTGCGGGACGATGCACTGGCAGTTGAAACGGGAGAGACCTCAGCATTCACATCGGCCTTCACTCAGCAGCAGTTTGGCGGAGGGTTCGGTGGCCCGATCATGAGGAACAGACTCTTCGCTTACGTGTCCGGCTCTGCCAGACTGAGAACCGACCCGCAGGCGTCACTCGCAGCCGCAACGAGCACCGACCTCCAGAGACTCGGTGTCTCGCCCGACTCGGTGAATCGCTTCATGTCGATTGTGAGTGGTCTGGGTATACCGTCGGACGGCAATCTCTACGAGAATCGGTCCAACGACTTCCTCTCCACGTTGTTGCGTGTGGATTACCTGATATCCAACAACCATACGCTGACGCTGCGGGGGGATTGGCGTGATCGAAGCCAAGAGCCGTCGCGGCTATCGGCGCTGGCACTTCCCGAAACCGGAGGAGACAACGAGTCGAGCGGCGGCGGTCTTATGACGAGTCTCTCTTCGCGCCTGGGCATTCATTTCATCAATCAGGTTCGCGCATACGTGTCCACGTCGCATCGCAACAGCGATCCGTTCAATCCGATGCCGCAGGGGCAGGTGCAGGTAGCGTCCCGGTTGGAAGACGGATCGATGGGCATCAGGACACTGTCGTTCGGTGGCAACACCAGGATGCCGGTGAGTTCGCGCACCAAGTCGGTTGAGGTGACCAACGAACTGTCGTGGCTTCCCGGTACCGGTACGCACAGAGTGAGACTGGGTGGGCAGTTCATCTGGGAGCGGTCCGACAACATCAACTCCAGCAATCAATTTGGAACGTTCACGTTCAATTCGCTCAACGAATTGGAAACCGACACACCCGCTCTGTTCAGAAGGACCCTGGCACCCGATGAGAGGTCGACCGAATCGATGGATTATGCCGTTTATGCCGGTGACGTGTGGCGCGCGTCGCGGGCGGTGCAACTGACGTACGGACTGCGACTCGAGGGCTCTACATTCCGAAACCCTCCGGCGTTCAATCCGGTGCTGGAGGCGGCAACGGGCATCCGGACCGATCGACTACCGTCTGAAGTGGACTTGAGTCCGAGGGTGGGTTTCACTTGGACGATAGGCGGTAGGAGCTTCAGGTCGCCCCCGGACCTGATCGTGCGCGGAGGAGTGGGGAGATTCCGCAGTCCGACACCTCTCAATCTCGTGGCGCAGACGCAGACTGCTACCGGGCTCTCCAATTCTGAAGCCGAACTCAACTGTGTGGGCTCGACAATCCCGACTCCCGACTGGAATTCCTACGATGCAGATGCAGGCTCCATCCCCGTCGCGTGTAACGGGCCCAGCACTCCCCGATCGGCTAGGGCGCCGAGTGCCACGGTATTCGATGACGGCTTCGGAGCGCCGAAGAGTTGGAGGGCGTCGCTTGGGGTGCAGCGCAACCTAACGTCGCTGCTCAGGTTGTCGGTGAGCGCAAGCTATGCCAGGGGTGTGAGCCAATACGGATTCCGCGATCTCAATCTCGATGTGAACTCCGGCTTCATGCTTCCTTCCGAACTGAATAGGCCGGTCTTTGTGGATCCCACGTTGGTCGTGCCTTCCACCGGTGCGGTAAGACTCACGGATTCGCGTATCGATCCCGCGTTTTCACAAGTGTTGGAGATCGGGTCGGATCTTGAGTCGGAAACCAAGCAGTTGTCGGTGTCATTGGGCGGCATAACGCGGAACGGCATCTTGCTCCAGACATCTTACACGTGGTCCAGCGTGCGCGATCAATCGTCGCAATCGGTGCGGTTCGGGAACGGTCGCTTGGGCGGCGCTACGACCGGCGGCAACCCGAATGTTCGCGAATGGAGCCGCAGTTCCTTCGAGCGAAGGCATTCGTTTCTCACCACCATCAGCTATCCGTTCGGCACGAGTGTAGAGATAACGGCGATAGGCCGGCTCAACTCAGGCAGGCCCTACACTCCCATGGTTGCGACCGATATAAACGGAGATGGGTCGCGCAACGACAGGGCGTTCATCCCGCTGCCGGAAGATTCGCCGGCCATCGCACAGCTACTGCAAGCTTCATCGGCCGGTGGCAAGAAGTGTTTGCGGAGCCAACTTGGTAGGATTGCCACCCGTAACAGTTGCACGGGTCCATGGGAAGCGACGTTCGATCTTCAGATAAACTATCGACCCAACTTCCTGGGGATGAATCGCAACGTAACTTTCTCTCTCACGACACTGAATCTGCTGCGAGGCATCGACGAGTTGATCCACGGTGCGGATGGCGCCCACGGGTGGGGGCTGAGGGCACGCCCGGATCAGACGCTGCTCTTTGTGGACGGATTCGATCCCAGCACCCGTCAGTTCGAGTACTCGGTTAACGAGAGGTTTGGGGCGACGGATCAACGGGCCAATGCCTTCCGTGCTCCGTTTCAGATAGGGTTGCAAGTGCGGGCCACGTTCGGGCCGAATCGGACGAGGGCGGCGCTCGACCGGTTGCGTGGTGGTGGTCGCAGGGGTAGCGGATTCCGTGGTGGCCAGGGCGGCGCTGGTCGTGGCGGTGGGTTTGGGAGGTTTGGACGACGAGGTGGTTTCACGGCCGACGATTTCTTAGAGCGGTTCCAGGCGTTGCTGGTGAACCCCGCAGCGGTTGTCCTCGGACTCAGTGACTCATTGAACTTGACGGACGATCAAATCGGACAGTTGACTGTGCTGAGAGACTCGCTCGCGACCTTGAACGACAGCTTGGCTCGGGACCTGCGATCGCAGCTCGAGCAATCGGGCGGCGGTCAGGATCCGCGCGGCTTGATCCAACTCATCAGACCGAAAATGCAAGAGGCCCAGGGGAACGCTCGGGAGAGTCTCGACCAACTGCGCGACGTTCTGACAGATGAGCAGTGGCAACTACTGCCCAAATCGTTGAAGGATGCGGGGAATACGCGGCGCCGGGGTGGTGGCGGCGGTCCTTGACCGCGCCGCTCAACCTGTAGTCACCTCCATATCACTGCATCGTAGTTATGTAGCGCAGGATTTCCACAACGGCATCGGGTGTTTCTGCCGTCGCGAGCGCCGCGGCGTCCACCTCTTTCAAAGGGTGCGTCAACTCGGCGTTGTGCAGTGTGATGATTGGTTTCTTGAGCGCCGCTGCGTAGCCCGCATCAAATGCTGCATTCCATTGTCTGTACTTCTCTCCGAACTTTACGACCACTACATCGGATCGCTCGATCATCGTCCGCGTCCGGATAGTGTTGATCTTGCCGCCCTTGTGATCCTTCCAGAACTGTCTCTCTTCCGGTCCCAGAATCTCGACACCGACCGCGTCACTGGCCGCATGATCCGTCACAGGGGAGAGTGTGGTAACCGGAAGTTTCGCACGCTCTATTCCCGCCTCGATTTGCTCGCGCCAATCGGAGTGGATCTCGCCTGCCAGATAAACGGTTAGCTGCACGTGTCCCTCGTGTCAGTACTTGTATGGACTACCACATCTGGCCTAACCGCGCCATTATCGCGGCGTAGCGCCCGATGCCTTCCCACAGGTTCCGGATCCTCAAGTTTTCATTGGCCGCATGCTGGTTGTTGTCATGGTTTACCATGGGCACGGTGATGAGCGGGACGCCCAGCACGTTCTTGAATTCGTAGAGTGGTAGGCTTCCACCTAAGAGGGGGAGTATCACTATGGGACCGTCGGCTGCTTCCTGAACTATTCGTACGACCGCCTTGGATATGGGGAGATCCATCGATGTGTGCATCGCGGGGTATCCCGTTCCCCAGTTCAGCCATACCACCTTACCGTTTGCACGGCGAACGGCAGTATCGGGTTCCTCATGAACTATGTAAAAGCCCTGCTCCGTGATGTGTCGTTCCACCAGCTCACGCACGTGCTCCGGCGTCTGACTTGGAACCAGTCGGAAATCCAGGTTGGCAGTCGCACTCGACGGGATAGCATTGCGGGCGTTCTTACCAACGTTGCCGGCCCGTATTCCCTCGAGGTTCATGGCCGGCTGCATGATACGCTCCATCAATCGCGCTCCCTTGCCCTCGGTTCGTCCGAGAGACAGAACCCGCTTGAGATCCGTCTCGACATCAGGTGTGGATGCCACGACACTCCGTTCCGTGGGCGTCGGCGGTGCGACGTCGTCGTAGAAGTTCTCAATGAGGATTCTACCTTCATCGTCTCGCATGCTTGCCAACAGCTGAGTCAGCATCGCAATTGGGTTGGGTGCCCAGTTGCCGTAGTGGCCCGAATGCAACACTCGCGTTGCGCCGTATGTAGTAATGGACATACCCATGACGCCGCGCACTCCGAAAACCACTTGTGGCCGTCTAGTCTGATGTACTGGACCGTCACAGAAGATCCACACGTCGCCGTTCAGGAATTCCTTGTAGCGTCTCAAGTAGGTCCCCACGTGCGCCGACCCGGCCTCCTCTTCACCTTCGAAGAAGAACTTGAGATTGACTGACAGCGGAATGTCGTTCTCCCTGAGGGCGTCTATGGCTCGGAGCATTGCGATAATCGGCGACTTGTCGTCGCTGGCCGACCGTGCGTATATGCGCCACTCGGGATCGATACCGGCCTCGATGGTGTCCCATGGGAGTTCCACTCCGCCACTCTCCAGGGCGCCGCTTCTTAGCGTGGGGCTCCAGGGCGGGGTCTCCCAACGTGTGGTATCGACCGGCTGTCCGTCATAGTGTGAATAGAAAACGACTGTGTTGCGGGCGTTGGGGGTGCGAAGTTCGCCGAACACCACAGGAGAACTACCCTCTACCGCAAGCACTCTGGCGCTAGCGCCACGCTGCTCGAGCAAGTCGACGATGTGCTGCGCATTGCGCGCGATGTTTTCGCGGTCCCGTGCCACGTTCGGGATCGCGAGCAGGGCCGCGAGCTCGCTGAGGATCTCAACCTCATGACTGGTGCGGTAGTTCCTGACCGCCTCTCTGATAGATGCCGCGCTGGGTACCTGCGCCGTGACAGTGGCGCTGGGAAGTGTTGCGAGGGTTAGTGACGCAACTAACGGCAGGGATTTGCAGGTGGTTCTCGGCACGGGCCGGCCTCTTCGGAGAAAGGTCTGACTCGGAAATCGTGGAATAAAGGTAGCCTCGGCCGGTTGATGCGCCAGGGTCGATCTGCTTTGCTTCTGCACCGACGGCCCTCAAAGGGGACCGCTAAGCTCACCGCATGCTGACGGTCCAGATGAGGACCGTGCCGCATTGTGCGACTTTGTAATCGGGGTTTCTATACTCCGCCGGTGTTTCGGTTGCAGATCGGAATATCTCTACCGCGTCGATCCAACTCACCGGGAACGGAGAGTTGAAAAAGTTGCCTCGTTCTGGGAACCCGTCAATAAAAACGCGCGGGGTGCACCCTCGGGGATTCAACGATACCCGCCGATTGCTGAGGCCTCCGCTGACACGGGCCCCGGGTACCTGCATCACGATATCCTCGACGGCACCGGTATGGAGTCGTTCGATATCCTCTCGAGTAAACGACCAACGGACCAGCTTGAGCCGCTTCCGTCTCACGTACTCGCGAAGTTGGCGGGACTGTGGTGCACGACCCAGGATTGTCACCGCATCGAGCATGAACGCATCGGGTCTGAGGTTCACGCGCACCTCTACCGTGCGTCCTTCGGTTAGCTCGAGTGCGCCGGATACGGCTTGCTGGTAACCCAGTCGGTGCACTTGGAGAAAGAATCGTCCGGGGCCATCGGCTTTGAGAGAGAATCTTCCCAGCGAATCGGTAAGCGCAGCAGCGTGGGCTTCCCCGCGCTCACCCAGAAGCATAACCGCGGCTTTCGGAATGGCCTCGTCGATATCGATTACCGCGACCTTGCCCTGGACAGTCTGGGCGGCAGACGAGAGAGGGAGGCCCAGAGCGACAGCTGTGGCGAACAACGGGAGTGGGTATATCATGTGTCGATGTTGCATAACGACCTTCCCAGGACATCGCACAGCAGGATCCGAAGATCGAAGCCGGCTATTCGCTGCGTCTCTTCTCTTCTCTCGACCTCCGCAGCATTTCACGGTATTGCTTGCGGCGGTCTTCCACTCCGTCCACCGCTTCCTCCACGCTGTGTCCCATGGAAGAACTCCCGGGAATGCGCGAATCCCTAGCGAACCAAACTTCGTTACCCTGCTCGTCTACCTCCATCGACACCTCGATGCCGGCCTCTCCCGTGTCTTCGGTGGGGATCGTGCCGATGTCATCCTCGTCGTACCCCGCTTCCCGCGAGCGTCGCAGTCGCTCCCGGTACTCCCGCCTGCGCTCCTCGAGACCCTCGATAGCCTCGTTGGCACTACTGCCCGTGGCTACCTTGCCCGGCAGGCTCGAGTCCTCGGCGTACCAGATCTCGTTACCCTCTTCGTCGATCTCCATAGAGGTTTCTATGCCGTGCTCGCCGGACGGGTCTTCGAGCGGCGGTTCGTAGTCCAAGCTAGGGCCGTCTTCGAACTCGCCGGAATCGTTGTCGTCGTAATGAGCCATGCGGGTCGGAGTCCTTTTGTTACCCCAAAAAATGGTGAGAAAGTAGCGTTACGTCAAAGGTCGTCGACGTCCCGCAACACGGTACCGAGGTTCTCGACTAGTGCGTCTGCGTTTTGTTTGGTGAAGACGAGCGGAGGCTTGATCTTGAGGACATTGTGGAGCGGGCCGTCAGTACTCAACAGAATTCCTCTGTCCTTCATGAGCTCGATGACCGCGGTTGCCAAGTCGGCTGCCGGCACCAAGGTATCCCTGTCACGCACGAGTTCGACGCCGATGAAGAGTCCCAGCCCGCGTACGTCGCCGATCGTGGGGCAATCGGCGGCGAGTCGCTCGAGTTCCAACTTGAGATACCCGCCCACCGCGCGGGCGTTCTCCTGCAGTCGCTCTTCTGCTATTACGTCGAGCACGGCGGCTCCAATCGCACACGAGACCGGGTTGCCGCCAAACGTGTTGAAGTACTCCATGCCGTTGTCGAACGAGCGAGCGATTTCCGGCGTCGTGATAACCGCGGACATCGGGTGCCCGTTACCAATGGGCTTGCCCAGTGTCACGATGTCGGGTACCACGTGCTGCGTCTCGAAACCCCAGAAGTGGGTTCCGACGCGCCCGAACCCAACCTGCACCTCGTCGGCGATGCAGACCCCACCGGCAGCTCGTACGTATTCGTATGCCACTGTGAGATAGTTTGCAGGAAGCACGATCTGACCGCCGCATCCCATGAGCGACTCGCAAATGAACGCGGCGATCTTTCTATCGTTCTTAGCGACATCTGCGACCGCGGCGCGCACGCACTCGGCGTAGTTAGCGCCCGCTGTGGCGGGATCGCGATGGGGCCCGCGGTACGTGTCGGGCATCGTCACCTCGTGGACATCGTCGGGTGCCCCCGAGCCGCCCGGCCCATCGTACTTGTAGGGGCTGATGTCGATGAGCGCGCTCGTATTGCCGTGGTAGGCACCGTCTACCACGATGATGTCGGTACCGCCGGTGTGCGCGCGGGCGAGTCTCAGTGCCAGGTCGTTCGCCTCGCTGCCGGAGCACACCAGGTAGCACACTGTCAGCGGAGCGGGGAAGAGGTCCAACAGCCGCTCTACATATTCCGCCCGCTTGTGATGCAGATAGCGGGTGTTGGTATTGAGGGTCGCGATCTGGTCGTGTGCCGCGCGCACGACCTTGGGATGACAATGTCCCACATGACACACGTTGTTGACACAGTCCAGATACTCTTGACCTCGATCGTCGTACAAGTACTGGCCGGCTCCGCGCACGATGTTGAGCGGCTGCCGGTAGGCGAGACTCAGTGATCCGCCCAGGTGCTTGTGCCGAATCGCCAGGATATCGCTGGTGTGCATGTTCAGGTCACGCTGTTCCACCGCCGCCGCCGAGCTGTCGCCGAAATGTGAGCAGCGCATCATCGGCCTTCACTGTGGCCAGCAGTTGCAGCGCGTTCCACGCGGGGCGTTCCGATATCGCGAGGTACGGGTTGTGAGCGACCCGATCCGCCCGATATGCGGCGATCACGACACTGATACACAACCTCATGCAGATCAGGTTGAACAGCAGTTCCAGCTCCAAGTCCGTGAGAGGGCACACCGAGTTGTATCCGGCCGCAACCTGGGCGGCCGCGGCTATGGGATCGCTCTCGTCCAGCAACGCGTACGCACCGGCGACGCACGGCTCGAACACCGTGCGTGTGCGGACCATGTCTCCAAAGTCTATGATCCCGGCCACCTGCTTGGAGTCCGGATCGGTGCTGTCGACCAGCACGTTGTAGTCGTTGCCGTCGTTGTGAATGACGCCGATCGGGAGTTCGGCTAGCCGGGGCGCCGTCTCGGCCTCGAAGCGTGCCAAGAAGTTCCTGATGAGAGCGCGGCGCTTCGGGTCGGCGACGCAGTCGATATGGTCTCTCACCGTGTCGCTTGCGTTCGCGAGGTCCCACGCCAGATGACGCTCGGTTCCGGGGTGGGAAAAATCGTCAAGGGCGATGTCGAGCTTGCCGAAAAATCGTCCGATGTCCCAGAGCAGGGCAGGGCTGTGAGAGTCGATCAAAGCGAGAGGGACACCGGGTACGAACGTCAGCAGGCGGACGAAATGCGATACTCCCGACTCATCCTCCACCTCGTTGATCATATCGCCCGATATCGCCGCTCGTACGCGGGGACAGCCGAGTGACGGATCGCGCAAGGCGATGTGCTCCATCGCCTTGGTCTGCGAGTCGACGGTCTCGATCGGCTCGTCCGCGTTCGCGATTTTTAGAATCAACGATCCACCCGACGTGTCACGCAACAGGAAGTTCTGGTCGCGATCGCTCGGAAGTTCGCGCGCCATGGTAGATATCTCGTACAGGTTGTAGGCAATCGCCACGGCCTGTTCGTGGGTAAACTGTGGGGCTTTGCCCTGGGTCAGAGCCACATTTCCTCCGTGAGAGTCGTGCAGCCGGAGAGTACTTGATTCGCTCGTCAGTTGCGAGAGCCTTGCCGGGCCCAGTTGCGGCTACTGCCATGGGTATAGAATGGCCGACCATTCCCCTGCATCATGATGCGATAGTTTGACATCGTGATGTATAAAAGATATCATCCAGCTGTGAGCAGAACCACTCTGGCGATTGACGACCGTTTGCTCAAGCGCCTCAAATGTATGGCGGCGGAGCGGGGGAAAACTCTGGGCGAGGTAGTCAACGATCTCCTGCGCCAGGCACTTGCGGTTGCGCCCAATCGCTCCGACTTTCGGCTCGAGCTCCGGGGTTGGGAGGCGCGGGCACAACCCGGGGTTGACCTGTGCGATAGAGACAAGCTGTTCGATCTGATGGATGGTCGCTAGCTCCGGTGCGGGCTTACGACACCAGTGTGCTGGTATATGCGGAGATCACAACCAGCCGACATCATGAAACGGCGGTGCGACTGCTACGGGAGGCGTCGGAAGGGAAGTTCCCGTGGGCGATCCCCTGGCCGTGCATCTACGAGTTTCTTAGGGTCGTTACCCACCCACGCGTATTCTATCCGCCGGTGCCGCAATCGATTGCCCTGGCGGATCTCCGTTGCATACTCGACGGCCCGACGCTCACGCTGCTCCACGAGACGCCGGACCATGCCGAGTTGATGATCGAGATGCTGGAGGAGTCGGGAGTGACCGGCAACCTGGTCCACGATGCCCACATCGCGGCTCTCTGTGTCGAGCATGGAGTTTCCGAACTGGTGACCGGAGATAGGGATTTTGCCAGGTTCCCCGTTGTGGAGGTGTTGAACCCGTTCTAGCTCCGGGGCATTGCCAGGAATCCAGTGGCAGGGCGGGTGCCTCGCTGAGACGGCTGTGGGAAGGCGAGATCTGGCGCTGGGCCGTGTGCGCGTAAGGCCTCGCCTTCCAATCGAGAGCGACCTAGCGGCAAGCCCCTCCGGCGCCGGCGGCGAGGATTCTGAGCGGCCCGAACCCACCCCCCCGCGAGGCGATTCCCCGAGGCGAATAGTTAGGCAGCCCGATAGGCCCGCTGCCGATAGGTGAGTTGGAAGACCATGGGGTGGTCTCGGGCACTCCGGGGCCCAGCGAGCCGGTGGTGACTGGCGCTATGGCCGGCAGCACGAATGCGGGCACTCCCAGGGGACCTCTTATGGTGCCGTCGCCGAACGGGGATCTAGGTGGCTGCAATCTCCCAACCGGGTTCTCGACCGCACCGGTCGTCGCCGTGTGTCCCGCGGGCCGAAACGTGGGCGTGGAGATCGTAGAGCGCAGGGGGTTGGCACCGCTATTGAGCCAAGCCCGCACGGCCGCCGGTCGCTGGCTGATTGTCCTAAACTGTGCCGTGGCCAAGCTGGGGAGAATTGTGAGCGAGAGCGCCAGGCCGAGCGATTGAATGCCGATGGGTTGCATGAGCATGCCTCAGTGCGGGGGTCATCTTGGTAACCCCACAGAACACAAAAAGGTTCAGTCGGATTCCCGCCCGAGTTTTCGTGCCGTGGAGCTTCTGGCGCTGC
>JBHHZE010000039.1:0-32371 GCA_046757925.1 Gemmatimonadales bacterium
TCTAATCCTGTTTGCTCCCCACGCTTTCGCACCTCAGCGTCAGCATCGGCCCAGCGAGCCGCCTTCGCCACTGGTGTTCTTCCCGATATCTACGCATTCCACCGCTACACCGGGAATTCCACTCGCCTCTACCGTGCTCTAGCCATCCAGTTTCGCTTGCAATTCCGGGGTTGAGCCCCGGGCTTTCACAAATGACTTAAACGGCCGCCTACGTGCTCTTTACGCCCAGTGATTCCGGACAACGCTCGCACCCTCCGTCTTACCGCGGCTGCTGGCACGGAGTTAGCCGGTGCTTCCTCTGGGGGTACCGTCACCCCCGGTCTTCTATTCGAAGCCGGGTATTCGTCCCCCCTGACAGTGGTTTACAACCCGAAGGCCTTCATCCCACACGCGGCGTCGCTGCGTCAGCCTTGCGGCCATTGCGCAATATTCCCCACTGCTGCCTCCCGTAGGAGTCTGGGCCGTATCTCAGTCCCAATGTGGCTGATCATCCTCTCAGACCAGCTACCCGTCGTAGCCTTGGTGAGCCGTTACCCCACCAACAAGCTGATAGGACGCGAGCCCCTCACCCGGCGCGACCTTGCGGCCACTTTGACACCAGAACAGGCGATCCGGTGCGGTACGCGGTATTACCCGGCCGTTAGACCGGCTATCCCCCGCCGAATGGTAGGTTGCTCACGTGTTACACACCCGTTCGCCACTAACTTCAGAGAGCAAGCTCTCCTCCGTTCGTACGACTTGCATGTGTTAGGCACGCCGCCAGCGTTCGTCCTGAGCCAGGATCAAACTCTCCAAAAGAATTTGATACAGCTCTAAACCGAACGACATGGTCGTCCAGAATTTAGGTCGGAGTAATTTCTACCCTCGCGGCGAGCGTCCGATACGCCCGTCGCTGATAACGGGTCCGCACTCCTCCAAATCCCCATATCCGTCAGTTTTCAAAGAGCTTGTGCCAGCAAAAAATGTCTGGCGAGCCACGAATCTTAGACGGGGAGACAGCGTGAGTCAAGGGGGTAAGTGAATGAAAATAGGGAGGATAGCTGCCCCCGGCGACATCGACGGCACCCACCGCCCGGCCATGCGACACAACTCTCGGCGGAGTCCCCCAAGCGCCCTAAAGCAATCCGGCCCGAGCCCATGCCCGGACCAGATTGGATAACACATTGCAATAGCTACGCTTACGCTGACCGCTAGCCCTCACCGTCGTCGATCTCGAGCCGGATTCGGACCGCCGCGATCACCACCGGTCCACCCTCGGACTCGATATGGCCGACGCCCGCAGCACGAACCGGCCGACCTCCGGCCAATGCCTCGAGCAATCCGTCGAAGCTCACGATGTCACCTTCCTGGTCGATATCCGTGGAGTCGGTGAACAACACGATGACACCGGATTCGAGCAGTATACTCGCATCGTCTGCGTTGGCGGAAGTCACGGCCGCCGCAAAATCCTCGAGCCCGGCGGCGTCATCCTCGCCTTGCTCGACCTCGAAATGTGCCTCGGTCGCAACTATCACCAGGGGTTCCTTACTTTCCACCGTACCGTGACCGACCACTGCCACTGTCTGCTCCGCCGCTAGGGCTTCCGCAACAGCAGCCAGTGTAGCCAATCCGCCGTCATCCGAACCGATGACATCGTCACTCGCAACGATGACCTTCGGGCCTTCCACCAGCTGCACCGACCTCTCATCCAGATTCACCGATTCGACTATCCCTTCAAACTCCTCCATGGGTGGCGGAACCAACTTGAACACAACCTCTATGACCAGTAGAGTAAGCGGCTCTTCACCTTGAACCACTCCCGCACCAAAGGCCACCACGTCACGCCCATCAGCCAGGGCCGCGGCAATCGCATCCAACGACCCGAGCCTGTGATCGTCCTCGTCTTCGTCAGCCTCACCCTGGACAATCTCCGAATCATCAGCCAGCACGAGAACGGTTCCGTCCGCCAGTGTGACGCTGCCAGCTGCGACATCGACCGACGCCACATGATCCTCAAACTCACGCTTGTCGACCTCTCTGTGTTTCTCTTCCAACTCGGTCTCGCCGGTACTGACCCGTAGCTCGAACATCGCCCCCAGCACCTTCAGCCAACCATCGGGTGGCGGTGCGTCGTTGACGATCAAATTGTCGGCATCGACGTTGATCTCGATCTTGGCCCGATCGGCAGCATCCACCATCCGGGCTGCCGTGGCTACAAACGTGGGATCGTCTGGATCTTGGGGCGCGTCGGGATTGGGACGTTCGACCTCGACCCATGGTTCGTTGCCCTCGCTCACGACGGCGTTCAGGTGGTCGACAAAATCGCTGAAGCCGACCTCATCGTCCCCTCTAGTGAAGCGAGAGTTCCGGTTGACGTTGATCTGGATGCCGTTCAAGTCCAACGACAGAGCCGCACTGTCCTCCGAAACCGCAACACTCAGGACTCGGGCACGGATCTTTTCGGTCTCGGATAATTCGTGCCCTTGCGCAACCTCAATGCCGGTAGCCACCTGCCCGTCCGCCGAGATCTTCACCTCGACGTGCGAAGGACCTTGGTCTATTGACTGCTGGAACTCCGAAAGTGTGATGGCCTTGAAGAAGCTCGATAGCCCAACCGCCCCGTCCTGCGGCCCCGAAGTAAAGCTATCTGAACAGGAAGCCGTGACCAGCACCAGTGCGCCGACCACGGCAACACGGGCCGGCCGGAGTTGCGGGAAACTGCGAAACATCTGCGCCTCGCTCTATGCAAGGGTCGTATCTGTCCGGCTCTCGGACTGTTGAAACCGTCATATACCGACGGCAGCGCCAAGATACCGGACCCCGCTCACGGCTGCGGTGACCGGGCGCAGGCCCTCCGCGTGAGCCGCATCACACTCTACCAACGCTCCGCAATCGCCCTTATCAAGTCCGCCAGGCTCCACGCGGCTCCCGACCAAACCAATCTCCTCGCGCGTTACCCACAGGAATATCACTTCATGCTTTAAGTTAGTAGTGTCAAGTGACTGCAGCGCAAGAAGTTGTGCTGTCGACCCCACCCGATCGTCGAATGAGCGCCCGGTGGCCCGATAGTGGCCGAGGCGAACGAAGCGCTTGGGGTTGGTGACGCTTTGCCCCGGCTCTATCCCCAATCCCTCTACCTCGACCTGGCTCCCAGGTCCAGCCGGAACCCCGAGGCGGCGTTGCGCAGGGCCGGGCGCGCCAAGCTGTCTCGGGGCATGAAGACCGCCGACACGGGGCCTGCAGGCGTGTGCACAAGGGCTGGCGTGGCTTCCCAGAGTCTCGACGCCACCAGGCGGTGGGTGAGGTCTGTGACGGCTTGTGCTTCCGTTCTTCCCCAATAGACCGGTTGCAACGCGACAATTCCGAACGCGATCCCGGCACGAGCTTTGTTTCGTCTGAACCAATACAGCATCGATCCCCTCCACCGCCGGCGATATGATCTGGCGACCCTCAGGCGCGCCTGTATGTTTCGGAAAGATGGTCTCAACTCTTTACCTCTTTGCGATCCTTGCGGCGGCGGGTGCCGCCCAAGACACTACCGGGGCGCCGGTCGAACAGCCCCTATTCCAGTCCCACGAACTGCTGGAATTCCGGATCGTGGCCAACTTCACAGACCTGCTAAGAGACGTCGGAAAAGATCGCAAAGAGCATCGTGGGACAATCTCCTATATGATCGGAAGTGGGGACACGATCAGCCTCCAAATCACGCTCGAGACGCGTGGCAATTTCAGACGTGACAAGAAGATTTGCAACTTTCCTCCACTCAGAGTGGATTTCAAGAAGAAGGAATTCGACTCCGATCAAGCCCGGGGCACACTGTTCGCGAACCAGAATAAACTGAAGTTGGTCTGCCACTGCCAGGATAAGAAAGATTCATACGAGCAGTCGACTCTTCAGGAATATCTCATCTACCGAACCCTGAACATTCTAACCGACAAGAGTTTCCGCGTCCGCTTGGGTCGTTTCATTTACATTGACTCCGCGGGAAAGAGAAATCCACTCACCAAGTACGCGTTCTTCATAGAAGATGACGACCTGATGGCCCGTCGCATGGGTAGCGAAATCTTCGACCAGCAGGGGATTCATCCGTTGGATGCTGAGTTCGCATCCACCACCCTCCTCGCTGTTTTCCAATACATGATTCTGAATACCGACTGGTCGATTTCCGGGCTTCACAATATCAAACTCGTTGGTCCGTTGGACGGAACGGTCTATCCAATACCATATGATTTTGACTGGGCGGGCGTGATCAACGCACCATATGCCAGGCCCGACCGGAGTCTCGGTATCAGGTCGGTGCGGAACCCGCTCTTCATGGGCTATTGTCGTGCGGAGAGCGAGTTAGAGCAGGCGTTTGCGGTTTTCAATCGCAACCAAGAGAAGATCTATGCACTGCACAGACGGCAGGTGGGCCTCGATGAGCGCCGCCTCCAGCGCATGCTACAGGATTACGACAGGTTCTACCGCACGATCAACCGTCCACGGCTCGTGCAGCAGACAATCCTGCGACAATGCAAGAAACGTTGATGCCGCTTGACTGGCGGTCCCTCTCCAACGTCATCCTCTTTAGCTTCCTTGCCGCCGCTCTAGCAGGTGCCGGCGCCTTGTCGTCTGTCAGGCACCACGAGATGCCGCTGCGCTGGATCGGGTGGGCCAACGCCCTGGCTGCCGGTCTCATGCTCGGGGTCGCTTACGTGCTCGGCGAAGTTGGCTTGAGTGACCGGGTGGTGGCGACGGCCCTGGGCTCGCTCGTAGGGATCGCATTCGTGTACGCGACGCACGTTATCGGCGGTTTCGGCGATACGCCTCGGCCGCGCGTACAGGCCCTGCACTCCGCATCCGAGGGAGTCGCTATCGGTGCCGCGATGGCCGTGAGCCTGGGACTGGGGATATTCACGGTGATCGCGTTAGCAGCCCACAACATCGCCGAGGGTGCCGTCCTCTGCGCCGGTCTCACCAGGGGCAAGTTCCGCCTCCCACACGCCGCGGGTGTTGCCGCCGCCACCAACGTGGGTCAGGTGGTGATGGCGGCGGTGACATTCATACTGGTATCGTTCTTCCCTTCCCTCCTTCCCTGGTCACTGGGATTTGCCGCCGGAGCTCTGCTATACCTCGTGATGGTGGAATTATTGCCCGATTCCTACCATGAGGCCGGCGAAACCAGCATAGCGCTGGTAACGAGCGTCTCTATGGGGCTGGTTGTTCTACTCAACAACTCCTTCCGATGACCGATTTGCCGCCAGTGGCATTGGTTTTTGTCTACGGTCTCATCACTGCGATCGCTACCGGACTGGGCGCCCTCCCATTCGCTTTCGTGAGGACGGTGTCACGTTCGGGCATCGCACTGTCGCATGCGGTCGCATCCGGCCTGATGCTGGGTGCCAGCTTCGGATTGATGCTGCAAGGTACGGCGCACGGAAGCTGGCAGACCATAGTTGGTGCCAATGTTGGAGTACTATTCATTCTCGCGACGCAGCAACTGATCAAGCGGCACAACGTCCGTCCCGTGTCGGACGGCGGACGGGGCTTGCGCCGCACTCTGTTGATGCTCGCGGTCATGACCGTGCATTCGTTTTCAGAAGGCGTCGCGGTCGGGGCTTCTTTCGCCGGTGGGCTGACACTCGCGGCGCTGATTACCATCGCTATAGCGGTCCACAACATTCCGGAAGGCCTGGCGATCAGCGCCGTCATGCGCCCCCAGGGATCGAGCGTCATGGCGTGTGCCGGCTGGAGTATCTTCTCCTCCCTACCTCAGCCGTTGATGGCGGTTCCGGCGTTCCTGTTCGTTTCCACGTTCCAGCCATTCCTGTCCTATGGAATCGGGTTCGCCGCGGGTGCCATGGTGCTGATGGTGTTTCTCGATTTGCTGCCGGAGGCGTTTGAAGGCTCTCGCCGACCAACTATAGGGATTGTTGTGAGCGTGAGCTTAGTAGCGATGACGTTCTTGCAGCAGTACTTCTAGAAGCCCCCACCGCCGCCCGAATTCCTCAGCCGGCGCAGCAACTCTCCCACCAAACGCATCTCTTCGCCATAGGTTGCCCAGTCGCCGGACTTCTGTGCTTCGATCGCACGGTCGTAATGTGCTGCGGCCTGGCGGATCAACTCCGCGATGTCGGTACCCGCCTGCGTGCGTCCCGGGGTTCTTGCGGCCGTTGGCGTCACCGACCGGCCGGCAACATCCCCACCGAACAGCCTTGCGAGGCCCGCTTCCAAGGTTTCCTCCATCACCACCTTGTTTTGATATGCCACCACCACGCGTTTGAGTTCCGGAATCCTTCCACCCTCCGCGCGCAGATAGATCGCCTGCACGAAGATGAGCGACTCATTGATCGGGATCACCAGCAGGTTGCCTCGAATCACCTCCGACCCCCGCTGATCCCACAGCGATATCTGCTGCGAAATGTCCGTGTTCTGGTTGATCCGATTGACTATCTGCGTTGGTCCGAACACCAGGCTCTGCCGTGGAAATCTGTAGACGACGAGTTCTCCGTAATGTTGTCCGTCGTTACGGACCACCATCCACGCCGTCAAGTTATCCTTCTGACGCGGCGTGAACGGAGTCATAATGATGAACTCTTCCCGTGGTTCACCCGGTAGCTTCATCAGGATGTGACGGAGGAACGGGTCGCGGCTGCCCTCGCTGCGTCCGATGGCCGGGATCTGCCACTGATCTTCCCGGGAGTAGAATACTTCCGGATCATCCATGTGATATATCGTGTACAGCGAGGTCTGCGCTCGAAATAGATCTTCGGGATACCTAATGTGGGCGCGCAGGTCGGGCGTCATCGAGTCGAGCGGCAAGAAGATGTTCTTGAAGATCTTCGCGTACGTCTGTATCAGAGGATCCTGAGAATCGGCGATATAAGCCTTTACATCGCCATCATATGCATCGATGACGACCTTGACACTGTTCCTCATATAGTTGGTGCCGTCAGACAGGGGCCTCGAGTACGGATACCGGCGGCTTCTGGTGTACGCATCCAGGATCCACTTCAGCCTGCCATCCTCCGTTATCACCACATACGGATCGCTGTCCCAGTCCAAAAAGGGCAGCGCCTCTCGCGCGCGCTCTCGGATTTCGCGATGGTATAGAATTCTACTTTGATCTGTGATGTACTTGGTAAAGAGAATGTCCTTCGATCCAAATCGAAAGCTGAACAGTACGCGCCGGAAGAAGGAACTCACATCCACGCCCCCTTGCCCCGCGTAACTGGTAAATGCGCTCGAATCACCTCGAGGATAATCGAATTCCGGCTGTCCTGTTTTCACAAAGGCGTAGGTATCCGACAGCTCCCCGTAATAGATCTCGGGCCGCGTTACCTTGAGTGACACGCTCGACGTCGGAGGCAGGTCCTTTATGAAGAGCACCGGTAGTCCTTCCGGCGACACTTGATTGACGGGGCCAAGCGTGAGACCCATGCCATGGGTGTACGTCAGACGGCGGTTGATGAAGTTTCGGTTTGGCAGGGACGCGGTATTGAGTTCGCGCGGAGATAGAAGAACCTGTCTATACTCGCCGTCGATCCAATAGCGGTCATCGTCAACCGACACATAGTCGTAATAAGTACGGATCTCCTGCAGCTGGCCAAATGTTTGCAGCAGCGGCTCCCTATCCCACAGCCGCACGTTCTTGATAGTACCAGCGTTCTGCTGGATGTCTTCCAGGCTGAGCATGGCCTCACCACTCAGGTCGCGCGTTACGACACGGCCCAACGCCCAGGCGTCCCGGGTGGCTTGGATGTGAGCCTTGAGCTGTGGGTTTTCTCTGGCGAGTTCGTTGGGGGCAACCACAAACTTCTGAAATGCCGCGGGGGCTAGGGTTCCGGCTATCCCGGACACAACGAAATAAGCCAAGGCCGCCACCACCGTATTTCGCACCAGCTTCCTGTTTCGTGCGCCCCACAATACGTACGCGGCACCCGCCAATGCCACGAACCAAGACACGTGCATCATGGGCACCCGGATATGGAGATCGGTATAGTTAGCGCCTACCAGCGCACCATTGTTCGCAAACAGGAGGGACGGCAATCTCACAAAAAACACATTGGCAGCCGTGCCAATGAGAAGCGTGGCGATCAGCAATCCGACATGCATCTCCGCCGTTGGCTCGATCGTCACCTTCCGGTGAAATACGACGATGTCTCCGCGAAGCAGGTAAATCGGTACCGTGACGAACAGAGCGACAACCGTGAGGCCGATTATCAATCCGACCGTGGTAGTCAAGACAGGTAGAGTAAAGAAGTAATATCCGATGTCACGGCCAAATATCGGATCGGCGGTGCCGAAAGGTGTGGCATTCACGAACCGGAGCACAACCATCCACGCTGCCGACGCGGACGAGCCGACGAGAAATCCCAGCACGAGCGATACGGGCCAGGTGAGGCGGCGCAGAAGGTGGGTAAAATCGACCTTCGGAATATTGGGGGCTAGCTGCAATACCACCGGGTTCGGCACAATGCCGCGTTGTGCCGCGCGCAGATTACCAAAGAAGAACAGAAACGCGACCACACCCACCACGAACCCCAAGGCGAGCCTAGTCGCGAGCGCAGTAACGAATACGGTCTCGAAGTTGAGAGCTTGGAACCAATACCAATCAGTGCTGAGATTGACGAATGTGGGCAGGCCCAGCAACAATAGCACGACTAGTGCGGCAACGGCCACACCGACCAGCGGTTTGCGATTCATGGAGACACGTTAGTCGCCAATCGCCTAGACCAGGCCGAGCCGGTGCAGAATGTGATTCTTGACGGTGGGGGTGATGACTTTCCGCTCGAGGGCGTCCTCGAGTGAGGCAATGATCTCAGACCGCTCGGCATCGATGCCACGCTCGCGTAACTCGTGGATAATGCGGGCCAATCGTTGGTCATACTCCCCGTGCTCGAGGTTACCGCTCTTCATCTCGGTACCAAGTTTGTCGAGTTCTTCGAGGAACCTCTCGACGGAAATCGGTGCGGTCATCAATGGTCTCCTGATCGGCGTTGAATCAGCAATCTCGTCCGGATGGGCCGGCCGGCTGCTAAAGCTAAGGGAGGATCTTGCGCAAGTCCATTCCGGCCGTGCCTCGGCGCAACCCCAAATGTCGCGGCCGTTACCCACGCCCGAAAGGGCGGGCTCATCACCGAGACCCGCCCCCACTCGCAGCTCGAAACCGCACGCTCCCAACCTGCTAACCGATAGGCCGTTCCGTTTCGATTGGCTCGAGATTGGCCTGGCGCAGCAGATCGTTCAAACGCTTCAAGTCCTGCTCGATTATCGTATTCATCCGAATCAACTCGACCTGGAGCAACTCAGAGAGATGATCGAACACCTCAACCGACTGGTCCGTCGGTTTCGCCTCACCCCGCTCCACTACACCCATGAGCGCAGCCAGTTTGTTGTTCAGTTTGATCGGAAAGTTGAGCGGGTCCTGGTTGCTACGGTTCTTGACTTGATAAATGTTCTGCTCAACGCTGCTCAACTTAGTGGTTACCGTAGCACCCTGCTGGTGAATCTGTTTGTCGTCGGTCTTGCCCAATCTATCGTCCACATCTCCCTTTATGTGGCGGATATCGATGACCGCCTGATTGGCCTCACTCACCCGGTCTCGGATCTTGATGGCCAGTTCGAACCGCTGGCGTAGGTCGGCGATCGTTACGCGTTCGAGCCGGGGATCCAACTTGACCTCGAAGTCCTGGGTCCGAGTCTCGTCCCCCACCGTAAGGCGTACCTCGTAGCGGCCCGGTACCGCCACGGGGCCGAAGTTTCCTGCCGCCCAGAATATCCTGCCGTCGAAGTCGGTATAGCCGGGATAGCGCAGATTCCACCGGAACGAGTGGGAGCCGGCCTTGAGCGATGGTTTTTGAGAGCCACCGAATCCGAAGAAGCTGAATTGTTGCGGTCTAGGGCGCTCGGGCTTGTCGTCTTTGGACGCTTTGTAAGTCTGGATCACCTCACCCGAGGAATCGAGAAACTCCAGCTTCACTTCATCAGCTTCATCCGCCAGGTAATAGAACACTTGCACACCCCGGTCGATGCCGCGAATCGGATCTACCGGATCGAACAAGTGGACCTTCGAGTCTGCAACTTGGGCATTCAGCTGCCTGAGTGGCGTCATGTTGTACATCACCCAGAAAGACCTGCCGTGCGTCGCGATAACCAAATCGTTTTCCTCTACCACGAGGTCGGAGACCTGCAAGGCCGGTAGGTTGAGCGCCAACTTCTGCCAGTTCGCACCGTCGTCCCACGATACGTACACAGTCTTTTCCGAGGCCGCGTACAAGAGGCCCGGCACCTTCGGATCTTCCCGCACCGCTCTGACGAATTCGTCCTGGGGAATACCATTGACGATCTTAGTCCAGGACTGACCGTAATCTGCGGTTTTCCAGACGTATGGGCGCCGGTCGTTGTCGACCAGGTAGCGGATGCCGGCAACATATGCTTTCCCGGATGTCTTGGGTGACGCCTCGATCGTATTGATGCGGATGAAATCGGGTGCGTCCTTGGGAGTGACGTTAGTCCAGTTCTGCCCACCGTCACGAGTCACATTGACGTAGCCATCGTCTGAACCGACCCAGATGACGTTCTGGTCGTGATAAGACGGGGCAATGGCGAAGACTGTTGCGTATGTCTCTACGCCGGTCTGGTCCTTCGTGATCGGACCACCCGACGCCACCATAGTCGTGGGATCGTGGCGGGTCAAATCCGGGCTGATCTGCTGCCAGGACTGCCCTTCGTTCGTACTCTTCCAAAGCATCTGCGTGCCGCTGTAGAGTACGTCGGAATCGACGTGACCAAACACAATGGGATAGGTCCATTGTGCACGCTGGGCGATGTCCTCACTCGATTCACCCATGGGATTTTCCGGCCAAATATTGATCGCGCGGGTCTGGCCGTTGGCGTAATTGAACCGGGTCATCGCACCACCGTAGGAACCGGCGAAGAACAGATTGGGATCCTTCGCACTATTGGCTATATAGCCGCTTTCCCCTCCTCCGACACTAAACAGGAATTGCGGTCCCCCGGCAAAGCGCGATAACTGGTTCCAGCCTTTGCTCGGCACGCACGCGGTGCTGTTGTCCTGTTGTGCACCGCAGATCATGTACGGGGTATGGTGCGTCGTCATCACCCGATAGAACTGAGCGGTCGCGAAGTCTTGCTCGGTCCACGTCTCACCGCCGTTCACGGAAACGTTGGCGCCGCCGTCATTGCCGTTGATCATGCGGTTTGGATCGTTGGGAGCGATCCACAGATCGTGGTTGTCGCCGTGCGGGACCCCGATCCTGTGCTCGAAGGTCCTGCCGCCGTCATCCGAGCGGTAGAACCCGGTGTTCAGCGCGTAGACCCTATCTGGCTCCTTGGGGTCGGCGTAGATCCGCGTGTAATAGAAAGCACGCTGTCTCAGCTTGCGGTTCTCGTTGGTCCGCTGCCACGTGGCACCGGCGTCGTCCGAGCGGAAAACTCCACCGTCCTCGGCCTCCACCAGGGCCCAGATGCGATACGGCGCGGCCGGTGAGAGCGCGAGACCGACCTTGCCGACAACACCTTGTGGCAGGCCGGGGTTGCGCGTGATCTCGGTCCAGTTCTCTCCGAAGTCCGTACTCTTGAAGATCCCGCTACCGGGGCCACCCGACGACATACCCCACGATTTTCTCCATGCCTCCCACAGTGACGCGTACATCACTGCGGGGTTGTTGGGATCGATCGTGATGTCAATGGCACCCGATCGCGGGTCGCGGTACAGCACCTTGCGCCACGTAACACCGCCATTGGTGGACTTGAATACGCCCCGCTCCTCGTTGGGTGCGGAGTGTACACCAAATGCCGCCACCCACACGGTATTGCAGTCGGTAGGGTGTATCCGGATCTTGGCTATGTTCTGCGTTTTCTCGAGCCCCATGTGGTGCCACGTCTTGCCGCCGTCGGTGGACTTGTAGATCCCATCACCTTGCTGGATGTTGCCGCGGATCTCGGTCTCGCCGGTTCCGATATACACCACGTCGGGATGGGCTTCACAGACCTGGACTGCACCCACCGAACTACTCGTGATCTGGCCGTCGGTTACCGGCCGCCAAGTGGTGCCACCGTCGGTTGTCTTCCACAGTCCGCCTCCCGTGGCGCCGAAATAGTATTCGAACGGCCGGGCGGCGCTGCCGGCCACCGCAGTAGACCTGCCACCACGGGCAGGGCCGATGTTTCTCCAGTGCAAAGCATCGTACAGCTTGGACGGGTACGTCTGGGCAACGAGGGTAGATGACGAGATCAGTCCGGCCAGGCCGAGGACTGTGCCGAGCAAAACTGACGCAATGCGAGTACTGCGGTGCATAACGGTTCCTCCGGGACTTACGTCCAACAATCTGGGTTGATCGGTGAGTTGCCGCGGGAAGTATAGCACCGGTTCCCCGACGGGGCGAGATATTGGGGATCTTCCGTTCCGACCGGACGCCAACTCCGGGCATGACACTATGGTGTATATTGGCCTGACGGGTGCGAAACCCACCCAGTAGTTCGTTCGCCGCTACGACACTTGCTGACCGGCAGCAAAAAACCACAGGAGTTTCTATGCGATCGGTTCGTCTTTTCCAGGTCGTTTTAGCCGCCGCCGGCGCCTCGGCCCTGCTCTCGTTCGGGTCCACCGCGGTATCTGCACAGGTCGAGTCCGCCCTCTTCGGCGACCTCAAGTACCGTATGATCGGACCCTCACGTGGCGGTCGGGTAACCACCGTGACCGGAGTCGCCAACCAGCCCGCCACCTTTTATATGGGCAGCACAGGCGGCGGGGTGTGGAAGACGACCGACTATGGCAGGAGCTGGGTCAACATCTCCGACGGGTACTTTGCGACCGGCTCCGTGGGTGCCATCGACGTTGCGGACTCCGATCCCAACGTCATCTACGCCGGGACGGGCTCCGATGCAATTCGCTCGAACGTCATCACCGGCCGTGGCATCTACAAGTCCAGCGACGCGGGCAAGAGTTGGACCTTCGTTGGACTCAGGGATGTGGGACAGATCGGAGCGGTCGAGATCGATCCACGAGATCCCGACGTCGTGCTCGTCGCCGCTATCGGACATGCGTTCGGGCCCAATCGCGACCGCGGGGTCTACCGGACCGAGGACGGCGGATCGACCTGGGAAAAGGTGTTGTTCGTATCGGACACCACGGGTGCTGCGGACCTCGAGTTCGCTCCCGACAATCCGGACGTGATTTATGCATCGATGTGGCGCGGCGAGCGCAAGCCGTGGACCATCATAAGTGGCGCGCGTGAGGGTGGGATCTACAAGTCTACCGACGGCGGTGACTCGTGGACCAGGCTCACCAACGGGCTGCCCCACGGCCTGGTGGGAAAGAGCGACCTGGCCGTGTCTCCCGCAGATCCCGACAGAGTGTACGTTCTGATGGAGGCCCCTGAGGGGGAAGGTGGCGTGTATCGCTCTGACGACCGCGGCCGGAGCTTCCGTCTGGTCAACACTCAGCCCGGTCTGCTCGACCGACCGTTCTACTACACCAACATCGACGCCGATCCGACCGACGCAGACATCCTCTACGTGAACTCCACGGGGTTCTACAAGTCCGAGGACGGTGGCAAGACTTTCTCGCGGCGATCCGTCCCGCACGGTGACAACCACGACATGTGGATCAACCCCAACGACTCTCGGATCTTCATTCAGTCGAACGACGGCGGCGCCGCGGTAACACTGGACGGTGGCAGGTCATGGTCCACCGAGTTCAATCAACCGACTGCCGAACTCTACCAGGTCAACGTGGACGATCAGTTCCCCTACTGGGTGTACGCGGGGCAGCAGGACAACAGCACGATTATGGTCCCTAGCCTGCCGCCCTACTCCCCTGCCGCGGGTGCGACAGGATACTGGCAGGCCATCGGCGGATGTGAGACCGGGCCCGCGGTTCCCAAGCCCGGTGACCCGAACATCGTGTTCTCGAATTGCAAGGGCCGGTTCGGCCGATACAACAAGGCGACCGGGCAGGAACAGCAATACTATGTGGGTGCAGCGAACATGTACGGACACAATCCGCGCGACCTCGAGTACCGCTTCCAGCGCGTGTCGCCGATCGAGGTCTCACCGCACGATCCCAACGTAGTGTACCACGGTTCCCAGTACCTCCACCGCACCACGGACGGTGGAAGAACGTGGGAGACCATCTCGCCCGACCTAACTGCGTTTGAACCGGACAAGCAGGTCGTCTCGGGTACTCCCCTCACGCGCGACATTACGGGCGAGGAGTTCTACTCAACCATATACGCAGTGGAGGAATCGCCCGTCGAACCCGGTTTGATCTGGGTTGGCGCGAATGACGGACCGGTGCACGTCACGAGAGACGGCGGCGAGACCTGGAGCGATGTCACACCACCCGATATCCCGAAGGGCGGTCGAGTTCAGAATATCGAACCGTCACCTCACAGTCCCGGCAAGGCATATCTGGCGATCTACCGCTACCTGCTGGACGATTGGGCACCCTATATCTATCGCACGGAGAACTATGGCAAGTCGTGGACCCGGCTCAGCACCGGAGATAACGGCATCCCCGCAGACTTCCCGACTCGGGTGGTTAGAGAGGACCCCGATCGTGAGGGGCTGCTTTACGCAGGCACCGAGTTCGGGATATTCGTTTCGTTCGACGACGGGGCCAACTGGCAACGGTTCCAACAGAACCTGCCGGTTACCCCCGTTACCGATATCAGGGTGTATCGCAAGGATCTCGTTCTGTCGACGATGGGCCGGTCGTTTTGGATCCTGGATGACGTGACGCCGCTCCACGAGTTACGCGACGATGTAACTGCCTCCGATGCCCATCTCTTTCAACCCCGGGCGGCCTACCGCATGAGATATCGCGGCGGGTTCAGGGGCCGCTCTGTGACGGACCCCGAGTATCCACCAGTAGGCGCCGTCATAGACTATTACCTGCGGCGGGAACCAGCGGGCGAGATCACGCTCGAGATTCGGGACGACGCCGGGCGACTCATTCGCGAGTTCAGCAGCGCGGAGCCTGGGAGCGACGCCGGGCAAGAAGTGAGGATCGAGCGCCTGGGCACAGCAAGGTTACCCAAAGAGGCGGGCCTGCATCGGTTCCGGTGGGACCTGCGGTATCCTGGACCATGGGACGAAGACCCCCGCCGCTCGGGTCGCAACGGTCCCATGGTCATTCCCGGAACATACGAGTTCAAGTTTACCGCAAACGGTTCGAGTGAGACGCGAGACTTGGTGGTATTGATGGACCCCCGCGTGTTGGCTGACGGCGTGACTCAGGAGGACGTCCAAGCCCAGCTCGCCCTCAACCTAAAGATCAGGGACGCGACGACCGAGGCCAAACGGGCCGTGGCGCTGATTGCCGATGCCCGTGACCGACTGGGCGGCGGGGGCGATGAACGCCTGAGTGCATTGGAGCGGAAACTCGTTACGGCGCCGGGTCGCTACCAAACACCGATGCTCATAAGCCAGCTACGGTACCTCGCTGCGATGACCGGAAGAGCGGATCAGAGACCGGGATCGGATGCCTACACCCGGTTCGCGGAATTGCGGCGGGCTCTGGATAGGTATTTGGAACAGCTCACGGAGCTTGCCGGCACCAGATAGCTGAGCCCGGTTCGGTACCACAATCGAATTGCCGCGGCGGCGTTCTAGGAGGGAGCCTGCGCCTCACGGCTCGCTACCTTGAAGAGTTTACGGATCTCGCGTTCGCCGGAGTGCCGTGCAACCGTGACCTCGGCATTGTAGAGGTGGCTTTCGACGTCCTCGGCGATCGCGGTGAAGTCGGGCTGGCGTCCCGTGGCAACTTCCACCAGGAGCTCGATCTTCGGGTTTCCCAACTCGCGCGGCACGTACCACCAAACCGTGATCTCGGGATGTCGTGGCGCGACTTCTGTGACGGCGCGAACAACATCGAGAACATTTGAGCGGGTATGTGCGTTGTTATCTGTCATCAGGCTCCACAGCGGCGACTGCTTAGCCCTTGCGGCTCAAAATCATGCATGTACACTACGGATGCGTGGCAATATATCAAGCTACTCCGCGTCGCGAGTCTGGGAATGACGAATATGCACGAGATGGGAGAGGGCTCCTGTGACCTGGATTTTCACGTACGGTAGTCTGATGGGTGATAATGCCACGGCCCATTTTGAGGGCCATCCGGCGCGTCTGACGGGCTTCCACAGATCCTTCAATCACGAGTCCACCCGCCGGTGGGGCTCGCCGACACATCCCTGCCCAACCATCGGGCTAACGCCGGGTGGTGAGTGTACCGGCGTGGCCTACCAGCTTTCAAGGGCACAGCAACGGGCCCTCCTGCGCAAGCTCAGGCACAGCGACGGCAATGACGAGTTCAACCGCAAGCGCGTTCGAATAGATCTCCTTGACGACGGATCGACCAAGGCACTGGCCTGGGTCACGAGTTCGAAGATCCTGCAGCGGCCTCGCTGGCCGAATGAGAAGGACATGCAGCAGGCGTTTCGCGACGCCCATGGACTCGTCGGAAACGGTATCGAATACATCCGAGAATTGGTTCATGCGATGAACCTATGGAAGATAGACGACCCCCTAATCGAGTCACTTTGGGAAACCCTCAAACCGTGAGGCAGCCGGGATGCTCTTATACATAACCACCGGAGAACCGCGCGATCGAGAGGTACGACCCCTCCACACGGTTCCCGAAACGATGACCAAGCTGTTCTACATGTCGATGCGCGAGCATTCACGACCAGCCGTGCTGCGCCGCTGGAAACCCGATGGGTGGGAAGACGACCCCGATTGGCGGTTCGACCGGCAGGTAATCAGGACCGGCATCTATCTGAGAGAGCGCCTCCGCGTGGCGGAGGGCGACCGCGTGGCGGTCAGCGGCGTGATGGATCTTCTCTGGGTCCAGGTGGACCTTGCCGTGCAGGCTCTTAGGGCAATACCGGTTGGTATGCACGATGGCTTGTCGGACGACGGGCTGGCCGCAGCGATCGTGGAGACCGGATGCAAGGTGGCGTTCGCGACAGACGCCACGAGCGGCGCGCGACTGTTGAAACTGCTGGAGGCCGGCCATATCGCGAACGTGATCTTGCCGGCAGAAAATCTGGACCGGGCCGACGGCGCGATCCAATTGAGCGCCATGCGTACCTTGAGCGAGACCCTGGACACACCGGAGCGTGCGCGCCAGTTCCACAACTCGGCGAACGCGGTGTCGCCACAGGATCCGGCGGGTATCCATTTCTCGCCCGGAGACGGCAAGGCCCCGCTGAAGCAAGAGTTCACTCACGAGCAGGCGATGAGATTCGTGAAAGATCGGACGGGAAGATGTCCCGCCCAACAAGAAGACTTCGTGTTTTTCGAAACGAGGAGCGTGACGGTATCCACCCGTCTATCGTATCAGACAGCAATCGGAGACGGATACACTGCTTTGGCGTTGCCGGAGCCGGGAACCAGCGCGCAGATCGCCGAACTCGAGCCGGCGAAGATTGTAGCCAGTGCCAAATGGATCGAGTCCCTGTGCACCGATCTGAGCTCCGCTGCGGGCAATGGGCGCGGCAGAAAAATGAGAGAGGCCCTGCGGCAAAGAGTGGGCAAAAAAATCAGATGGATCGAGCCGGCGGAGACCATCAGCGCCGATTGCGAAAAGCTCCTGGTAGCGGGGGGTCTGCCGATCGCCGGGCGACCGATCCAGTAATCCCGAATCGGCTGGACGGCGGGGCTTGACTCCCGGTGTGGAGGGGTCCAACTTAGCACCAACTCGCCTAGGGCAATCCCGGGAACAGGGTGGAACTCTATAGTGTTATAGATTGAAATATACCGCTAAGGGCCTGTCCCTCTAGGCCTTAGGTGCGGTGGCTTCCCGGCCGCAGACGCCCGATCTATACGAACTCGGCCGGTACACATACACCACAATGCTCTGGAGGTATCATGAGTGACCTGTTTGCGACGGCCGTCCGCCACGCCGCTGAACTTGGATGGCACGCCTTCCAATCGGTCAACACTCGATTACCGGAAAGTGACACCGTCCAGCCCGATTGGGCTCCGGGTCCGTTGTTGAAGAGTTACGAACGGAGCCGTCCACCACTCGGTTGGCCGCGCACCACCGACTCCCTTTGCCCCAAATGTGTCATAGAGACCCGAGAGGCAATTATCCGTGGTGAACGTGCGCTCAGCGAGCTGGTGAATGGACACCCGGGAGAGATCCCGGCCAACATGGTCGAAGAGAACGGCAAGATTCTGCTGCGCAAAACGTGTCCCATCCACGGCGATTTCGAGGATGTTCTGTCGATCGATACGGAGTTTAGCCGGTTGATCGAGGCACGTTACCCCGGACGCGACTTCAGGACCGCTGAGGATGCGCTGGTGCACCGGCACGGCACCTCTACGATCCGGTACGGGCGCGGCGCGGTACTCACGGTCGATCTCACCAATCGATGCAACATGATGTGCAACCCGTGCTTCATGGACGCCAATCAGGTTGGGTACGTGCACGAGCTCACGATGGACGACATCAAAGAGATTCTGGACACCTCCATTTCCTTCAAGCCGCGGCGGCAGATGTCGGTGCAGTTCTCAGGCGGAGAACCGACCATGTCACCGCACTTCTTGGAAGCCTGCGCCTACGCCAAGAAGGTAGGCTACTATTCCGTGCAGGCGGCGACTAACGGTCTCAGGTTCGCGATAGAGCCCGAGTTCGCCTTCCAGGCTAAGGAGGCGGGCTTCGATATGGCTTACTTCCAGTTCGATGGGGTCACCAACGAGGCCAACCAACATCGCCACATTACGAACTTGTTCGATGCCAAGCTCATGGCGCTCGAGAACATGGCGGCAGCCGGTATCGACGTGACCCCGGTGGTTACCGTGGTCAACACGGTCAACAACGAACAGGTGGGACCGATCCTCGATTTCGTCATCCAGAACTGTGACAAGATCGGTGGTGTCTCGTTCCAGCCGGTGTCGTTCACCGGACGAGACGAGGAGATATCCGACGAAGATAGACGTCGTCAGCGGTATACGATCTCGCATCTGGCCAAGGAATTCCAGAGTTACTACAACGGCAAGATCGACATGTATCGCGATTGGTATCCGCTGGGCGCCATGGGTTCCTTCACTGCACTGGCCGATCACTTGCGCGGTGCCGATTCCCAGTTTGGGGGACTGAGTTGCTCCTGCCACCCGAACTGCGGATCGTCCGTGCTTCTGGCCGCCAACTACAAGACCAAAGAATGGGCACCGCTCACCCAATTCTTCAACGTCGAGCAGTTCATCAAGGACATTGCGATCATTTGTGACACGGCGCGGGGCAAGAAGCTGTCGGTGGCGCAGACCGCAATGGCATTCCTGCGTAACTACAATCAGGACAAGGCGCCGCCCGGGCTCACCCTCAACGAATTGAGCAAGGTGTTCAACCGCAAGATGGGCGGTTCCCTCTCAGGAGGGAAGAAGCCCCCGCAGCCGGACTGGAAACTGCTGTGGGTTGGTGGCATGTGGTTCCAGGACCTGTGGACGTACGATTTCCGTCGCACCGAAATGTGCGTGATTCCTTACGCCACACAGGAGGGTGAGATTTCCTTCTGCGCCTACAACACCGGTGTAGGCTGGCGGCAGATTGTGGAAAACATGCACATGGTTGCCTCGACCAAGGACTGGTTCAAGAGTCGGGGCCGGCACCAGATCTACGCCGGCAACCGCCCGATGGAGCTTCCGGGCAAGGGCCGCCCGCTTCCTGTGGTGGAGGCTGGCGTGACAAGTGGAAGCGGGTGTAGCTGCCACTAGACCGGGTGCGGAAAAAACCGCAACATTCCCCTACGGGGCAGTGCGGGTGAAATAGTAAGAGTCCGTCCCCAAGCGCGGGTGTCGCGGGATGGCAATCGTAAAGCCGGTCGGTGGATGAGCTGCGCGCTCTCATATCGGCCGGCTTTCATTAGGTTCAATGGTGACGAGCCGGATGCCTGCCGCCAGTGCTCAGGTGTCTCGTCGCCCAAAGGGATGGTCCGTCCTGGAGCGGCCGGCTATGAAGATCCTTCTTGTGCAGCCTCCGCAAGGTACGCGGTTCGGCCTCACTCGCATTATGCGAGTCGAGCCGTTGGGGCTCGAATGCGTAGGTGCTGCGGCACGCCGGCGCGGCGCTGACGCGGAGCTGATAGACCTCAGGATCGAGGATTGGGGTGCGCTCGACCGAGCGCTCGATCCGGAAACCTGCCTCGTAGGCATCAGTTGCGCCTTCACCACCGATGTTTATCCTACCCTCGAAGTTGCATCCTACATCAAGGAGAGGCGGCCGGACGTCTCCATTACCGTGGGCGGGCATCATGCCACGCTCGTGCCCGGCGACTTCTTCCACGCGGGCTCGCCGGTCGACGCCGTGGTTCTGGGTGAAGGCGAAAATCCAACCGCCGATATGGTGGACGCTGTACGGTGTGGTCGATCTCTCGATTCGATCCCGGGTGTCATGACCGATCGCAACAGACGCAACGGCTTCGTTCAGCGACCGTTCACCACTGACTTCGACGAGCTGGCTCCCGCCGATCGGTCTCTCACCCAACGCTATCGCCAATGGTACCACCACGGCCACGCCACTCCCTCCGCCAGCGTGGAGACATCGCGTGGTTGCCCCTTCGACTGCAATTTCTGCAGCGTATGGGTGTTCTATCAACGACGGGCGCGCCGCCGTGCGCCGGCGTCCATCATGCGAGAGCTGGAACACATTGATGAAGAAGAGGTTTTTTTCACCGACGACATTGCATTTCTACATTACGATTCCTACAAGGAACTGGGCGAACGGATCGTCGCTTCGGGTTTGCAGAAGAAGATCACGTGCGAAACGCGCTGCGACCTCGTGATCAAGTATCGTGACATCTTCCCGCTCTGGAAGAAAGCCGGACTCCACACTGTTTTCTTGGGAGTGGAGAAGGTCGATGACGGAGGATTGAAGTCGGTTCGCAAACGCACCAAGGGAGGTGCCGACTCCAACGTTCGTGCCATCCAGATCCTGCGAGACGCAGGTATCACTCCGCTCACTTCGTTCATCACCGATCCCTGCTGGGCCGAGGACGATTTCAACCGACTGGAAGACTACATCAATGAGAACGCGCTGCCCAACCCGGCGTTCACCGTTCTTACGCCGCTACCGGGCACCGAGCTCTACAAGCAGCGCAAGGACGAATTGATTACTCATGACTACGGCTACTATGATGTTATCCATGCCGTATTGCCCACCACGTTGTCGTTGGAACGCTTTTATGAACGTGTGGCCAAACTTTACGATCTCTCGGTGAAGACCACGAGACTCTCACTCAATCTCGTAACCCGGGCTACGAAAATGGCACTTGGCGGAAAGTTCTGGTGCATGAAGAGAGTCTACCGGGCGGTGACGGAGATGCGGGAGCCGAGGGCCTATCTCGAACCGCCGACGAGGGTACGGGCACCCTCATAACGCCGTTAGGGACAATTGAGGCCGAGCTTCTCTTCGAGCGATCGCACGCTCTCTCTGCGGCTGATGTCGATCCCCAACACGATGTTCCACAGCGACCAGAGCGGGGCCTGCAAGCCCCTGGCAGGACCTGGCGTGAACAATCGCGCCCAGAATTCCTCGTGCCCCCAACCCCAAGACCCACCTTCGTCTCGAGCGATTCCGGAGAGCCGGACGTAGGCCGAGCTATGCGTGGCCAGATACGGGTGGAGTTCGAACCGCGGATCCTCCGCTGAACAACCTACCCGCACCAGCAGACATTTGTGGAGCATCCGCCGCGCAGCCGGGGCAGTGTGCAAATCCAGAGCGATATCGGTTATTTCGCTTAGCCCGCGCCGGTAGTCCTGACCCAAAGGATGCAGAACGAGATCCGTCTCGGACGGTGTGTCCACTCGAGCCGATGGCGTCTTGATGTACCGCTGTACGGCTCGTCCGATCATCTCGGCCGCGTCAGGCGGACCGAAGAGTTTGAGGCGGACCCAGCCGCGTCCTTCCCGCTCCGACGCAACTTGCTTGGTAATCGACCTGGCCGAGGTGTGTTCCCGCACAACGGGATCCGTGATCGCACCCGCGAGTTCGTCACATACGATGGACTCCATTACCGCCAGTTGCGCACGCAGTGCAAGCGTGTGGGGCGTAAACAATGTCCAGCCGAACAGGACCAGTGGCCGCCGGTCCATTTAGGACGATCGCGCCTCTCGCAAGCGGCGTATTTCTTGGTGTTGTTCTCGAATCTTCTCCATCACCCTGTCGACCAGAGCTTGGGCCGTTTCCCTCGAGCGCTTCTTGCCCAGGAAATCAGAGTAATCGACCGGAGGTCCGTAGATCACGTATATGCGCTTAGCGATCCGTGGCAGGCTCTTGCCGATCGGCAGCACTTCGCTCATCCCATCAATCGCCACGGGCACCACCTTGGGCCGAGTCCCGAGGATCACCAATCCGGCACCCGGCTTACCAGGCCCCACCGTGCGATCCCGGCTCCGCGTTCCCTCGGGAAACAGAGTCATAACGCCGGTCGGCAGTAGTTCCACCATGCGGTGAAGCGCATGGAGATCGCGCCGGCCCTCCTTTACCCGGATGCACCGCCAGTGGGTCGACAGCCAGGCCAGGATGGGGTGCCCGTAGAAGTTCTCCTCGGCTGCCGGGTTCCAAGGTATCAGATGCGGTCTCACGAGCGATTTTGGAAAGAACACCAGCAGCCCGACCAGGAAACTGTCGATCATAGATTGGTGGTTGGAAAGCAAGATTGTATTGCGATCGTGACCGACGTTTTCCCTACCGATGACCGTGGTTCGGTTGAGGACACGGAACAGCACCCAGAAGACCAGGACGGTGAAGTTCGTCAGGGCATAGCTGAACCACGACCACAGGTAGTAGGAGACCTTGCTCCTACCGCTGATCGGTTTGGCTCTCTTGCTCTTTCGGACGGTCTGCTTGGAGCTGCTGTCGTGGAGCGACTTTGTGGTCGGTCTTTGCACCGCACAATGATGTTTAGAGCCTGAGTTCTGCGCAAGCCGTGACCGCAAGCAACCTACCTCAGCCCGTGATGCTGTATGCGTACGTTCCCCTGACCAAGTCGTCTGTGGCGAATCGGTCGAGGCGGAACGCCGTCGGATCGAAAAGTGGGTCGGCGTCATCGCCAAGCATGTCGCTGATCATGACACCCACCGCAGGGGCAAGCTTGAAGCCGTGCCCACTGAACCCCGAACAGACGAAGCACCCGCTCCCGGCGGGGATTTCATCCACTATTGGGTGCCAGTCGGGTGTAACCGCATATAGACCGGAGTACCCTCCCCTGGTTTCGCTGAATTCCATCGGAGGACAGCGCCGCACAAAGAGTTCGCCCACCTCCGAGAGGAACTCATCGTCCATGTGCTCGGGGTAATCGTCCGGGTCCACGACCGCATCTGCCTCGGACGGGTCGATCGATCCGACGAGCGTGAGCTCGCCGATCTCCGAACGGCAGTAGCTCCCCAATATAAAATCCATTATCACCGGGTGAGGTTCCCTGTACTCGACGGGACGGTGGAAGACAGCCACCTGTATACGGCAGGAGTTGATGGGGATCTCCACCCCGGCCATCGCGGCCACACGCGCCCCCCAGGGTCCGGCACAGTTGACGACGAGGGGCGCAGCGTACGTACCGTCGGGAGTGTCCACGCCAACCACCCTGCCGCCGTGGAACCGGATACCCGTAACCTCGGTGTTCACGCGAATGTCAGCTCCGTGGCGGCGAGCCGCGTCGGCGTACGCGCTGACGGTGAGGTGGGGATCGGCGTAGCCGCTCTCCGGTTCGTACGCCGCCGCAACCATGTCGCTACAGTCTATCGCCGGCACCAGGTCCCGTAACTCCTCCTTGGAAATGAGCCGAGTGTCGATCCCTACTCGCTGTTGCAGTTGGACGTTGGCTTCCAGTCCCGCGCGGTCGGCCGCGGAGGCGAGTGCAACCCAACCCGTGCAGCGGAACTCACATTCGCCACCCACGGTGGCTTCGAAGTCTTGAAACACGCGCAAACTGTGGAGCGCCATGCGCGCTGTTATCTCGTTGGAGTAGTGGGTTCGAATGATTGCCGACGAGCGTCCGGTACTTCCGGCGCCGATCGTATTCTTCTCGAGTACGGTCACCTTCATGCCGGACTGTGCCAGGTGGAAGGCTACACTGCATCCCATGATTCCGGCACCGATTATCACCACATCAGATGTCTCGGCCATCGGTTCGTCCGTTCGTCGAGGAGCACAGTTGAAGCCGCGGTAGCACTTCAAGCGACAACTTTACCGTGGTAATATCGCACGTCGACTGCCCTCCGCAATTGCCCGCACTCTTAATCAAACTTTCACGATTCCTTCAATGTCGGTTCACCGCTCCTTTCTAGGTTTCTTATGTCAGGACAAGACGACAATTCCGCAAGAGGACCACAATGAAGAACATCGACCTCCAATCGCCAGTCGGCCGTCTTGTGGCGGAAAGGCCTGCCCGCTCCCGCGTATTCGAGCGCCACGGCATCGACTACTGCTGCGGTGGTAAGCGCACGTTACAGCAGGCATGTCAGGCCAAAGCCATCGATCCGGCCGTCGTTTTGGCGGAACTCGCGGCGTTGGAAGCCCACGATTCCTCAAACGGCCCAAACCCAAGCGACATGACCATGACAGAGTTGACGGATCACATCGAGTCGACTCATCACGCCTACCTGCGCCGCGAACTACCGCGTGTCCGCGATCTCCTCGACAAAGTGATCGCAGCACACGGCTCGAAGTACGCTTGGTTGGCCGAGGTCGCAGCGACATACTCAGATCTCGTTGCGGAGTTGGAGCCGCACATGCAGAAGGAGGAACAGATTCTGTTTCCCATGCTTCGGCAACTCGATTCCCTGGGCGACCCCACCGCGTTTCAGGGCGGGAGCGTCGACGGACCGATCGCCGTCATGGAACAGGAACACGACAATGCCGCACTGGCTCTGGCACGACTGCGGGAATTGACGGGCGGTTTCACGCCACCAGACGGGGCCTGCAACACATTTCGCGCAATGCTGGAGGGACTGAGGGCATTGGAGCGCGACACTCACCAACACATCCACAAGGAGAACAACGTTCTGTTCGCGCGCGCGGCCGAGGCGGGCCAATCGTGAGCAGGCAAGGTGATGCCCTTATGACGCGCCCGGCAGGATTCGAACCTGCGACCCACGGCTTAGAAGGCCGTTGCTCTATCCAACTGAGCTACGGGCGCCCACTCGGACCGCAATTTAATATCCATCCGGTCCTGGCCAAGTCGCTGGGAGCCCGAAGGACGTAGTCGGCCTTGCTGTCTAACACCTTAGAGGAGCGAGCGCGTAGCCTTCAGAGCCTCGTGGGTAACACACCGCTCTTGGCGATAGATCTAGCGTTCGGCGGGAAGCGGCGCGTCATATACGCCAAGGCCGAGAACCTCAACATGACCGGTAGCATCAAGGACCGCATGGCTCTTCACATACTGCGGAAGGGATACGCCGAGGGAACCCTCGGGCCGGAAGATACGATCGTTGAGGCTACCAGCGGGAACACCGGCATCTCGGTGGCGGCTATCGGTCGTGCGTTGGGCCACTCCGTCATCATCTTCATCCCCGACTGGATGAGCGTAGAACGGATCAATCTCATTCGGTCTCTGGGCGCCGATGTGAGACTGGTAAGCGCGGGCGAGGGTGGGTTCCTTGGCAGCATAAATCGGGCGGAAGAACTCGCCGCGACTATGGATCGCGTATTCTTGCCAAGGCAGTTCTCCAACCCCTACAACGTGGAGGCGCACGCCAGTACCACGGGCCCCGAAATCTGGTGGCAGCTGAGATTCCGCAACCTCGTTCCGGATGCCTTCGTGGCGGGAGTCGGAACAGGCGGGACGATCATGGGTGTGGGGCGCTTCCTGAAGGACATGTATCGTGGCGTGCGACTGCACCCGCTAGAGCCGGCCAACTCTCCCACGCTCAGCACCGGACGCCACGAGGGCACACATCGCATCCAGGGGATATCCGACGAGTTCGTTCCCGCCATTGTCGATCTCACCAGGCTCGACCGGATCCTGGATGTTCCGGACGGTGACGCCATCCTCATGGCTCAGAAGCTGGCGGCGGATTTGGGAATCGGTGTTGGGATATCCTCGGGGGCGAACTTCTTGGGTGCGCTCGAGATCGCAAACGACTTCGGCACAGATGCCGTCGTAGTCACTGTTTTCCCGGACAGCAACAAGAAATACCTGAGCACCGACCTACTCCATGAAGAGCCGGTCAGACCTTCTTACATCTCACCCCACGTGGAACTCATGGGATTTCGCGCTCTCAAGCGAGTGTGCCACACCTGCTGTGACCCACTCGACTGCGTTGCCACCGTTCCTCCTGACGTGGCACAGGCAGAATCATTGCTGCCACCCTGCCCCCGCCCGCGGGTCTCCCTTCAGCAGATAGGGACTTGACCTCCACCACTGATTTTTGAACTGTGTAGGGACTCAAACTCGGGGCACGGAAGAATGAAGCGACCCACGATAGAGACCACACCCGGCGTGTTTATCGAGAGAAAGCATGTCATCCCGCCGGCGCTCATGGCGCATCGCATGCAGCGCTACAGCCTGGCACTGATGATACTGGCGTTTGTGTTCTTCGTACCGATGCTGGGGGACCTCACCATGGAGAAGGTGCTTTGGTTCGGCGCCGGGGTGACAGCGGTGCTCGCCATAATGTGCGCAATCGCGGTGGCGATACTGCACGCACTGGCCTGGAATTTCGATCGCATGAAAATGGAGATGCACGGGGGCCCCGAAGCTGCTGACATGAAGTGACGTTGTGCCGAACCCTCTACGACTGCCCCCTAGGTACTCCCTGACTTTGAGGGACACGTTAGGTATCACCTTATCTGGTGATATATAAGTCCTTAGTTTGAGGTCACTTACAGATATTGTAACAGCAGCGTGAGTCCTCGTCGCGGACCGACACTACGATGTGGTTTGTAAGCGGTAGACCGCTTCGCCAGTGACACACTAGCGCTTTCGCTTCAAGCTTTTCCATCCCGAAGCAGCCCCACCGACGGCGCACGAACCGGCGGAGCTAGAACTTGGGAAGACGCTGTGTGGAAACCCGAAGCGCCCCGGTGCACCAGCGGTCATATTTCTAGCTTGAGTGCTAGGAGGCTGCAAATCATGCGGCGAATTCTTCTTGGGCCCATCGTCCTGGCGGGGCTGGGTATGCTAGCGAAGCCTCTGACCGGCCAGGACGTCGAGGATCGATTCCGCGAGCGGCGGCGCGAGATGGTGCGAACCATCGTCGCCTACGGCGTCGCCGATTCTGCGACCCTCGACGCCATGCGCAGCGTGCCGCGGCACGAGTTCGTACCCCCCCGATACCGGGGCCGGGCCTACGGTGACCACCCGCTTCCTATCGGACTGGGCCAAACGATATCCCAACCCTACATCGTAGCCTACATGACCGAGATGATGCGCCCGAAGCCCGGAATGAAGATCCTGGAGGTGGGTACCGGATCGGGCTATCAGGCCGCCGTGCTCGGGTACATCGGTTGCGAGGTGTACACGGTCGAGATCTTCGAGGCTCTGGCAACCAGCGCTCAAGATCGCCTGCGGCGGCTCGGGTTCTACGGAGTGACCTCCCGCCATGCCGACGGCCACTTCGGCTGGGAGGGAGAAGCACCATTCGATGCCGTCATCGTCACCGCCGCCGCCGGATTCATCCCGCCCGCCCTGGTGGAGCAACTGAAACCCGGGGGACGCATGATCATACCCGTGGGAAGCGTCTACGGGATCCAAAACCTCATCTTGGTGGAAAAAGACGAGACCGGGAAGATCCGTACCCGCAATCTCCTGCCCGTTCGTTTCGTCCCCCTGCTGAGCGGCCTGCGATAACTCGGTGATTTCCGACAGTACCGCCCTAGCCCTGCCCCACCCTCCCGCCGGGGGCGGTGCGTGGTGGGGCGCGGCCCGGAGCTTCCCGGTGACGGTCGCCCTCCTCTCGGCGGGTACGTTGAGCTACGAGGTCCTCCTGGTCCGAATCTTCGCCATCGAGCATTTCCACCACTTCGCGTACATGGCCATCGGCATCGCGATGCTCGGCTTCGGCACGAGCGGCACGTTGATGACGCTGCTCGGACGGCTCGATCCCGAACGCGCCCTCCGGTGGTTCGCCCGGTCCAGCCTGCTGGCACCCTTGTTCCTGGTCGCAAGTCCGGCGCTGGCGCACCTGATTTCGCTGGACTCGGGCCGGCTGATGTGGGATTTCTCACAGTGGATCAGGTTGGCCGGCATCTACCTGGTGCTCGCCCTGCCGTTCGGCGTTGCGGCGTTCGCGGTTCTCGTTGCGCTTACGGTAGAACGCGAGCGCGCCGGACGGATCTACGGCGCGAGTTTCCTGGGCTCCGCGGCGGGCGCAGTCGTCGCCATTGGAAGTCTGTGGTGGTTCTCTCCGGTCACGGCCGTTGGCATACCTGCGGTCGTCGCATCGTTGGGTACCGCGGTTGCCTGGCTCATGATCCATGATCGGCGGCGGTTGCATGCCGTCGGCGTTGCGCTTGCGGTGCCAGCGATCACCGTGGCCGCGTTGGCGAGCCCACCATGGAGGCTGGATGTAACACCCTATAAGGGATTGCCCCAAGTGGAGGCGTATCCCGGGGCTACGCGCGTGGCTGAAGAGGCTAGCCCGCTGGGCTGGGCCGTTGCGGTCGATGCGCATGCGTTCCGGCACGCCCCCGGGCTCTCGTTGGGGTTCCACGGTCGATTCCCCCGCCAGATCGCGCTGTTTCTCGATGGACAGACCGTCGGCGCCGCCACGCGATGGGAAGACGATGCCGGCGCAGCAGAACTGCTCGACTGGCTTCCGTCCGCTCTGGCCTATGTGTTGGGGAATAGGACGGCGGTGCTGATAATCGGAGCGGGAGCCGGGTTGGAGATCGAGAACGCGTTGGTGCACGGAGCGCGGAGCGTCACGGCGCTCGAACTTCATCCGGGGATCGTCGCATTCCACAACCGGTTCGGGCGTCTGCCCAACTCGCCGGACGATGACGGCAATGTCCGGTGGGTAACGGAGTACGCGCGCGAGTACATCGCGCGCAGCGGGAAACGGTTCGACCTGGTGGCTATTGCGCCCGGTGGAGTGCTGGGTGGAGGCAGCGCAGGCGTCTACTCCTTGAACGAAGATTATCTCCACACCGTCGACGCCTACGTGGGATACATCGAGCTCTTGAGTGAAGGAGGCGTGTTCGCGGTCACACGGTGGGTGAACGTGCCGCCGCGGGACAACGTGAGGGTGATCTTGACTGCCGCGGAGGCTCTGAGACGCCTTGAGCCCGGCGCGGTGTCCCGCGGGATGTTGGTTGCTCGAAGTTGGGGAACGGTCACGATACTGATCAAGCCCTCGGGGTTCGGCATCCCAGATGTGGACGCCGCGCGGGTCTGGGCCGGGGCGCGTGGTGTAGATCTGGACTGGTATCCCGGAATCCAGGAACCGGCGGCCGAGTTCAACTTGCTGGACGATCCCACGTTCTACCGGGCGGCCGCCGCTGCTGCGGTGGGGAGGGAGGCCGCCGAACGTTTTGCGGCCGCGTATCCCTTCGAGGTGGCACCCGTGAGCGACGCGCGCCCCTATCCGCACCATTTCCTTCGCGCTGGTTCGCTGCCGGAGTTCTTGAAGGAGACCCGGGGAAGTTGGTTGCCGTTTGCCGAATGGGGATACATCGCGCTCGTGGCGACGCTGATTCAGGCGGTGGTTCTCGCCGGTCTCCTCATGCTGTTACCCGTGATCGCGCGCCGCCGCCGTGTGCGGTCTGGGCGCTTGCCACGGGTCACAGTGTACTTCGCAGCCATCGGCCTGGCGTTCATGGCCGCTGAGATCGCCGCCATACAGCAGTTGAGTCTTCTGTTGGGCCATCCGGTGTACGCGGTAGCGGCCGTGCTCACCGCGTTTCTCGTCTGTGCCGGTGCCGGCAGTATCTGGTCGGACCGGATCCGACTCGATGCGGGTTGGCTCTCGGGAGTCGCGTTGGTGTGTTTGCTGCTGCTCGGCGCGGGGTTTCTGCTGTCGCTGGTGCACGTACTCCAGCCCGCGCACTTGGCGCTGCGAGCGGCCGCGGCGCTGCTCGTGCTCGCTCCGGCGTCGTTCCTGATGGGCTGGCAATTCCCCCTGGGTCTGCGGCGCTTGACCGGTGACGATCCGGCTCTGGTTTCGTGGGCGTGGGCTGCGAACGGCTTTGCGTCGGTTGTGGCGGCGCCGCTGTCGGCGCTGATCGCCCTCGAGCTGGGATCGCCGGCGCTGTTCGTCGCGGCCGCGGGTGCGTATGGGATTGCGGCGCTGGTATACCGTCAAGGGGGGAGGCGAGAGTCCGCCGCAGCGGCACAAGGAGCCGACCGTCGCCTTGCTGGACAGGGGGGCGTCGGGTGACATCGACGCGGCTGTGGGCGCAGTGGCGTTGGTGCAGCGTCCGTTCCGAGGGGTGGTGGCCCGTTCCGGCATCACGAAGCATGCAACGCCTCACACGCTGCGGCATTCGTTTGCAACACATCTCTTGATGTCGGGTCATGACATAAGGACGGTTCAGGAGTGACTCGGCCATCGTTGACGTGCGGACGACAATGATCTGCACACACGTGTTGAACCGGCCGGGGACTCGGCGTAACCAGCCCGGCGGACGAGATGGGATAATTCGCTCGCTAACCCGCTACGCAGCGTCTGGACAACGATTTCGAGCAGGCGCTCGTGATTGAGGAGCAGGGCGGGAACAGACGCGTGGTCGTCGAGAACCAGGGCATCGCTCATGTTTCGCCCGAACACGACTTCACACCACAAGGGGGACGCTCATGAAGCTCAGCACGCTGCTATCGATCTACGCCGCCGTCGCAGTGATCTTTTGCTTGGGGTTGCTTCTGGTGCCAGCGTTTTGGATCGCTCTCTATGGCGCGACTCCGGACCCGCAGGCAACGCTACTCGTTCGTTTGATCGGAGCCCTCGTTAGTGGACTTGCGGTGATGGCGTGGGTAGGTCGTAAGGCCGAAGCCTCAGAATCCCGTAACGCAATGGTTCTAGGCTTGACCGTCCTAAACGGCGTCGCCGCCGTCGTGTCGGTGTTGGCTGCGCTCTCCGGCGTTTACAACCGCCTCGCTGGGGGCCCGTTGCCGTCTAGGCGCTTTTCACTATCGCGTTCCTCTTGGTGGGGCGAGCTAGCATGTCGCCCGCAGCTGGAGCGCTAGCCGTTAGGCCGCAGAAGGAACGCTACCGGCTACACTCCCACCCATCGCACATCGGAGGCCCACATGAAGCGAGTCACTGGTATCGGCGGCATCTTTTTCAAGGCGAAGGATGCTCCTGCGCTTCAGGCTTGGTACAAGCGTCATCTCGGCATCGATGTCCAGGAGTGGGGTGGTACCGCGTTCACCTGGGCAGACTCAGATGGCAACCCCACAGGCGGAACGACCGTCTGGTCCGTTACTTCGGAGGAAGATGACCAGTTTGCTCCCGGCAAAGCGTCGTTCATGGTCAACTACCGCGTTGACGACCTTCACGCTTTAGTCGCTGCGCTGAAGGCGGAGGGCTGCAACGTCCTCGACAAGATCGATGAATCAGACTACGGCAAGTTTGCCTGGGTCATTGATCCGGAGGGAAACAAGGTCGAATTGTGGCAACCACCCGCCGGTCAATGAAGCGCGCCTACGCTCCCTGCAGCGGTCTGCGGCCTACACCTATAAGGCCTCCGCTGTCAAGCGACCGCAGCTAGACAACACGGGTTTTCGTGCTTCCCGTTGTTCGGTTCCTTTTCCAGCGGCGGTGTTCCGACTTCATTTCAAATGCGGTGCAGAGTCATTATGGTCTGCACGCTTAGTAACCCGCTGCGCGGCGTGGCCAATCTCCCGCCCACGGAGGATCTTACCAGGTGTCCCGGTGGACCGTACTCTTGAAGTTGTTAGGATTGTTGCAGTAACCCGAAGAGCCAGTCTTGACAGCATACTCGCTACGCGACTTCTCGTAGGATGCGAACCCGTTACGGGCGTCGAGTCATACTAGCTGGTCCGTCGGCGTGGCCGCACGTGGAGCGAAATGGCAATGACGGGGGTATGCCACGGAAGCAGCCGAGGCAGGCGTCGCGTTCGCGTTCGGAAACGGTTGAGTACGTCTCGTTCGGGCGCACACCCTTCCTACCCCCAACCCCTCGACACGTGTCCTGGAGAAGTGTGGGTTTGAACACGCCGGCGAAATCGTGGACCTCGAGGATGGCCTTGTGTAGTGTCGCCGGTTCTCGGCGTCAAGCACGTACGTCAGGCGGCCGAGTACTATCGCGATGTACTCAGCTTCAGCCTTGATCCGATTGATGGCGTCTACGCGATCGTGAAGCGCTTGGACGTCTGGATCCATTTTCAGATTCGGCGAGGCGAGATACCGCACGAAGAACGTCCGGTTAGTTTGCCTGATCCGGATGTTGGCGCTGCCCACGCGGTTGTCGGAATAGCCGACGAACGCG